>WQYQ01000001.1 GCA_009781175.1 Betaproteobacteria bacterium
AGCCGCGCAAACGGTGGTTGCCATGAAGAATACGGTCTCGGAGGTCGAGCAAGGCGTCACGAACGCGCAGGAAGCGCTCGGAGCGATTGCTCAAATCCGTGAAAGCACCGAGCAGGTCAAAACGCAGGTGGGCGATATTTCAGCCGCCATGCGTGAGCAAAGTGCTGCGAGCAACAGCATGGCGCAAGAAATCGAGAAGGTTGCGCAGATGGCTGAGGAAACCAGTGTCACGGCTCAGCGCACGGCCGAATCGAGCACGGAGTTGAACACGCTCGCGAGCGACCTGAATCACATCATTGCCAGCTATACCATCTAAGTTGGTTGTTGAAAAAAACGCCGCTTTCAAAAAGCGGCGTTTTTCATTTCCGATGATGCTTCGAATCAGGCCGCCATCGCCTTAATGTGGCTAATTACATCGGCTACGGCTTGTTGTGCGCTGCCGTAAAGCATACGGCAGTTGTCCTCGAAGAATAGCGCGTTTTCAATCCCCGAATAGCCCGCGCCCTTACCACGTTTGATGACGATAACGTTCTGGGCCTTGTCGGCATCGAGAATCGGCATGCCGTAGATCGGACTCGATTTATCCGTCCGCGCGACGGGATTAACTACGTCGTTCGCACCGATTACAAGCGCCACATCGGCCAATGGGAACTCGGCATTGATTTCCTCAAGGTCGAAAATTTTGTCGTAAGGCACACCGGCTTCAGCCAACAATACGTTCATATGGCCAGGCATACGGCCCGCGACGGGATGGATGGCGAATTTCACTTCAACGCCTTCCTTCTCAAGCAGTTGCGCCATTTCCCAGACTTTGTGCTGAGCCCCCGCAACCGCCATGCCGTAACCGGGCACCACGATGACCTTTTGTGCGAAGCGCATCATCGCCGCCGCGTCGAGGCCCGAGAGTTCTTTCATCGTGCCTTCGATGTTGCCGCCGCCCTGCGCCTCGCCGGTGATCGGCTGGAACAGGATGTTGGTCAGCGGCCGGTTCATCGCCTTGGCCATCAATTGCGTCAGCAAGGTGCCGGCGGCGCCGACGACGATGCCCGCAATGATGAGCGCCGGATTGCCAAGCACATAGCCTTCGAAACCGACGGCCAAACCCGTGAAGGCGTTGAAGAGCGAAATGACGACCGGCATATCCGCGCCGCCGATCGGCAGCGTCAGCACCGCGCCAAGGACCAGGGAAAGAATGAAGAATGTAATGATTTGAGCCGGCTCTCCGGTCAGGACGATCGCTACGCCAAAACCAATTGCCGCCAAGCCCAAAACAATGTTCACAAAGTTCTGCGCCGGCAGACGCCTGGCTTTCTTCATTACCCCCTGGAGCTTCGCCCAAGCCACGCATGAGCCTGAGAATGAAACAGCACCGATCAGTGCGCCAAGCGTTGCGAGCGTCGTTACGACTGGGCCATGTATTTCGCCACGAGCGAATTCGAGTGCTGCGATCGCCGCTGCCGCACCACCGCCCATGCCGTTGTAGATAGCGACCATCTGCGGCATATCGGTCATCTTGACGACCTTGCCCGACCACCAGGCGCCGACTCCGCCGAGCACGAGCGCGATGACGATCAAACCGAAATTGCGCATCTCCGGTGTGAGGAAGGTAACGACCGTCGCCAGCACCATGCCCGCGCCAGCCCACACAATGCCGCGCCGTGCCGAAACCGGCGAGGACATCGCTTTGAGGCCCAGAATAAAGAGGACCGCAACGATGAAGTACGCGACATCAATCAACCATTTGGCCATCATTTTGCAGCCCCCTTGCGATCATCGCGCTTAAACATCGCGAGCATTCGTTCGGTGACGACATAACCGCCGGCAGCGTTGGCGGCGCCAAGCAAAACGGCGATGAAGCCGATCGTCAGTTGCAATGGGCTATTCGGGTCCGCGTTTCCAAGCACGACCATTGCGCCAACGAGCACAACGCCATGCACGAAGTTGGACCCCGACATCAAGGGGGTATGCAGAATTACCGGCACGCGTGCGATCACTTCGTAACCCGTGAATGCGGCCAGCATAAAGATGTAGATTGCCGAGAAGCCTTCCATTTATCCCGTCTCCTAGATTCCGAGTACTTTGCGGACGCCTTCGTGACGCAGCGTCCCTTCGTGGGTAAGACAAGTCCCTGCAATTACTTCGTCGCTCCAATCGATCGCAAGCGCGCCGTCCTTGATCATTGGCGATACAAAGTTGTAGAGGTTCTTGGCGAACATCTCGGAAGCATGCGCTGCCATGCGGCTTGGCAGATTCGTCGGGCCGATCAGCGTCGCCGGACCGACAACGACCGTCTCGCCGGAAAGCGTGCCCGCAACATTGCCGCCGGATTCGGCCGCCATGTCGACGACGACCGCGCCTGGCTTCATCCGCGCAACCATCTCGGCTGAGATGATTTGCGGCGCACGTCTACCCGGTATGGCGGCCGTAGTGATCAGTGCATCACACTGCGCAACCGCTTTGCCGAGCCGTTCGGCCTGCTGGCGCTTTTCGTCTTCGGTCAGCTCACGCGCATAACCGCCCTGCCCTGCGGCGGAAACGCCCGTGTCAACGAATTTCGCGCCAAGGGATTCGATCTGCTCTTTGGTTTCCGGGCGCACGTCGTAGGCTTCAACCATTGCACCGAGCCGACGGGCTGTCGCAATCGCTTGGAGACCCGCTACACCGGCACCGATGACGAGTACCTTGGCGGGACGAATCGTGCCCGCGGCATAAGTCATCATCGGGAAAAACTTTGTGCAATGGCTCGCCGCGATCAACACACACTGATAGCCGGAACATGCTGCCTGGGAGGACAAGATGTCCATGCTCTGCGCGCGCGAAATACGCGGCAGCAACTCCATCGCAAACGCGGTTATCCCGCGCTCATTTAATTGAACAATGCGCTCTGCCCCCTGGTAAGGCTGCAAGCCCGCAACCAGAACGCTGCCTTTACGCATTTGCGCCAGTTGCGCCAAAGTGGGCGCCTGTATAGCCAGCACCATATCTGCTGCAAACACTTCCGCATCCGAATCAACCCAGCGCACTTCCGCGAAATCGCTTTCGGGAATAAACGCCTTTGCTCCTGCACCGCGCTGCATAACGAGTTCAGCCCCCAGGGAGCGATACCGTTTTGCGACTTCGGGAACCAGCGCCACACGACGTTCGCCGGTCAGCTGTTCGGCGGGCACACCGATAGACAGCGCCATGAGACCTCCTTAGTTGGGAATTGAGATGACGGTTCCGCTCCAAAAATTACCTACAGGGCTGAACGTCACATGTCTGCATCATATGCTGTTCATTGAACAGACGTAAGCAGATCATAATTGCTGACTTGACTGAAATAAAGCTTTACGTAGATAAGGGCCGTTTCGGCGGCGAAAGCCAAGCTCAGAGAATGTGTCTTCTTTAGGTGCGTAAAACCTTGCGTGCCCAGAACAGGCCCGAGATCGTTTTTGCATCAGTGATCGCGCCGCGTAGGATGGCCTCTTCAGCTTCTTCAAGCGTCATTTCGACCACTTCAAGATATTCACCGTGGTCGAAAGCGTGACCTTCGTGAACCAAGGACTGAGCAAGAAAAAGTTCGATCCGCTCATCCGAATAACCGACTGCGGGGTGAATCGTGCCTAGATGACGTAAGTCCCCCGCACGATAGCCCGTTTCTTCGATCAATTCGCGCTGCGCGCATGCTTCGGGTGATTCGCCGGGATCAAGCTTTCCCGCAGGCAATTCAAGAATCACTCGGGCAAGGGCATAGCGGAATTGCCGTTCGAGGAGCAATTTCCCTTCATGTGTCACTGCGATCACCGCAACAGCGCCCTGGTGGCGAACGATCTCGCGCGTCCACTCCCCCGCTTCAGTTTCCCTCCGTACGCGATCGCGAAAAAGCTTCAATACTTTTCCATCAAAAATCAGCTCGCTCGAAACCGTATGCTCAACGAAAGGATCTCGTGCATCAGTCATGGCCGTAGGCTCCTGCGACGCCAAAGATAGCGCCAAACGAAACCAGGATAGGCCAAAACG
This sequence comes from Betaproteobacteria bacterium, assembly GCA_009781175.1. Lineage (GTDB taxonomy): Bacteria > Pseudomonadota > Gammaproteobacteria > Burkholderiales > Rhodocyclaceae > Niveibacterium. The sequence goes on from WQYQ01000001.1 coordinate 4,000, forward strand.
ATAAAGAGCGCGACGGTGATCGCATAAAACTCCCAGCCTTGCGCATAGACCGAGCCGTGCAGATGAGATTCAAGCAGGCGAGCAAGCAGTCCTAACAGGACATAGGCGACGGCAACTTCAAGTAGACGTATCCCGAGTCCTTTTGAGCTTTTCAGTGAAACCAGACCAAAAAGGCGTTCGCTGAAAAACGGTAGGTTGGCGAGAAGCAGCGAGAGAATAAGCAACACCGAAGTGCCAAGAATCGGATTCATCTCGCTGCCAGGTTACGCGTACTTAAAAACGCAGCGCAAGAGCGCAGATCTGCATCAGATCGTTCGAACGCAGACCGAAAAAAGCAATCGCCAAAATATTGATCGACAGCACAGCCTTAAAGCCCAATGTGGCCTTGAGCGGCATCGGATCGCTACTTTCGTCAAAATACATAACCTTGACGACACGCAGATAGTAGAAGGCGCCGATGACCGACATCACGACGGCCAAAACGGCCAGCTTGAAGTAACCCGCCATCACCACGGCTTGCAGAACGGAAAGCTTAGCGAAGAAACCGATAAAGAACGGGATTCCTGCCATCGAGAACATGACGATCATCATCATGCCCGCGAACCAGGGGCTACGCTGATTAAGGCCCTTGAAGTCCTCGATATTTTCAGCTTCGAACCCGTTACGCGACAGGAGAATGACCATGCCGAACGAAGCCAGGGTCATCATCAGATAAGCAATCGAATAGAACAAAGCAGAGCTGTAGGCATTGATTGCGTCAACTTCAAGCCCGCGTTCCCGGATATAGCCGGAAAGCAAACCGAGCAGCACAAAGCCCATATGCGAAATACCTGAGTACGCCAGCATACGTTTGATATTGCTTTGCGCAATCGCAGCCAGATTACCCAAGATAATCGACGCGGCGGCCAACAGCATCAGCATCTGCTGCCATTGCTCGACGAGATCGAAGAGCCCATTCACAAGCACCCGGAAGGCCATTGCAAACGCGGCAAGTTTGGGCGCAGAAGAGATCAGTACTGTCACCGCAGTCGGGGCGCCTTGATACACATCGGGCACCCACATATGGAATGGCACGACACCAAGCTTGAACGCCACGCCGACAAGTACAAAAACCAAGCCGAATATGACGACAACATCCTGAGCGCCATGCTCATAGAGGGTTCGCGCGATTTGATGAATCTGCATGCTGCCCGTCGCACCATACAGCATCGACATTCCATACAGCAGCAGACCACTTGCAAGCGCACCCAGCACAAAATACTTCATGCCTGCCTCGGTCGAACCGATATTGTCCCGATTGATGGCAACCAAGCCATACAGCGACAGCGACATCAGCTCAAGGCCAAGATACATCGTCACGAAATGGCTGGCTGAAATCAGGATCATCATCCCGAGCGCACAGCACAAAACCATCAAATAGTATTCAGGGCTATCAAGCTTACGTTCTGCCATGTAGACGCGCCCATATTGCAGCGTCACCGCGACAGCGAGACAAACAAATCCTTTGAGCAGGCTACCGAACGAGTCGATGACATACATCCCGCTGAAAGTGAGCCCAAGCAATACATGAGTATCTACAGCCCGATATTCCTGATCGACCTGGAATAACAGATAAATCGAAGCAAGCAAAGTGAACTGGCAGAGCCAAAAAACTACGCTGCGCCTCTTATCCTTTATGAACGTGGTCACTAAAAGAATGAGCACGATCATTGCTGCCATGAAGAGTTCCGGCATAGCGGGCCGGAAGTCTGGAATCATGAACTCCATCATCTGATCCTGGAAGTAATTCGGTCAGAGCTTGCCTACAGCAACATGCTGCAGGAGCTGATTCACACTTGCGTGCATAACATCCGTGATCGGCTTCGGGAAAAGCCCCATCGCCAAGACGCAGATCGCCAATATAGCCAGGAAGAAAAATTCTCTTCCGTTGATGTCCTTCAGTGCCGCCACATGTTCATTTGCCACTTCGCCAAACACCACGCGTTTGTACATCCAGAGTGTATATGCGGCGCCAAGAATCAATGTGATGGCAGCCAGGAAAGCAACCCAGAAATTGAACTGAACGGCTCCGAGAATCACCATGAATTCTCCGACGAAACCGCTTGTAGCCGGCAAGCCAGCATTCGCCATTGCAAACAGCATGAAGAAGGCCGCAAATTTCGGCATCGTATTCACGACACCGCCATAATCGGCGATCTGACGACTATGCATTCTGTCGTAAAGCACGCCGATGCAAAGGAACATTGCGCCAGACACGAATCCATGGGAAATCATCTGAACCAGCGCGCCTTCAACACCGATGGCATTAAACATGAAGAAACCCAGGGTGACAAAACCCATGTGGGAAATCGACGAATAAGCAACGAGCTTCTTCATATCGGCCTGAACTAAAGCGACAAAGCCGATATAGACAACCGCAATCAAAGAAAGCGCGATCATCAAAGGTGCAAAGTTATGTGCGGCATCGGGCACGATTGGCAAAGTAAACCGCAAGAAACCATAGGCCCCTAATTTCAGTGCAATCGCAGCCAGTACGACCGAGCCGCCGGTCGGCGCCTCAACGTGCGCATCCGGCAGCCATGTATGGACCGGCCACATTGGTACTTTGACGGCAAAAGAGGCCAACAGCGCAAAGAAAATCCAGGACTGCGCCGTCATGTCGATTCTCAATTGGTGCCATTGCAAGATATCGAAACTTGCCCCCGCTTCGAGAAACAGCCACAGAAAAGCCACCAGCATCAACAGCGAGCCGAGCAAAGTGTAAAGAAAGAACTTCAGCGCGGCATAAACCCGATTCGCTCCACCCCAAATACCAATGATCAGATATAGCGGAATCAGAGATGATTCGAAGAAGACATAGAAAAGGATTCCGTCGAGCGCGGAGAAAATCCCATTCAAGAGCCCGGACATGATTAAAAAGGCCGCCATGTACTGCGCAACCTTCTTCTCTATAACCACCCAGCCTGCGATAACAACGATTACCGTAATAAAGCTGTTGAGCAGGATAAAAGGCATCGAAATTCCATCGACGCCAAGGTAGTACTCAATCGCAAAACGGTCGATCCACGGCGAGCGCTCAACGAATTGCATTGCGGCACTCGTTGTATCGAATCCGGAATATAGCGGAAGCGCCACAAATAAACCTGCAAGCGCAAACACCAGCGCAATCAAGCGGGCTACAGGGGCGTTCCTGTCCGAGCCGCTAGCTAGAGTCAACAAGCCTCCAACGATTGGAATCCATATCGCAAGGCTGAGATAGGGCACACCCGTCATCTTTATTATCCGTTGTGCGCGCCGCAAAGGCGCAAAGGAATCACAGTATTCAAAACCTAGTTACTTACGCTCGCCGAACCCAGAACCAGAGCAATATAACGACCCCGATAATGATGGAGAAGGCGTATTGGTAAATATGACCCGTCTGAATCAGGCGAGTGAGTTTGGCAATTCCACCGATCAAGCGTGCCGAGCCGTTGACGAGAACACCGTCGATCACAGCTTGATCGCCGCCTTTCCAAAGCCCGCGGCCAAGTAAGCGCGCTCCACCTGCAAAGACAATTTCATTAAAACGGTCGAAATAGTATTTATTGTCGAGCAAGGTATACAGCGGCCCGAAGGCTTTACGAATTGCGGCCGGAATCTCAGGCTTGACCAGGTAGAAAAACCAAGCGACGACAATGCCGGCAATCGCCAGGAAAAATGGAAGGCTTGTGAAACCATGCAGAGCCATTGCGGCCGCACTATGGAATTCATGCGCCATCTCACCCAGCACATTGTTGTGCTCCGCGATAACAACAGACTCACCAAACCACCCCTTGAACAGCATCGGATCGATCGTCATATAGCCGATCACTACGGATGGGATGGCAAGCAGCACCAAAGGCAACCAAACAACCCAAGGCGATTCATGCGGCTCCAACGGGCCGTGATGGCCATGCTCATCATCGTGGCCGTGCCCAGCATGATGATTAGAGTTGAAGCGCTCCTTGCCGTGGAAAACCAGGAAATACATGCGGAAGGAATAGAAAGCGGTCACGAACACCCCTGCGATCACGCAAAGATAGGCGTAACCAGCTCCTGGCGTATGGGAAAGCTGAACCGCCTCGATAATTGCATCCTTCGAAAAGAAGCCGGAGAAGAATGGGAAGCCGATCAAGGCAAGCGATCCAATCAAGGAAGTGAACCACGTAATCGGCATCCGCTTCCACAAACCGCCCATATTGCGGATATCTTGATCGTGATGCATACCGATGATGACCGAGCCTGCGGCAAGGAAAAGCAGAGCCTTAAAGAAAGCGTGCGTCATCAAGTGGAACACGGCAGCGGAATAAGCAGAGACACCAAGCGCAACCGTCATATAACCAAGCTGGGAAAGCGTCGAATAAGCAACGACACGCTTGATATCGTTCTGAATAATCCCGAGGAACCCCATGAAAAGCGCTGTCGTGGCGCCGATCACCAGCACGAATGAACGCGCGGCCTCCGACATTTCGAATAATGGCGACATCCGGGTGACCATGAAAATACCGGCGGTCACCATCGTGGCTGCGTGAATCAAGGCCGAAATCGGAGTCGGGCCTTCCATCGAATCGGGCAGCCAGACATGCAGCGGCACCTGAGCGGATTTACCCATGGCGCCAATAAACAGACAGATGCAGACAACGCTTAGCAATGCCCACGGAGCACCCGAGAACAATTCAATTGAATAGCCCGATAGTTCTGGAATCTTGCTGAATACTTCGAAATAGTTCAGCGAACCGGCCGAGGCAGCGATCAAACCGATACCGAGCAGAAAACCAAAATCGCCAACACGGTTTACCAGGAAAGCCTTGAGGTTTGCGTAAATCGCGGTCGGCCGTGTATACCAAAAACCAATTAGTAGATACGACACCAAACCAACCGCTTCCCAACCGAAGAATAGCTGGAGGAAGTTGTTGCTCATCACAAGCATCAACATCGAAAACGTGAAGAGCGAAATGTAGCTAAAGAAACGCTGATAGCCCGGATCGTCATGCATATAGCCGATGGTGTACACATGCACCATCAAGGACACAAACGTAACAACCAGCATCATCATCACAGTGAGCTTATCGATCAGGAAGCCCACTTCGAAACGTAGGGTGCCTGCGTTAGCCCATGTGTACAGCGAGCCTTCAAAGGTATTGCCCGCTGAGACGTCTTGCCAAATATAAATTGATGCAACGAAAGCGATCGCCACCCCAAGGATAGTGACAATATGGGCTGCGGTACGTCCGATCGTCTTGCCAAACAAACCAGCAAGAATTGCACCCGCCAATGGCGCAAGCGGAACGAGGAGATAGAGCTTCTGTATATCGGTCATTCTCTCGCCTCAGCCCTTCAGATGGTCGAGATCATCGACATGAATACTGCGCAGGTTACGGAATAGCGCGACAAGAATTGCCAAGCCAATTGCCGATTCAGCCGCAGCGACGGTCAGAATAAAGAAAACAAACAATTGCCCTGAACGATCTCCCAAGAAATGAGAGAAGGCAACAAAGTTCATATTCACCGATAGCAACATCAATTCAATTGCCATCAGAAGAATGATCAGGTTCTTCCGATTGAGGAAGATGCCGACCACGCTGACTGCGAACAAGATCGCGCTCAGGGTCAGGACATGTGAAAGCGAGAGCATAAGCATCCCTGCTAAATTCTGGTTGAATAGCCGTTCAATCGTGGCGCTCGTTCGCCATCGTCACTACACGCACTCGATCCTCGCGTTTCACTTCAATTTGAACCTTTGGATCAAGCGCCTTGTTCCCCTTGCGGTGACGCAGCGTTAAGACGACCGCAGCCAACATTGCAACGAGCAATACGAATGAAGCGATTTCAAACGGGTAAACATAGTCAGTGAACAACAACCATGCGAGCGATTTGGTGTTGCTGATGCCAGCAGCCGTTTCAGGCTGAGGCATTGCCTCCAATCCGAAATATTTGCCACTGACGACAGCGGCCATTTCGAAAACCATAATGGCGGCGACAGCCAAGCCAAGAGGCAGATAACTCCAAAAGCCTTGACGCAACCGATCGATATTGATGTCCAGCATCATGACCACGAACAAGAACAGGACCATCACAGCGCCGACATAAACCAACACCAGCGCAATCGCTAAAAACTCCGCATGTAGCAGCATCCAGATTCCAGAAGCATTAAAAAATGCCAGAACAAGGAATAGCGCTGCATAAACCGGGTTGCGCGCGGTAATGACGCAAATTGAAGCAATCGTCATTATCGTGCCGAAGAGCAAGAAAAGAATATAAGTGAAGTCCATCAGGATGATTTCTCCGGATCAACCGCAAGCATTAAAGCTTATCGGTAGCTTGCCTCCACGGCCTTGTCTTTCGCAATTTGCTCCTCATTCCGATCTCCGACGGCGAGCAGCATCTGCTTGGTGTAATAAAGATCCCCGCGTTTCTCACCGTGATAGTCAAAAATCCGGGTCTCAACGATTGCATCGACTGGACAGGCCTCTTCGCAAAAACCGCAGAAAATGCATTTGGTCAGATCGATGTCATAGCGCGTTGTGCGACGCGTTCCGTCGGCGCGCTGATCAGATTCGATCGTAATCGCCATGGCAGGGCAAACTGCCTCACACAATTTACAGGCGATGCAACGCTCCTCTCCATTCGGATAACGTCGCAGAGCATGCAAACCACGAAAGCGCGGACTTTGCGGGGTTCGCTCTTCTGGATACTGAATCGTAATTTTGCGCCGGAACATGTGAGTCCATGTGACCCCAAGTCCCTTGCATAACTCGTTCAGTAAATAACTTTTCAGAAATTGATTGATGGCGCCCATGCTTCGCCCTTACCTCCAAATCGACCACGGCGACATCATCCAGACTCCAACAAACAGAATCCAGACAAGAGTCAATGGAATAAAGACCTTCCAGCCCAAACGCATAATTTGGTCATAGCGGAACCGCGGAAAAGTTGCCCGGAACCACAGGAAAAGGAACAGGACAAAACAAATTTTCAGCGCCAACCAGAAAAAACCGTTCGGCAAGAAGGAGACGGGCGACAGCCAGCCCCCAAGAAAGAAAATCGAGGTTAGTGCCGAAACTAAAATCATATTTGCGTATTCAGCCAGGAAGAACAGCGCAAAAGCCATCCCTGAATACTCGATCATATGACCAGCAACGATTTCCGACTCACCTTCAACCACGTCGAATGGAGCACGGTTGGTTTCCGCCACGCCAGAAATCAGATACACGATGAATAACGGTAGGAGCGGAAGCCAATTCCAACTGAAAATACTAAACCCGTGCGAAGCAAATAACCCCTTACTTTGTCCAATAACAATATCGGATAAATTCAGAGAAGCGGAAATCATTAGAACAGCCACCAAAGAAAACCCCATGGCCAATTCATAGGAAACCATTTGAGCCGTCGCCCGCATACCGCCCAAAAACGCATACTTCGAGTTCGAAGCCCAGCCTGCAATGATGACCCCATAAACGCCAAGCGAGGTCATCGCCATGATATATAACATCCCCGCGTCGATATTCGCGAGCACCCAATCCTTATAGAAAGGTATTACAGCCCAAGCAGCGAGCGCGGGAGCCATCACCATAATCGGCCCGATGATAAAAAGCGCTTTGCTCGATTTTGAAGGAACGATGATTTCCTTGAACATCAACTTCAAGGCATCGGCGATCGGCTGTAGCCATCCTTTGGGTCCAACGCGGTTGGGACCAAGCCGTACCTGCATATAGCCAATCACCTTTCGTTCGGCGAAAGTCAGATAGGCGACACACAAAATCAACGGAAGGACAATGCCAACAATCTTGACCAGAATCCAAACGAGGGGCCAAGCTGGACCGAACAAACTCGCAATAGGTTGCAATAGCGCGTCCATCAGATCCGCTCCACGGCTAGGTTGCCAAACATTGGACCCAGAGCTTGAGTTTGTGGATGACCTGCGGCAATCCGAACGCAATTATCGGGTACCCCCGCGTCCAACTCGACATTCAGCTCAGCCATTACCCCATTTGCGCTAACACGAGCCCGTCCCCCCGCTTCGAGTCCCAAACGCTGAATCATCGATGCATTGACGCGCATCCCAGGTGCACGAGCGTCACGTGTTTTTTGCAATGAAGAAGCCCGCCGCACCAGTGGGTCAGCAAAATAGATGGGGACATCGGCAATGCGTTCGACGCCATTGTTCGTGCGCCCCTTGGCAAGTGTTACGCTGCCAATTCGGTTTGAAAGCGCAGATGCCAGGCCACCACTCAAAGCCTCATCGCGCACAGCCTCACTCGATTCAAAAGCAAAGCCATCAAGCTCAAGGATATTTCCGAGCACACGCAAAACTTTCCACGCAGGCCGCGTTTCACCTTGCGGCTTGACAACCGCATGGAAACTTTGTGCAGAGCCTTCGCAGTTCACAAAAGTCCCGGAGGTTTCTGCGAACGGTGCAATCGGCAACATGACGTCGGCAACCGCATCGACAGCGGAACGGAAAGCTGTCAGGGCGACCACAGTTTCAGCTTTTTCCAGTGCCGCCTTAGCCGCCACACTATCGGCAAAATCCAATGCTGGCTCGACGCCGACGAGCAGGTATGCCTTCAATGACGACTGAAGCATTGCCGCGGCATTCAAACCGGTTTGCGGAATGGCTTTTGCAGCATATCCACCCACACTACCCGCAGCTTCGCCAAAGAAACCCAGGCGAGCCTCGGTAAGATCGGCGATCGTTTGTGCGATGAACCACACGCTCGCAAAAGCGGGATGTTGAACGACTGCGTTTCCGATAAAAACGGCACGCGATTCACCGCTGATGAGACTTGTCGCGACGGCCTTGATCTCGGCTGAAACTTCGCTCGCCAGGGCTGCAATCGAGGCATCTACGGCCAGATTTTTCTGTTCGGCAATGGCAACAGCCAACGCCGCAAGCTCACCGACCAACAAAGACGGAGCCACTGCAAGATTGGCTTGCAGTTTCATCAACTGATCGTCTGCACTATGACCAATCAAATTGATTTGACAGCCACGCTTGGCGGCCTGTCTCAGGCGTTGAGCAAGTAAAGGATGATCTTTACGCAAGAAGCTGCCGATCACCAAAACCCGATCCAGCTCATTGATTTCAGCGACGGGCATCCCTAGCGATGGAATACCAACACGTGTTTCGTCAGCGGAAAAATCAGATTGACGCAGCCGGAAATCCACATTGTCTGAACCCAAGCCACGGATCAAAACTTGGCTTAGATACTGTTCTTCAAGTGTCGTGTGCGGCGAAACCAAAGCTCCAATCGCAGCAGCCCCGTGCTCGCCAATAACACCTTTGAGTGCTTTTGCGGCATATTCAAGCGCTGTCTGCCAATCCGTTTCGATCCACTGACCGCCCTGCTTAACCATCGGACGAGTCAGACGATCTTCCGAGTTCAGAGCTTCATAAGAAAAACGATCTTTATCTGAGAGCCAGCATTCGTTCAGGCTTTCATTTTCAAGCGGCAACACCCGCTTGACGCGATCGTGTTTGATTTGGACAACAAGATTGGAGCCCAGCGAATCATGCGGGCTGATTGAACGGCGGCGCGACATTTCCCATGTCCGCGCCGAGAAACGGAAAGGCTTGGAAGTCAAGGCGCCGACAGGGCAAAGATCGATTGCGTTACCCGACAACTCGGAATCGACGGTGCGATCGACAAAAGTCATGATTTCGGAACGCTCGCCACGATTGGCGACACCCAGTTCCATGATGCCGGCAATTTCCTGGCCAAACCGAACGCAGCGCGTGCAGTGAATGCAGCGGGTCATATCGGTTGAAATCAGCGGGCCTAAATTCTTATTGACGACAACACGTTTTTCTTCGGCGTAGCGCGAAGCGCTGCCGCCATAACCAACGGCCAAATCCTGAAGCTGACATTCGCCGCCCTGATCGCAAATTGGGCAATCAAGCGGGTGATTGATGAGCAGGAACTCCATCACCCCTTTTTGAGCTTTGACCGATTTTTCGGAATGAGTAAACACCTTCATTCCGTTGGTGACCGGCGTAGCGCATGCGGGCAAAGGTTTCGGCACCTTTTCGACCTCGACAAGACACATACGGCAACTCGCCGCAATCGAAAGCTTTTTGTGATAACAGAAATGAGGAATATAAGTTCCAGCCTTATTGGCGGCATCCATGACGGTGCCGCCATCCGGAACCTTAACCTTCTTGCCGTCGATTTCGATCTCTAGCATGTTCAGCCTACGTAAATCTTGCTGCCTTCACGTTGAAGCTCAAGCGGCACCAAACAGCGCTTGTTATCAATGTGATATTGGAATTCGTCGCGGAAGTGTTTGATGAAACTCTTGACAGGCATAGCAGCCGCATCGCCGAGAGCGCAAATCGTCCGCCCCATGATGTTCTCCGACACGCTATCCAGCAGATCAATATCTTCCTGACGTCCTTGACCGTGCTCGATTCGATGAATCACGCGGTACAACCAACCTGTTCCTTCTCGACAAGGCGTGCATTGTCCACAGGACTCCTCATGATAAAAGAATGAAAGCCGCTCAAGCGCCTTAACCATGCAGGTGCTTTCATCCATCACGATTACAGCGCCCGAACCGAGCATCGAACCGGCTTTTGCAATACAGTCATAATCCAGTGTCGAATCCATGATGATCGACGCAGGCAAAACAGGAGCTGAAGAGCCGCCCGGAATTACGGCTTTCAGTTTCCTTCCTCCACGCACACCGCCGGCCATTTCAAGCAATTCCGGGAATGGAGTGCCAAGCGGAACTTCGTAATTGCCTGGACGCTCGACATGCCCCGAAACGGAAAAAAGTTTCGTCCCGCCGTTATTCGGTTTTCCAAGATTTAAAAATGCTTCGCCACCGTTAAGTATGATGTATGGCACGGAAGCAAATGTTTCGGTGTTATTGATCGTCGTGGGTTTGCCATATAGACCGTAACTGGCGGGGAATGGCGGCTTGAAGCGCGGCTGCCCTTTTTTCCCTTCGATAGATTCAAGCAAGGCAGTTTCTTCACCGCAGATATAAGCGCCATATCCATGATGCGCAAATAACTCGAAAGAGAAATTTGAGCCGAGAATATTTTTTCCTAACAGTCCTGCTTCACGCGCTTCAGCAAGCGCCGCTTCAAAGCGCTCGTAAATTTCAAAAATCTCGCCGTGAATGTAGTTGTAACCCCGCTCACAACCCATTGCATAACCGGCAATAATCATTCCTTCGATAACGATATGCGGATTGAAACGCAACAAATCGCGATCTTTGAAAGTACCCGGTTCGCCTTCGTCCGAATTGCAACAGACATATTTAGCTCCAGGAAACTGGCGTGGCATAAAGCTCCACTTCAGCCCGGTCGGAAATCCGGCGCCACCACGACCGCGCAAAGCCGATTTTTTCAACTCGGCAATAATTGCATCCGGCGTGATCTGTTCGCGCAGAATTTTTTTCAGCGCTTCATAACCACCGCGCTTGATGTAATCGGCCAAGCCCCAGGTTTTATCCCCGTTCAAGCCCGTAAGCAGATAAGCTTTATCGCTCATTTACCCAACTCCACGAGCAGTTGGTCGATTTGAGCTTCCGTCATCTTGCAGCACATCCGATGATTATTCACAAGCATGACCGGCGCATCTCCGCAGGCCCCCATGCACTCACCTTCTTTTAGCGTGAACTGACCGTCTGCGGTTGTCTGGTTGTATTCAATGCCAAGTTTCTGTTTTAGATACTTGCCCGCAACAGCACCGCCTGACAAGGCACAGGGAAGATTCGTGCACACCGTCAACTTGTAGCGACCCGGCGCTTGCAGATCGTACATGTTGTAAAACGATGCAACTTCAAAAACTGCGATCGGGGGCATCCCAAGATAATTGGCCACAGCTTCGATCGTTTCGTCCGACAGCCAATCTTTCTCTTGCTGTGCAATGCGTAGCGCAGCCATCACCGCCGATTGTTTTTGATCGACAGGATACTTTTCCAACTCCTGATCGATTTTTTTAAACGATTCCGTGCTCAACATGATTTCAGTTTCTTTCAGAGCAAGGCGATCTTAACGATCGATTTCACCGAAAACGATATCCATGGTTCCAATAATCGCGACGACGTCAGCAAGCATATGACCGCGGGCAACCGCATCCATTGCGGCAAGATGGGCAAATCCAGGAGCCCGGAGTTTCAGACGATATGGTTTATTTGCCCCGTCAGAGATCGCATAAACGCCAAACTCGCCTTTCGGGTGTTCAACGGCCGCATAGGCTTCACCAGCGGGGACATGAATACCTTCGGAAAAAAGCTTAAAGTGGTGAATCAACTCCTCCATGTTCTCTTTCATCTGAACACGGGAAGGCGGCGCCACTTTGTGATTGTCAGAAATAACCGGACCCCGATTTTTTTTCAACCAATCGATACATTGACGAATAATGCGATTGGACTGGCGCATCTCTTCCATGCGGACGAGATAACGATCGTAGCAATCTCCATTCACACCAATTGGAATATCGAAGTCCACACGATCATAAACTTCGTAAGTCTGCTTCTTTCTGATATCCCATTCGACGCCAGAGCCGCGCAACATTGCACCGGTAAAACCAAGCGCTAAAGCTTCCTCTGGAGAAACAACTCCAACCCCAACCGTCCGCTGCTTCCAAATCCGGTTGTCGGTTAATAGCGTTTCGTATTCGTCAATATATTTTGGAAAACGCTGAGTGAAATCATCAAGGAAGTCGAGCAACGAACCTTCGCGAGCACTATTCAGGCTGTTAAGCGTTGCAGCATTTCGGTACTTAGAATTAGAAGCCTCATACTTCGGCATTTGATCCGGCAAATCGCGATAGACGCCGCCTGGCCGATAATAGGCCGCATGCATACGAGCACCGGAAACAGCTTCATATGCGTCCATCAAATCTTCACGCTCGCGGAAGGTGTACAGCACCATGGTCATCGCGCCGATGTCCAAAGCGTGTGTGCCGATATTCAAAAGATGATTCAAAATCCGTGTGATTTCATCGAACATCACACGAATGTACTGAGCGCGTAGAGGAACCTCTATTCCAAGCAGGCGTTCAATGGCCATGCAATAGGCATGCTCATTGCACATCATCGAGACATAATCCAAGCGATCCATATAAGGAACCGATTGGACCCACGTCCGGGTTTCTGCTAATTTTTCCGTTCCGCGATGAAGCAAACCAATATGCGGGTCCGCCCGCACAACGACTTCACCATCGAGCTCAAGCACTAAGCGGAGAACGCCGTGCGCTGCGGGATGCTGCGGGCCGAAATTGATTGTGTAATTGCGAATCTCAGCCATGACCTACTTGCCCATAATTGTCTTCGCGCACGATTCGCGGCGTTACTTCGCGCGGTTCAATCGTGACAGGCTGATAAATAACTCGTGCCTGCTCCGGGTCATAACGCATCTCGACGTAACCTGAAACAGGGAAGTCTTTGCGGAAAGGATGGCCGACAAAGCCATAGTCGGTAAGGATCCGACGCAAATCGGGATGCCCTTCGAACATGATACCGAATAAGTCAAAAGCCTCTCGTTCGAACCAATTGGCGCTGGGCCAGATTTCCACGAGAGATGGGACGACAGGAAAATCAGAACTATCGGCGAAAGTACGCAGACGTAAGCGCCAATTGTTTTTGACTGACAGGAGATGGCTTACCGCGGCAAAACGTATTCCTTCTTCTGCGCGAATTGCATGAGTGGAATAGTCAACGCCGCAAAGATCAATGAGCTGTTCAAAACGCAGTTGGGGAGAATCACGAAGAATTCTGGCTACATCCAGATAATCGCTTGCGGCCACTTCGATGCTCACTTCGCCACGATCGTAAATGATTCGGCGAATACGCTCACCAAGACTTATGTGCAGATTCTCCTGCAAGGACTCTAATTTTGAAGTCATGATGGAGTCAGAATCCTAGCGGGCAATGGTGTTGGTGCGCTTAATCTTGTTTTGCAGCTGAATAATGCCGTAAAGCAAAGCTTCAGCTGTTGGCGGACAGCCTGGAATATATACATCGACGGGCACGATCCGATCACAGCCGCGCACAACCGAATACGAATAATGGTAGTAACCGCCGCCATTGGCGCAAGACCCCATCGAGATTACCCAACGTGGCTCAGCCATTTGATCGTACACTTTGCGCAAGGCAGGAGCCATTTTATTGCATAGTGTCCCTGCAACGATCATTACGTCAGATTGCCGTGGACTTGGGCGAAAAACCACGCCGAAGCGGTCAAGATCGTAGCGAGCGCAACCGGCATGAATCATTTCGACTGCACAACATGCAAGTCCAAATGTCATTGGCCATAGCGAACCAGTCCGAGTCCAGTTGACAACGCTATCAAGCGTTGTTGTGATGAACCCTTCGCGAAATACACCTTCAATACTCATGCCTTCCCCAATCGATTGACACAAAGCCAACCAGGCGGATTATTCCCATTCCAGGGCGCCACGTTTGCGGACATAGATATATCCGACAATCAGCACACCAAGGAAAACGAGCATCTCGAAAAAGCCGAATAAGCGAATCAGAGGATTTGCGGCAATCTCTTTGACAATTGAAGCCCAAGGGATAAGAAAGGCAATTTCAATATCAAAAAGAATAAATAGAATACAGATGAGGTAATACCGAACGTCGAATTTGACTCGAGCATCTTCAAAAGGCTCAAAGCCACATTCGTATGCAGAAAGTTTTTGAGTGTCGGGATTATGGCGGCCAAGAATCCGGCCCGCGATGATCATGATTACCGCAACCGCAAGCCCAACCGCTATAAAAACCAATACTGGGAAATAGTTTTGCAGCATAATCGCGACTTATGAATTGTTGCCGGAAAAACGCCCGCTATTGCGGGCGTTTTGATATTCGCTGGTGCCGACGGTGAGACTCGAACTCACACGGCTTTCGCCACCACCCCCTCAAGATGGCGTGTCTACCAATTTCACCACGTCGGCCTTGCCACAACAGACGATTATTATATGTCTATTCAGAAATCTCGCCAAGTCTTTTGGTTTTTTATTTCGGAACATCCTGCGGTTTTTCCTGCGCTTTCGATTGCTCCGTGGCGGGTGGAACAGGTAACTGTATTACTGATGGCGTAACGCTTTCCATCACACTTCCGGAAGAGACTGTACGATGACTTGCAAGATAAGTCAGCGTCAAGCTTGTAATAAAGAATACCGTAGCCAGCACTGCAGTTGTACGGCTTAAAAAATTTGCTGAGCCAGATGCACCGAACAAACTTCCCGAAGCACCTCCGCCAAAGGAGGCACCAACGTCGGCCCCCTTGCCATGCTGAATCAGAACAAGCCCAATCACCGCTAAACCAACAAGGACATGCACTGCCAGTACAAGCCCGAAAAAATATCCGCTCACATAAAGCTCCGTGAATTGCCCTAAGCTGAAGCTTAGGACTTCTTCGCCACAAATCGGGGGCGCCTTCGGCGCCAATAAACGCTTGTCTCGCTAACCCCGCCTGAATGGCGGGACTTGCGCTCGACTCATGGCCAAGCCCGCGATCAAACGCGCGATTGTACCCTTGTATCCCAGGCTTGTAAAAGCAAGCCCTAGCCGAAGCGTCCGGTAATGTAGTCTTCGGTTTGTTTCTGCTTTGGACTGAGGAAGATCTGATCGGTGATGCCAAATTCGATCATTTCTCCAAGGTACATATAAGCCGTGTAATCGGAAACCCGGGCTGCCTGCTGCATATTGTGGGTCACGATGGCGATCGTGAAGTCCTCGCGCAGCTCATGAATCAGTTCTTCTATCCTTGCGGTTGAAATCGGGTCCAAAGCGGAAGTGGGCTCGTCGAGCAGGAGCACTTCCGGTTTTACAGCAATTCCCCGCGCAATGCAGAGTCGCTGCTGCTGCCCGCCGGAAAGGCCAAGGCCGCTCTGGTTTAGCTTGTCTTTAGCTTCGTCCCAAAGCGCGGCCCGCGTCAGCGCCCATTGAACGCGCTCATCCATATCGGCGCGCGACAGGCTTTCATGCAAACGCACTCCGAAGGCGATATTTTCATAAATCGACATCGGGAAAGGCGTCGGCTTCTGGAACACCATGCCGACGCGAGCGCGCAACATGTTCAAATCCGCATCTTTTGCCAGCACATTTGTGCCATCAAGAAGAATCTCACCTTCCGCACGCTGGTCGGGATAAAGCTCGTACATCCGGTTCATGGCTCTGAGCAGAGTCGATTTTCCGCAGCCTGATGGACCGATAAAAGCCGTCACACGGCGATTGAAAATATCCAGATCGGTGTTTTTGATCGCATGGAACTTTCCATAATAGAAATTGAAGTTCCGAATCTGGATTTGCGCCGTAGGCAAGTTTTGTTGAATCTCCATCAAGCTCACTCTAGTTTTCCGTACGTTTAGCCAGCAGGGTTCGCGCAAGAATATTGATGGCAAGCACCCCAAGGGTGATCAAAAAGACGCCTGCCCATGCAAGACGTTGCCAATCAGGAAACGGACTCATTGCAAATTTGAAGATCGTGACGGGCAAGTTCGCCATCGGTTTGTTGAGATCCAAACTCCAGAACTGATTCGACAGCGCCGTAAAGAGCAATGGCGCCGTCTCACCAGCGATCCGCGCCACGGCAAGCAATACGCCGGTCATAATGCCCGCGCGGGCCGCTCGCACGGTGACCATCAAAATCACCTTCCAGCGCGACGCGCCCAAGGCGAAAGCCGCCTCGCGCAGTGTGTTCGGAATCAGAAGCAGCATATTCTCGGTCGTGCGCACAACGACCGGGATAACGATCAGCGCCAGAGCCAATGCTCCCGCCATGCCAGAGAATGAGCCTCGGCGCGCGACATAGATTTCGTACATGAAAAGGCCAATCACGATCGATGGTGCAGAGAGCAGCAGATCGTTAATGAAGCGGGTTATCTCGGCAAGCCAACCACGCTGCCCATATTCGGCCAAGAAGATGCCGGTCAGTATGCCAATCGGGGTACCAAGCAAGGTTGCAAGCACGACCATCACCATACTGCCCGCAATTGCATTGGCCAAGCCGCCCTGCCCGCCAGGCGGCGGCGTCATTTCCATAAATAGCGCGGGTTTCAGCGCACTTACGCCGATACCCGTCACCGTTACCAAAATCCAGATCAGCCAGAGCAAGCCGAAAGTCATTGCGCACATCGAAAGCGTGAGCGCAACACGGTTTGTCCATTTACGCCGTTGAGCCAGCGGGAAGAAGGCCATGATTAACGTCCTCCTTGCTGCTTCTGGATTCGCAGCAGCAATAAACGCGAAGCAGTAAGGACGGCTAAGGTGATTGCAAACAAAACCAATCCAAGATACATCAGCGATGCGCTATGCAGCCCCTCCTCCGCTTCCGCGAATTCATTCGCCAAGGCAGAGGTAATGCTGTTGCCGGGCAGGAACAAAGAGAGCCCCTCAAAGGCGTTCGAGTTCCCGATCACGAAGGTTACGGCCATCGTTTCTCCAAGCGCCCGCCCCAACCCAAGCATGATTCCACCCACAACCCCGACTCGGGTATAGGGGAGCACAACATTCCAAACGACTTCCCATGTCGTGCACCCCAAGCCATAGGCCGATTCTTTCAACAGGGTAGGCGTCACTTCAAAGACGTCTCGCATCACGGATGCGATAAAAGGGATGACCATGACCGCGAGAATAATCCCCGCGGTCAGCATGCCGATGCCGAAGTGCGGGCCCGCAAAAAGCTGACCAAGAAGCGGAATGCGCCCAAAGGTGTTGGCGAGAAAAGGCTGAGCGTATTTTGCGAAAAGCGGAGCGAAGAACAGCAGGCCCCACATGCCGTACACAATGCTTGGAATGCCGGCGAGCAACTCGATTGCGATGCCCAACGGGCGGCGCAGCCAATTCGGAGACAGCTCGGTCAGGAAAAGCGCGATGCCGAAACTGACCGGCACCGCAATCACAAGCGCCAGAAATGAACTGACAAGCGTTCCGTAAATCGGGATGAGCGCACCAAATTTTTCTTTCGGCGGACTCCAATCCGTGGAGGTAAGGAACCCCAAACCAAATGTCTTGATTGCCGGCCATGCGCCGATGATGAGCGCAACAATGATGCCGAGCAAAATGAGCAAAGCGAAAACAGCAAAACCGCGCGTGAGATTTAGAAATAGCCAGTCGCCTATCCAACCCACCTTTTTGCGGCGTGACGCCTCGGAAAGGTTTTCAGCTTCAAGCCCACTAGGAATCTGCACGTTCAAATCTCCAGAAACAGGCAACGCAGCGGGAGAACCCGCTGCGTTGTGACGAGGCGTTTCAAGCTCGTCTTGCACTCTTGCACTTACTTGACTACGTGAACCGGCTTGCCGCTGCTGTCTTTAATGTTGGACCAGGAGCTGTGAATCAGCTTGACCAGGCTTTCAGGAAGAGGAACGTAATCCAGTTCAGACGCCATTGCACCGCCGTTTTTGTAGGCCCATTCGAAGAATTTCAAAACCTCGGCCGATTGGGCCGGTTTCTCAGCATTGGCATGCATCAAGATAAAAGTAGCGCCAGTAATCGGCCATGCATTCTTGCCCGGCTGATTCGTCAGAATCTGATAGAACGCACTCTTTGTCCAATCGGCATCCGCCGCCGCAGCCTTGAAATTCGCATCATCCGGTTGCACGAATTGTCCCGCCGCATTTTGCAGTTGGGCATGCGTCAGCTTGTTTTGCTTCGCGTAGGCATATTCGACGTAACCGATAGCCCCCGGCAGTTGCTGAACAAACGCGGAAACGCCTTCGTTGCCTTTACCGCCGGTTCCGGTCGGCCATTGTACGGCCGTCCCACTACCGATCTCCTGCTGCCATGCAGGACTGACTTTGGACAAGTAGTCGGTGAAAATGAACGTGGTACCCGAACCATCCGCTCTGCGCACTACAGCGATTTGCTGATTGGGCAAGGCCATGTCTGCATTGAGCTTGGCAAGGCGCGGGTCGTTCCAGGTTTTGATTTTTCCGAGATAGATATCGGCCAACACGTCGCCAGTCAGTTTCAACTGCCCCGGTTTTACGCCTGGCAGATTAACAACAGGCACGACCCCACCGATGACGGTCGGAAACTGCACCAAGCCATCTTTTTGCAGTTCTTCTGGCTTAAGCGGCGCATCGGAAGCGCCAAAGTCGACTGTTTTGGCGCGGATTTGCTTCAAACCGCCCGAAGACCCGATGGACTGGTAATTGACTTTGTTGCCAGTGGCTTTTTGATAGGCATCGGCCCATTTGGCGTAAATCGGCGCCGGGAAGGAAGCTCCCGCTCCGGTAATTTCCGCCGCGCTTACAACATTGCCAAGCACCACAAAACCCAATGCAGCAAACGATACGGTTAAGACATGACGGGAGAACATAGCGACCTCTTCTGTTGAGAACGGACGATAGTCTAGTTCCGCTGTATTACGCCTATGTTACATGTCGCATGCCTGTAATGCACTGACCGCTTGTTCTCCACGCCAAAGAAAAACCCCGCTTAAAAACAAACGGGGTTTCGTGTAGGCTCTACGTGTTTCAGGCACAAGCGGCACGTACCGCTGCGGCAATATCCTCAGCCAGCCGGGGCACAAGCTCACCATCCTGCCCCTCGACCATCACGCGCAGCAAAGGCTCGGTACCCGAGGGCCGCAAAAGGATTCGGCCTGCATCGCCCAACTCACACTCGGCACGCTGCTGAGCAGCCTTGATCGAAGTATCGGCTTTCCAATCGAAACCAGCCGGCATCCGCACATTGACAAGCTTTTGCGGATAGAACACCAACTCTTCGCACGCTTGCGCGAGCGTTTGCGTAGAGGTGCGCAATGAGGCGAGGACCTGCAATGCGGAAATAATTCCATCGCCCGATGTATGCCGGTCGAGACAAATAATATGGCCCGAATTTTCCCCGCCCAGACGCCATCCGCGCTCAACCATCATCTCAAGCACATAGCGGTCGCCGACTTTGGCGCGTTCAAACGGCACGTCTAACGCTTCAAGCGCGCGCTGAAAGCCGAGATTGCTCATCAAGGTGCCCACGACGCCACGCAAACGCCCGGCGGCTTTCTGCGCTTTGGCAATGACGTACAGAAGCTGGTCGCCGTCATAAACTTGACCCAGATTGTCAACCATGATAACCCGATCGCCATCGCCGTCGAGTGCGATGCCAAGATCGGCCTGCTCGGCCAGGACAAAACGCCGCAAAGCTTCCGGCGAGGTCGCGCCCACGTCTTCGTTGATATTCAATCCATTCGGCTCACGGCCAATGGCTACGACTTCCGCGCCCAGCTCGTGGAATACACGCGGAGCAATCTGGTAGGCGGCGCCATGCGCGCAATCGAGTGCGATTTTTAAACCGCGCAGATCGAGCTCGTTCGGGAAGGTGCTCTTGCAGAATTCAATGTAGCGGCCCGCCGCATCGCCGATACGGCGCGCCCGGCCCAATTTGGCGGATTCCGCGCAGCCGATCGGTTCATCCAGACAGGCTTCGATCGCCAGTTCCGTCGCATCGGGCAACTTGGTCCCCTGCGCCGAGAAGAATTTGATTCCGTTGTCGTAGTACGGATTGTGCGAGGCGGAAATCACTACCCCGGCGTCGAGACGCAAGGCCCGCGTCAGATAAGCGACCGCAGGCGTTGGGATTGGCCCAGCCAGAATGACGTCAACACCCGCCGCCGTGAGACCGGCCTCCAAGGCGGCCTCCAGCAAATAGCCGGAAACCCGCGTGTCCTTGCCGATCAGCACTGACGGCCGCTCATGCCCGCGAAATCCCGCATTTTCGTCACACAGCACCCGGCCGGCGGCATAGCCAAGCCGCATTACGAATTCCGGAGTAATCGGGCTCTCGCCAACCTTGCCTCTTACGCCATCCGTGCCAAAATACTTCCGCGTCATTCCAAGCCTCACTTAACAAATCACGCAATACCAAACCTTGGACCGAGCGCAGCCCACACCTTCAGCGCGGCCGCAGTCTCAGCCACATCATGAACCCGTAAAACCGCAGCGCCCTGGGCCGCTGCAGCGACGGCGGCCACTGCGCTCGGCAGCATGCGCTTTTCAACCGGCCAACCCGTAATTTCGCCCAGCATCGATTTACGCGACACGCCTACCAATACGGGCGCGAGTTCGCCCAATTCCGGCAAAGCCTGAAAAAGCGCAGCGTTGTGTTCGAGTGTTTTACCAAAACCGAAGCCCGGATCGATGAGAATCCTGTCACTGTTTACGCCCAGTTGTATCATCGTGTTCAGCCTTTCGTGAAGAAAGGCTTTCACCTCGGTCACGACATTTCCGTATTGCGGATTGTGCTGCATCGTGCGGGGCTGTCCTTGCATATGCATCACACACAGACCGCAATTTGTCCCGGCGACGGCCTCCATAGCGTCTTCGGCGTGAAATGCGTTGATGTCGTTAATCAGATCGGCGCCTGCCGCAAGTACGGCGCGCATCACTTCCGGTTTCAGTGTATCGACCGAAACAGGCACGCCAAGCGGAAGCAGCAGATCCAATATCGGCAACAGACGGCGCAACTCTTCTTTCACGCTTACCGATTCGGCGCCCGGCCGTGAGGATTCGCCTCCAATATCTAAAATGTCGGCGCCGGCTTCGATTGCCTTGAGGGCTTTTGCACATATTTGCTCTGGTTTTTCAATCAAACCGTCGCCGGAAAACGAGTCGGGCGTGATGTTGATGATCGCCATCAAAAGCGGCCGATCCAAGCTCAAGCGATAAGCGCCGCAAGCAAAATAACGCGTCATAAAATGAAAAGGCCGGCCACGCGGCCGGCCTTGGAAAACACTTTAAGAATCAAGCCGGCGCCGTCGCATTCGAAGCGGCTCCATCGTTAGAACCATCTTCTGACGGGGGCTTGGGCGCTTGCGTTGTCGACTTCGGCGCGCGTGGCGGAAGGCCGGCCATGATGTCGGCAATCTGGTCGGCGTCGATGGTTTCCCATTCGAGCAAGGCGGCGGTCATTGCCTCCACCTTGTCGCGGCTTTCCTCAAGAATTTTCTTCGCCAGTGCGTATTGTTCGTCGACGATGCGGCGGATTTCAGTGTCGACCTTCTGCATCGTTGCTTCGGACAGATTCTTGTGGGTCGTGATCGAACGGCCGAGGAAGACCTCGCCCTCGTTTTCCGCATAGACCATCGGCCCCAGCGCTTCCGACATCCCGTAGCGCGTCACCATATCGCGCGCCAAACCCGTTGCGCGTTCGAAATCGTTCGAAGCGCCCGTCGAAACATTGCCGACGAAGAGTTCCTCCGCAACCCGTCCGCCAAACAGCATGCAAATCTGGGCCAGCATCTGATCGCGATACAAACTGAAGCGATCCATTTCCGGCAGCGACCAAGTTACGCCCAAGGCGCGGCCGCGTGGAATGACCGTCACTTTATGCACAGGATCGCAGCCAGGCAGCGTGGCGCCGATGATTGCATGGCCGGACTCGTGGTAAGCCGTTTTCTTTTTGTCTTCCGGCGTAATAACCATCGACTTGCGTTCGGCGCCCATGAAGATTTTGTCTTTTGCGCGTTCGAAATCATCCATATCGACAAGACGCTTATTCGAACGCGCCGCGAACAAGGCCGCCTCGTTCACCAAGTTCGCAAGATCGGCGCCCGACATTCCGGGCGTACCGCGCGCAAGGATATTTGCATCCACATCCGGCGCAACCGGCACTTTGCGCATATGCACGCGCAAGATTTGCTCGCGGCCACGGATATCCGGCAGCGGCACAACCACCTGGCGGTCGAAACGGCCCGGACGCATTAAGGCCGGGTCAAGCACATCGGGCCGGTTCGTCGCGGCAATGACGATAATGCCCGTTTGCCCTTCAAAACCGTCCATTTCGACGAGCAACTGGTTCAAGGTTTGTTCGCGTTCGTCGTTGCCGCCGCCAAGACCCGCGCCGCGCTGACGGCCGACCGCATCGATTTCGTCGATGAAGATGATGCACGGCGCCTGTTTTTTCGCGTTCTCGAACATGTCGCGCACGCGCGCGGCGCCAACGCCGACGAACATTTCGACGAAATCGGAACCCGAGATCGAAAAGAACGGCACTTTTGCTTCGCCCGCAATCGCTTTGGCAAGCAACGTCTTACCCGTTCCCGGCGAACCAACCATCAGCACGCCTTTGGGAATCCGGCCGCCCAATTTCTGGAATTTCGAAGGATCGCGCAGGAAGTCGACCAATTCGCCAACTTCTTCCTTGGCCTCATCGCAGCCCGCCACATCGGCAAAGGTAATCGAGTTGCTCGATTCGTCGAGCATGCGCGCCCGGCTCTTGCCGAAGGAAAAAGCCCCGCCCCGGCCGCCGCCTTGCATCTGCCGCATGAAAAAGATCCACACGCCGATCAGAAGCAGCATCGGGAACCAGGAGACGAAGATGCTCATCAAGAAGGACTGCTCTTCCTCCGGTTTGCTCGCGACGTTCACCCCGTAGCGCATCAAATCGCCGACCATCCAGAGGTCCCCGGGGGTGTAAACGACAATGGATTTTCCTTCCTGCGTCGTCGCGCGCAGCGTACGGCGGTCCTCCACCACAACCTTGGTGATCCGCCCGGCCTTGGCCTCATCCATAAATTGCGAATAGTCCATCGTCGTCTGTGCAGTCTGACGATTATTGAACTGATTGAACACGGTCATCAGCACAATGCCGATAACCAGCCAAATGGCGAGATTCTTGACGAGATTGTTCAAGGTGCGTGCTTCCTTATTGGCCCACAGAGGCCGCTCCTGGGTGGACCATCAGATTGTATGACCGTTCCGCGTCAAGCGCCAATGATGCTAACCGCCAGAAAAACCATTTAATTCACCGAATTGCGGCGCAAACCTAACAAGTAGACTTCCGCGCTGCGGTCGCGCGAGGCTTCCGGCTTACGCGTCTGAACCGATGCGAACAACGCCTGCATCGCCTTCCGGTACTCCATGAAGCCCGCGCCCTGAAACAATTTGATCAACATATTGCCGCCTGGGCGCAGATGCTGATCCGCGAAATCCAGCGCCAACTCGGCCAAATGGAGCATGCGTCCCTGGTCGATCGTGGCAATGCCGGAAATATTGGGGGCGATATCGGAAAGCACAAGGTCCACCGGGCGATTATTTAAGCGCTGCCCAAGCTCTGCAAGGATTGCGTCCTCGGCAAAATCGCCTTGAATGAATTCGACGCCTGGTATTGGCTCAAAAGGCAGCAGATCGAGCGCGATGACGCAGCCTCCGGGCAAAACCTTGCGCGCAACGATTTGTGTCCAGCTTCCCGGCGCGGCGCCCAACTCGACAACAACTTGTCCCTTGTGCAGCAACTTATCTTTGTGGTCGATCTCAGTGAGCTTGAACGCCGCGCGGGAACGGTAGCCTTCGGCTTTCGCTTTGCGCACCCACGGATCGGATACATGCTCTTGCATCCACTGTTTGCTGGTCTTACTCGGCTTCATCGACTTAAAATGCCGGTTTATCCCGGCGTAATCCTATGAAAGAACTCACTCCAGCCGAACGCCGCGATTTGCGCGCCCGTGCGCATCATCTCGATCCAGTCGTCAGCATCGCCGCAAACGGCCTCAGCGCAACGGTTTTGCAAGAAATTGACCGATCACTCAAAGCGCATGAACTAATCAAGATCCGTGTTTATAGCGACGATCGCGACTTGCGCGGCGCATTGATGGCCGAAATTTGTAAAGAACTACTCTGTTCGCCAGTCCAATCGATCGGCAAACTGTTGATTGTCTATCGGCCTGAACCCAAAACGGAAAAAACGGCTCAGCCAAGTTTGCGCAAACCGAGCGTCGCGCGCCCCAAAGCGCTCAAACCGGAATCGGGACGGACGGCTCGAACCACTCGCGGCACAAGCGCGGTGCGCCGTTCCTTTGCGCCTAAACCCACTGCGAAATTCCGCTCCAGCGCGGCGCGCAAGCCGGGTAAACGTTAAGGCTCTCGGTGTAGCGATCCGTTTCACTCGGATCGCTCGGATCGCTCGGATCGCTTTACACACTAACCTCAGCGGCGGGTTCCGCCAAATTCCAACACGACCAAAACACCGCCAAGCGCGCTTTGAATGACATACAGAACGCTTGCAATCCCATGCCAGGTCGAAAAACGCTGACGGAGCACGCTTTCCATCACTTCACGCGGGAAAGCTTGATTCTTTAGCTGCGCCAAGAGCGGTTGAATGCCGAATTGCGCAGCCAAGGTGCACAAAAGCATCGTCAGAACGAGCCAGAAAACCGCGCTCTTCAGTACGCTGACGCCGTGTTGGAAAAACAGGCACAACAGCATATACACCGCGCTGCCGATGCCGATCCATGCCACGGCGCTGAATAAGCGCCCGGCGATCGCTCCCGCCAGCATCCGGTCGCTCAAGGCCGCGAAGAGCGTCGGCGCAACCACGCCGCCAACGGTCCATAGCGCGCCAACCCAGAAGGTCAGGGCCAGCGCGTAAAGGGGGCGGACGACCTGATTCACGATTCAAACGTAGCGCACATCGAGAATTTCGAGCTCACGCCGGCCTCCTGGCGCATCGAATTCCGCCACATCGCCGGCATATTTACCGATCAAAGCGCGCGCGATCGGGGAAGAGACCGAAATCTTGCCAAGCTTCGAATCGGCTTCGTCGTCGCCCACGATTTGATAGGTCAGCGTTGAGCCGTTGTGTAGATCCTCCAGTTCGATCGTTGCGCCAAAGACACAACGACCGTCCGCATCGAGCAGTTGAGGATCGACGATCAGTGCATGCGACAACTTGCCTTCGACTTCCTTGATCCGGCCTTCGATGAAGCCCTGCCGGTCTTTGGCTGCTTCATATTCGGCATTTTCAGAGAGATCGCCGTGCGAACGCGCTTCGGCAATCGCAGCGATCACCTCCGGGCGATCGACGGTTTTGAGACGATGAAGTTCGGCGCGCAATTGTTCGGCGCCCTTGATCGTAAGGGGAATCTTATTCATGGGGAGAATGCTCAAGCAAGTTCTGCGTGGAGCCCCTGCAATGCATAAGGGGTCAGTTCGGCAAGCTGTCGGATGCCCATACAGGCCGCGCGTGCGCCTTCTATCGTCGTAAACACCGTCACTTTGGCCGCCAAGGCACTGGTTCGGATTGAGCGCGAATCTACAATCGCCGTACGTTTTTCTTCCACGCTGTTAATGATCAGGCTGATTTCATTATTCTTGATCATGTCGACAATATGCGGCCGGCCTTCGTTCACTTTATTCACCATCGCAACCGGAATGCCCGCCGCTTCAATGGCAGAACCTGTTCCACGCGTCGCAACCACCTCAAACCCTAATTCTGTGAGTTCGCGCGCGACTTCAACGGCTTTCACGCGGTCCGTGTGTTTAACGCTGATGAACGCCCGCCCGCCCTCCGGCAAACGAACCCCCGCAGCAAGCTGGCTCTTGACGAAGGCTTCGGCGAAGTTGCGGCCGACCCCCATGACTTCACCGGTCGACTTCATTTCCGGGCCGAGAATCGTATCGACGCCGGGGAACTTCACAAACGGGAAAACCGCTTCCTTGACCGAGTAATACGGCGGCACGATTTCCGCGCTCACACCCTGCTCGGCCAGCGTCCGGCCCGCCATGCAGCGCGCCGCGATCTTGGCCAGGGGCAGCGAACAGGCTTTGGAAACGAAAGGCACCGTGCGCGATGCCCGCGGATTGACCTCAAGCACGTAGACCACCGCATCCTCGCCCTCGCCTTGAATCGCGAACTGCACATTCATGAGGCCAACAACCTTCAGGGCGCGCGCCATCAATTCGGTCTGGCGGCGCAGCTCGTCCTGCAAGGCTTTCGACAAGGTATAGGGAGGCAATGAACAGGCCGAGTCGCCCGAATGGACGCCCGCCTGTTCGATGTGCTCCATGATTCCGCCGATGATGACTTGCTTGCCATCGGACAGCGCGTCGACATCGACTTCCGTCGCATCGTTGAGGAAGCGATCGAGCAAAACCGGCGAGTCGTTCGAAACCTTGACCGCCTCGCGCATATAGCGTTCGAGGTCCTTTTGCTCGTGCACGATTTCCATCGCGCGGCCGCCGAGCACATAAGACGGACGCACGACGAGCGGATAGCCGATTTCAGCGGCCAGCCGCACCGCCTCTTCCGGCGTGCGCGCGGTGCGGTTTGGCGGCTGCTTGAGGCCCAAATCGGTCAGCAGTTTCTGGAAGCGTTCGCGATCTTCGGCGGCGTCGATCATATCGGGCGAAGTCCCGATAATCGGCACGCCGTTGGCTTCAAGCTCGCGGGCGCGCTTGAGCGGCGTTTGGCCGCCGAACTGGACGATGACGCCAACCGGCTTTTCGACCGCGACGACTTCGAGGATGTCCTCAAGCGTCAAGGGTTCGAAATACAGACGGTCCGAAGTGTCATAATCGGTCGAAACGGTTTCCGGGTTGCAGTTGACCATGATGGTCTCGTAGCCGTCCTCGCGCAGCGCCAGCGCCGCATGCACACAGCAATAATCGAATTCGATCCCCTGCCCGATGCGATTCGGCCCGCCGCCGAGCACCATGATTTTTTTGCGGTTCGTCGGCTGCGCTTCGCATTCGTCCTCATAGGCCGAGTACATGTATGCGGTGCCCGTCGCAAACTCCGCCGCGCAGGTGTCGACACGCTTGAAAACCGGGCGTACGCCTAGGCCGTGACGATATAGACGCACGCTGGTTTCATCGGTGCCGAGCAGCTTCGCCAAACGCCGATCCGAAAAGCCTTTGCGCTTGAGGTCGCGCAGATCGGATGCCTGCAAGGACTTCAGCGAGCGGCCAACGAGACTCTTTTCGGTCAAAACGATGTCTTCGATTTGCGCCAGGAACCAGGGATCGATCTTGGTCAGGCTTTGGATCTGGTCGAACTTCATGCCTTCGCGGAAGGCTTGGCCAACATACCAAATGCGCTCAGCGCCTGGATTCGCGAGTTCGCTTTCCAGTTCCTCACGGTCGCACTCGACTTCGTCGAGGCCATAGACGCCTGTTTCAAGGCCGCGCAGCGCTTTCTGGAACGACTCCTGGAAGGTGCGGCCGATCGCCATGACTTCGCCGACAGATTTCATCTGCGTCGTCAAACGGTCGTTCGCGGCAGGGAATTTCTCGAAGGCGAAACGCGGAATTTTGGTAACGATGTAGTCGATCGACGGTTCGAACGAGGCTGGCGTGGCGCCGCCGGTAATCTCATTCTTCAGTTCATCCAGGGTGTAGCCCACCGCGAGCTTGGCCGCGACCTTCGCGATCGGGAAGCCGGTCGCTTTGGATGCCAACGCGGACGAGCGCGAAACACGCGGATTCATCTCGATGACGATCATGCGGCCGTCTTTTGGATTGACCGAGAACTGAACATTCGAGCCGCCCGTATCGACGCCAATCTCGCGCAGCACCGCAATCGAAGCGTTACGCATGATCTGATATTCCTTATCAGTAAGCGTTTGCGCCGGCGCGATCGTGATCGAATCGCCCGTATGCACGCCCATCGGATCAAGGTTCTCGATCGAGCAGATAATGATGCAGTTGTCGTGCTTGTCGCGCACGACTTCCATCTCGAATTCTTTCCAGCCTAGCAGCGATTCTTCGATCAGCAACTCGCGCGTCGGCGAGAGATCGAGGCCGCGCGCGCAGATTTCGACGAACTCTTCGATGTTGTAAGCAATGCCGCCGCCCGTACCGCCGAGCGTGAAAGAAGGGCGGATGATCGCCGGAAAGCCCACCTGGGCCTGCACGGCCAGGGCTTCCTCCATGCTATGCGCAATCCCGGAGCGCGCCGATTCAAGGCCGATCTTGGTCATGGCTTCCTTGAACTTCTGGCGATCCTCGGCCTTGTCGATGGCATCCGGCTTGGCGCCGATCATCTCGACGCCGAATTTTTCGAGCACGCCATTGCGCCACAAATCGAGCGCGCAATTCAGCGCCGTCTGCCCCCCCATCGTCGGCAATACGGCGTCGGGGCGCTCTTTCTCGATGATGCGTTCGAGCACCTGCCAAGTGATCGGCTCGATGTAGGTGACATCGGCCGTGCCGGGATCGGTCATGATCGTGGCCGGGTTCGAATTGACCAAAATGACCCGATATCCCTCATCGCGCAGCGCCTTGCAGGCTTGTGCGCCGGAATAGTCGAATTCGCACGCCTGACCGATGACGATCGGGCCGGCGCCAATGATCAGGATGCTCTGGATATCTGTGCGCTTAGGCATGGTTTGCTACCTGATGAACGGCCCCGATAAAGGGGCCGGAATGCTTAAATCTTGTTTGGCGAGATCAATCACCCTGTACTAGGCACTCTCGCGCTTGGCTTGTTCCAAATTCGACACGAAGCTGTCGAATAAGTAAGCCACATCGTGAGGGCCTGGACTTGCTTCGGGGTGCCCCTGGAAACAATGCGCCGGACGATCGGTCCACACCATCCCCTGCAAGCTGCCATCGAACAGCGAAACATGGCTGACCTGCACATTTTCCGGGAGACTTACCGGATCGACCGCGAAACCGTGGTTCTGGCTCGTAATCAGCACGCGGCCGCTTTCCAGATCCTTGACCGGGTGGTTTGCGCCATGATGACCGAATTTCATTTTCAGCGTTTTTCCGCCAGCCGCCAGACCCATCAATTGGTGTCCCAGGCAGATACCGAAGGTCGGCAGCTTACGTTCGAGGAATTCGCGAATCGCCGCAATTGCATAGTCGCAAGGCTCGGGATCGCCAGGCCCATTGGACAGGAATACGCCGTCCGGGTTGAGTGCGAACACCTCGGCTGCGCTGGTTTTTGCCGGCACAACCGTCAGCTTGCAACCGCGCTCGGCCAGCATACGTAGAATGTTGCGCTTGACGCCAAAATCGTAGGCGACGACGTGAAATTTCGCCTCGCGCTGCGGTAGGTAACCCTGCCCCAGGCGCCATTCGCCCGCGGTCCACTCATAAGCTTTGGAAGTCGTAACGACTTGGGCCAAATCCATTCCGGACAGGCCAGGAAAAGCGCGCGCCTCGGCAATTGCCGCGGGCGCATCGAGTTGCGCCGACGTCTCGGTGGTAACGATGCAGCCAGCCTGAGCGCCTTTTTCGCGCAGAATTCGCGTCAGCTTGCGTGTGTCGATCCCCGCAATGGCAACGACATTGTTGTCGCGCAAATAAGCATCCAGGGACTGCTCGCTACGGAAATTGGACACCCGTAACGGCAAATCGCGCACGACAAGCCCTGCGGCATAGGTTTTACCCGACTCGCAGTCTTCGCTATTCGCGCCGGTATTTCCGATATGCGGATGCGTCAGCGTTACGATCTGACGGTTATAGGAAGGGTCGGTCAGGATTTCCTGATAACCGGTTATTGCAGTATTAAAAACGACCTCGCCAACCGATCGGCCGATCGCGCCGATCCCTTTGCCTTGGAACACGGTTCCATCGGCAAGAGCGAGCAAGGCTGGGGAAAATGCTGTCACGGCGGACTCCCTGAAACGCACGCTTGTTCCGGAATGCTGGCAGCACCACAGAACCGGCGCCGGACATGAAAAGCGGGACTCACCACGATGGTGCATCCCGCTTGGAAACTTTTTAATTATAACGTTTTAGAGGCTACTTTCGCAATGACGCTAATTCATCCTCCAACACGCTGCTATGCATTCTATTTGCGCTCGCGCTGCAACTGTTGTGCCAATCGATCAAGTTCCGGCATTAATTCCGACAGATAAATCAGCGCATCGGATTGATTGCCGGCACGTGCGGCAACCTCGACCCTCAGACAAGCCTCCACGGCCGTAGCGGCCCCAAAGATTCCGGCAGAGGCTTTCATTGAATGCGCATGGCGCGACAAGGCTTCCCAATCCCTGCGCTCTCCAGAGCCCAAGAGATCCCGACGCATGCGGGGATAGTCCTGTAGGAAAACGCCGATGAGCATCTGCACCGCCCCCTCGTCGCCATCGAGCGTTTCGCGGGTCAAGGACAGATCGACAATATCTCCGCTTGCAATCAAAGACGGACTATCGATTTGAGTTTTGGCGCCATCATAAACGTCTCCGGCCGGCTCCTCTGAATCCCGCACAACGCGCTGGATTGCAGCAAATAGTTCGGCAGGCCGAATCGGCTTGACGACATAGTCGTCCATCCCGGCTTCCAGACAACGGTCACGATCGCCCGGCATCGCATGGGCTGTCATCGCAATAATCGGAATTGACACCAGCGTTCCCGTGCCAGCCCAGCTCCGCCGAGCTTCGCGCGCACGGATCTGACGCGTGGCTTCCATTCCGCCGAGTACCGGCATCTGCACGTCCATCAGGATCAGTTCAAAGTTCTCGCGATCGAATAGCTCAAGCGCCTCGGCACCGTTATTCGCAAGAAAAACCTTGTGCCCCGCGCGTTCGAGTATTTTCTGCGCAACCGCCTGGTTGACCGGATTGTCTTCAACGAGCAAGACCCGCAACGGTCGGCTTGCAGCCTCGTCTGCCGCCTTGGCTGCGGTGAGATCGAATTCGGCAAGAGAGTATCCACTCCCCCCTTCAATACCAAGTGCAAGCTGTGCGGCATCCCACAAATCGCGCCGGAAAAACGGCTTAATCAAATGCGCCCGCATGCCTAGCTGACGGCAACGCGCGGCATCCTCGCGCTGATTGCCCGTGGACAAAAGCATGACGATCCGCTCGCAACTCGCGCCAAGATCGAAGAAATAGGAAGGCAGCGCAAAGCTCCCCGGCTCGGGCAAATCGGCATCGACCAAGAGCAAATCGAAATAGCCGCCACGCTCGACTTGAATCTTCATCGCCGCAATGGCCTCGTCGACCGAACCGACACACTCCACCCCTAAACCGCCCTGCTGCATCCAGGCAGACATCCGCTCTCGCCAAGTGGGATTACGCGCCGCCAGCAACACGCGCCGACCGACAAACGCAGGCGGCGGATTTTCTTTTGCCGGACCGTCGAGTAAATCGACACCGATGGTGAAGCGGAAACAACTGCCTTGATCTTGCGCACTTTCAAGCCAAATCCGGCCATCCATCAGCTCGACCAGGCGACGACAAATAGCCAGGCCCAAACCCGTGCCGCCATAGCGGCGCGTAATCGAACTATCGGCCTGCGAGAAGACATCGAAGACTGCGCTCTGCTTTTCTTCAGGGATGCCGATGCCTGTATCGCGCACCGCCAATTCGATGCGCGCCCGCCCTCCCGCATCACCGCGCAACTTGGCCGTGACCTCAACCTCTCCAGTATCGGTAAATTTGATCGCATTCCCGATCAAGTTCAATAAGACTTGACGCAAGCGCCCCGGATCACCATGCACGCGGCTCGGTACATCGTTCGCGACATCGCAAATCAATTCAATGCCTTTTTGATGCGCGCGCAAGGCCAAGGCGCGCGCGCACTCGGCGATGACGTTTTGCACCGAAAACTCAATATTCTCGATATCCATCCGACCGGCTTCGATCTTCGAGAAATCAAGAATGTCGTTGAGAATTGTCAACAGCGCTTCCGCCGACGATTTCACCGTTTCCAGATAAGCACGCTGATCGCCGTCCAGTTTCGTATCGAGCGCCAGTTCGGTCATGCCGATGATGCCATTCATCGGTGTGCGGATCTCGTGGCTCATATTGGCCAGGAAATCGCTCTTTGCCCGGTTGGCGGCCTCGGCCTCTTCCTTGGCCTTGAGCAGCTCCAACTCCCAGCGTTTGCGTTCCGTAATGTCGCGAATCGTGCCCACCATACGTAGCGGGGCGCCTTCTTTGTCGCGCTGCACGACCCGGCCCCTGGCCAGCACCCATACCCAGTCGCCGCTTTTGGCGCGGATTCGGATTTCAGAGTGAAAATCGAGCGCGACCCCTTTCATACGGGCCTTCGCAAGAGCTTGGGTGGGCGCATCGTCCGGATGCATCAGCTTGAGCCAAAACTCGGCATGCGGCTCAATTTCGTCTGCTGCATACCCGAGAATACTGAGCACGCGGGCACTGTAATAGACCGTATCGCTGCGTAAGTCCCAATCCCAAAGACATTCTTCCGAGCCTTCGAGCGCCATGCGATGGCGTTCTTCCCCTTCGACCAGGCGCGCCATTGCACTACGCTGAATTTCAACCAGGCGCCGCAGCGCCCGCACGACTCGAACTGGTTCCTGCTGCGCCAACACTTTGGCTGCGGCCTGCTCGTCCTGAGCTTGGAGAATCAAGTTCAGCGGCTCAGGAGTCCGCCCTGCCGCGACATCGTGTGCCCGACGGCTGCGCGTTACATTACCAGCTTGAGGTGCTGCTACGGAAAAATCAGGCGACATTCCGAATGGTCCAAAAGGGATACTGACTACTTGAGTCCAAGCACATCCTGCATATCGTAAGCACCCGCAACTCGTCCGTGCAAAAAACGGGCAGCGCGCAACGCACCAACGGCAAAATTCATACGGTTGGAAGATCTGTGCGTGATCTCGACACGCTCACCCAGACCGGCAAACAATACCGTGTGATCGCCAACGATATCCCCGCCACGAATCGTCGAAAAGCCGATTTGTTTAGCCGGCCGTTCGCCCGTCACCCCTTCCCTGCCGTAAATCGCATGCGCCTCCAGGTTGAGCCCCTGCGCGCGGGCAACGACTTCGCCCATACGCAAGGCGGTTCCGGAAGGCGCATCGACTTTGTAGCGATGGTGCGCTTCGATAACTTCCACATCGTAACCCTCGGCAAGAATCCGTGCCGCAACTTCAAGCAGTTTGAACACGGCATTTACGCCGACCGCCATGCTGGGTGCAAAAACCACGGGGATGCGCGCACCTGCCGCTGCAATGGCCGCTTTCCCGGCAGCATCGAAACCCGTCGTTCCAATTACGATCGCTTTGTTTGCGCGGATCGCCGCATCGAGATGCTTAAGCGTTGCTTCGGGGCGCGTGAAATCGATCAGACAGTCGGCAAGCGCCAAAGCCGCATCGGCATCGGTGCCAATCGGAACGCCAACTGCCGTGCCGACAAACTCCCCCGCATCACGCCCAAGAAATGTGCTGCCTTCCTGTTCCAACGCGGCCACGAGCTTGACCGATTCATCCTTGAGCGCGGCTTCAATCAGCATCCGCCCCATCCGGCCCGAAGCCCCCGCAATCGCCAGCTTTACCGCCATTCCGAACTCCTACGCTTCCAATTCATTACTGCTTCGGGTCAATGTCCAGCACCCGGTTCTGGCCTGCATCCTCGTCGGAGGCCGGCTCCACATCTCCCGTCCAGCGTTCGAGCTTTCCGTCCTTAAAGAAAACGCTGAAAAGATGTTTTTCATAGGAACTTTGGCGGCCGATCCGATATTCATAGGGATAATCCCAGCGCTCGGCATGAAATGGGTCCGTCAACAAAGGCGTACCCAACACGAACCGAACCTGATCCGGGGTCATGCCGACCTTAAGCCGGGCAACCATTTCTCCTGTGACTTCGGAGCCTTGACGGATGTCTATTCGATACGGCCGCACCCACTCGCAACCTGACAGGAGCGTGAGACCGATTGACAATGAGAGAGCGGCGGCAAACCAGCGATAGGCTTTAAACATTTGTGGGCAAGCGCGAATGGCGCGGATCGCGTTTTCAAAATAAGCGTCAGAATATATCATGTCCCTCAGGCCCTCTTTTATGCCGAGCGATGACCAATTCTCAAAACCTTAAGAGCATGGGCCTCAAGGCAACATTGCCAAGGCTCAAAATTCTCGAGCTTTTTCAGCATAGCGGCCAACGCCACATGACGGCCGAGGATGTTTATCGTCTGTTGATGAACGAAGGCATGGACATTGGGCTCGCCACGGTTTATCGCGTATTGACTCAGTTTGAGCAAGCCGGCCTGCTCGAACGGCACCATTTCGAATCCGCTAAAGCCGTATTCGAGTTGAACCACGGGCAGCATCACGATCACTTGGTTTGTATGCAATGCGGCCGGGTCGAAGAATTCATCGATACGGAAATCGAGGCGCGCCAAAACCGCATCGCAAGCGAACGCGGCTTCAAGGTACGCGAGCATGCTTTGCATCTGTACGTGGATTGCCTCAAAGAAGATTGCCCGCATCGCAGGCAGGTTCCGAACAGCGGATTTACTCAGTTCGAGCCTTAAGAACTGCGTTTAGGCGTAGCCGAGAAGTTCTTCGGCATGCGCACGCGTCGTCTCGGTAATCTCCACGCCGCCAAGCATCCGCGCGATCTCGCCGATCCGGCCGCTGCGATCGAGCGGCGTTACCGTCGAGCAGACACCGCCCGCGGCTGCCGTTTTGCTCACGCGCCACTGCCAATCCGCCTGCGCCGCGACCTGTGGTAAATGCGTAACAACGAGTACCTGCCGTTCGGTGCCCAAAGCCTTCAAATGACGCCCGACGATCTCCGCGACACTGCCGCCGATGCCAACATCCACCTCATCGAAAATCAGTGTCGGCGTCGTTGTCGCTTTGCTTGCGATCACCTGGATCGCGAGCCCGATCCGCGACAGTTCGCCACCCGAAGCGACTTTGGCCAGTGGGCGCAAAGCCTGCTGCGGATTGGCCGCAACCAGAAACTCGACCGACTCCAGGCCATGCGCGCCCCCATGTGGCAAGGTTTCGAGACACACCTCGAAACGTCCACCCGCCATTGCCAGCGTCTGAATGGCCTCGCTGACCGCATGGCTAAGCTCTTTGGCGGCTTTCTCGCGTCTGGCCGATAAATCCTGTGCGACCGCGCTATAAGCAGCGTGTGCGCTTTCTTCGGCCGCCGTCAGGGCGGCCACATCTGCGGCCCGCTCGATTGCCGCCAAACGCTCCGCCCAGTCGGCGCACAGCTCGGGAATCTCTTCGGGCGCGGTTCTGTACTTGCGCGCGAATTGCATTACCGCGGCAATCCGGCGCTCGGCTTCCGCCAAGGCGTCGGGATCGATTTCGACGCGCTCCGTGTAGCGGCGCAGTTCCGCGGCAGCTTCGTTGAGCAGGATGCCCGCATTGAGCAATAGTTCCGCAATCGGCAGTAGATTTGCATCGAAACGCGCCAATTCGTTCAAACGATGCGCCAGCCGATCGACCTCCGCGGCCAGCGCGGGCTCGTTTTCATCCAAGGCAGCCAAGGCCGCCGCCGCACCATCGATCAAACCCGCGGCATGGCTCAAGCGCTGGTGATCGGCATTCGTCGCGGCCCAAACTTCGGCATCGAATGCTAGCGCAGCCGCTTCACCAAGCTGCCATTCGAGCATTTCGCGTTCCCGCGCGGCCGCTTCGCCGGCCTGCTCCGCGGCTTCGCGCTCGCGGCGGGTGGTTTGCCAGGCTTTGTATTTCTCCGCCACTTCGCGCGCAAGCTGCGGCGCGCCGGCCTGCGTGTCGAGCAAGATGCGCTGGGCGTCATTACGCAGCAAGGCGTGATGCGCATGCTGGCCGTGAATATCGGCGAGATATTCGCCCAGCTCTTTGAGCTGAGCGCCGGTTGCCGGTGAACCGTTGATGTAGGCGCGCGAACGTCCGCTGGCCTCAACGAGGCGGCGCAGGATCAATTCGTCTTCGTCGGCAAAATCGTTCGCCGCGAGCCAATCCCACAGCGGACTCTCGGGTTCGGGCCGGAATTCGGCCGAAACTTCCGCACGTTCGCAGCCTTCGCGCACGAGGCTGCTTTCCGCGCGCTGCCCCAGGAGTAAAGACAATGCATCGAGCAGAATCGATTTACCGGCGCCGGTTTCGCCCGTCAGCGCGCCGAAACCCGCGGAGAATTCAAGTTCCAGCCGATCGACGAGCACAAAATCCCGAATCGCCAAGCGTCGCAGCACGGCAACCTCAGTAAAGTTTGGGCGCCGTGCTCCAATGGAGCTTCTCGCGCAGGATAGAAAAATAGCTGTAGCCGGGCGGATGCAGCAGGCAAATCACATGGTCCGAGCGCCGAATGCGCACCCGGTCGCCCGCGCGCGCATCGAAGCGCGCCTGGCCGTCGAAATGAATCCGCGCATCGTGAGGAGGCTGGATCACGATGTCGATGACGCAGCGGTCGGACAAAGTGACCGGACGATGCGTCAGCGCATGCGGGCAAACCGGCACCACGGCGATCCCCGTCACGCCGGGGTGGAGAATCGGACCGTTGGCCGACATCGCATAGGCGGTCGAACCCGTCGGCGTGGAAACGATGATGCCGTCCGAACGTTGGGAATAGACGAATTCGCCGTCGATATGCAGCTCGCACTCGATCAGGCGGCCGGAATCGCCTTTGCTGACAACAACGTCGTTGAGCGCCATCGTCTGAAACACGCGCGAATCGCCGCGCAGCACTTCAACATCGAGCAACATGCGCTCATCCCGGCTGAAGCGCCCGGCAAGAATTTCTTCCATGCGCGCGAGCATGTCGTGGCGCGGAATATCGGTTAAAAATCCCAGGCGGCCCTGGTTGACGCCGAGCAAGGGAACGGCATGGCTCGCGAGACGCCGGGCGGTTGTGAGCAAGGTTCCATCGCCGCCCAGAACGACCGCCAGATCGGCATGGCTGCCGATTTCATCGAAAGTCGCGACGCGAAAGTCAGCAGCGATCCCGGTCGAGCTTGCGGTCGCCTGTTCGATCAGCACCTCGACTTCCCGCTCGCGCAGGAAGCGCGCCATATCGAGCATCGCTTCGGACACGTCGGGACTTTGGTATTTGCCGATCAATGCAATCGTTTGAAAGTGTTTTTGCATGGCGCGCATTAAACCACAAGCAAGCTTACCTTTAAGGCAGCACAGAAGGCTCGATTTTGCCTAGAATCTATCCGCATGGAAGCCCCCAATGGAACACAAGCGCTCGATCAACGAGCCCAGATTCTGCTCAAAACCCTCGTCGAGCGTTATATCGCCGAAGGGCAGCCGGTCGGTTCGCGCGTTTTGTCGAAGTCCTCCGGACTGGAAGTGTCTCCGGCGACGATCCGCAATGTCATGGCGGATTTGGAGGAACTCGGTTTCATCGCGAGCCCGCACACATCGGCCGGGCGGATTCCAACCGCGCGCGGTTACCGCTTTTTTGTCGATAGTCTGCTGACCATGCGTCCGATCGAGCAGACCCAGATCGAAGAACTCGAAACTCATTTCCAGCCCGATCAGCCCCAACGTTTAATCAACGCCGCATCGCAGATTCTTTCGGATCTGACGCATTTTGCCGGCATTGTCGTCGCGCCGCGTTCCGACGCCGCAAGAATCCGCCAAATTGAATTCGTCGGCCTGTCCGAACGGCGCATCCTTTTGATTTTGGTCAGCACGGCTGGCGATGTACAGAACCGCATCCTCATCACCGAGCGCCCTTACACCGCGGCCGAGCTGACGCGCGCGACAAATTTTCTCAACGAACATTGCCTGGGCCTGGATTTCGACGAAGTTCGCACGCGCGTCATCGAAGAAATGTCGCAATTGCGCAGCGACATGTCGGACCTCATGGCCGCCGCCATCGTCGCGGGTCAGGAAGCGCTCGCCGAAAATGCCTCCAATTATGTGATCAGCGGCGAACGCAATCTACTCGAAGTCGACGAGCTTTCTTCGAATATGGCGCGCCTGCGCGAATTGTTCCGGCTCTTCGAAAACCGGACCGGCCTGTTGCAACTGCTCGATCTTTCGCGCAATGCGCACGGCGTGCAGATCTATATCGGCGGCGAATCCGGGATTTCCTCGCTCGACCAATGCAGCGTCATCGCCGCGCCCTATAGCGTCAATGGCCAGGTCGTCGGTTCCGTTGGCGTCATCGGTCCAACCCGCATGGCGTATGAGCGCGTCATCCCAATCGTCGACATTACCGCGCGCCTGCTTTCAAGCGCATTGACACCCATTGCTTAGAACCTGTTTAGAATCTGTCGCGAGAGGCTGTGACGCCACGAATTTGAGGCGTCTTCGCCGCTCATAAGGTTTGTCTCACTCACGCTCGACTTGTGGTCAGCAGGGCGAAGAGCAGCGCAGGAACCGCAGTTTATGAGTGATAAATGAGGATTCCGAGCAGCGCATGAGCCCCGATCACAGCCTTGCAGTAAGATTACAAACAGGTTCTTAAAACCACGATGCCCAAATACCGTCCAGAACCTGCTCGCGCCGAAGGCGCCAACACCCGGGCAGGCGTGTTGCTCGTCAATCTTGGAACGCCCGACGCCCCCACCGCATCCGCGCTGCGTTCCTATCTGCGCGAATTTCTTTCCGACCCGCGCATTGTCGAACTGCCGCGCAGCGTATGGTGGCCGATTCTGCACGGCGTCATCCTGCGCACCCGTCCAGCCAAATCGGCGCAAAAATACGCGCGGATCTGGGATAAGGAAGGCTCTCCGCTGGCTGTCCACACGCAACGTCAAGCGAAGCTGCTCAAAGGCTATCTCGCGCAAGCCGGGCACAACGATCTGCACATCGATTATGCGATGCGCTACGGGCAGCCCTCGCTCGCCGCGCGGCTCGACTCGATGAAAGCCGCCGGATGTAGTCGCATCCTGCTTGTGCCGCTCTACCCCCAATATGCCGGGAGTACGACCGGCTCGATCGGCGATGCGCTGGCGGCCTGGATGCGCGAAAGCCGTGCGCTCCCCGAATTGCGCCTGTCGCGCGGGTTCCATGACGATCCGGCCTACATCTCCGCGCTCGCCGCTGGAATCCGCCGGCATTGGAGCCAAAACGGCCGCGCCGAACGCCTGGTCATGAGCTTTCATGGCGTGCCGCGCAGCGCCATCGAACGCGGCGATCCCTATCATGACGAGTGCCAGGAAACCGCGCGCCTGCTCGCCGCCGCATTGCGCCTGAAGCCGGAAGAATATCTGGTCAGTTTCCAATCGCGCTTCGGCAAAGCCCAATGGCTCCAGCCCTACACCCAGGCAAGCCTCGTGAAACTGGCCAAAGCGGGCGTCAAATCCGTCGATGTGATATGCCCAGGATTTACGGCGGATTGTCTGGAAACGCTGGAGGAAATCTCGATCGAGTGCCGCGCCGATTTCCTCACCGCGGGCGGGCAAACGTTCAACTACATTCCTTGTCTCAACGAAAATCCGGATTGGATTCGCTGCCTGCAACAAATCGTCGAACGCCAAGCTGCCGACTGGCTGGCTGCCGCACCCGCACAAGCGTCAAAAACCTCCACGTCCTAGTTCGACTACCCATACGCTGAATTTACGCGTTTTCTGTCTGATACAGCTCGTCGGCGACAATATCTGGCTCCGCGGGAGCAAGCCAGCGGGCAAAATCGTCTACAGGAATTGGACGACTGAATAGAAAGCCCTGGAATAAATCGCAACCGTGGTTGAGCAGGAAATCGCGCTGGAATTCGGTTTCCACTCCTTCTGCAATAACTTTCTGGCCCAGATTGTGAGCCAGGGCAATAATGGCTGCGGCAATCTGTCCTTGCGAATCGCCCGGACTGATATCGCGCACGAAACTGCGGTCGATCTTCAGCACATCGACCTCGAAACGCTTGAGGTAAGCAAGCGAGGAATAACCCGAGCCAAAATCGTCGATCGACAAATTCACGCCCATTTGACTCAGGGTGGAGAGCATTCCGATAGTGCGATCGATATCGCGCATCAGCATGGTTTCGGTCAGTTCGAGTTCAAGCAATGCCGCGGGGAGCTTGTTTTCGGCGAGCGTACTGCGCACGATGCCAACCACGTCCTGCTGTGCGAACTGACGTGCCGAGAGGTTGACCGCTATGGGTACTGCGCGCAGACCGTTATCGAGCCATTCCCGCAATTGACGACAAGTTTCACGCAACACCCATTCGCCGATGGGTACGATGAGCCCGGATTCTTCCGCGACGGGAATGAAACGATCCGGTGACAACAGTCCCAATTGCGGATGCTGCCAGCGCAATAAGGCTTCCGCGCCCACCAGTTGCCCGCTTTGCGCGTCGACTTTGGGCTGGTAGTGGAGCAGAAATTCTTCTTGTTCAAGTGCGCCACGCAATTGGTTTTCCAATAACAGTTCGCCGAGTGCCGCAGTATTCATGTCCGCGGAATAGAACTGGAAACAATCACGTCCGTTGTCCTTGGCCCGGTACATGGCGGTGTCGGCATTGCGCAGCAGCGTGGAGTCGTTGCGTCCGTCATCCGGATACAGCGCAATACCTATGCTTCCGGTTACGGTCAGCGCGTGCGCGCCGAGTTGGAACGGCTGCGCGAGCGTGGCCAGAATCTTGCGCGCTATTTGCGCCGCATCCTGGGCATGTGAAAGTTCGGCCAGCAGTATGACGAACTCATCTCCGCCCAAACGAGCAAACGTGTCGGTCTTGCGCACGACGCCAAGGCAACGGTCCGTGACCTGTATCAGCAGTGCATCGCCAACCTCATGGCCAAGCGTGTCGTTGATCGTCTTGAAGCGGTCCAGGTCCAACAGCAGCACCGCCGCGCGTTGATCGATGCGGCGCGGCTGAAGGATGATGCGATTCAAGCGATCCCGCAGCAGCAAGCGATTGGGCAAGTTCGTCAATGTGTCATGGTGCGCAAGATGGTGTATTCGCGCTTCGGCTTCTTTGCGTTCCGTGATGTCTGAAAAAATGCCGATGTAATGGCTCGTACCGCCGTCTTCACTGCGGACTGCCGTGATCGACAACCATTCCGGATAAACCTCTCCACTGCTGCGCCGGTTCCAGACTTCACCTTGCCATTGGCCGCGTTCGGACAGCATCTCCCACATGTCGCGATAGAACTCAGGGCCTTGCTGACCGGATTGCAGCATGGATGGCGTGTGCCCCTCCAGTTGCTCCAATCGATAGCCGGTGATGCGGTGGAATGCGGGATTGATGGCGATGATGCGCGAGCCCGAATCGGTGATCACCATGCCTTCCGCGGCATTTGTGAATACGGTGGCATAAAGATGCAACTGCTCCTGCGTGCGCCGCAGCGTTTCGATGCGTTCTTCCAGATTACGGTTCGCTTTGCTCAGCGCTTGCGAAGCGAGGCCCAGGCGCATGAAAGCGAATGCAAGATAGCCCGCTAGTCCCAGTGCGCTTACGAATAACAATACGCGATAAGTATGGGCGCGGTGGTTCGCGCGTTCGTAGCCTTCGGCGTAAAGCCGGGTCAGATCATCACTGAGTTTTGCGGTTGGCAGTTCGAGAATGCTGCGCGTAAGCGTATCGACGACGGATTTGTTTTCGAGAATGATGTTCGCATGGGATAGCAGGTTTACGAGCATCCCTTCCACCGGCTGCTTGGAAGCGGTCGTTTGTAGCAGAGAACGCGCCTGCTCACTGAGTTCCGCGCCGAGATCGGAATCGCCGTTCAACGCATAAGTCGTGATTTGGCGGGCGAAATTGCTGACCGTGCGGGATAGGGCCTGATCGTTCTTAATGCGTTCAAGAACGATTTCCGTCGCAGAAGGAAAGTAGGCAACCGAATTGCGCAGGACCGAAATTTTGCGTTTGTAGTGATCGACAGCATCGACTTTTTGTTTTTGCAGACGCTGGAATTCGAGCAGGATTTCGCTCAGCCGGGTGCGGTCTGTTTCAGCAAGAAAGGATGGAGGTTTCTCAAGCGCATGCGAGACTTGCTGAATGCTGGCGATCGAAGCATTGATTGGATCGAAGTCACGCAGCAATCCGAAATGGCTCGCCAGTACCGCCGCATTGAATTTCGCATCGTACTGACTCAGCCGGCCCAGATCTCGTGAATAAGCTTGGTGTTCGTAAACGGAAACCTTGTCGGCTTCATGGAACAGCCAACCGAGCCCGAACACGACGACCATGCTGAGCAATACGCTGCGGATAGTACGCAGACGATCGGCAAAATTCCGTTGCGAGGAAATTTCGGCAATAGGCTGTGATTCGGGAAGCGCGGCATTCATTGCAACGGTTTACCGTCCAGATTTCCGGTCAGCGTTTTAAGAAATGCGACGATCAGCCGGTTGTCTTCTTCCGACAAATCGCGGCCAAGCTGGTAGCGAGCCATGATCGCGACAGCCTCTTCGAGTCGTTCGGCCGAGCCATCATGAAAATAAGGTGGCGTAATTGCCACGTTGCGCAGGCTCGGCACACGGAATACATAACGGTCATCGGGATTGCCGGTCACGTTGTAACGGCCGAGATCCGCTTTGGTAAGGTTTCCGCGGTCGGCAAAATAATCGCCCATTACGCCAAAACGCTGGAACATGTTGCCTCCGACATTGACGCCTTGATGGCAGCTCGCGCAGCCGTATGACTTGAATAGCGCGTAGCCGCGGCGGGCGTTTTCGTCGATGGCGTCATGCTCACCGCGCAGATAGCGGTCGAAGGGCGAGTCCGGCGTGATCAACGTGCGCTCGTAGCTAGCGATCGCATCCGCGACGGACGCCTCGGAGATACCCTCCGGATAAATCTTTACGAAGTCGGCTCGATATTCAGGGTCGGCTTGCAGTCTGGCCAATACCTCGGGCCAGGTCAGATTCATTTCCACCGGGTTGGTGATCGGCCCTCCCGCCTGTTCCTCCAGCGAGGCCGCGCGTCCGTCCCAGAAATGGAAGAAATTGAAAGCCGTGTTAAAGACGGTTGGCGCATTGACCGCGCCACGCTTACCGCCTACGCCTAAGGAAGTGCGCTGACGATCCGTGCCGCCTAATTGCAAAATGTGGCAACTGGCGCATGAGATGGTGTGGTCGCTCGAAAGAATCGGGTCGTTGAACAAGCGCTCGCCAAGCTTGGCCTTCGCTGGCGATACCGTTATGCTTCTAGGCAAGGGCGAAATCGGCTCTTGGTTGTGAGTATCCGCAAGCTCGTGCGCAATCGATTCCTGCGCAGGCTCTGGAGTCGTCGAACCATGCCAATTGAGAAAAACCAACCCTGCTGCGAGCGCTGCAAGGAAACCGGCGGCGGCTAGATGAGGGATGGAACGGTTCATCGAGGCATTCTCACGGGTTCGTAGTGAACTCGTTTTCTATTGTCCGTTTGACGGCTCTGGCATGCAGCAGCCATCTTGAGATGGGGGTAAATGGACTGATTCTCATTCTACCCATGAGGTTCGCGCCGTATATAAGAGCATTCCGAAAAACGTGCGGATACAGCAACTTATGTCGGCATTACGCACTTGGACCTGAGTCGACAGTGTGCGAATTTTCACGCTTGCGCCGTTATTTAAAACGGCTCAACGACATTCGACCCTGTTGCGCCCTTTGTCCTTGGCCGCATAAAGCGCGCTGTCCGCAAGATTGATGAAGGTTTCAAACGAGTTTTCGGCTTTTGCGCGCTCGGTCACGCCGAGACTGATCGTCAGTCTGATCTCGTGGCTGCCATAGGTGAATCTCGTGCTGGCGATCGCTTTGCGTATCCGCTCCGCGAGTCTGACCGCCGATTTCATTTTGGCCTTGGGGGCATAAA
Source organism: Betaproteobacteria bacterium (assembly GCA_009781175.1). Lineage (GTDB taxonomy): Bacteria > Pseudomonadota > Gammaproteobacteria > Burkholderiales > Rhodocyclaceae > Niveibacterium. The sequence continues at coordinate 48,080 of WQYQ01000001.1, forward strand.
TGACGAATTCCTCACCGCCATAGCGGGCAAAAAGATCATCACCACGCAAAACGGCCTGCACTTTTTCGGCCACGCCGCGCAGAATCGCATCGCCGGCGCTATGCCCATAACTATCGTTGATCTGCTTGAAATGATCGATGTCGAACATGATCAGACATTCTGTTTCGTGGCATCCCTCACTCTTGATGAATGCCCTCGATGCGTGTTCCATGAAATAGTGGCGGTTGAAAATGCCGGTCAGATTGTCGGTGAAAGCCAGCTTTTCCAGTTTGTTGAGCAGATTGACCGTTTCTTTTAGCTCACGCAGATCCCGCGTGTAGCCGGCGACGACGAATTTGTCTTTGCGTTTGACGCGAACCAGCGTGATTTCGGCGGGAATCGGCTCGCCGTTGAGCTTTTGATGCATCCATTCAAAGCGCACGCGGCCGGTTTCAAAAGCCTTGCAAACATATTCCTTCGCCATTTCCTCGGACAAACGTCCAAGCGGCTGGTAGCGCGGCGAAAGTTCAAAAAAGCGGTCGAGGTATTCCTGTTTGCTCGATAACTCGAATAAGTTGACCGCCTCCTGATTGCAGTCGATGGCACGCAGATTCTCGTCCCAGAAATTGCAGCACAGCGGCGTGGCATCGAACATGATCTGGATACGCTCGTTCGCCTCTTGCATTTCGGCGAACGAAGCTTTCAGTTCGCGCAAATCATGGATATATCCAGCAACGACATTTTTTGACCCATATTGCACACGCACCAGCGTAATTTCGGCAGGAATCGGCTCGCCATCAAACTTCTGATGCATCCATTCGAAACGCACGCGTCCAACTTCGAAAGCCTTTTCGATATATTCGAATGCCATTTCCTTGGACGAGCGCCCGCACGGCTGCAACACCGGGGAAAGATCATCGAATCGCTCGATACATTCCTGCTTCGAAGCCCCCCCGAACAAATCAACCATTTCCTGGTTGCAATCGATAATCCGATGATTCTCATCCCATAGCTTGCAACACACGGGGATCGCATCGAGCATGATCCGAGCGCGTTCGTTAGCCTCACGGAACTCGGTAAACGTTTTTTTCAGTTCTCTCAGATCGCGCGTATAGGCAACAACGGCATGCCCTTGCCCGTTTCCGCGTTCGATCCGAACCAATGTGATTTCAGATGGCAGCGGCTCACCGTCGAGCTTGCGGTGCATCCATTCAAAACGTGTGCGGCCGGTTTCAAAAGCTTGCGCTAGATATTTGTTCATCGCCTCTTTCGAGGCGCCGCCACAAGGCTGATATTCCGGCGAAAGCTCGAAAAAAAGTGTCAGGTATTCATCTTTATTCGCCAAACCGAACAACTCGACCGCAGCCTGATTGCAGTCGATGATGTGACAACTCTCATCCCAAATACCGCAGCACAACGGCGTGGCATCCAGCATGATCCGGTCGCATTTGTTTGCACCACCGGAGTCCGGCTTCCTCATCAGTCCGCCCTTATCATCCGTCTCTGATTCGGAACTCACGGAACCCTGACCGCCTTCCTTGTAAATTTGCTGCATCGCACTTTGTTCCGCTTTTACAAGATTATTTCCGGATGAACCCGCACATCATCTGACACTTGCCCCTACGCATTGACCTGCTGGTTAGGTTCGACAGGCTACTTCCCGGCACACAGACAAGGCGTTTTTCGAAGAATGACTCGATGCCACCAGCCAAGGCAATCTCCTTGGAGACAGTTCGAAGACTACTGTGAAGGTCGTCACAGGATGTTCCAGCAGATCAAGTAACGGCCAAGTTTGAGGAATACTTTATGAATGTCGGCTCGACGCTCGAAGGCGTGGCTTCGCTGGCGGCAGAAAATGCTTGCCGTTCGTCGTCAATGAGCATTGCTTGACGTGCAAACCCTAGCTTATAGATAGAGCCCTTTTGATTCAGAGGGTAAGCTTGCGCCACCCAATATTGGGACTACCAGCGCGTATGGGTCGTAGTTTTTCTTAAATTTAAATAAATCGACATATCTAGGTGCAGCGGCAACATAGTTCGTATTAGGCTATATATGTATGCGCATCCTCTTTTGAATCGGGGGGAAAACATGGACTACCCTGCTCTTGATCACAGCACACCGGGCTTCGAGCGTCGATTCGATATGCAGCTTCGTCACGACGGCTATCTGCTCTCGCAGCTTGTTGACCAGGGGAAAATTAGTGTTCGCGACGCAGCCAATGAAATGCGCAAGCTCGGAATGCCAATTAACGGCGCATTGCGCGAATTAGCGCATATGCACATTCGAACGGTGTCGTAATGCAAGCGACTCATTATGAAATGAAGGCTTACACGAAGAGACAAGGTTAATTTCCTTCAAGAGCCCAGATTCTTGAAAGCAAACTTCCTGAATGTAGAAATACAAAGCGCCGGATTAACCGGCGCTTTGTATTGATGACTGGTTGCGGGGACAGGATTTGAACCTGTGACCTTCGGGTTATGAGCCCGACGAGCTGCCAGACTGCTCCACCCCGCGTCTGGAGAGAGAGAATTATGGCCAATGCGAACGCTTAAGTCAAGAGAAAATATTTTTAACCCCCTGGATTCAATTTAACATCCCAAAATTCAGCTTCTATATACAGTAGAAGGCTTACGCCTGAACAAGAACTCCATTTTTTCGATCATGTAGTCTTCCGTTTGAAAAAAATCGGCGCATGCCATCTTTGTCAAGCCATATCAAATAACAAATCATATGAGCCCACCGCTTTCTCTTCTTATTGTCGAGGACAACGAAAACGATGCGCTTCTGTTGATTGATCGCTTCCGCCGCGCAGGATATGAGGTTAGCTGGCATCGCGTTCAAACAGCGGAAGCTTTGCTCGGCGCTCTGCAAGAGCGTCGCTGGGATGTTGTGCTCTCCGACTATCAGCTGCCGGGTTTTTCCGGCGATGCGGCCCTGGAGCTTGTCAAATCCCACGGCCAGGACATTCCGTTCTTCCTCGTCTCGGGCATCGTCGATGAGGAAACCGCGTCCGCCGCAATGCGTGCGGGGGCACAAGACTATCTAAGCAAAGACAGGCTCGACCGCCTTATTCCCGCGGTTGAGCGTGAATTGCGCGAGGCGCGCATCCGGCGCGAACGTTCCACCGCGATCAAAGAGGCGCATGACCGCGAATCGCGTCTTGGCGCGATCACCGGCAACATTCCGGGAATGGTTTTTCAGTTGCGTCGCGAGGAGGAAAGCGGGAATTTGAATCTCGAATACGCCAGCGAAGGCGCCTATATGTTATTTGGCGTGCCTCCCGGCGAATTGGTCGACGACAGCATGCGTCTGCTTTTCATGATTCTCCCCGAAGACCGGATCAGCTTTCTGGAAACACTTGAACACGGTTCGCGGCGCCTGGGCACGCTCAACTGGGAAGGACGCATCCGCGTGCCCGAGCGCGATACGAAGTGGATCAATATCCGCGCCTCTTCCCAACGCCTGTCGGATGGCAGCACCCGCTGGTCGGGCGTGATGTGGAACATCACGCATTCGAAACACACGCAGGCCGAACTTTCCGTTTCACGCAGCCAGCTTGCCGAACTTTCGAATCACTTGCAGCGAATCAAGGAAGAAGAGCGCGAACGCATCGCGCGAGACATCCATGATGTGTTGGGCGGGTTATTGGTTGGGATCAAAATCGAGCTGACCTTGCTCGCCAGCAAACTCGATTCGGATGCATCGCTCGCGGGGCGCACCAAACGGATCGCCGCCATGGTGGACGATGCAATCAGCACGTCCAGCCGCGTCGCGCGCGAGTTGCGGCCCGGCATTCTGAAGGAATTCGGCTTGGCCGCGGCGATCGAAAGCTATGCCGAGGACTTCTCGCAGCGCACCGGCATCATTTGCGAGGTGCTGTGCGCGGACTACGATATTTCGTCCTCGGAAGATACGGAGGTTGCAATTTTCCGCGTCTTCCAGGAAGCGCTGACCAATGTTGCAAAACACGCACACGCAGAGAGAGTACAGATTCGCCTGATGCAGGAAGGCGACGAAATCGTGCTTCAAGTTGCCGACAATGGCGTCGGCATCCGTAACACGGATTTTTCGAAGCCCCGCTCGTTCGGCGTGCGAGGCATGCAGGAGCGCGTCGCCAGCCTGGGTGGAAGACTGGACATCCATGCTCGGCCAAAGCAAGGGACGGAGCTGGTCCTGCGCGCCCCGCTGCATGCCGCGATACCGGCGCCCGCTTCAGCGGATTAAAGAGGAAACAATGAGCGATCCAGTTATCCGGGTTCTGATCGTGGACGACCATGCGATCGTCAGACAGGGACTTAAATCGATTCTGTCGGACACCCAAGACCTCGTTATTGCTGGCGAGGCCGAGAACAGCGCACGTGCACTGCTATTGATTCGCGAATCCGAATTCGACGTCGTGCTCATGGACGTCAACATGCCCGACCGCAACGGGATCGATACCTTGAAGCTCGTCAAAAAAGAATATCCACGCCTGCCTGTGCTGATGCTGTCAATGCATTCGGAAGATCAGTACGCAATCCGGGCGCTGCGCGCCGGCGCGGCGGGTTATCTCTCAAAACAAAGCGCGCCGGAACTGCTCGTCAGCGCGATCCGCCAAGTCGCCGCGGGCAAAAAATACGTCAGCGCAACCTTGGCCGAACAGCTTGCCGAGGCGATTACCGAGGACGACCGCCCGCCGCATGAACGGCTGTCGGATCGCGAATATCAAACCCTTTGCATGATCGCGTCGGGCAAGACGCTGACGCAGATCGGTGAAGAGCTGAACCTGAGCGTTAAAACGGTGAGTGTTTATCGGGCACGTTTGCTGGAAAAGATGAAGCTCAAAAATAATGCCGAGTTGACGCACTACGGGCTCAAACACGGCTTGGTTGAATAGATTTCCTCAAGAAGTGTCGGAGCCTGCCGTAGCCAACATACTGACGAGATTTCGAGCGCTCCGTCCGCGCTCCGAGCGTCAGCGTTAGCCTGTTCGGTACATGAGCATCATGGTAGGCAAATAGGTTCATGAGTTCGGAAACCCACAACCCAATCGATATTGCCCGCGAGGTTTTGCGACGGCTTGCAATGAGTCGCACGCCCCCCACGCCTGAAAATTTTCGCGATCTTTATCATCAGATTGCGGGCACGCAACCAGAAGAAATCTTTCCTGAACGCGAACTGCGCGCACTTTCGGCCCTTCTACCGCGCGACACGCCCGAGCAGCAGCGGATCGCACGCCGTTTTGAAGGCGCGATCAGCGAGAAGAACTGGAAAAGCTTCCATACCCGCATGCAGCAACTTTTTCAGGAATGCGCCGAAACGAGCCTGCCGTGGAGCGGTTTGATTCGTGAGCTGCTCACGCAATTCGAAAACCGCCACGCGAACATCAGCGGTGTGCGCAAGCGCGAATCGCTCGAACATGTATTGGCGTCGAGCCAAGCCGATCAGAAGCAACTTTTTCAGCGCTTACAGGGCTTGGTGCGCGGCTGGAGCAGCGAAGCGCTGAGCGAATCCTATTTGTTGATCGACGCCCCCTCGCCCGAAGTGGCGTTTACGCGCGAGGATGCCGCACTTGAACAAGCCGTCACCCAGTCGCACGACATCAGAAGTCTGGTGGCTCAAATCCTCGAAGAGGCGATTTCGAGCCTGCTCGTTGGTTCTCCCGAACTGACCGAAACGGCAAGTACGCTCGCGCTTGAGTTGCGCCAGACATCGAAGGATTTTGACTCGGCCGCTTTTGCCAAACGTCTGCGCGAGTTCGCCTACAAGGTTGAATGGGTCGTACAGGATCAAACCGGAGTTCGGCAGGCACTCATCAAGCTTTTGCGCTTGATCATCGAAAACATCAACGATCTAGCGATCGACGATCGCTGGCTGCAAGGCCAGATCGCCGGCGTGCTTCAAGTCACCTCCGACTCGCTCGACCGCACGACGCTCGAAGAGGTTGGTCGCCGTTTGCGCGACTTGATTCTCAAACAAGGTTTGCTCAAGAAAAGCCTGGTTGAAGCGCAAGACCGTCTCAAGCAATTGCTGTCCGGCTTCGTCGACCATCTTTCGGGCTTCTACAATTCGACCGGCGAATATAAAGACAGAATGGAGCATTGTGCCGCGCAGGTCGCCAATGCCGAGTCGATTGGCGAACTCTCCATCGTCATCGAGGAGGTTCTGCGCGAAACGCGCAATGTGCAGATCCAGGCGGAAAACTCGCGTGGCAACCTCCTCGTGCTGCAACGCCAAGTCGATGTCGCCAATGGGGAAATCCTGCGGCTTCAGGAAGAGCTGGAATCGGCCAGCGATCTCGTCCGCCACGATCCGCTTACGGGAGCGCTCAACCGCAAGGGCATGGATGAAACGTTGGAGCGCGAGGTCGCCCGCGCGCAGCGGCAAAACCAGACGCTCTGTCTGGCCTTGCTGGATATCGACAACTTCAAACAAATCAACGACAACCTGGGCCATCACGTCGGCGACAACGCATTGATCCATCTTGCGCACATCGTCGACGAGTTGGTTCGCCCGCAAGACTCCGTCGCACGCTATGGTGGTGAAGAGTTTGTCGTCATTTTGCCGGACACCGGACTCGAAGATGCCGCAAGCGCCATTCGCCGCGTTCAGCGCGAACTGACGCGGCGTTTCTTCTTGAATGACAACAGCAAGGTGCTCATCACCTTCAGCGCCGGCGTAAGCGAAATCGGCACCAAAGAAACGCCGCAACAAGCGCTCAACCGCGCGGACGAGGCCATGTATCGCGCCAAGCGCGCAGGCAAAAACCGTGTCGAGATCGCACGTTGAACAAGCCGCTCCCGCCCACGCAAAACTTTTGGAGTCCGCAAAAAAAAAGAAACCAGTGTTACCTGGTTTCAAACGCGTGAGCGACAAGGTTTCTAGCGTTATAAAGGTGAGTCACCTCAGGCCAAAGCGCGGGGCTTCCTCACCACGAATTCATGCGACCCATTTCCATGCCAGCGGCGTTCCGCGCGTAATCGCCTGCGCGGCGCGGCGGCCCATCAGCGCATCGAAATGTCGCGGCTCAAGGCCGAATCCAGGCCGGATCGCACGCACGTTCTCGGGCGTAAAAGCTTCTCCTTCCGCGATGTCTTTAACAACATAGAGCGAACGGCGATACTGCAACGAAGGGCGCTCCCGCCCGCTCGGACCGTAATGAACCTGACCAAGCGCCTGCCAGACGCGTTCCGTTTCCTCGACGAGCTGACGCACTTCGTGCGGCTCAAGTGAGAAAGCGCTGTCGACACCACCATCGGCGCGCCGCAAAGTCACATGCTTTTCGATCACCGTCGCGCCTAAGGCCACCGAGCCTATCGCAACCCCGAGGCCCAAAGTGTGATCTGAAAGGCCGACTTCGCAGCCGAAGGTTTCGCGTAAATGCGGAAGCGTCAGAAGATGACTATCCGCCGGCGAAGCGGGATAGGTGCTTGAACATTTCAACAGTACCAAATCGCGGCAGCCCGCGCCGCGCGCGGTTTCCACCGCCTCGGCGATTTCACGCAATGACGCCAGCCCGGTGGAAATAATCAGGGGCTTGCCTTTCGAGGCCGCCTTGCGAATCAGCGGAAGGTCGATGTTTTCGAAACTCGCAATCTTGTAGCAGGGAACATCCAACTCTTCGAGGAAGTCGATCGCCGTGGCATCGAAAGGCGTCGAAAAAGCCAACATGCCATGCTTGCGCGCCCGCTCGAAAATCGGCGCATGCCATTCCCACGGCGTATGCGCTTCACGATAAAGGTCGTACAGCCTGCGCCCCGCCCATAGACTATCGGCGTCGTCGATCACGAAACCGGGCATGTCGCAATCGAGCGTCATCGTATCGGCGGTATAGGTTTGCAGCTTCAGCGCCTGCGCGCCCGTGGCCGCTATGGCATCAACAATCTCCAAGGCATGCTCAAGCGAACCATTGTGGTTTCCGCTCATTTCGGCAATCAACAATGGCGGTTTCGCACGGCCAACGCCATATTTCCCGATCTGAATCATCGATGACCTCCTGCTCTTCTTGCCAGCTACTCATGGCGGTATGGTTGAAGCTTAAACCTGAAGAAAGAAAATCTCCGTATGGAAATAAAGGGGAAATTCCCCTCTTATCGGCGTTGGAAAGCAAACGTATTTCGGACGATCATCCGATTAAGCACACTAAAAAATTCAACTGGATTTGCATGTCAGGCCATTACGCCTCTATATCGAAACTCACGCTCAGACCGACCACTCTGCGGGATGCCGACTTGCTTTTAGCGTGGCGCAACGATCCGGAAACGCAAAAAGCGAGTCTGCATCAAACTGAAATTCAAGCTGACGAACATCTGCGCTGGTTAAATAAAAACCTGAACAATCCGAATCTGCGTCTATTGATTGCAGAACAAGATGGCTCTGCCGTGGGCACGGTTCGAGCGGAGTTTTCAGACGGCGTCTGGGAACTTTCCTGGACCATAGCGCCTGAGCACAGAGGTTCCGGCATCGGCAAACAGATGGTCGCGCTGTTGGCGTGCGAGCTTTCCGGCCCAATTCAGGCAAAAGTAAAGTCCGATAATCCGGCCTCGGCCAGGATTGCCGCGCATGTCGGAATGACGCTCGATCGAGAAGCTGACGGGATTTTGTATTACTCAAATCGGGCGAAATAGCGGCTCTAAATCAGGCCGCCAAGAGCCGTTTCGTCACCCGAAGCGCGCCGAGTCCATCGCAATGCGCGCTCAAGGCTGCGCTCATTTCAAGCACGCGTTGAGGTTCCTCGATGAGCCGGGCCAAGACATTCGGCAGCAGCGCCAAAGCTTCGGCCGTCGCAAAACCAAGATCGATCCCCTCGCCCGCCGCATCCAGGCGCGCGCAAAGCTCGCGCTGATTCTCGGCGATCGGCAAGGTGACGCCCGGCAAGCCCAGGCTCGCGCGTTCCCAAGTCATGCTGCCACCCGAGCCAATAAACAGATCGGCTGCCGCCATGCGCGCGGCGATGTCCGTCGCACCCACAATTAGAGTCGCGTGCGGCAACGCGGCGCATTGCGCGCGTAAGCGTTCGACATGCGGATTGCCCGCGCCAACCACCACGTCGAGGGTGATGTCCGACTTTGCTGCAAGCACATGCAAAACGGCGCCCGTCGCATTCGGCGGGTCCGAACCGCCGAAGCACACCAGCACACGTTCAATTTTTCCATTGCGCGGCGGAAGATTCACACGCGCCTCGGCAAACTCGGCGCGCAGTAAGGCCCAGTGCGGCCCGAATAAGGCATCGGCCCACGAGGGGATCAGCCCCGCATAGCGCGCCTCGGGTCTGTCCTGCCAATTCTGGTCGAGCAGCAGATCGCATTCGAGCGGGCGATCGGCCAGATCGTCGATCGCCATCAGCTTGCGGCACAGCGGCCGAAGTCTGCGCCCCCAATCCGCATTCAGGCCATAGTGATCGAGAATCAGCCAATCGATCGCCTGCCGCGCGGCCAGTGCTTCGCCGCACGCCGCCGCATCGGCAAGCACCGCGTCGGTCTGGGGGTCGATGACGATCAAGGCATGGCCGGCGCTTTGAATCGCCGCGCGCGCATCGCCCAGCAAAGCGCGGCACAGGAAAACCACTTCCGCATGCTGTGCGCGCAGCACATCGGCCAGCGCGAGACAACGCATCACATGGCCGTGTCCGATATCCCGCGAGGCGTCGGCGCGAATCGCTATCCTCATTCGCCCGCTTCCCTCATGGCGCGGAACAGCCATTCCGCGCGCAGCCAATCCTCGGGCGTGTCGATGTCTTGCACGCGATGGCGCGGCAAGAGATACATCCGCGAGCCCGACCCGAATATCGGCGCACCGGCGAGCCAATCCGCCACATCGCCAAAATAGAACTGGCCCGCATCGTGAAAGGCTTCGGGCAAGTCCTGCGAACGCTTGCCGATGTGTTCGGGGAACATCGGCGCAAGCTGGCCCTGCGCGTTGCAAGTCAACGCGCGCAGAATCGGAAAATCGAAGTTCGTCGCGGAAAACACGAAACGGACGCGGCTGTGTGCTAATTGTTCCACGGCTGCGCGCAGATCCCGCGCACGCACAAAAGGCGCCGTCGCGTACAGGCAGCATACGAGCCCTAGCGTCTCGCCCTGCTGGCGGAACCAGTCGATTGCGTGCGTGACGACCTCGCTCGTTCCGGTATGGTCGTCCGCGAGCGCCCGCGGGCGTTCGAATGGCGTGAGCGCGCCGGCCTCGCGCGCCACCGCCGCGATTTCGGCATCCTCGGTCGACACGATAACCTGATCGAAAAGACCGCTTTCGCATGCGGCGGCGATCGACCAGGCGAGCATCGGCCGGCCGCAGAAATCCTTGATGTTTTTGCGCGGAATCCGCTTGCTGCCGCCACGCGCCGGAATTACGCAGAGCTTCACGCAAGCGCCTCGCGCAGCGCCGCGACGACGCGATCCTGATCCGCATCGCTCAAATCGGCGTACAGAGGAAGCGAAAGCGTGCGCGCGTAATAGGCTTCGGCAACAGGAAAATCTCCGGGCTTGAACCCGAACTGGCGATAGTAAGGCTGCAAGTGCACCGGAATGTAATGAACCTGCACCCAGATCCCGTCGCCGCGCAGCCTGTCGAACACCTTCCGGCGTGTCGCGGCATCCTGCAAGAGAATTGGGTACAGATGGAAGGATGAAAGGCCGTCTGGGTGCTGCCACGGACGCTGTAGCGGCAGACTGCCAAGCAGGTTGTCGTAGCGTGCGGCGAGCGTGCGGCGGCGCGCGAGGAATTTATCGAGACGCCGGATCTGGCTTGCGCCGAGCGCGGCCTGAAGATCGGTCATGCGATAGTTCCAGCCGAGCGCCTGCTGTTCGTAATACCACGCGCCCTCGTCCGGCTTTTCGAGCCGTTCCGGGTGACGTTCGAGTCCGTGGCTGCGCAGGCTCTGCGCGCGACGCGCCAGTTCGGCGTCCTGCGTCAAAAGCATGCCACCTTCGCCGGTGGTGACCAACTTCACCGGATGAAAGCTGAACACCGTAATGTCCGCCACCAGCAAAGCGCCGATGCGCTGTCCGCGGTAAAGCCCGCCGATCGCGTGGGAGGCGTCTTCGACAAGGCGGAAACCGTAGCGCGCCTTGAGTTCCGCGATCGCCGCGTAGTCGCAGGGCTGGCCGGTGAAATCCACCGCGATCAGAACATCGGGCAATTCTCCGCGCCGCGCCGCGGCTTCAAGACGCAGCGCCAGATCCTGTGGGTCGAGGCAATAAGTCTTAGCATTAATGTCGACGAAGCTCACTTGCGCCCCGCAATAGCGCGCGCAATTCGCCGATGCCACAAAGGTATTCGGAACCGTCCAGACGCGCGACGTGAGACCGACGCCCAATGCCGCGCAGGCGACATGCAATGCCGAGGTCGCGCTGTTGAGCGCGATCGCATGCGATGCGCCAACATAGTCCGCGACGGCTTTTTCGAAATGCTCGACGGCAGGCCCTTGCGTGAGCCAATCCGAGCGCAGGACGGCGTCGACTGCCGCGATGTCCGATTCGTCGATGCTTTGCCGGCCGTAGGGAATCATTCGGCTTGTCCAAATAAGCTAAGAATCTCGGCGGTGCTGAGAAAATGCGGATTCGTGCCCGAGTTGTATTCGAAATCCTCCGCTACCGGCCGCCCCACCGCGCCCATGCCGTCACGCGTGTAATCAGGTTGCTGCACGAACTGTATGCTCGGCTGGATCACATAGTGATGCTCGAACTCCAGCGTGTGAAACGCATCGTCGATCGGAACCATGACTTCATGCAGCTTTTCACCCGGGCGGATGCCGATCTGCCGCCACGGCAGGCCGGGCGCGATTGCCTCGGCCAGATCGGTGATGCGTGACGACGGGATCTTGGGCACGAACAACTCTCCGCCGCGCATGCGCGTGAAGTTGCTAATCACAAAGTCCACGCCCTGCTGCAAGGTGATCCAGAAACGCGTCATGCGTGGATCGGTGATCGGGAGTTCCTTGGCCCCCTCGGCAAGCAGCTTGCGGAAGAAAGGCACAACCGAGCCGCGCGAACCCACAACATTGCCGTAGCGCACGACGGCGAAGCGCGTGCGGTGTTTGCCCGCGACATTGTTGGCGGCGATGAAAAGCTTGTCGGAGGCCAGCTTCGTGGCGCCATAAAGATTGATGGGATTGGCGGCCTTGTCGGTCGACAGTGCGATGACTTTTTCGACTTCGTTGGCGAACGCGGCGTCGATGACGTTCTGCGCACCGTTGATGTTGGTTTTGATGCACTCCATCGGGTTGTATTCGGCCGCCGGCACTTGCTTGAGCGCGGCCGCATGCACGACAAGATCCACGTCGTGCATGGCCTGAATCAGGCGATCGGTATCCCGCACATCGCCGAGGAAATACCGCATGCACGGCGCATCGAACTGCTGCTGCATCTCGTATTGCTTGAGTTCGTCGCGGGAAAAAACGATCAGGCGCCGGGGTTTGTAGCGTGCAAGGACCGTCGCGATGAATTTTCGGCCGAATGAACCCGTGCCGCCGGTCACCAAAACACTTTTGTCGTTGAACATCGCTCAGTTTTCCTTTGGATCGGGCAGGCTGCCGGTTTCGGCTAAAGTACGCAGCGCAACAAGATTTTCCCGCCCCGCGCGCAGGAAACGCAGGAACAGGTCAAATACGACGGGGCCGAATTCAACCGCTCTTTGTTCGTCGCGCATCAGGGCAAAGCAATCGTAGGCGAAGCGCCCCATATGCTGCATGGTGCCACGCATCAAGGGAAATACTTGCGCTTCCTGATGTTTTTTGAAAAAGAAATAGGCGTGCATGTCGGCCAAACGCGCAAATAAATCGGCTTTGCGCGTAATCGGCTGCGCGAATAGCACGGTCAAATCGGCAATGACCGCATCGAATTGCTCGATCAGGTCTGTGGTATTACAAACCATATCGTCCGTCACGCCGGATTCGAAACTCGCCTTGATCGCGGCAATCGCTTGCTCGCGCGCTTCCCGGCTCGTTTCGATTTCGATTTCCTCGGGACGGATGCTGTGCGCGCCGGCGATCTTAGCGCCATTGTTCGGATTAAAAACCTTTGCGCGCGGGTGTTCGGCCACGCACACTTGCATGACGTCGCGCGAATACATGAATTGATCCGTCGACAGCACCGTTTCTTCGAAATTGCCGGGCACGGGCGTGGTGTCGCGGTGCAGGGCGTGCGTGTTGTCGACCATTTGGGCAAGAAAACCCTCTTTCGCGATGCCGTTGTAGTAGACCGAATTGAGCGAGTGGTGGTTTTTCTCGGGCAGGAAGCCGAGGTCCACGCCAAACAGGTAAACACGCTGGAAACCCATTTTCAGCACAAAGTCCAAACCGCCATTGGTGCAGGTTGGATTCGTGCGGATTCGCGGCAGGCGGTTTTGAAAATCGAGCATGTTCGAACCGAAATCGATTTCCTTGAGGAACATCGCCGGTTCGGGCGAAAGCCCAGGCACCCCTGGGAACATAATGGCGGAGGTCAGAATCGGCGTGTGCGCGAGCACCGCGCGCGTCTGCGGCGTATCCAGGACGCGATAGGTGGCGGCGGTGCGTTCGATTTCGAGATGGAAATCCGGGTCGACGCCGGCGTTGGCCAAGGCCGACAGCGCCGTGCCGCAGGAGATCACGACAAGTTTTTCGCGGTATTGCCGCAGCACGGGAAGCAAGGTGTCGAGCGAGGGCCCCGCGCCGACGATAACGGCGACCCCATCTTCCGGTACTTGCTTTCCGCCAACGAAGGTTGGCCGTTTGGCGAGCGAATTTTCGATCGCATGCCGCAAGCCGAGAATTTCGTCGTCGAAAAAACCCCAACCGCGAAATAGCCTTCCCATATTCGCGCGGACACGCTCCCAAATATCTTTCACGCGCTCCGAATCGTAATCGTGAAAGAACAAGGCCGCGCCTTGCACGACATAAGGCGGCGCATATTTTTGAATGATCGAGAGAATAGATCCTGCGATGATTTCATTGTTCTCATGGAATGCAATCGACAAACTCCGTCCGCGCGCCATGAAGCGCTGATTCAGCGCGATATAGTCCACGAAATAGAGCGAGAGATTGAGCCGCTCGACATCGGTGTCAATGATGAACAGATGGTCAATTTCGTATTCGTCGACCAAACGCTCCAAATGCCAGCCGAAACCGCTGCCGAATACAAGCACGAGGGGCAGCACCTGTTCGCCGAATGCCGGACGTTCGAGACGATCCTTTTCCCGATCGGGACAAAACTCATTGAATCGCGCAACAAGCTCGCCGCGGAAGCGCGCTTCGACGGGGCGGAAAAAATCCGGATTCTCGCCGTGCGACGTAATTTGCCGCGGCTCATCGAGATAACCCGCTTCGACCCAGATTCGGGTTTCCTTGCGTTGCGGCTTGAACTGTTCAAATAGTATTCGTCCAAGGTCAGTGTAATCCCGCAGGCTCCCCATATAGGGGCCGCTGAAAATCGTCACCGCGGCATCCGGCCCGATCGTAAACGGAGCCGGCAATTCGGTTGCCATGAGACGCTCAAATACGCCGGGAAAGTTCTCGTGCAAAAAGCGCAGATTAGCCCGGTAGGTGGCAAACAGTTTTTCGATATAGGCGCTTTGGAGCGGCGTCCAGTCAGCTTGCCCGGCGGTTTCTTGTGCGTCCTTCATAAATGCCCCGACATCGATAGAAATGGGAGAGCCTGCTATTTACCACTATTACATTCTGAGACAGATCCCGGCAATCCGCGGAAAAGCGGTCAATAAATGTGTTTGCTCGTGATTAAAGTTTTCAAAAATTCTAGGAAACTTATATAGGCAAGTCTAAATCTCTGTTACTTGGGGCCGTAGAAACACTCAAGGCGACGCACAAATCGGTCACAACAAAGATGCTCTAAAGTTTCCGAGTTGGTCGTCGTAATACCACCCAAGCGACATGACGCTTGAATGAAGCCGGAGTCCCGGCTTGAAGAAGTACGGAAAACGGAACGACAAGGAGCAGCAAAATGGCACTCACTATCAACACCAACGTATATTCGCTGAACGCCCAGCGCAACCTGACGACCACCGGGACGCAGCTTGCCAACCCGCTTCAGCGCCTGTCCTCTGGCTTGCGTATCAATAGCGCGGCCGACGATGCGGCCGGTCTCGCGATTTCGGAACGGATTAATTCTTCGGTCAGGGGTCTGAACGTCGCGATCCGCAACGCGAACGACGCAATTTCGATGACGCAGGTCGCCGATGGTACCGCCTCGAAGATCACCGACAACCTTCAGCGTATGCGCGAACTCGCGGTGCAGGCGCAAAACGGCACGAACACCTCAGCCGACCGCGCGAACATCGCCAAGGAATTCACCTCGCTGCAACAGGAAATCTCGCGGATCGCAGATAACACCACCTTCAACAACCGTCATCTGACGAACTCTCAAGCGGGCTCGTTCTCCTTCCAGGTTGGCGACAAGACCTCTGCCGACAACCGGATCACGGTCGGGACGGTCAACATGAAAGCCTCGGCGCTGGGTGTTAATTCGGCCGCGATCAACGTCGGCGCCTCGGTTGCAGCCAGTGCTTACGCCGATCAGGCTCTTACAGCCATGGCGGCGATCGACAAGGCGATCAATACGGTCACCGCTAACCGCGCCGACTTCGGTGCCGCGATCAACCGCACGCAGGCCACAATCAGCACCTTGCAGATCGCGGTCGAAAACCAGTCCGCCGCGCGTGGCCGTATCGTGGATGCCGATTTCGCATCGGAAACTGCAAATTTGACGCGTCTGAACATTCTGCAACAGGCGGGTACCGCGATCCTGGCGCAAGCCAACGCAGTTCCGCAGCAGGCGCTCCAATTGCTACGCTGATAATTTGAGAAGGAATCGTGAGACTGGGGAGAGAGAAGAAACACGCCTCTCGCCCTAGTCACACGAGGGAGACGACATCATGACGACGCTGAATGACATCAGTGTATTTCCTCCGGGAAATATAGCCGGGCCGTCCCCACTGCCAGCCGCTCCTTCCGACGTCCGTTCCGCCACCCCGGTCGCAAGCCCGGGGGGCTCTAAGCCTTCGGAAAATTTGCAGAGGCAGGCAGTCGACCCAGCCAAGGAACGCGACCGGGTAAAAGATGCGGTCAAGGACGCACAAGATGCACTGGGTCCGGCAAAAGATAACCTGGAATTTTCAATCGACGACAAATCGGGCAAGGTGATCGTCAAATTAGTCGATACGTCCACCAACGAAGTTATTCGTCAGATCCCAAGCAAGGAAATGCTTGCGATCGCGGAAGCGCTGGATAACTTCAGCCAAACGAAAACAAGTGAGGAAGAGGCGCCCTCTGGGGTATTTCTGAATAACAAGGTATAGATTCTGCAGCCGTGAGGTTCATCGCTGTATGAGGAGGTAAGTAGCATGGCATCCGTCACATCACTCGGTGTAGGTTCCGGTCTGGATCTGAATTCGATCCTGACGGGGCTGATGAATGCGGAGAGACAGCCGATTACGATTCTCCAGCAGCAACAGTCAACCTTACAGGCCCAAGTTTCGGCGCTTGGTCAGATTAAAAGCGCCCTGTCCAATCTGCAATCTGCCGCAGATGCGATCAACACTTCGACAAGCTTCTCCGCTTTTCAGACGAGTTCTTCAGATAGCAGCGTTCTGAATGCCACAGCGGGCGCAGGCGCCGTTTCGGGTTCCTACAACATCGAAGTTAGCCAACTGGCCCAGGCGCAAAAGCTTAAAAGCGCCGGTTTTGCCTCGGTGAATTCGAGCATTGGAACCACTGGCACGCTGAAAATCGAGCTTGGCTCGGCCAGCGGCGGCGCCTTCAATTCGGCCAGTTCGGTCGATATTACGATCGACCCAAGCAATAACACGCTCGCGGGTCTGCGCGATGCGATCAATGCTTCCGGCGCAGGCGTCGTCGCCACTATCATCAACGACGGCGGCCCTAACGGCAGCCATCTGGTCCTCACCTCGAAAGACGGTGGAACCGCCAATGAAATACGCCTCAGCGGACTCGACGGTTTCGATTACGACTCGGCTTCCGGTGCCGGCAGCCTGGCACAGATCCAGGCAGGCCAGGATGCGAAGTTCACTATCGACGGTATTAGCATTACCAAATCGAGTAACACGATCAGCGATGTGATCGATGGCGTCACGCTGAATCTGAGCAAGACCAATGTCGGCTCTCCACTCACCCTCAGCGTGACACCCGATACAAGCGCGATGACGGCGAAGATTCAAAAGTTTGTCGATGCCTACAACAGTGTCATCACAACCCTGCAGAGCGTCAGCGCCTACAACGCGGACACCAAGCAAGGCGCCGCATTGAGTGGCGACTACTCGGTGCGCACCGTGCAGGAGCGGATGCGTAGTGCGGTAACGGGAGTCGTTCCGGGTTCGCCGGGCGGTTTCAGCCGGCTCGGTGACATTGGAATCACGTTGCAGGCCGATGGCACGCTGGGTATCGACAGCGACAAGCTAACGGCCGCGCTATCCGACCCTACAAAAGACGCGTCAAAGATTTTCACTGGCGTGGCTGGTACCGATGGCATCATGACCAAAGTCTCCGCGTCCGTTACCGCGATGCTGGATGACTCGGGCGTCGTCGGCGCGCGCACGAACGGGCTGAACACAAACATCAAGTCGCTCGGAGATCGGATCGACAGTCTGAATTCTCAGATGGATGTGATCGAGGCGCGCTACAGACAGCAATTCACGAACCTCGACACAATGATTTCGCAGTTAAATAGCACGGGCAGCTATCTCTTGCAGCAGCTCGCCAAAATGTAATAACGGTCAAACGCACAAAACCAACGGAACGAACGAGGATGACCCCAGCCATGCAATCGAGAGCCGACGCATACGCCCGGGTGGGCGTTGAATCGAACGTCGCAGGATCCGATCCACATATGTTGATCGTGATGCTTTTTGACGGCGCCTTGTTGAAGGTTAACATGGCGGCCATCGCAATCGTCCAACATGATATTGCTGGCAAGGGTCAGGCAATATCCAAAGCGATTGAAATCATCTCAAATGGTCTGAAAGCCAGTCTTGACCTAACTGCCGGCGGCGAACTTGCCCAACGTCTGGCGTCACTGTACGACTATATGGTGTCACGCTTGCTCTACGCGAATCTGGAAAGCAGCGAAGGCGCACTGAAAGAAGTAGCCACGTTATTGGGCGAACTCAAAGGTGCGTGGGAGGCCATTCGTAGCGAAGTCGTACCAGCGTAAAGGGAATCCACAATGAATACCGTCGCCCTCTACGAACGCATGTCGGAACTGTCAGCCACGATGGCGGAAGCCGCCCGCGCCAACGACTGGGACCACCTCAGCAACCTTGAGTTGGAGATCCGTCAGATCAGAGACAAATTGCAAATGCTCGAACCCGCAGAGGGTCCGGCAATTCCTCTTTCCGGCACAGATCGCCAGCGCAAGATGGAATTGATCAAACAAATTCTTCAGGACGATCGCGAAGTGCGTCGTCACACAGAGCCGTGGATGGAGAGCGTCCGCGCCATGCTCGGAGGCAATGCTCGCGGTCGAGCTGTGCGCGCCGCTTATAACAGTTTCGCAACAAAGTAGTTGCCGGACCTGCGCAATGAGGCAAGCGCAACGGGAGACGTAGAACCTGTTCAGAATCTGTCGCGAGAGGCCGTCAGCGGGGCGAAGAGCAGCGCAGGAACCGGAGTTTATACGTCATAAATGAGGATTCCGAGCAGCGCATGAGCCCCGCTCATAGCCTCGCAGCAAGATTATGAGTAGGTTCTTATGGCAGATATAGATATAAGCTCCCGTCTGCGTGCAATACTCCAGCAACCGCTGCCGGAGGTTCAAGGGGTTACGCCGGTGCGTCCGGCACCATCCGCCTTGAGTGCCGGTTCGCAATTCACGGCGCAAATTCTAGGCAGGCTTCCAGACGGTAATTTCCGCGCCAGCGTTGCTGGCCAGACGATGACTTTTTCGTTGCCGCAAGGGGCCTCGCCCGGCGAAACGCTCAAACTCGTCGTCGTCCAACAAACACCGCAGGCAATCATTGCGCGGCCGCTCGAAACGACACCGCAGCCAAGACTTTCGAACACCGGTCAGATCATCAGCCAACTAGCCTCCGGCCAGCTCGGCAAAACCGAGGCTGCCCCGCTCAACGCCAATCGGCCGATTTTGCCCGGTCCCTCGACGAATGCAGCGCAGATCGCCCCTGCACTGGCGCGCGCATTGAGCGAGAGCGGAGTGTTCTACGAAGCGCATCAGGCTCAATGGATCAGCGGACGCTTGCCATTGGAGCAATTGCTACGCGAGCCACAGGCAAAACTCTCTCCACAACCCGACAGCCCTGCGCCGAAAAACACCGCGGAAGGCGCGCAAACGCCGCCCCTCGCAAAAGAAACCGCACAGATGTCGCTTACGGCAAAACCGGGCACCAAGCCGGATTTATCCCAGGCGCAAGCCAACAATCCCCAGCAAGGGACGCAGGATACGAAACAGGATTCGCTCACCCAGCTCGTGCCACGCCCAATCGCCCCGCTCGTGATGCAACAGCTCGATTCGCTGATTTCACAGCAGCTTGGCTGGCAAGGAATCCTCTGGCCCGGGCAAACGCTACACTGGACAATCGATGTCCCCGAACGCGAAGCCAGCGGCACGGAAGCGGAAGCGCCCGAAGATTGGAAAACCACGCTGAAAGTATCCATGCCACAACTTGGCGACGTTCAAGCCAGCCTGCATCTGAATGCTGCCGGTCTCACCCTGCGCATCGATGCCAGCCGAGCCGAAACGGTCGAGCGTTTGGAAAACGGTATCGATGCCTTGGCGAATACCCTTGACGGTCTCGGCATACCGCTCAACGGCCATATGATTGCGTGCCATGAAGACCTCTGACCAACGCGAAGAGCAAACGCCGATCAAGGCCGTTGCGCTGGCTTATGAAGCCGGTTCCGTTGCGCCAAAAGTGGTGGCCAAAGGACGCGGGCTGATCGCGCAGGAAATCATCGCTCGCGCACAGGCGGCGGGCGTTTTCGTACACGAATCGCCGGAGTTGGTGTCCTTATTGATGCAAGTGGATGTGGACGATCAGATTCCGCCGCAGCTTTATCTTGCAGTCGCTGAATTGCTGGCTTGGCTTTATCAAATGGAGCGCGGCGATCAACCGGCTGCTGAGCTTTCCGCTTTGCGCGGCAAAGTGCCGTCCACCCCATGATATATTTTGATATATCTAGTTTTTTCATCGAATTGAACTGAGCGATTCCGTGTCGTCCCCAACTCATATCCGCTTCGAACGACAAATCGAGTCCCCGGAAATCAGCCAATACCTGGTGCGCTCTCCACGCGAGATCCTGTCCATCCTGCGCCAACTCGCGGAGAAACGAGCGCTTCTTCTGGTCTATCCAAACGGCAGACATCCCTCGGCCCTGCTTTCCATCATCACGGTATCCGAAAGCGATCAAGCGCTTTATCTCGACATTTCAAACGATCCGGAACTCAATGGCCGGCTGCTAAGCGCCGAACAATCGGATTGCGATACGCAATTGGATCGCGTCGAAATTCGCTTCCAGATCGGCGCTTTGACCAAAGCGTCGGCCGGCGGCGGCGAAGCCATGCGGTGCGCGATTCCACAAGCGCTTCTGCGTCTGCAACGACGTGAATCTTTCCGGTTGGTGACCTCTGTTGTGAACCCCATCCGTTGTTTTATATCGATTCCCGCAAGCGCAGACAAAAAAGCAAAATCTTATGAAGCGCGAGTGCTGAATATTTCAGTCGGCGGCGTCGCGCTGGTCGTTCCCGAGGGCCTCGATGTCGCGCCAGACGTGGAGTTCAAAGACTGCCGGATCGATCTGCCCGATACCTCACCGATCGTTGTGACGCTCAAAGCACGCAATATCTTCCGCATTACCCAAGTCGATGGAACCGAACAAGTGCGTGCCGGGTTCGAGTTCGTGAACCTCAAGCCTGCCCAGGACAGTACAATTCAGCGCTACATTTTGCGCATCGAGCGCGAACGCGCCGCTTCCAGCTAAAAAATCCTACTATGGGCAGTCAAACCATGTCCGGCTCTGGTCGTGCGGCACATCATTACATTTGGCTTTCGATTGCCGCGGCAATCGTCACGATCGTGCTCAAATCCGCCGCATGGTGGGTTACCGGCTCGGCGGGTCTGCTTTCCGATGCGCTCGAATCGTTCGTCAACCTCGCCGGAGCCGGTTTCGCGCTGTGGATGCTGCTGATCGCGCATACCCCACCCGACGAACGCCACCCTTGGGGGCATACCAAAGCCGAATATTTTTCGAGCGGTTTCGAAGGCACCTTGATTTTCATCGCCGCCGTACTCATCTGCATCAGCGCAATCCCGCGCCTGCTGCATCCCGAGCCCTTGCAACGCCTCGATTTCGGTCTTTTGCTTGCAGCTTTGAGTGCTGTCATCAATTTCGCAACCGCGCACGTTCTCCAAAAAGCGGGCCAACGCTTGCATTCGATCGCCTTGGAAGCCGACGCAAAACATCTGATGACCGACGTATGGACAACCGTCGGCGTCATCGCCGGACTCGGGCTCGTTTATCTGACCGACTGGCTCTGGCTCGATTCCGTGATCGCAATTCTGGTCGCGCTCCACATTCTCAGCGAGGGCTGGCGTCTCATGCGCGCCTCGGTCAGGGGTTTGATGGATGAAGCGATGCCGCAAGCCGAGCAGCACAAAATCGTCGCTATTCTCGACGATTTTGCCGCGCAAGAACTCCGCTGGCACAACCTGCGTACCCGCCGCGCCGGACAAAAACGCTTCATTCAGGTCGACCTACTGGTTCCGCCGCAATGGACGGTCGAAAAAGCCCACGCCTTGGCCGACACGGTGGAACGGCGCATCGCCGCCGAGCTCTTCGGCGCACATGTCAGCACCCATGTGGAACCGATCGACCCATTGTCCCACTCGACATAATCTGACTCGCATCAGCCGGGAAACACGCAGCCGTCCGGTACAATGAGCGGCTATGTATGCATTTGCCCGCCCCCTGCTTTTCTCGCTCGATCCCGAGACCGCCCACGACTTGACGCTTTGGAGCCTTCACCATTTCGGTGGTGTCCTGCCTTCGGCGCCGCTCGCGAAAGGGCAGCCCATCGAAGTCATGGGGCTCAAGTTTCCAAACCGGATCGGGCTTGCCGCCGGTTTAGATAAAAACGGCGAAGCGATCGATGCGTTTGCGAACTTCGGTTTCGGCCATATCGAAGTCGGCACGGTAACGCCACGCCCACAACCGGGTAATCCGCGCCCGCGCATGTTCCGCCTGCCGGAAGCCAAGGCGATCATCAACCGCATGGGTTTCAACAACCACGGCGTCGACAACCTCGTCGCAAATGTACGTGTCGCACGCTTCAAGGGCGTCATCGGCATCAACATCGGCAAGAATTTCGACACCCCGATCGAAAACGCGGCGGACGACTATCTGGCATGCCTCGACAAGGTTTATCCGCACGCCGGCTATGTCACGGTGAATATCTCCTCACCCAACACGAAAAACCTGCGCCAGCTCCAGGGCGCCAATGAGCTTGATCAACTGCTCGCCGCACTCAAGGCACGTCAGACTCGCTTGGCCGAGCAACACGGCCGTTACGTCCCGCTGGCGCTGAAAATCGCACCCGATGTCGATGAAGAACAATTGACAGATATTACCGACGCCCTACGCCGCCACCGCATCGACGGTGTGATCGCCACGAACACCACGCTCGCGCGCGAGGCCGTCAAAGGCAGCCCGGTTGCCAGCGAAGCGGGCGGCCTCTCGGGCGCACCGTTGACACAACGCGCGACCGAAGTCGTCGCGGGTCTTGCGCGGCGGCTCGCCGGCGAACTGCCGATCATCGCCGTCGGCGGCGTCATGAGTGGCGCGGACGCCTGCGCAAAGCTCGACGCCGGCGCCAAACTGGTCCAAATCTATACCGGCCTGATCTATCGTGGCCCTTGTTTGGTAGCGGAGGCCGTGCGTGCAACAAACGAACATGGCGTGCACGCCTGATCTTTCCAGATACCCGGGTCGCTGCGCCGCATTTATAATCCCGGCTTCCAGCCAGCAACTCACCACCTAAGTCCATGAGTCATTATCTGCTCCTCTTGATCGGCGCGGTACTCGTCAATAATGTGGTCCTGGTCCGCATCCTGGGCATGTGCCCTTTCCTGGGCGTGTCGAAAAAGCTCGATACCGCGATCGGCATGGGCGCCGCGACCACCTTCGTGCTCACCGTCGGCTGCGGCACGAGTTTCCTGATCGAACACTATCTGCTCGGACCTTTCGGCGTAGGCTATTTGCGCACGCTCGCGTTCATTGTGGTGATCGCCGCGATCGTGCAGATCACCGAACTGGTCGTACAGAAAACCAGCCCGGTGATGTATCAGGTTCTCGGCATTTATCTGCCGCTAATCACGACCAACTGCGCGGTGCTCGGCATTCCGCTGCTTTCCGTAGCGCTCAAGCACAATTTTCTCGAAGCTCTGCTGTTCGGCTTCGGAAGTTCGGCGGGCTTTTCGCTCGCGCTGATCCTCTTCGCCGGCCTGCGCGAACGCATCGAAGGCGCGGATGTGCCGCAATTTTTCCGTGGCAGCGCGATCGCCCTGATCACCGGCGGACTCATGAGCCTGGCCTTCATGGGCTTCTCCGGCCTGGACAAATACCACTGATATGCTTGCCGCGCTGCTTACCATGACGCTGCTGGCCCTGCTGATCGGGGCCGCACTGGGCTTTGCCGCAGTCAAGTTCAGGGTCGAGGGCGATCCGCTCGTCGACAAAATCGATGCGATCCTGCCGCAAACGCAATGCGGCCAATGCGGCTTTCCCGGCTGTAAGCCCTATGCGACCGCCATCGCGAATGGCGAAGCGGAGATCAACCAATGCCCGCCCGGCGGCGAGGAAGGCATTCGCAAACTCGCCGATCTGCTCGGCCGCGAATTCAAACCGCTCAACGCCGAACACGGCGCCGAAAAACCCAAGGCCGTCGCCTACATCGACGAAAGCACCTGCATCGGCTGCACGCTCTGCATTCAAGCCTGCCCGGTCGACGCCATCGTCGGCGCCGCGAAACAGATGCATACCATCGTCGCCCCGCTGTGCACCGGCTGCGAGTTATGCGTCGCACCCTGCCCGGTCGACTGCATTACGATGGAAACCGTCACCGACACCGCGACAACCTGGAAATGGCCTTATCCCGTCATTTCAATACGGGCCGCTCACTGATGCTGCGCCAACTCTTTCGCTTCCACGGCGGCGTAAAACCCGCCACGCACAAGACCGATTCGACGCGTCTGCCGATCGGCAGAGTGCCCCTGCCCGCGGAACTCATCGTTCCCTTGCATCAAAACGTCGGCGGCACACCCTACCCGCTTGTTGCGGCCGGAGAGTCCGTCCTCAAAGGCCAGCGCATCGGCGCGGCGGAAGACCCCTTTTCCAGCGCCGTCCACGCGCCGACATCGGGCCGTGTCATAGCGGTCGAACCCTGCGTTCTGCCGCATAGTTCCGGCCTGCGCGGGCTGTGCGTGCGCATCGAACCCGACGGCGCGGAGCGCTGGATCGAAACCGCCGCGCTCGCCTGGCGTTCGCTCGATCCCGATGAACTGCGCGATGCGATACGCGACGCGGGCATCGTCGGCCTGGGCGGCGCGGTGTTCCCAAGCCATCGGAAACTCAGATCGGGCAAAGGCGGCCTCGATACGCTCGTCATCAACGGCGCGGAGTGCGAGCCGTTCATCACCTGCGACGACATGCAGATGCGCGAACACGCGGCGCAAATCCTGCGCGGCGCCACGGTGATCCAGCAGATGCTCGGCGCGCGGCAGGTTCTGGTCGGCATCGAAGACAACAAACCCGAAGCGATCGCCGCGATGAACGCCGCCTTGCAGGCGGCAGCCCTCCAGAACATCGAAATCGTTGCTGTGCCGACGCGCTATCCGACCGGCGGCGCAAAACAACTGATCCGCATTCTGACCGGGATCGAAGTGCCGCACGGCAAGCGCTCGACCCAATTCGGCGTGCAATGCTTCAACACCGGAACCGCTTGGGCGATTGCCGATTTCGTCGAAAACGGGCGCCCTCTCCTGTCCAGGATCGTGACGGTGGCAGGCAATGTCGAACAGCCGCGCAACTACGAAGTCCTGTTCGGTACCCCGATGTCGCATGTCGCCGAGCTCGCCGGCATGCAGCCCGACACCGACCGCTTCATCATGGGCGGCCCGATGATGGGCTTCCGCATGCCGAATTTCGATGTGCCGGTCGTCAAGGCGACCAACTGCATTCTCGTCGGCAGCCCGGCCCTGTTCCCTTCGCCGCGGCCCGAGATGCCCTGCATCCGCTGCGGCGAATGCGCCCGCGCCTGCCCGACCGACTTGCAGCCTTTCGAAATGTACTGGCATGCGCGCGCGAAAAACTTCGGCAAAGCGCAGGAGTATCACCTGTTCGACTGCATCGAATGCGGCTGCTGCGCCTATGTGTGCCCATCCAGCATCCCGCTTGTCGACTATTTCCGTTTCGCGAAAAGCGAAGTCTGGGCGCGCGAGCAGCAAAAGAACGCTGCGGATTCGGCGCGCGTGCGTTTCGATTTCCGTAACGAACGGATCGAGCGGGAAAAACAGGAAAAAGCCGAGAAGCTCGCCGCCAAGACCGCCGCCGCCCGCGCCGCGGCGCAGAGCACGCAGGAGACCGCGCCGGCAGCCGAGGACGACCCGAAGAAAGCGCTGATCGCCGCCGCGATGGCGCGTGCCAAAGCGCAACGCGAAGCGCAAGCGCAAACCGACGCTGCACAGGACAAAAAACCCGAATGACGAGCCTGAATTCTCCTTACCTGCGCCAGGCGAACAGCGTGACCCAAGTCATGGGCGAAGTGCTGCTCGCCTTGCTGCCCGGCGTGATCGTCTATGTCTACATCTTCGGCATCGGCGTGCTGATTCAGATTCTGCTCGCGACGCTCACCGCGCTGGTTTGCGAAGCCGGAATGTTGAAAATACGCAGCAAACCGCTCGGCTTGTATCTGGGCGATCTTTCCGCCGTCGTCACGGCCTGGCTCATCGCGCTGGCCTTTCCGCCCATCGGCCCATGGTGGCTCGTCGTCGCCGGAACGGCCCTGGCGATCGTGGTTGCCAAACACCTTTACGGCGGCCTGGGGCAGAACCCATTCAATCCGGCAATGGCCGCTTACGCGGCGATGATCGTTTCCTTCCCGGCGCTGATGTCGCAGTGGCCGGGGGCCGGCCAACTAGGCGGCGCCGCACAGGCGGCATTGATTTTCGGCGGCGAACGCATCGCCGACGCGATCACCGGCGCAACACCGCTCGATGCGCTGCGCACGGGACTGCACGCCCCCAACGCCCAGCTTATCGAACTGATGCGTAGCCAAGCCTTTGGCGCGTTCGGCGGCCGCGGCTGGGAATGGGTTTCCGTCGGTTTTCTGATCGGCGGGCTTTATCTTCTTGCCCGCCGCATCATCACTTGGCATGTTCCGCTCGCCTTCGCCGGCGGGCTTGTATTGATTGCCGCCATTGCCCATCTGCTCGCGCCGCTCCGCTATCCCGATGCGCTGTTCGAACTTACAGCCGGCGCGGCAATGCTCGGCGCGTTCTTCATTCTGACCGATCCGGTTTCCGGCGCCGCGACGCCGCGCGGAAAGTTAATCTATGCTGGCGGCGCGGCAATCCTGACCTGGATCATTCGCCATTTCGGCGGCTATCCTGATGGAGTCGCTTTCGCAACCTTATTGATGAACCTCTGCGTCCCGCTCATCGATATGAAAACCCAGCCGCCGGTTTTCGGCCACAAAAAAGACTGAACCCGCCATGCAGGAACCCACCGCAGGCCGCCTCTCGTTCAACAACGCGCTGATCATGACGGCCTTCACGCTCGTATTCACCGCACTGATGGCCGGAACTTACCTGTTCACGCATGAAGCGATCGAAAAAAATATCGCGGAGGAAAAACTCCTCCTGATCAACGCGATCCTGCCGCAGGCGCTGTACGACAACGCCCTGCTCGAAGACGTGCTGGCTCTGCCGCCGACGCCGGAAATCGGCCTCGACGACGGTGGTCACGTCTGGCGCGCGCGCCGGCAAGGCGAGCCGGTTGCGCTCGTCATCGAAGCCGCCGCGCCGGACGGCTACGCCGGGCGTATCGATTTGATCGTCGCCGTCGCGCAGGACGGCGGCCTGCTTGGCGTGCGCGTGACGCAGCATCACGAAACACCGGGACTCGGCGACTACATCGACCCGAAAAAGGACAAAAACAAAGAGCGGCCCTGGATTTCCCAATTCACCAACCGTCCGGCGGATCTGCCCAAAGAGACATGGCGCGTGCGCAAGGATGGCGGCGAAATCGATTCGGTCAGCGGCGCGACGATCAGCGCGCGCGCGGTCACGGAGGCGGTCGGCCGCGTGCTGGCCTATGTCGCGCAACACCATGAGCGCCTGTTCGCCAAGGAACCCGCATGAATACCCGACTGCTCGACATCGTTTTCAACGGCGTCTGGAAGAACAACGCCGGACTCGTCCAACTGCTCGGCATGTGTCCGGTGCTCGCGATTTCGACCAACGTGGTCAACGGCGCGAGCCTCGGCATCGCAACGGCCGTCGTCATGGCTTCGTCGAACGCAACCGCCGCCGCGCTGCGCAACCTAATTCCCTACGAAATCCGGATTCCGGTTTTCATCCTGATCATCGCCGCGCTGGTGACGATCATCGATCTGGCGCTCAACGCCTTCCTCCACCCGCTTTATCTCGTGCTCGGCATTTTCGTTCCGCTGATCGTCACGAATTGCCTCGTGCTGGCGCGCATCGAAGCCTTTGCCGCCAAAAACGGGGTGATCTCCTCGGCCGTCGATGGCGCGGCAATGGGCGGCGGCCTCGTGCTCGTGCTCAGCGTGCTCGGCGGCGTGCGCGAACTGCTCGGCACAGGCGCGCTGTTCAACGGCATCGAACTTGTGATTCCCGGCGCGCACCCGATCCATCTCCTGCCGCACGACTATCCGGGCTTCCTCCTCGCGATTCTGCCGCCGGGCGCTTTCATCGTGCTTGGCTGTCTGGTCGCGGCGAGAAATTGGTCCGACGCACGCAAGGCCGCACGCGTCCGCCCGCAACCGATCCGCCCCGCCGCGGAGTTGAACGCCTGATTTCTCACAACGCTGCGCACTGCCCTTGCCCCCAGCAGAGGACATGAAGATTTTTCGTATCCGGCATTCAGCGCCCCTCCTGGGGTTCTTCGGCGAACTACTGACGGTGTGCTACATAGGGCTGATTGCGTCGATCGCCCTGATTACGCACATCCCCTACATCCTGTTTCCGGAACTCGGCGCGCTCTCCCATGACGTGATCAAACGGCCGCACGGCACTTGGGCGAAAGCGCCTGGGATGCTGGTCATTACGCCGTTTCTAACCGGAGTCGCTGGAACCTTGATCTCCCAGCATTTCCACTACGGCATGACGCCGATCCTGCTGGCAACGGCCGCGTCAATGCTGATCATTCGCGCGCTGCAATCGCCGATCGCTCCAGCCATTTCCGCGGGCGTTCTACCGATTTCCCTGGACATCACGAGCTGGCGGTATCCCTTGGCCCTGCTGCTCGGTCTCGTGCTGCTTGCCGCGCTTTCCCTGATCTGGCAGCGCGCCGTGCCGCCGCCTCCCACACGATCCGCGGTCGATGTCGCCGACGACATAACGGAAGAGGCGCCACGCAGTTATTCCTGGTTGCCCTTCTTCGTCGTTTTTCTAATAGGCACGGCTCTGCTCTCTCAGCTTACCGGCTGGCGCCTGATCCTGTTTCCGCCGCTGATCGTGATCGCCTTCGAGATGTTCGCGCACGCCGATGTTTGCCCCTGGGCCGGGCGGCCGTTGATGTTGCCGGTCGCCTGCACGCTCAACGCGCTGGCTGGCGTACTACTCGTCACGACCTTGGGGAACGTCCCGTTTGCGGTAGCTGGAAGCGCGGTGTTCGCCATTTTCATTTTGCGGGTGTTCGACCTGCACGTGCCTCCAGCGATTGCCGTAGGGCTGCTGCCGTTCGTCATTCCGAACGTGGACTACGTATTTCCCGTCTCGGTCGGCATCGGCACGCTGTCGCTCACGATGCTTTTCCTGATATGGAAAAAAGTAAAGCAACCCGCAATTTGAAGCGTCCTCGATCCATACGCACGCAATCGGGTGTCGCTCAATTCTTCTCTTATTGCCTCATGCTGGCGCGCGTCGGCGCGCTACCCGACGAACCATTACCTGAGTCGTCGATGCACTGACACTTTCCCAGCCTGTATACATGCCGGCCTGATAAGCTCCTGAACACCTTTTCTCCGCTCGTTTACCGAGGCGAAAACAATGCCACTCAACGAAAAAATCCTGCGGGACATCAAGATCAGCAAGCGGCGTTGACTCACGCTTTCATTGGCAATCTAAAAAGGGCAATGCATCTATGGCCACCCAACGCTACTCTGTGACTCCTCATCCAATCGAGACTTTGTTGACTTGGGTAAAGTCTGGAGAGATCGCAATTCCTGAAATCCAACGGCCTTTTGTATGGGATGCCGCCAAGGTACGCAACCTGTTGGATTCGCTCTACCAAGGCTATCCAGTAGGCTACCTGATTGCATGGCGCAATCCGAACGTGAAGCTCAAGGACGGCTCGGTATCGATCGGTAAGCGCATTCTGATCGATGGTCAGCAGCGTGTCACGGCCTTGATGGCTTCTCTTCTGGACATGGAAGTATTGACCGAGGATTACGAAACCGTTCAGATCAAGATTGCTTTCAATCCGCAGGAAGAGTGCTTCGAGGTCAGCAATCCGGCCATCTGTAAGAATGCAGCTTGGCTGCCGGATGTGGCGAAAGTGTTCGATCCGAAAACCAGCGTGTTCCAGCTCGTAAGCGAATACTGTGCGGCCAACACGGCTTGCTCACAGGACATGATCTTCAAAGTAATTGAGAAACTGCGTGGCATCGTGCACAACCACGTAGGCATTATCGATCTGGCCGAGGATCTGGACATCGAAACGGTGACAGAGATTTTCATTCGCGTGAATTCTGCTGGCGCCGCGCTTTCACAGGCAGATTTCGTCATGTCAAAAATCGCGGTCAACGAAACCTATGGTGGCAACCTGCTACGCAAGGCCATTGACTATTTTTGCCATTTGATAGCAGCACCGGAATTCAAGGGGAAAATAGAAAGAGGAGACCATATTTTCGCGGCCTCAGAATTCTTTGGCAAGATCAAGTGGATCGCGGATGTGAATGACGATATCTATGACCCGAGCTACACCGACATGCTGCGCGTGGCTTTCACCTCTGAATTTGGACGTGGCAAGTTGCAAGATTTGGTGGCGCTACTCTCAGGCCGTAACTTTGAAACCAAGCAGTATGAGGAGATGATTGCCGAAGACTCGTTCGGCAAACTGAAGAACGGTATTCTGGCTTTTGTAAACGAAACCCACTTCAAACGCATTACCATGATTCTGCGCTCGGCAGGTTTTGTGGCGAGTGACATGATTACCAGCCAGAACGCAGTGAACTTTGCCTATATCCTGTACCTGCGAGGCCGCAGGGAGAATGTTCCTGCTGCTGAACTGGAGGGCATGGTGCGCCGCTGGTATGCAATGTCTGTGCTGCGCGGACGCTACAGCGGTTCACCGGAATCCACCTTTGATTACGATATTCGGCAAATCGAAAATCGCGGGACGAAAGCATATGCTGCAACTGTCATCGAGTCAGAATTGCCAGATACTTTCTGGACTGTTTTGCTACCGCAGTGGATGGAAACTTCCTCGATTAGAAGCCCTTATTTTCAATGTTTCAAAGCTGCGCAAGCTAAACTCGGTGACAAGGGTTTTCTGTCAAGCAATATCACGGTGATGGATCTGTTACTCAACCGTTCCGATATTCACCACGTATACCCACGCCAATTCCTGAAAAAACAGGGCATTAAGAGCGGCACTTACAACCAGATTGCCAATTATGTAGTGGCACAAAGTGAAATTAACATTGCCATTAGAGATAAAGCGCCCGCTATTTATTTTGCCGAGCTTGCCACGCAGTGCAACGGGGGCGTAATTTCTTACGGTGGTATCAAAGATCACGATGAAATGCTAGCCAATCTGCGCATGAACTGCATACCAGAGGATATGCTGGGCGGCTCGATCGGCGACTTCCCGTCATTCTTGGAAGAGCGACGTAAGTTGATGGCTTTGAAAATCAAGTCATGGTTTGAAGTATTGTCATGAACGTAATCGGCATCCGTGTCGATCACACCGAAGCCGACGCCATCGCCCAAGTCTTCAACGCACAAGGGAGCCCCTCGTGGCCGGAAAGCAACTCAGCCAGCGGCATCAAGCCACCTTTGACGGCATTCGCCAGACAGACCCAGACGGCGAAGAGTTCTGGTCAGCCCGTGACCTAGCTCCCGTGCTGGAGTATCAGGACTGGCGCAACTTCATGCAGGTGGTTGACAAGGCGCGCATGGCTTGCGCGCAATCCGGCAGGCAACCCGAAGACCATTTCGGTGACGTCACCAAAATGGTCGCCATCGGATCGGGAGCGCAACGTTCGGTGCCGGACGTGCACCTGTCCCGCTATGCCTGCTATCTCATCGTGCAGAACGGCGATCCGTCCAAGCCGGTGGTCGCCAACGGCCAGACCTACTTTGCCATGCAGACCCGGAGGCAGGAACTGGCCGACGAGGCGAAGTTCGCGCAACTCTCCGAGGACGAAAAACGCCTCGCCATCCGCAACGAACTCGCCGCCCACAACAAACATCTGGCCGCCGCCGCAAAAGACGCGGGCGTGGAAACATCGCTAGATTACGCCGTGTTTCAGGATCACGGCTACAAGGGCTTGTATGGCGGCTTGGGTGCGAAAGACATCCGTGCCCGCAAGGCGTTGAAGAAGAGCCAGAAAATCCTTGACCACATGGGCAGCACCGAACTAGCGGCCAACCTGTTCCGCGCCACGCAGACCGAGGAGAAGCTGCGCCGCGATCAGGTGCACGGCAAGGTACAGGCCAACCAGACACATCACGAAGTTGGCCGCAAGGTGCGCCAGACCATCAAGGAACTGGGCGGCACCATGCCGGAAAACCTGTCCGCGCCGGACAAGAG
The DNA here is from genome assembly GCA_009781175.1 of Betaproteobacteria bacterium. GTDB lineage: Bacteria > Pseudomonadota > Gammaproteobacteria > Burkholderiales > Rhodocyclaceae > Niveibacterium. The sequence continues at coordinate 80,049 of WQYQ01000001.1, forward strand.
CATCCAGTAGCTTGAGTCGGCCAGGAAAAAACAAATCGGAAAGAAGGGCGGCAACTGATGTTCCACCCCGTGAAGAAAACATTTCGTGCCATCGTCAAGCTGCTCGATCCACGCGCGCTCCGGCATACTTTCAGCGTGGGAGCCGAGCATACTATGCAGCAAGTACACCGCCACCCGCTGGCCGAGGTATTGGCGGCCATGCCCAATGTTGGCGAAGACGCCGACTTTTCCCGTGTGAGAGAACATGAGGCAAAGTCTGCAGGGGTTTCCCGATTCTCGCTGTAGCGCACATGAAAATCCGAATGCAAAACAAACACGCTTGAATATCTGGAACCATTGATGTCGAAAACAATGACCCGCGCGGCGATCGCCGAAGCCTTCCAGCTTTGGCGGGCCGCGAATCCCGAGCCGAAAACCGAACTCGAATACGCCAACGGCTTTCAATTGCTCGTCGCCGTCGTGCTCTCCGCGCAGGCGACCGACAAAAGCGTCAATCTTGCGACGCGCACACTCTTCAAGGCCGCGCCCGATCCTGCTGCGATGGCCGCGCTCGGCGAAGAGCAGATCGCCGATTACATTAAAACAATCGGCTTGTATCGCAACAAGGCAAAGAACGTCGCGCAGCTTTCATGGATGCTGCTCGAAAAGCATCAAGGCGAAGTACCGAAAGATCGCGCGGCGCTCGAAGCCTTGCCGGGTGTCGGCAGGAAAACGGCGAATGTGGTGCTCAATACGCTATTCCGCGAGCCGGTCATGGCCGTCGACACGCATATCTTCCGCGTTGCCAACCGCATGGGCCTGGCGCCCGGGAAAGATGTCGTCGAAGTCGAAAAAGCCTTGCTGCGCCGCGTTCCCAAGGAATATCTGCTCGATGCCCACCATTGGCTGATTCTGCACGGGCGTTATGTTTGCAAGGCGCGCAAGCCCGATTGCGGCGTCTGCATCGTGCGCGACTTGTGCGGGTTTCCCGATAAGACTGTCTGACAAGGGCTTCTTCGATGTTTGATCCCTCACGCGAGCAAGCCCGCACTTTCTTCGTCGACGCCTGGCGCAAGCACCGCGAACGCACCGTGCTGACGCCGCTCGAACAGATCGCGGCCGATCTTGTCGAGCAGCATCCCGAATACCACAAACTGCTCGAAGACCCGGAAGCCGTGGAGCGCGATTTCTCGCCCGAGGATGGGCAAATCAATCCGTTCCTGCATTTATCGCTGCATCTAGCGATTCACGAACAGCTTTCGATCGATCAGCCGCCGGGCCTGCGCGCCGCGTATGACGCCTGCCTCGCGTACCGCGGCGACCGCCATGCGGCGCTGCACGACGTGCTCGAATGCCTTGGCGAGACGATCTGGCGCGCCCAGCGCGACCGTGCGCCGCTCGATGCCCTGGCCTATGTTGAGTGTGTCAGGCGCCGCGCGGCAAGCTGAACCGTCCCCCGCGTATTACTTGCGCGCTGCAGCGCGGCAGCCGATCATGCCGACTTGACCCTACTTTTTCTTTTTCCGCCATGACCGCACGTTTCGAAGGTTCAAAACACTACGTCGCCACGCCCGATCTCACGCTGGCTGTGAATGCGGCAATCCGTCTGCAACGGCCGCTTTTAATCAAAGGCGAACCGGGCACCGGCAAAACATTGCTCGCCGAAGAGGTTGCCGCCTCGCTCGGCCTTCCGCTGTATCAGTGGCACATCAAATCCACCACCAAGGCGCAACAGGGCCTTTACGAATATGACGCGGTTTCGCGCCTGCGCGATTCGCAGCTTGGCGACGAACGCGTGCGCGACATCGCCAACTACATCGTGCGCGGGGTGCTCTGGCAAGCGTTTGAAAGCGAAACACCGTGCGTCGTGCTGATCGACGAAATCGACAAGGCCGACATCGAGTTCCCGAACGATTTGCTGCGCGAACTCGACCGCATGGAATTCCATGTCTACGAAACGCAGCAGACGATTCACGCGCGCCATCGGCCGATTTTGATCATTACCTCGAACAACGAAAAGGAACTGCCGGACGCCTTCCTGCGCCGCTGTTTCTTCCATTACATCCGCTTCCCCGACCGCGAAACGATGGAACGCATCGTCGGCGTGCACTTCCCGGACATCAAGGAGCGGCTCGTGCGCCAGGCGCTCGAAGTGTTCTTCGAGCTGCGCGATATTCCGGGCTTGAAGAAAAAGCCTTCGACCTCGGAGCTGATCGACTGGCTGCGTTTGCTGGCCTCGGAAGACATTCCCGCCGACGCCTTGCGCTCGCCCGAAGGCAAGACCATCGTCCCCCCGCTGGCCGGCGCGCTGTTGAAGAACGAGCAGGATTTATCGCTGCTCGACCGCCTCGTGATGATGGCCCGCAACAACCGCTGAAACGCAGCGCCCGACCATGCTGACCGATTTTTTCCTCCACCTCAAAGCCCGTTCGCTCCCGGTTTCGACGCGCGAATACCTGAGCCTGCTCGAAGCCTTGCAGGCGGACGTCATCGGGCCGAGCATCGACGAGTTTTACGCGCTGGCGCGCATGACGCTCGTCAAGGACGAAAGTCTATTCGACAAGTTCGACCGCGCTTTTGGCGAATTTTTCCGCGGCATCGACAAATTGCCCGGGCTCTCTGCCGATATTCCCGAAGAATGGCTGCGCCTCCAGGCAAAACGTCACCTCAGCCCAGAGGAGCGCGCGAAGCTCGAAAAGCTCGGCTGGGACAAGCTGATGGAGGAATTCCGCAAGCGCCTCGCGGAGCAAAAGGAACGCCACGCGGGCGGCAGCAAATGGATCGGCACAGGCGGCAGCTCGCCCTTCGGCGCGCACGGCTATCACCCGGAAGGCATCCGCATCGGACCGGAATCGGCCGGCAACCGCACCGCGGTCAAAGTCTGGGAGCAGCGGCAATACCGCAATCTCGACGATTCGGTCGAACTCGGCACACGCAACATCAAGCTCGCGTTGCGAAAACTGCGGCGCTTCGCGCGCGAAGGCGCGGTCGAAGAACTCGATCTCGACAATACGATCACGGCCACGGCGCGCAACGCGGGCTGGCTTGATCTGAAAATGCGCCCCGAACGGCACAACGCGGTCAAGGTGCTGCTGTTCTTCGACATCGGCGGCTCGATGGACGACCATGTGCGCGTGTGCGAAGAACTGTTCTCCGCCTGCCGCGGGGAATTCAAACATCTCGAATACTTTTATTTCCACAACTGCGTCTACGAATCGGTATGGCGCGATAACCAGCGGCGCAACAGTTCGCGCAAACCGCTCGACGAAGTCCTGCATACCTACGGGCCCGACTACAAACTGATCGTCGTCGGCGATGCGACGATGAGCCCTTACGAAATCATGGTGCCCGGCGGCTCGGTCGAATACCACAATAAAGAAGCGGGCGCGGTCACGCTGCGGCGGCTTTTCGACGCCTATCCGGCCGCCTGCTGGATCAATCCGGAACCCGAAGGAAGCTGGAATTACCGCCAATCGATCGCGTTGATCCGGCAAATCCTCGGCGAGCGGATGTTCCCGCTCACGCTCGACGGCCTCACCCGCGCAATGCAGCATCTGACGCGCAAGCGATAGCTTGAGATGGTGAGCGCCTCAAAGGCGCCCAACTCTTTCGCTTTCATCGAACGGCTCTTTTCATCAACCTGTCATAAAGGCTTTATCCGCCTGTAACAAACCCTCCTTATCGTTCGGTCCGTCACTCATCTAGACAACCGAACATGAGCCTCTACGCCGTTTCCCGCGATAACGGGGAAAACCTCTACACGCAGATCGCCCGCCGGATCGAATCGGAGCTGGGCCGGCTGTATTCGCCGGGCGACTGCCTGCCTTCGGAAGGCGACCTCGCTGCCCGCTTCGGCGTCAACCGGCATACGCTGCGGCGCGCCATCGACGAGTTGGTCGACCTCGGCTTGGTCGAGCGTCGCCATGGCCGCGGCGTCTTCGTCCTCGACACCCATCTCGAATACCCGATCGGCGTCGGCACCCGCTTCACGGAAAACCTCGCCGCCCTCGGTCTGCAAACCGCCAACCGCATCCTGCGCAAGCACACCTTGCCGGCCATCGAACGGGTGGCGCAGCGCCTGGGCATCCGGACGGGCGACCCGGTGCTGTGGATCGAGACGCTGCGCACGGCGGATGAACGGCCGCTCTGCGTCATTTCGCATTTCCTTTCCGCCGAGCGTTTCCCCTCCCTGCCGGCCGACTACGACGGCGGATCGCTCCACGAATTCCTGACACAGGCCTACGGCTACCGCCTGAAACGGACGGAAAGCCTCGTCACCGCCGTGCTGCCGCAGGGCGACGACGCCCGGCTGCTGGGCATGCCACAGAATCGCCCGGTGCTGCGCGTCAAAAGCGTGAATGTGAATGACCGGGACGGCAGCCCGGTCGAGTACGCCATCACCCGCTTCCGCGCCGACCGGATCCAGCTACGCATCAATCCCTGACGCGCTGGCGTCGCCACCCGATCTCAACCCTCCCCAGGAGTCCAAGCATGAACAAGATCGTTCTTTCCACCCTGCTCGCCGCCCTGCTCGCCGGCGCCGGCACCGCCGCCTCGGCGCGGGACATCGTCATGGGCCTGATCCCCGCCGAAAACAACGAGGAGATGGTCAAGACCTTCGAGCCGATGCGCGCCTACCTTGAGCAGAAGCTCGGCCAGAAGGTGAAGGTCTTCACCGCCACCGATTACACCGGCGTCATCGAAGGCATGAAAAAGAAGCGCGTCGATATCGCCTGGTTCGGCCCGCTGTCGTATTACCTGGCCGAGATGGAGGCCGGCGCCGAAGCCTTTGCGGTCGGCATCCGCGAAGGCAGCAACAGCCATACCTATAAGAGCATCCTGGTCGCGCCCTGTAACAGCGGTGTCAGGTCGATCAAGGACTTGAAGGGCAAGAGCGTGGCCTTCGTCGATCCGGCCTCGACCTCCGGCGGCCTGATGCCGAGCTACATGGTCAAGCAGGAAACCGGCCTGATGCCGCAGGAGTATTTCGGCAAGTTCTCCTACGCCGGTTCGCACGACGCGACCGAACTCGCCGTCAAGAACAAGACGGTCGATGCCGCCGCCGACAACGACATCACCTACGAAAACATGATCGACAAGGGCCTGATCACCAGGCAGACCAACTGCATCATCGCCGAATCGAACCCGCTGCCCGGCTCGCCACTGGTTTATCGCGGCGACCTGCCGGCCGAAACCAAGAAGGCGATCCAGGAAGCCATCCTCAACGCTCACAACGAAATCAAGGTGACCGGCTACGGCAAGATCAGCCGCTACGTGGCTGTCGGTCCCAGGGACTACCAGGTCGTGCGCGACATGGTGAAGGAACTGGGCCTCAAGAAAGAGCAACTGAAGTGATCTGAAACACCGGCGACGGCGGGCCGCCTCGGCGCCCGCGTGCCGGCAGGAGAAAATTCATGGCCAGCATATCCATCAACGGGGTCGAGAAGCGCTTCGACAACGGTTTTCATGCGCTCAAGGGGGTCAGTACCGAGATCGCCCCCGGCAGCTTCACCGTCATCCTCGGCCCCTCGGGCGCCGGCAAATCGACGCTCCTGCGCTTGATCAACGGTCTGGAAACCCCGACGCGCGGCTCGCTCGCCGTTGCCGGCAAGCCCATCGACCACGCCAATCTGCGCGCCATTCGCGGCGAAGTCGGCATGGTTTTCCAGCATTTCAATCTGGTCGATCGCCTCTCGGTCGTCACCAACGTGCTGGTCGGGCGCCTGAAGACGCGCTCCTGGCTTGGCAGCATCCTCTACCTGTTCAAACGCGAGGACATGGATATCGCCCACGAAGCCCTTGATCGGGTCGGCCTCGTCGACAAGTCCTGGCAGCGCGCCGACCGTCTTTCTGGCGGCCAACAGCAGCGCGTCGGCATCGCCCGCGCCCTGGCGCAGCAGCCGCGGGTCATCCTGGCCGACGAGCCGGTCGCCAGCCTCGACCCGGTAACGAGCGAAGAGATCATGCAGCTCCTGCGCGAAATCTGCGCGCGCGACCGCATCACCGTTCTGGTCAACCTGCATCAGATCGACCTCGCCAAGCGTTTCGCCGACCGCATCATCGGACTCAACGCGGGCAAGGTGGTATTCGACGGCACGCCGGCACAACTCGACCGCACCGCCCTGGCCCGGGTCTATCAGCGCGAAGGAAACCAAGATGACGAGCAGCTCCAGTCTGTGCTGGCCTACGCCTAGCGGTCGGCCGCCGACGGCCGCCTTGGCGAGTATCGCCGTCGTGCTGGCGCTGCTCGTCTGGTCCGCCCCGCATGCCGAGATCAACATCGGACGCCTGTTTGCCTCGCTGCCAGCGATGGTCGAATTCCTCAGCCGCATCGTCGTCATGCCGGAATGGGACTATCTGCCCGAACTGGCCAAGAAGATGCTTGAAACCATCGAGATGGCCTTCATCGCCACCAGCATCGCACTCGCCCTGAGCGTGCCCATCGGCTTTCTGGCCGCCGGCAACACCAGTCCGCACCCGGCGCTCTTCCACGCGGCGCGCGCCTTGCTCTCCGGCATGCGCGCCCTGCCGGAACTGGTGTGGGCGCTGGTCTTCGTTTCCGCCGTCGGCCTCGGCCCGCTGGCGGGCATCATGGCCCTGGCTCTCGTAACCGTCGGTTTCATGGGCAAGTTCTTTGCCGAAAGCATCGAAGTGGTCGACCCGCGGGCGGTCGAAGGCGTATCCGCGCATGGCGCCGGCTGGTTGCAACTGCGCACCTTTGCCCACCTGCCGCAGGTTTTGCCCGACTTCATCGGCTCGACCATGTACGTCCTCGACCACAACCTGCGCGCCGCCACCATCCTCGGACTGGTCGGGGCTGGCGGCATCGGCTACGACATGGTGATGGCGATGCGCCTGTTCCAGTACGACCGGCTGCTCCTGATCGCGGCTTCGATCTATCTCGTCGTGACCGTGCTCGACCGGCTTTCCGACCGCTTCCGCGCCAAGGTGATCTGAGATGACCGCATCTGCTCGTACCCCCTTGCCCCCCAAGCCGTTCAACCCGACGCCCGTGTGGCTGTCGGCCTGGATCGTCGTCCTGTGGTTGATCGTCCGCGACCTCGACCTGTCCTTCGCGACGCTGGCCTACGGCGTCGAGGATATGGCGGAATACTTCGGTCGCTACCATGCGCCCGATTTTTCCGACTTGCCCCACTATCTGTCGCTGATGGCGCAGACGATCGCCACGGCCCTCTGGGGCACCCTGGTGGCTCTGCTGTTCGCCGTCGCGCTGGCGCCCTTCGCCGCCCGCAACCTGACGCCGAGTTCGACCGCGTATCGCACTTCGCGCGAAATGCTCAACTTCATGCGGGCCATGCCCGACCTGCTGCTGGCCCTGATTTTCGTTGCCTCGCTGGGCCTCGGGCCGTTGCCCGGCGTCCTCGCCCTGGGTATCCATACGGCCGGTTTTCTCGGCAAATTCTTCGCCGAGAGCCTGGAACGCATCGATAGCGGCGTGGTCGAGGCTGTCCGCGCGAGCGGCGCCAGCCACAGCCAGATCGTGATGTATGCCGGCTGGCCGTCCATCCTGCGCGAAGCCCTCGGCTACACGCTCTACGTCATGGATCGCAATGTCCGCATGGCGTCGGTGCTCGGTCTGGTCGGCGCCGGCGGCATCGGCCTGGCCCTGCACGATACCTTGCGCCTATTCAAATACGACGAATCGGCGGCCCTGATCGCCGTCATTCTGGTCGTTCTGCTGGCCTTCGATTACTTCTCCACCTGGTTGAGAGGAAAACTCAAATGACCCCCCAGACACGCCATCCCCGGTCTGCCTGGCCGCGCCTGTTGAGCGCGCTGCCGGCGGCCGAGGTCAAACAACTCGCCGCCAGCCTCGCGGCGGACTACACGATCGAGGATCTGGTGATCCCACAGTCCGGCCTTGGCCTGCTGCAACTGCGCGACAGCGCCTTGGCCGACGCCTATTTTCTGGGCGAAATTCCCATCGCCCAGGCCCATGTCCGGCTGACGGCCAACAACCGGCAGCCGGCGGAAGGCGCGGCGCGGGTGCTCGACGACCGGGCCAAGCTGGCGCGCGCGATTGCCGTCCTCGACGCCATCCTGGCGGCGCCGCTGGCCGGGGCGGAGGCCGTGGCCGCCCTGCTTGAGCGCGGCTGGCAGCGTATCGCTGCGCAGGAAGCCGAACGGCGCGGTCTGCTCAACGCGACGCGGGTCGATTTTTCCCTGCTCGGGACGGACGAGGACGACGACGATGTCTGAGACCGCAAGCCTGCTCGACCATCAGTCGATCTGGGGGCCGATGGCCCAGCAGCGCGTTTTCCGCTGCCTGCTGGAAGCTTTCTCCTATCCGGGACGGATTCAGTCCGCCAGCCTGCCCGCGCTTCTGGCGACCCTCGGCGATAGCGAAATCAGCCTCGCCGACCCGGATGAATTGGTCGCCGCGGATGATTGGCGCCGTCTCGGCGCCCGCCGCGAAGCTGCGGATAAGGCCAACTTCGTCGTCGCCCGCGGCGATATTGATCCCGCTTTCCAGCCCGCCATCGGTACGCTGGAAAGTCCCGAACAGGGCGCGACCATTCTGCTCCGGGTGCGCAAGCTGGGACGGGGGGCGAAGCTGAAGCTATCCGGCCCCGGCATCCAGGATGCAATCAAACTGGCCGTCGGCGGCCTCGATCCAGCCTGGCTGGAGCGGCGCGCCCAGTGGAATGCGGGTTTCCCAATGGGCGTCGATTTCATCCTGGTCGACGGCGAGCAATTTGCCGCCTTGCCGCGAACAGTCAGCATCGCGGGAGAAGCCTGATGGGATACGTTGCCATCAAGGGTGGCGGCCGCGCCATCCGCGGCGCCGAACAGGCGCTCGAAGCCCTGCGCACAGCCGAGGGCGAGGGCGGCCAGCCCTTGGCGCTGGCGACGATCGAGCAGCAACTGCGCCTGCTGACTTCGCGTATCGTTTCCGAGGGCGGGCTTTACCATCCCCGTCTCGCCGCCCTGGCCATCAAGCAGATGCAAGGCGACACGCTGGAAGCCGCCTTCGCGCTGCGCGCCTACCGCTCGACCAAGCCGCGCCTCTTGGAGACCCCCGTCCAGGACACCGGCCGGATGCGCTTGATCCGCCGCATTTCCAGCGCCTTCAAGGATATCCCCGGCGGCCAGATGCTCGGGCCGACCTTCGACTACGCCTTGCGCCTGATGCGCCTGGATCTGGCCGAGGAATCGCCGCAAGCCTTCCGCGGCGTCGCCCGCCGCTTTCTGGCCGGGGCGCCGGACGCGGAATTGCCCGACAGTTTCCCCAAGGTCGTCGACGCCCTGCGCGCCGAGGGGCTGTTGCCGCCGCTCGCCATCCACCCTGAGCCGGCCTTCGACATCACCCGCGAGCCGCTGGTCTTTCCCGTGCCCCGTTCGGCGGCGCTGGCGACCATGGCGCGGGCCGAGACCGGCTCCCTGCTGGCCATCGCTTATTCGAACATGCGCGGTTACGGCGACGTTCATCCGACCGTGGCCGAATTGCGGGTCGGCTATCTGCCGGTCATGCTGCCGCATCCGGTGACCGGCGAACCCGTCGAAGCCGGCGAGGTGTTGCTGACCGAGTGCGAGATCATCGCCATGTACGAGGGCCATGGCGCCGACGGCCCGCCAGTCTTCACCCTGGGCTATGGCGCCTGCTTTGGGCACAACGAGGTCAAGGCCATTTCCATGGCCATTCTCGACCGCGCCTTGCAAAAGGGCATGCGCGACGGCCCGAACAACCCGTCGGAAGACCCCGAATTCGTGCTGCTGCACGTCGATGGCGTCGATTCCATGGGTTTCGCCAGCCACTACAAGATGCCGCATTACGTGACCTTCCAGTCCGATATGGATCGCTTGCGCACGACTCAGGATAAGGCCAAGGCCAGGAAAAAAGCGGAGGTAGAAGCATGAATCCCGGGTATGAACTGCCCTTGGAGGAGGCCGGCTACAGCTTCGGCTTCCTCGACGAATACGCCAAGCGCGAGGTGCGGCGCGCGATTCTGAAAGCGATCAGCATCCCCGGCTACCAGACACCCTACGCCTCGCGCGAAATGCCCATGGGGCGAGGCTTCGGCACCGGCGGCCTGCAATTGACGCTGGCCCTGGTCGGGCCGGAGGATAGGCTCAAGGTCATCGACCAGGGCGCCGACGACTCGGTCAATGCGGTCAATCTCCGCCATTTCGTCGAAATGACCTGCCCCGGCATGGACACCACGGAGCACACGCGAGCGGCGACGCTGATCCAGTCCCGCCACCGTATTCCCGAAGTTCCGTTGCGCGAGAATCAGATTCTCGTTCTGCAAGTGCCTTACCCCGACGCGCTGGTCGTGGTCGAATCCTCCGAGGCGCGGCGCAAGACCATGCACGGCGAAGGCGACTATGCGCGGCTGCTGACCCGGCTCTACGAGGACATTGTTCGCTTTGACGAGATCACCATCGCGCACCGCTATCCCACCCGGATCGCCGGACATTACGTCATCGATCCCAGCCCGATTCCGCGCTACGACCTGCCCAAATTGCACCGGGCGGCGGCGCTGACGCTGCTTGGCGCCGGGCGGGAGAAAAAAATCTACGCCGTGCCGCCCTATACCGATGCCGAGCCGCTGGCTTTCGACGACGTGCCTTTCCGCATCGAGGATTTCCGCGATGCCGCCGGACGACGCTGCGCCTGCGCCCGCTGCGGCGCGAGCGACAGTTTCCTCGATGAGTTGATCGGCGACGACGGCGCGAAAAGCTGGCAGTGCTCGGACTCCGATTACTGCAACGAGCAATTGGCCGTCCGGAACCCGCAGGAGGCCGTCCACATATGAAAAAAGTCCTCGAAGTCCGCAATCTCTCCAAAATCCACGGTCGCGGCTGCGCCCATTGCCTCGACAGCACCGGCCCCGACATGGACAGCAACATCTGCCGCCACTGCGGCTCGGTCGTCGCCGCCCACGGCGTCAGCTTCGACCTGCATGCCGGCGAGATACTGGGCATCATCGGCGAGTCCGGCAGCGGCAAGTCGACCACGGTGCGCACGCTGTTTTTCGATGAAACGCCGAGCGCCGGCGAGGCGATTTTCTTCGACGGCCAGCGCCAGTGGGATCTGTTCGCGCTCAATGCCGCCGAGCAGCGCTGGCTGCGCAACCGCCGCTTCGGCATGGTGTACCAGAACGCGCACCTCGGCCTGAATTTCAAGGTCTCCGCCGGCGGCAACATCGCCGAGCGCCTGTTGATGAGCGACTTTTCGCATTACGGCGAGATTCGTCGGCGGGCGCGGCAACTGCTTGCCCGCACCGAGGTGCTGGCCGAGCGCATGGACGAGTCGCCCAAGCAATTCTCCGGCGGCATGCAGCAGCGCGTCCAGATCGCCAAGGCGCTGGCCACCCAGCCGCCGCTGCTGTTCCTCGACGAGGTGACAACCGGACTGGATCTGTCGGTGCAGGCGCGCATCCTCGACCTGATCCTGGAAATCCAGCAGGAACTGGGCACCGCCATGATCGTGGTCACCCACGATCTGGGCGTCATCCGCCTGCTGGCCGGGCGGAGCATCGTCATGAAATACGGGCGGATCATCGAATCCGGCCTGACCGACCAGATCCTCGAAGACCCCCAGCACGCCTACACCCAGCGGCTGGTTGCTTCCAGCCTGTAAGGAGCCGCGCCATGCAAGCCGTCCTGAAAATCGAAGCGCTGTCCAAGCATTTCCAATTGCACGAGCAAGGCAAGCTCATTCCATCCTGCGCCAACGTCGATCTCGAAGTCTATCCCGGCGAACTCACGGCCTTGATCGGCCCGACCGGCGCCGGCAAGTCGTCGGTGCTGAAATGCGTCTATCGCACCTATATCCCCAGCAGCGGCCGCATCCTCTATCGGGATGGCGACGGCCGCCTCAGCGACCTCGCCCAGGCTTCCGAATATCGCATGCTGGAACTGCGCCAGGACGACATCGGCTTCGTCACCCAGTTTCTCCACTGTCTGCCGCGCAAGGCGGCGCTCGATGTCGTCGCCGAACCGCTGCTGGCGCGTGGCGAGAGCCTGGAGGCCGCGCGCCGGATGGCGGCCGAACTGCTGGCCTGGCTCAACGTCCCCGAACGCCTGTGGGGCGTGCCGCCCGCCACCTTCTCGGGCGGCGAGAAGCAGCGCATCAACCTGGCGCGCGGGCTGATTGCCCGGCCCCGCCTGCTCCTGCTCGACGAACCGACCGCCAGCCTCGATCCGGCGACGACCGACCGCGTCGTCGAGTTGATTGGCCGCATCAAAGGCGAAGGCATTGCCATGCTCGCCATCTTTCATCACCCCGAACTGGTTCACCGCCTCGCCGACCGGGTCGTCGAACTGACGCCACCGCTTGTCGCGGCCGAACTTCTGGAGATCTGCGCATCATGAATCGACTGCTGCTCACGCACGCAACCGTTATCTTCGCCGACGCCGTTGCCAGGGACGTCGGCGTCCTCATCGAAAACGACCGGATTGCAGCCCTCGACCCCGCTGCCAGCGGCGCGGCGCGCATTATTGATTTGCGCGGGCGCCTGCTCATGCCGGGTCTGGTCGATCTGCATTGCGACGCGCTGGAAAAGGAAGTCGAGCCGCGGCCCGGCGTCCATTTTCCGCTCGATTTCGCCTGCGCCCAGGCCGACAAGCGCAATGCCTCGGCCGGCATTACCACGGTCTATCATGCCCTGTCGTTCGCCAATCACGAGCTGGGCGTCCGCAACAATGCCTTTGCCGCCGAAATCGCCCGCGCCGTCCATGCCTGGCAGCCGCACGCCCTGATCGACAACCGGGTGCATGCCCGCTACGAGGTCACCGATGAAACGGCGCCCGCCGTGCTCGCCGGCCTCATCGAAGACGGCCATGCCCACCTGCTCTCCTTCATGGATCACAGCCCCGGCCAGGGGCAGTTCCGCGACGTCGAGGCTTACCGCGACTACCTGGCCCGTACCTACAAGATGGACGGCGAAGCGCTGAAGCAGATCCTGGAACGCAAGGCCGATGCCGCCCCCGGGGTGATGGCGCGGATGGAAACGCTGGCGCAACTGGCGCGCGAGCACGGCATCGCCATTGCCAGCCATGACGACGATACGCCCGCCAAGGTCGCCAGCGTCAATGCCCTCGGCGCCGCCATTTCCGAATTCCCGATCAATCTGGAGACGGCGACTGCCGCGCGCCAACAAGGCTTGGCCACCCTGTTCGGCGCTCCCAACATCCTGCGCGGCAAGTCGCAGGCCGGCAACATGCGCGCCCTCGATGCCGTCAAGGCCGGCCTGGCCGATTGTCTGTGCGGCGATTACTCGCCGAGCGCGCTGCTGCCTTCCATCATGCGTCTGCCCGAACAGGCCGGAATCAGCCTGCCGGCAGCCGTCGCTCTGGTAACGCGCAATCCGGCGCGGGCGGCGGGCCTCGCCGACCGTGGGGAAATCGCCGTCGGCCAGCGAGCCGACCTGATCGCCGTCAAGGATCTCGGCGGCCTGCCCCAGGTCGAGCGGGTGTGGTCCTCCGGCAAGCCGGCTCTGTCGGCGCACTTCGACCACGCCTGAGACGACGATGCGCGCACCCTTGATTTATCTGGTCGGCGCCTCCGGCAGCGGCAAGGACAGCCTGATGCGCTACGCCCGTCAGCACCTGGCCGGCGAGCCCGGCATTTGCTTCGCGCATCGCTACATCACGCGACCGGCCGAAGCGGGCGGCGAGAACCATGTCGCCCTGAGCGCGGACGAGTTTACGAGCCGGCGGAATTCGGGCCTCTTCGCTTTGCACTGGGAGAGCCATGGGCTTTCCTATGGCATCGGCATCGAAATCAATCAGTGGCTGGGCAAAGGCGTTAGCGTCGTAATCAACGGTTCCCGCGGCTATCTTCCCGAAGCGCGCCGACGCTATCCCGAAATCCTGCCGGTCTGGATCGAGGTTTCTCCGGAGGTTTTGCACCAGCGTCTGCTGGCGCGGGGACGCGAATCGCCCGCAGAAGTCGAGCGGCGGCTCGCGCGCCACCGCGCCATGCCGACCGTTTTGCGCGCCGGCGAGACTATCCGCAATGATGGCGAACTGGAGAAGGCGGGGAAAAGCCTTGTGGCGCTGATTAGCCAAAGGAGCAGGCGGCTCGCATGCGCGTGACTTTTCTGGGCACGGGGGCAGCCGGCGGCGTCCCGCTGTACGGCTGCGCCTGCCCGGCCTGCCGGCGGGCGCAGGCCGAGCCGGCCTTTGTCCGCCGTCCGGCCTGCGTGCTGATCGAGAATGGCGCGACCCGTCTGTTACTGGACGCCGGTCTGATGGACTTGGCGGAGAGATTTCCTCCCGCCAGCCTCAGCGCGATCCTGCTCACCCACTACCATCCCGATCACGTCCAGGGTCTGTTTCACCTGCGCTGGGGAGTCGGGCAGGCCATTCCCGTTTTCGCGCCGCCCGATTCCGCAGGCTGTGCCGACCTGCACAAGCATCCCGGTGTGCTGAGTTTTCAGCGCGCCAAGAAATTTGTTCCCCTGCGCCTTGGCTCGCTCACGATAAGCCCTTTGCCCTTGATCCATTCCAAACCGACATGGGGGTACGCCGTGCAAAACGATGAGGGCGAACGTTTTGCCTACCTGACCGATACGCTTGGCTTACCCGACGCCACCGAGCGTTTTCTCAAAACCTGGGGAAAGTTTGAACTGGCGCTGGATTGCACATTCCCGCCGAACTCGCCGCCGGCCAATCACAATGATTGGCATACAGCGCTCGCCAGCATCAATGCGGTCGGGCCGACACGAACCTGGCTGACCCACATCGGACACCAATTCGATCATTGGTTACTACAAACCGCCCCAGCCATTCCCAGCGGCATTCGCGTTGCGCGCGATGGGCAGGTTGTCATGCTTGGGGGTTGAAAAACAGAAAGAAATAAAACCCACGCTTCGCCAATTGGGATGCTCTGATGCAGCCCCATATGTAATGACAAAATCACCACAGAAAACTAGAATAGACTCCATTCGGAGGACTATTGTCATGACCGCGCAGAACACCCTGCCCGCCAAGCGGGAAACCCTGAATATCCGCATCAAGCCCGAAGAGCGCAGCCTGATCGACCGGGCCGCGAAAGTTCGCGGAAAAAATCGCACGGATTTCGTGCTGGAAGCCGCGCGGGCGGCTGCGGAAGAAGCGCTGCTTGAGCAAGCCATCATTGCAGCTTCGCCGGAGGCTTATGCGGCCTTTGTCGCACGCCTGGACATGCCGCCGCAGCCGAACGAACGCCTGCGCAAAACCTTACAAACGCCGACGCCGTGGGATAAAGCGTGAAGCTCGGGGCTCCCGAAGCTCTCGCAGCCCATCACGAGCTGGAACAATTCACGTCGGGCGTGTTTAGTCTGGACCAGTGGTTGCAGCGTCGGGCCCTGAAGAACCAAAGCACCGGCGCATCACGCACCTTTGTCGCCGGTGCAGGACATCGAGTGCTGGCTTACTATGCGCTGGCGTCAAGCGCAGTCACCTCAGAAGCGGCGTCCGGCCGCTTTCGCCGCAATATGCCGGACCCGATTCCAGTGGTGGTCCTCGGCCGGCTGGCCGTAGACCAGTCCTTTCATGGCAAGGGAATTGGGCGGGCATTGGTGAGAGATGCCTGTCTGCGCGTAATCCAGGCCGCCGACACGATAGGTATTCGGGGCATGCTGGTGCATGCGCTCTCAAATAAGGCGCTGGCATTTTATGAGCGGATCGGCTTTGAACGCTCGCCACTCGACCCCATGATACTGATGGTAACTTTGGCTGACTTGAAGGCCGGGTTATAGCGGAATCACGCCAGCCTTATAGAATTGCTTCCTGCGCTAAGCTTCCGCCCCACAACCACTTCGCGACTCAGGAATTTCCGCGTTGAACTCACGAAACACCGCGAACACTCAGCCCATTGGCGAGCACACGCCGATGATGCAGCAATACCTGACACTCAAGGCGCAGCATCCGAATACGCTGCTGTTTTATCGGATGGGTGACTTCTACGAGCTTTTTTTCGAAGACGCCGAACGCGCCGCCAAGCTGCTCGATATAACGCTGACCACACGCGGCAAATCGGCGGGGCAGCCGATTTCGATGGCCGGCGTGCCCTTCCACGCGCTCGAACCGTATCTCGCCAAACTCGTGAAGATGGGCGAATCGGCGGTCATCGCGGAACAGGTCGGCGATCCCGCGACGAGCAAAGGCCCCGTCGAGCGCGCCGTGAGCCGCATCGTCACCCCGGGCACGCTGACCGATGCCGCGCTGCTGGATGACAAGGTCGATGCGCCTTTGCTCGCCGTCAATCTACATCGCGGCCGGCTTGGGCTCGCCTGGCTCAATCTGGCCAACGGCGATTTCCGCTTGCTCGAATGCGCGCCGGAACAGATCGGCTCTCAACTCGAACGTTTGCGCCCGGCCGAAGCGCTCGTGCCGGACGGGCTCGCCCTGGCGCAGATCGATGCGCGCGTGGCGGCCGTGCGCCGCCTCGCCGACTGGCAATTCGACGCGGAAACCGCGCGCCGCGTGCTGCCCGAACATTTCGGCACGCGTGATCTGGCGGGTTTCGGCGCTGAAGGGCTCGGCGTCGCCTTGAGCGCCGCCGCGGCGTTGTTCGACTACGCCCGCGCGACCCAGCGCCAGAGCCTCGCCCACATCACGGGCTTGCAGGTCGAGCAGGAAGCGGAATATCTGCGCATGGACGCCGCGACGCGGCGCAATCTCGAATTGACCGAAACCCTGCGCGGAGAGGCCGCGCCGACGCTCTTCTCGCTTTTCGACCTAAGCGAAACGGCGCTCGGCGCGCGCTGGCTGCGCCATACCCTGCACCACCCGCTGACCGATCGCGACATGGCCGCCCACCGCCATGCCGCCGTCGAAGCGCTGCTCACGGACCAGGGCATGGCGGGCGAAACGCTGACGCGCGTGCTGCGCAACATTGCCGATGTCGAGCGGATCACGGCGCGGATCTCGTTGCGCAGCGCGCGGCCGCGTGATCTCGCGGCGCTGCGCGACACGCTCGCCACGCTGCCCGCCTTGCGCACGGCGATTCCTCACAGCGAGGCGCCGCTGCTCGCAAATCTGCACACTGATCTCGCGGCCCCGCCTGAGCCAACCGAGCTTCTCGCGCACGCCATCGCGAGTGAGCCGGCCAGCAATCTGCGCGACGGCGGCGTGATCGCCGAGGGCTTCGATGCGGAACTTGACGAACTGCGCGGCATCCAAGCCAACTGCGGTGCTTTTCTGCTCGAACTGGAAGCGCGCGAGCGCGAGCGCACGGGCATCACGAGCCTCAAGGTCGAATTCAACAAAGTGCATGGTTTCTACATCGAGGTCAGCCATGCGAATACCAGCAAGATCCCGGACGACTATCGTCGCCGCCAGACGCTCAAGAACGCCGAACGCTACATCACGCCCGAATTGAAGACGTTCGAAGACAAGGCGCTCTCGGCGCAGGAGCGCGCTCTGGCGCGCGAAAAAATCCTCTGGGACGCCATTCTCGACGAGCTTGCCGACGAGATTTCCACGCTGCAGCGCATCGCCCGCGCAATCGCCCTGCTCGACGGCTTGAACGCGTTCGCGCGCGTCGCCGCGCGCCACAACTACGCGCGCCCGGTTTTCCGCAAGGAGGCGGGGCTGCTCATCGAAGCCGGTCGTCACCCGGTTGTCGAACCCCAGGTCGACAGCTTCATCGCCAACGACTGCGAGCTTTCCCCGACGCGCCGCATGCTACTCGTCACCGGCCCGAACATGGGCGGCAAATCGACCTACATGCGGCAGATTGCGCTGATCGTGCTGCTTGCGCACTGCGGCGCTTTCGTGCCCGCGCAGCGCGCCGAAATCGGCCCGATCGACGGCATCTTCACGCGCATCGGCGCATCGGACGATCTCGCTTCGGGACGTTCGACCTTCATGGTCGAAATGACCGAAGCCGCGGCGATCCTCAATGGCGCAAGCGAACACAGCCTGGTGTTGATGGACGAAATCGGCCGCGGCACTTCGACTTTCGACGGCATGGCGCTGGCCTTCGCCATCGCGCGCCATCTGCTCGAAAAAAACCGCTCGCTCGCCTTGTTCTCGACGCATTACTTCGAACTCACGCGGCTGTCGCTGGAACATCCCGAATGCGCCAATGTGCATCTCGGCGCGGTCGAGCACGGACACCGGATCGTATTCCTGCATGCCGTCGAAGAGGGACCGGCGAGCCAGAGTTACGGGATCGAGGTCGCCGCGCTCGCGGGCATTCCCGCCCCCGTCGTGCGCGAAGCGCGGCGCAGACTGCGCGCGCTCGAAAACCGCGAAGCTTCGGGCGGGCCGCAAGCGGATCTCTTCTCCGCCCTGCCGCCCGAGACCGAGCAGGCGCCGCCGCATCCGGTGCTCGAAAAGCTTGCAGGCGTCGATCCCGACGCGCTGACGCCGCGCGAAGCGCTCGAACAACTCTACGCACTGAAAGCACTGAGCGCATGAAATTCTGGCTCGCCCTGCTCGCATTGAGTTTCGCCCTGGCCGCGCATGCGCAGCCGTATTCCTTCGCGGCATTCGGGGACATGCCTTACAACGACGAAGAGCGCGCGGAAATCCCCGGCATGCTGCGGGAAATGGCCGCCACTGGCGTGCGTTTCGGCGTTCATCTGGGCGATTTCAAAAGCGGCAACGAGCCCTGTTCCGACGCGCTTTACCTCGACCGCGAGCAACTCTTCGCCAGCGCAGCGTTTCCGCTCGTTTATACGCCGGGAGAAAACGACTGGATCAGTTGCCAGCGCCGCACCAGCGGCAACCGCGAACCCAGGGAACGCCTGCAAGCCTTGCGCGACCTGTTCTTCACCCAGACCGCCATCGCAGCCAAGACGGGCATGCAAATCGAACAGCAGAACGAGATCGATTTCAACTTCGGCGCGAATGCGGAACATCTGCGCTGGCGTTCCGATGGCGTGCTCTTCGTCACGCTCAACGTCCCCGGCAACAATAACAACTGGGGCGTCGGCAGAGTGAACGGCAGCAGGGAATACCAAACCCGCATGGCGGCTGTAGGCGATTGGATCGAAAAAAGCTTTGCCATCGCCAAACGCGAATCCCTGAAAGCCGTCGTCCTGCTCATGCACGCCAACCCGGATTTCGAAGCCTGGTCGGAAGGCAAGCCCACGCGGGGCTTCGGCGGGCTGCTCGATCAGATCCGCGAAGAACTCGGCAATTACCCGGGCGAGGTGCTCTTGATCCACGGCGACACGCATGTCATGCGCTCCGACCGCCCGATCAAGGATTCATCGGGCGCGGTCATACGACGCTTTCGCCGCCTCGAAGTTTATGGTTCGCCGATTCCCGGCTGGGTCGAAGTGAAAGTCGACCCGGAGGGCGAACGCCTGTTCCGCCTTGTGAATCACCCTTTACAGCCCGACGCCAATCAACTCGATCAACTCACGCCGGACCAATGAGCACGTTTCTGACCCATCCAATCGAAGTGAGCGAAGAAGCGGGCATTCGCTATCTGCATTTCGGTTCCGACTGGGTTCAAGGCGCCATGCGCGTGCGCCGCCCCTTCGCGCTCGAACTCGAATACACGCGCCAAATGGCCGCGGGCCTGCTGCTGCGGCCGGCGCCCTGGCCGCGGCGAGTTTTGATGATCGGCCTGGGTCCGGGCTCGCTCGCCAAATTCTTCTACCACCATGTTCCCGGATGCAAGATAAGCGTCGTCGAAATCGATCCGCGTGTCGTGCAGATCGCCCGCAGCCATTTCCGTTTGCCCGAGGAGGACGCACGGCTTGCGATCGTCATCGGCGACGGGGCCGATTACGTTACGCGGCGCAGCGGATACTGGGATGCGATCCTCGTCGATGGCTTCGATTACAAAGCGCAGGCCGGCGCGCTCGCCACCGAGCCCTTCTACGCCGCCTGCCGCGCGGCGCTCAGCGAAGGCGGCCTGTTCACCGCCAATCTATTCGGCCAGCGGCGCGGCTTTAAAACGGCGCTCGATCAGCTCAAGCGAGCTTTCGACGGGCATATTTTCGCCCTGCCCGCCTGCGCAAGCGGCAATGTGATTGTCTTCGCGCATGGCGGAGAAACGCTCGCGCTCAACACAGCCACCTTGCGCGCACGCGCCGCCGATCTGAAAGCGAACACAGGCTTGGATTTAAGGCAGGTCGCGGCGCAATTCGATCCGAACTTCTGAAACCGCGCCACAAACGTTCTCGATGCGCGCCTCGGTTATGCTTGTAGTCTTGCGATTTTGAACCAATCCTCACCGTGAAACGTCTGCTGTCCTCCTGCCTGCTCCTGTTCGCCAGTTTGAGCGTTATTCCCACCGCGTTAGCCGAGGGTTTCATCACGCGCCTGCTCGACAAGCGCGTGCCCGGCGGCGTCGCGGTTCTGCCGCTTGGCGAAGCAACGCAGGCGCCGCGGACGTTTTTCGGTGACAAGCCCGTAATGGTCTTGCGCGAGGATGGTGAGGGCTGGATCGCAATCGTCGGCATCCCGCTTACCGCCCAGGGAGTGCAGCAACTCGAAGTCCGCGACGCGGGTGGCAGAAAGGAAATCGCCTTCGCTATCGCGCCACGGCGCTACGCGGAACAACACATCACGCTCAAGAACAAAAAGATGGTCAATCCGCCGCCGCAGGAAATGGCGCGCATCGAACGCGAAATGGCCGAACAGTCGCGCGCGTACCGCAGTTTTAGCCCCGGCGTACCGAGCAATCTGATGTTCGACAAACCCGTCGACGGCCCGCTTTCCAGCCCCTTCGGCCTGCGCCGCTTCTTCAACGGCGAGGAACGCAACCGGCATTCGGGGCTTGATTTCGCCGTGCCGGCCGGCACGCCGATCAAAGCCCCTGCCGCAGGCAAAGTCATCCTTGCGGGCAGCCTCTACTTCAACGGCAACACGGTTTTCCTCGATCACGGTCAGGGCTTGATCAGCATGATCTGCCACATGTCGCGCATCGATGTCAAAGTCGGCGACGAAGTGCCGCGCGGCGGCGTGATAGGCGCCGTCGGCTCAACCGGCCGGGCCACGGGGCCGCATATGCACTGGAATGTCAGCCTCAACGACGTGCGCGTAGACCCCGCGATTTTCATTGGCGCATTCAAGCCTTGATCCGCTGACTGTTCGATTGCGCAAGAACTCCTCATGAAGCGTTGAGATGTACGGCAATCTGCCGTGTTATTGCGTCAGGAGGACAACACCATGCCGGGAGCTGCCACGCTTGCGCCGGGGCGAGGGAAGACTGTATATTAAAAAAGCAACGATTGCTTTATCAAGAATAAATGCCGCAGATCCTTCTTTTCGGGAATAGCCGATTTCCCGCCTCTAGCCATGTGTGAAGCCGACCGCATCCTGTTCGACTTCACGAGCGCCATCCAGCCCGCCAGAAGGGCGTGGGTACAGGCCATCGGTGCCGGCTTGAGCGACGCCAGGTTGCCCCTGTCGCTGGTTGTCGTCATCGTGCTGGCGTCCCGCATGGAACCAGCCGCCCACCAGCGGATGCTGGCCGACGAAATCGGCATCAATCCGGCGGCGCTGATGCGTGTGCTGGATCAGGGCGAAGCGGCCGGCCTGCTCAAGCGTTGCGGGGTTCCCGGAAATCGCCGGATGAAGACGGTCGAATTGCTGCCCGCGGGCAAGGCGCTGGCCGCAAGGATGGAAACGGCATGGATGGCGCTGCGCGCCAGGATGCTGCGCGATGTTCCGCTGCCAGATGTCGAAACCGCGACCCGGGTGCTGCGCACGCTGGAGGCGGAATCGCTGGCGCACGTCGCGGCGGGCGGGCCAGCCGCCTAGCAAACAGCGCCGCGAGTCGATTACCATGTATGGAGAATTCAGCCTTTACGGCGTTTTCATTCCCACGCTGATGGCCCTGATGCTGGTGGCCTTTCTCGTCTTTCTGGGGTTGCGCCAGTTGCTGCTGCGGGCCAACGTGTACCGCCATGTCTGGCACCCCCCCTTGTTCGGTTTTTCTGTCTACATTTTGACGCTCGGCGCCCTGTTCGCGCTGCTGCGCGCCCTTCAATGAATCCCATTCTGCAAAAAATCATCAAGATCGTGCCGACGCTGCTGATTGCCGCGGCCGCCATTCTCGTGCTGCGCTATATGTGGCGCTACTACATGGAGGATCCGTGGACCCGCGACGCGCATATCAATGCCGACGTGGCGCAGGTGGCGGCCGATGTGTCGGGGCCGGTTCTCGATGTGCGGATCGGCGACAACGCCTTGGTGCGCCGCGGCGACGTGCTCTTCGTGGTCGACCCGGCGCGCTACGAGATCGCGTTGAGAGAAGCGCAGGCCGCGCTGAAACGCGGCGAGGCCGCGCTGGCTCAAAACCGCGCCAACCTGCTGGCGAATCAGGCGCTCCAGCGCGAGTTGCAGCGCGAGTCGCGGCGCGATCGCGAACTGGCGGATCTGGTGGCCGTCGAGGAAGCCGAGGCGCGGCGCGCCAGCCTGGAAAAGGCGCAAGCCGGCGTCGCCGCCGCCGAGGCCGAGATCGCCGCCGCCCACGCCAGCATCGCCAGCGCGCGGGCGGCGATTGAACTGGCGCAACTGAATCTGGAGCGCACCGTCGTGCGCAGCCCGGTCGATGGAAAGCTGGGTGACCGCGTCGTGCGCGTCGGCGATTACGTGAGCGCCGGCAAGCCGGTGCTGGCCTTGCTGGACACGAAATCCTTCCGCATCGATAGCTATTTCGAGGAAACCCGCTTGCATGGCGTCAAGGAAGGCGACGCCGTCGACATCGTCATCATGGGCGAGAAGAGCGTGCTGCGCGGCCATGTGCAGAGCATCGCCGCCGGCATCGAGGACCGTTACCGCAGCCAGGGAGCCAGTATGCTGCCGAATGTCACACCGACCTTCGACTGGGTGCGGCTGGCGCAGCGCATCCCCGTGCGCATCAGCCTCGACGACGTGCCGGAAGGCGTCCATCTGATCGCGGGCCGCAGCGTTACCGTCAGCGTGGTCGGCGACGGCAAGGCGCGGCAGCGGGACGAAAAGCGGGACGAACGATCGTGATCCGCCGCAGTCTGCGCGCCGCCGGTCTGTGTCTGCTGCTGGCTTCCTGCGCAACCGTGGGGCCGGACTACGAAGTGCCGCCCGACTCGGTTTTCGCGCGCGCCGTGCACCATCCGCCGGCTCTGGACGGGCGCGGCTCGGCGGCTGTCGCGCCCGGGCAGGCCGCTGTCGAGGGCCGCTGGTGGGAGCTCTATGACGATCCGCGCCTGACCACGCTGGTCGAGGAAGCTTTGCAGGCCAATGCCGAGTTGCGGATCGCCGCCGCGCGCCTGACCCAGGCCCAGGCCCGCTATGCCGAGGCGCGCGCCGCCAGCGCCCCGGCGGCGGGCGTCGACGCCGTCGTCGAGCGCGGCCGCATTTCCGCCGAATCGCTGCTCCTGACCGAGCAGCTGCCGGTATTCAATCTGGCCGAGGGCGGTATTTCGGTGAGCTATCAACTCGACCTGTTCGGCAAGATCCGGCGCCTCGTCGAAACCGCGCGCGATGACGCCGAGGCGGCCCAGGCCGCCGGCGACCTGGCGCGCATCAGCATCGTCGCGCAGGTGGTCGGCGCCTACGTCGAAATCTGCCACAGCAATCATGAGTTGGCAGTGGCCCGCCATGCGCTGCAACTGCAAGGGCAGAGCCGCGACATCGCCGAACGGATGCGCTCGGCCGGACGCGGCACGCCGGTCGTGGTGGCGCATGCCGACTCGCAGCAGGCGGCCTTGCGGGCGACCTTGCCGCCGCTGGAATCGCGCCGCCAGGCGGCGGGGTACGAGCTGGCCGCGCTGCTCGGCCGCGCGCCCGGCGAGCTTGCCGCCGAGGTCATGCAATGCCGGGAGGCGCCAACGCTCAAACAGCCCATCCCGCTGGGCGATGGCGCCGCGCTGTTGCGTCGCCGCCCCGACGTGCGCCGTGCCGAACGCGAACTGGCAGCCGCCACCGCCGAGATTGGTATCGCCACCGCCATGCTCTATCCCGACATCACGCTGGGGGCGTCATTCGGCGCCAACGGACTGCTGAAGGATTTCGGCAAACCGGTCACGCAGCAATGGGCTATCGGTCCTCTGATCTCGTGGTCGATTCCCGACAGCGGCGCGCGGGCGCGGGTAGCGCTGGCGCAGGCGGGCGCCGAGGCGGCCCTGGCCGGCTTCGATCACGTCGTGCTGGCAGCCTTGCGCGAGACGCAGACCCTGCTCGACCGCTACGCCGACGATCTGCGCCTCGCCGCCGCGCTGCGCGAAGCCCGCGACCATGCCGCCGCCGTCGCCGCCGATACGCAGCGCCTCTACCAGGGCGGCCGCGTACCGTATCTGGCGAGCCTCGACGCGCAACGCGCGCTGACAGCCGCGGAAACCAGCCTGGCCGATGCCGAGGCGCGGATCTCGCAGGATCAGATCCGGCTTTTCCTGGCCTTGGGCGGCGGCTGGCGAGTGGACGCAGCCGCGTCTGAGGCCCGCCCATGAAGGGTTTCGGCTGGCGGCTGCCGCGCCGTGTGCCGCCGTTACTACCGCGGGACCAGCAGGCGCTTTTCTCGGGATTGTTGCGCGACCGGCTGGCATGGCGGCACTCGGCCAAATCCCTGCTGGCCGCGCTGATCGCGCTCTACATCGGCTTGGCGGCCGACCTGTCGCGGCCCTACTGGGCCATGGCCAGCGCCCTCGTCGTCATGCAGCCGGTGCTCGGCGGCACCAACGCGCGCGGCATTTACCGCATCGCCGGCACCTTGATCGCGGCCGTGGCCTCCGTGGTGTTCGTTCCCGGGCTGTCGCAATCGCCGATCCTGCTGAGTCTGGTCATGTCGCTCTGGTTGACCGGCTGCATGACCATCGCCCTGCTGCATCGCGGGCCGTCGTCCTATACCTTCATGCTGGCTGGCTACACCGCTGCCTTCATCAGTTTTCCCATGGCGCTGCAACCGGATGCGATTTTCGAAATTGCGCTGGCGCGTTCCGAGGAAATCGTGCTTGGCAGCCTGTGCGCGGTGGTGGTCGGCGCTTTGGTGTTTCCGGTATCGATCAAGTCGATGATCGACCAGCGCGTGCAAGGGCTGATGCGCGACGCCCGAACCTGGTGCGAGCAGGTGCTGGCGCGGCGCGGCAGTTCCGATGAATTGCGGCGGCGTCTGGCCCACGATCTGGCGCAACTGGATCTGGTGATTCCCTTTGCCCGGCGCGACGATCCGCGCCACGGCGAACTGGGCACCTGGCTGTCGGAACTGCGCGCTCTCCTGCTCGGCCTGATGCCCGTGCTAGCGGCGATCGAGGACCGTCTCGATAATCTCGGCGCGCGCATCGGACAGGATGGCGAACTCGCGCGCCTGCTCGACGACATGCGCCAGTGGGTCGCCGAGGATGCGCCGGCCCCGCCGGCGAGGCTCGATGATTTCCTGCGCCGCATTGTGGCCTTGCGCCCGGCGATGAGCGAGGACGGTGCCGGCCTGCTGCTTGACAGCCTGCTACTGCGCCTGAAGGAACTGGCCGAACTGTGGTACGACAGCCGCCATTTGCAGCAGGCTCTCCAGGACGGCCAGCCGCCGCCCGCGGCGGCTTTCGGCCTTGATCTGCACCGTCTGATGAGCTTCGAAAGCCGCCACATCGACTGGAGCATGCTGCTGTTTTCGTCGTCGGCCGCGGGCGCTACGCTGTTCGCGTATTGCCTGTTGTGGATCGCCATCGGCTGGTCGGAAGGCGCCTCCGGCGCCATGATGGCGGCGGTTGCCGCCGCCTTTTTCGCCGCTCAGGACGATCCCGCGCCGAACATTTTCATTATGATGAACTGGTCCATCGTGGCGATCCTGACCACAGGCTTCTACCTGTTCATCGTTTTTCCGCTGTTCCGCGATTTCTGGCCGCTGGCGCTCGCCATCACGCCCGGTTTCCTGTTCGTCGGCCTGTTGCTTTCCCGCCCCAGTCTGTTCATGGCGGGCATGACCCTGGTCGTCAACGTCGCTTCCCTGATGTCGATCCAGAATCACGGCGCCGGCGCCGATTTCACGAGCTTTGCCAATTCCTCGGTGGCGACCGTGCTCGGCCTGCTGTTTGCCCTGCTCATGACGCGGCTGTTCCGTTCCGTCGGCGCCGAATGGAGCGCGCAACGGCTGATCCGGCAAGGGTGGGGAATCATCGCCGCCGCCGCCGAGGGTCATGGCCGCCAGGATCGGGAACGCCTCATGCTGCGCATGCTCGATCTGACCGGCCTCCTGGCGCCACGCTTGGCCGCGCTACCGGAGGGCAGCGAAGCCACCGGCGTGGATATGCTTGACGAGGTGCGCATCGGCCTGAACATCCTGAACCTGCGCCGCGCGCGCAACGACCTGCCGATGGCCAATCACGCCGCGCTCGATCGCTTGCTGGCGGGCGTCGCCGGCTACTACCGCGCCTGCGAGCGCGACGGCCGGATGCTGATGCCCCCGCCGGAACTGAAAGCGGCTCTAGAAGCCTCGTTGTCGCGCCTGCACACGCTGCCGCCGGACAAAGCGCGGGACGAAGCCCTGCTCGGCCTGATCGGCTTACGCTTCCGCCTGTTCCCGCAGCAGGACATGCCCGGTGCGTTTAAGGAACAGCCATGACACGGAACAGGCGCATCTCAGCGCCCCATCGGCCGCGATGGCGTAGGCCGAAATCTTGCCGCTGTCCGTACCGGCTGGCACCAGTTACGTATTCACCCGGCGCGGCCAGAAGCCGGGCCGGATGGTAAAATTCTCTGTTTTTTTGAATCGCCCGACTGGATGTCAGAAAGTCAATTGGCGACAAGCGCCTCCTCTCATATAAAAATCCGTTTCGGCTTGCGCTGGATTCCGCCTGCGGCTCTGTGCGTATTGGGGCTATGGATCGCCGCCAATCACCTTAACCAAGCGATTTTTGTCGCCTTGAATCGCTCCGCTGCGGCCTGGCCCGAAACGCTGTGGTCTGCGGTCACGATTCTCGGCACCGGCGCCTGCGCTTTCGCGCTGCTCGCCCCGACGCTTATCCGCGCGCCGCGTTTGATGGCGGCCGCGCTGATGACGGCCGTTTTCGCCGGTGCATTCACGCATATCATCAAACCGCTCGTGCGCACGGCGCGCCCCGCGGCCGTACTGCCCCCCGAGCAGATTCATGTCATCGGCGATGTGTTGACGAGCAATTCCTTCCCTTCGGGCCATTCAGTCACCGCCTTCGCCTTCGCGGCGCTCGTGGTTTTCCATACCGCGCATCCGGGTCGCGCGGCGGTATGGGCATTGCCGCTCGCGGCGTTGGTTGCGTTCTCGCGCATCGCTGTCGGCGCGCATTGGCCGCTCGATACCCTGGCCGGCGCTGCCGGCGGATGGTTGTGCGGGATGGCCGGCGAGGCGCTTTCGCGGCGCTGGACGGTTTGGAACAGAAAAGCCTGGCGCGTCGCATTCGCGCTCGCCCTGCTCGGGCTCGGAGCGGGCCTGATTTTGAGCAATCTCGGCTATCCGCAGGCCGTGCTGTTGCAACAAGCGCTCGCCGTGTTGGCCTTAATCGGCGGTGCACTGGCCTTGCGGCATGCGCTTTTGCTCAGGAATCCGGCGTGATTAAACGTGCATTCGCCCTTCTGATTTCGCTCGCCCTGCTCGTCTGGCTGGCGCATAGCGGCGATTGGCGCGGCACCGGCGCGCGCTTGATCGCGCTGCCGCCCACACCGCTGCTGTTTGCCCTGCTCGGCCTTTTCATCAGCTATATCTTGCGTGCGGCGCGCATATACGATGAATTTCGCAATATTACCGGCGGACATTTCTGGGCCGTGGCGCGCATCACGACGGCGCACAACGCGGCGATCAATGTGCTGCCCTTCCGCAGCGGGGAATTCGCATTGCCGATTCTGCTCCAGCGCGAATTCGGCGTGCCGATGGGGCGGGCGATGGTTTCCCTGCTCTGGCTGCGCATGCAAGATGCTTTTGTCGTGCTGTTTCTCGCAGCCTGGGTCTGGCCGAATCTGCCGCTCTGGTTCCGCCTGGCCTGGAGTCTTGCCGTGCTGCTCGGCGCATGGGCGGTTCCGGCCTGGGCGCGCAGTCATCCCGACACGCATCCGGCAACGCAAGGCTGGCGGAACAAGTTTGCGCGCGCGCGCGTGGCCTTGGCGCACAGCACGCGCGGGGCCTGGCGCAGTTGGGGCTGGACGCTCGCGAACTGGAGCGTCAAGCTCAGCGCGCAGGCCATATTGCTCGCCGCGCTGCTCGGCAGCACGCCTGAGCTTTCAGCCGCCGGCGTGCTCGGCGGCGAGTTGGCCGCGATTCTCCCGGTGCAGGGCGTCGCGGGATTCGGCACTTACGAAGCCGGCGTCGCCGCCGCCTTGCAGCCGCACGGCTTCGTTTTATCGGTTAGCCTGCAAGCGGCGCTGGCCCTGCATTTAGTCATTATCGCCTCGGCGGTCATTGCGGGAGCGGCGGGTTTCGTCCTGCTGCCCGTAGGCCCCGCCTCCTCCAAAAGTGGACAAGAAACATGAGTGAAACCCTCTCCGTGACCATTCCGCCCGCCGCACCGCCGCACCGCCTATCGGTCGTCGTGCCGATGTACAACGAGGCGGAAAACGTCGAACCGCTGGTCAAGCGCGTGCATGAAGCGCTCGACGCCTATCCGCACGCATGGGAATTGGTGCTCGTCGACGACGGCAGTTCCGACGGCACGCCGGCTGAACTCGTCCGCGTTGCGCGCCACTACGGTCCCCATGTGCGCATCGTTTCGCTGATGCGCAACTTCAAACAGACCGCGGCGATGCAGGCCGGTGTGGACGCCGCGCGCGGCGATGTGATCGTGACGATGGACGGCGATCTGCAGAACGATCCGATCGACATTCCGCGCATGGTCGCGCGCCTGCTCAACGAAGACCTCGATCTCGTCGCGGGATGGCGCAAGAACCGCAAGGATGCGATGGTCATGCGCAAGATTCCCTCGCGCATCGCGAACCGTTTGATCGCGCGGATCACGGGCGTCAAGCTCAACGATTACGGCTGCAGCCTCAAGGCGTTCCGCGCCGACGTGATTAAAAACGTGCGGCTGTACGGGGAAATGCACCGTTTCATTCCGGCCTGGCTCGCGACCGTGACGACGCCGCGCCGCATCGCCGAAGAGGTTGTCAGCCACCACGCGCGCCAGTTCGGCCAGAGCAAATACGGCATTTCGCGGACCTTCCGCGTCATCCTCGATTTGATCTCGGTGTTCTTCTTCATGCGCTACCGCGCGCGGCCGGGCCATTTTTTCGGCGGCATCGGGCTTGGGATGGGCGTCATCGGAATGCTGATTCTGACCTGGCTCGCGGGACTCAAACTGTTTACCGGCGCCGCGATCGGCGGCCGCCCGCTGCTGCTGCTGGGCTTCTTCTGCATCGTCGGCGCGATCCAGTTCATCTCGACCGGCGTGCTGGCCGAAACGCTGGCGCGCATCTATTTCGAATCGGGCGCGGCGGCGCAATACCGCGTGCGCAACCCGGACAACCCGGCCGACAACGAATCCTGGCATAAGCCCGGCCAGGCCGCTGCATGAGTTCGAGCGTTTCCGCTGCGCGCCCAAGCTGGCGCGAACTGGCCGCGCTCACGCTTTTACCGGCGATTCTGCTGTTGCTGAATCTCGGCAGCGCGCCGCTGTTCGATGTCGACGAAGGCGCATTCTCGGAAGCCACGCGCGAAATGCTCGAACGCGGCGATTTCGTTTCGACCTGGCTCAACGGCATGCCGCGGTTCGACAAACCGATTCTGATCTATTGGCTGCAAGCGCTGTCGGTTTCGCTTTTCGGCGTTAACGAATGGAGTTTCCGCCTGCCTTCGGCACTCGCCGCAATCGTCTGGTGCGTGGCCGTCGGCCGCTTCGCCTGGCCGCGCTTCGGACGCGAAGCCGCCCAGCTCGCCACCTTGGTCGGCGCGACAAGCCTCGGCGTTTTCGTGATCGGCCGCGCCGCCACCGCGGACTCCCTGCTCAACTGCCTTCTGACATTGGCGATGACCGACGCCTGGCGGCATCTCGAATCGGGCCGCAAAGCGCCCTTGCGGCGCATGTTTCTTTGGATCGGGCTCGGCGTTCTGACGAAGGGGCCGATCGCCATCGCGATTCCCGCAATCGTGACCTTGCTTTTCTGCGCCACGCGTGGCGAATGGCGGCGTTTTTTGCGCGCGGCTTTCGATCCGCTCGGATGGCTGATTCTGCTCGCCGTCGCCGCGCCCTGGTATATCGCGGCGCTGATGATTCACGGTCAAGCCTTCATCGACGGCTTCATCATGAAGCACAACGTCGGCCGCTTCTCGGGTCCGATGGAAGGCCACGGCGGCTCGCTGTTCTACTACCTGCTTATCGTGCCCCTGCTGCTGCTGCCCTGGACCACGCTGCTGCTGCGCGCGCTCGGGGAAATACGCGCGGGCAGCGCGCAACCCTTGCAACGCTTTCTCTGGATCTGGTTCGGCTTCGTGCTGGTGTTCTTCTCCTTCTCCGGCACCAAGCTGCCGCACTACGCCCTGTATGGCTGCACGCCCTTGTTTCTGCTGATCGCTCTGCATCGCGACAAAATCAAACGCGAATGGCTTGCCTTCCTCCCGCCGCTGCTTTTGCTGGCCTTCCTCGCCGCGCTGCCGAAACTGCTCGAATACGCGCTCGCGAGCGGCCGAGTGACCGACCCGTACTACATGGCTCAGCTTGCGCGCGTTGTAGAGATCGGCGGTAAAGCGTATGCGGCGATCAGCGTCGCGGCGCTGATCGCGGCCATTTCGCTCACCTTCTGGCGCAGCGAACCCGTTTGGCGCCGCCTGTCTTTCATCGCCGCAATCCAGGCGGTGCTACTGGCAAGCCTTGTCACCCCTTTCGTCGGCGAACTTTTGCAAGGCCCGGTCAAACGCGCGGCGCTTGTCGCGCGCGAGGTCGGCGGCCCCGCCGTGCAGTGGAATTTCTTTCAGCCCAGCTTTGCCGTGTATCGCGGTCAAAGCGCGCCGATGCGTGAGCCCCTGCCCGGCGAACTCGCGCTGACGCGCTTCGACCGCCTGCCGCCGGACATTCCCGTGGAGACGCTCTTCGCCGAAGGCGGCGTGCGCCTCGTAAGGCGTTTGCCATGAATACGCGCACTCCACGCTTCAGCGAAGATCTCGAAGGCCAGCGCGCGCTTGCGCTGCTGATCGGCGCCATCGCACTTGTCACGATGTGGCGCGTCTGGGTCATCGCGCGCTCGAACATGACGCTGTATGTCGACGAAGCGTATTACTGGGGCTGGGCTCAAGCGCTCGACTGGGGCTACTTCTCGAAGCCGCCGCTGATCGCGGCCCTGATTGCCGCAACAACCGCCCTGTTCGGCGACGGCCTGCTCGGCGTCAAGGCCGGCAGCCTCCTGCTCTACCCCGCGACGGCGGTGCTGCTGTTCGCGATGGGGCGGCGTCTTTACGATACGACCACCGGCCTGCTCGCAGGGCTCGCCTTTTTGACGCTGCCGATCACCAGCGCGCTTGGGCTCTTCATTTCAACCGATGCGCCGCTGCTCTTTTTCTGGACCGCCGCGCTGTGGAGCCTGCACCGCGCCATCGCCGATGACAACCCGCGCGATTGGCTGCTGCTTGGCCTGTTCTGCGGCCTCGGCCTGATGTCGAAGTACACCATGGCCGCCTTCGCATTGAGCGCGCTCGTTCTGCTGCTCGGCAGCGCCGAGGGCCGCAGCCGGCTGCGCGCGCCGGGGCCGTGGGTCGCGGCGCTGATCGCCTTGGCGATCCTGGCGCCAAACCTGTGGTGGAATTGGCAGCACGATTTCCCGACCTTCCGCCATACGGCGGAGATTACTCAGGAAAGGGAAAGCGGCGGCAATCCATTGGAATTCATCGCCGCTCAGATCGGTTCGATCGGCCCCTTGCTCGCCATCGGCTTAATTGGCGCGCTCGCCGGCTTGCGCTCCGCATGGCGCAATCCGTCGGACCGCTTGATGATCGCGGGCTGCCTGCCGCTTCTGCTGCTCGTGTTCGCGCAGTCGCTGACCAAACAAGCAAACGCCAACTGGGCCGGGCCGATTTTTTGCAGCGGTACTCTGCTCGCCGTGGCCTGGCTCAGACGCACCGCCGGCAGACGGCGCCTGCTTGCCGCGGCTTTAGTGCTGAATCTGCTCATCACAGCGACCGTCTATCACTGGCCTAGCGTCCTTGCGCTCGCCGGCCGCCCGCTGACCGCCAAGCTCGACCCGCTCAAACGCATGAAAGGCTGGAATCGCCTGGTGGAAGGCTTGCGGCCTTTCATGCTCGAACACCCCGACGCCTATATCGTTTCGGACGAACGCAAGTTGCTTGCCCATGTAGGCTACACCTTGCGCGATCTGAACCCGAGAATTGCAAGCTGGAATCCGCAGGGCCAGATTCTCGATCAGTACCACCTGACCCACTCGCTGCCCAATACGCCCGGCATAAACATCTTCTTCATCTGCGAATGCGAGCCTAACGGCGTCGCCGCCCGCTTCGCTTCCGCCGAACAGATCGCGCGCATCCGCACCACAACGCACCCGGATTCAAGCCTGAATATGGATGTCTGGTTCATGCAGGGTTTCAAGGGTTACTGAGAGAATAGGCCCCAAGCCTCCGCACCGTCATTCTGCGCGAAGTCGCAGAATCCATTTGTCCTCCGAGAGTGGATTCTGCGACTGCGCTTCGCTCCGCGCAGAATGACCGCGAGTTGAGCACAAGCGAGACAAGCCTTATGGGCGCAAACATGCCGAACAAAATCGAAACCTTGTGCGTGGCACTTTCCTTTCTTGCGGGAGCCCTGCTGTTTTCCCTCTGGCCGCAGATCGACGTGGCTATCTCGGCTTGGTTCTATGTCCCCGGCGAAGGCTTTGCATGGGGCCGCCATTGGCTCGTCGAGGGCATTTACTGGTTCGTCTGGGGCGGCTCGCGCATTGTCGTCGTCAGCGTTCCGTTATTGCTCGGAATAAGTTTTTGGATGAAACGCGGCTGGCTTGTCCAACGCAGGCGCTGGCTGGGCTTCCTCGCGCTGGCAATCGCTTTGGGGCCGGGCCTGATCGTGGACCAAGCGCTCAAAAACCACTGGGGCCGGGCGCGGCCAGAACAGAACGTCATGTTCGGCGGCGACAAACAATTCACGCCAGCTTTACTCCCGGCACAGCAATGCGGACGCAATTGCTCGTTCGTCAGCGGTCATGCCACAGCCGCCTTTGCCTTGATGAGCTTCGGCTGGCTCGCCGGCCCGGCTCGCCGCCGGCGCTGGATGGCGCTCGCCGCCGTTACCGGCCTCGCGGTCGGCCTTGTCCGCATCGTGCAGGGCGGACACTATGCAAGCGATGTGTTTTTCGCTTTCTACGCGGTCTGGCTCGGCAATTTTCTTGCCTGGGCGATCCTGAAAGCCCTGCGCAAGCTGCCGGATAAAAAGCTAATTCCTATGCGCCTGCGCTAATTCCATTTCTCTATCAATCGATTACTTTGTCGGCTTTGCTTGCCGTGCTACAGCACTGTCTGCGCTTCGCCTTCGCGTACTCGATTGATAGAGAAACGGAATAAGTCCTGAGGAGTGCGCTAGACTGCGGATTCGAGCGTAGCTTTGAAGTTGTTCCAGGATGAACACTCGCCCGCCAATACCTATCGTACCGCTGGAAGCGCTTCTTCCGGCGCTGGAAACACACTCCGAAAACGGCAATGGTTTGCTCGCCGACCGGCGCATGCGGCCATTGCACGATCTGCGCATTTCCGTTACCGACCGCTGCAATTTCCGCTGCACCTACTGCATGCCGAAAGATAAGTTCGGCCGCGAGCATGCTTTTCTACCGCGCAGCGGGCTGCTGTCTTTCGAGGAAATCACGCGCATCGCCCGGCTTTTCATCGGCCAGGGCGTAAAGAAAATCCGCCTCACGGGCGGCGAGCCGTTGCTGCGCAAAGGCATCGAGGATTTGATCGCGATGCTTGCGCCGCTCGGCGCGGAATTGACGCTCACCACCAATGGCGCGCTGTTGGCCCAGAAAGCCAAGGCGCTTGCGGCGGCGGGACTCAAACGGGTCACCGTCAGTCTCGACGGCATCGAGGATGCGGTATTCCGCCGCATGAACGATGTCGATTTCCCTGTCGAGCGCGTGCTCGCCGGAATCGACGCGGCGGCGGGCCTCGCGCCGCTCAAGGTCAATTGCGTCGTGCGGCGCGGCATCAACGCAGCGCAAATCATTCCGCTCGCGCGCCGTTTTCGCGGCAGCGGCCACATCCTGCGTTTCATCGAATTCATGGATGTCGGCTGCAGCAACGGCTGGAGAATGGACGAGGTGATCCCTTCGCGCGAAGTGCTCGCGATGATCGCCGAGCATTTCCCGCTCGAACCCATCGACCCGAATTACACCGGTGAAGTCGCCGAACGTTGGCGTTACCGCGACGGCGCGGGCGAAATCGGCGTGATTTCCTCGGTGACCCAGGCGTTCTGCCACGAATGCACGCGCGCGCGGCTTTCGCCCGAAGGCCGCTTGTTCACCTGTCTGTTCGCCAACCGCGGTTACGATCTATGCACCCCGTTGCGCCAAAACGCCGACGATGCGGCCTTGGCCGAGTTGATCCGCGGCATTTGGCGGCTGCGCGAAGACCGTTATTCCGAACTGCGCGGCGCGGCGACCGTGCGCGACAAAATCGAGATGTCCTACATCGGTGGCTGAACGCAATACGCCGTTGACCGGCCTGATCCTCGCCGGCGGCGCGGGCAGCCGCATGGGTGGCGCGGACAAAGGCTGGCTGCTCTGGAAAAACCGCCCGCTCATCGAATACGCGCTCGAACGGCTCAGCCCCCAGGTGGATCGTGTTTTGATTAGCGCGAATAGGAATCTTGAGCGCTACCGGAATCTGGGCGTCGAAGTCCTTACCGATCACAGGCCCGATTTACCCGGCCCGCTGGCGGGCATCGAAGCCGGTCTGCTCGCGGCGCAACCCGGTTATTTGCTCGTCGTGCCTTGCGACGCGCCTGGATTTCCGCTCGATCTCGCCGCGCGTTTGCTGAGAGCGAACGCCTCCGCCGCATTCGCCCGCACGCCCGAACGCACCCAACCACTGTTCGCCTTGCTCCACACGGATTTGCTGGCCGACTTGCAAAACGCACTGGACCACGGCGAGCGCCGCGTGCATGCCTGGTTGGGGAATATCGGCGCACTGACAGTGGACTTCGATGACAGCGCCGCTTTCGTGAATTTGAATACGCCACAGAGTCTGAATGCGGGCATTCATCCATCCCGGCGCCGGGAATGAGCTTGCCGGCGCCAGAATTCAAACAGGTGCTGTGTTTATAGCGGGCCGATGTAGTCGCGCTTACCGACTGTCACACCCAGATGGCGCAAGATGCCGTAGGCGGTCGTGTAGTGGAAGTAGAAGTTCGGCAAGGCATAGTCGAGCAGATAATTGTCGCCGCTCATGTGTAAGGTGCTCTCCCGCTGCGGAATCGTGATCGCGCGGTTGTGCGCGCCGACGAACGCATCATGCGGCAAACCTCTGAGATATTCGGCGGTTTTGGCAACTCGCTTGCGCAGATCCGCCAGCGAATGTTCCATGTGCTCGAATTTGGGCGCTTCAATGTCCGCGAGATGGGCGCAGGCGTTTTTTGCGAAATCGGTCGCCAGTTGAATCTGGCGCGTGAAATTGAACATGTTCGGATAGAGGCGGCCTTCGAGCACGACGGGCTCTTCGGCGCGCCCCTCGGTGCAAATGGTTTCCGCCTTCTCAAGAATATGGTCGAGATGTTCAAGCTGGCGCAAAAACGTCCCGACCGAAAGCCGATAAAGATCGATTGACATGACTACCTCCGTCTCTTGAATCAAACCGTGTTGTCCGCGGCGTCGAGCGCATGCGCCATATCTTCGAGCTGAACCTGCTCGATCCGCGCGAAATGTCCTGAAATTTTGCGGCTTGAGGTATGCACCTCCTGCACATCCTCACTGGCCTGGCGGATGTGCGTGGCAAGCCGCTGCATGCGCTCCTCGAAGCGGGCGAAATCTTTGGCGAGTTTACCGAGCGCGTCCTTGATGACGTGAATCTGCTTGCGCGTTTCGACATCCTTGAGCACCGCGCGCGCGGTATTCAGCACGGCCATCAGCGTCGTCGGAGAAACGATCCAGACGCGCCGCTCCAGCGCATACTGGACCACTTCGGGATGGTAGGCATGGATTTCCGCAAACACCGCTTCGGCCGGCACGAACATCACAGCTCCGTCGGAGGTTTCGCCCGCGACGATGTACTTGGAGGCAATCGCCTCGACATGCTTCTTCACATCGGAACGGAAGGCCGCTTGAGCTGCCTTGCGCTCGGGCTCGGAAGCGCTCATGTCGAACATTTTATGGTAATTCTCGAGCGGAAACTTGGCATCGACGGCGACCCGCCCGGTCGGTTCAGGCAGTTCCAGCACGCAATCGGCACGCACGCCGCTCTTGAGCTGAACCTGGAAACCGAATGAATCCGGTGGCAAAACATTGCGTACCAATGCTTCGAGCTGAACTTCGCCGAACGCGCCACGCGAGCGTTTGTCGCCCAGCAACTCCTGTAAGCTCACGACATTCGTCGTCAGACCATCGATCTTCTTTTGCGCTTCATCAATCGTGGCCAGCCGCGCCATGACACTTGCAAAGGTTTCGTTGGTTTTGCGGAAGCCTTCGTCGAGCCGCTGATGCACCACGCCGGTCATCGCATCGAGCCGTTCGTTGAGCGTGCGCGTCAGCACCTCGATGCTTGAGCCAAGCTGCGCGGAGGCCGCGCGCAATCCATCCTGAAGCAGCTCGCGGTCGGCCCGCGCCTGCTCGGCAAGCGTTTTGAGCGTCTGCTCCATCAAAGCGCTGCGCAACGCCTCATGCTGGGTCGCTGTGTTTTGCGTCAGCGCGGTCAAACGCGCCGCAAGGTCCTCGCGCTGCGCCGCGGAACCCTGTTCCACAAGGCGATGCAATACCGTCAGAGCATCGCCGTGCGCACGCAACGCCTCGAAAATCTGGCTGCGCAAGCGTTCCGCCACTTCGGCCT
This sequence comes from Betaproteobacteria bacterium, assembly GCA_009781175.1. GTDB lineage: Bacteria > Pseudomonadota > Gammaproteobacteria > Burkholderiales > Rhodocyclaceae > Niveibacterium. Next base: position 116,848 of record WQYQ01000001.1, read on the forward strand.
GATGCGCGGCAAGCCGGTCGCCGCGCCGCTCGGCATCCCGCGTGAGCGCGTCGGCAAGCTGTTTCGCGCTCGCCGCCAGCGCGGCCTCAAGCCGCAGGCTCAGCGCCTGGTTCGACTGTTCGAGCGCTTTCCGGCTCCGCCGCACCGCGAACACGGCCCACAATCCCGCTGCGACGCTCACGGCGAGCAGCACTATCACCACATAAAAAAACATTCGACCTCCGGAGAAGACCGGCGAGTATAGCCGTCAGAACCCGCTCATCAAGCTAATGCGCGCAGGCTTTGCAGTGGAGGCTGACGCATCACACGGCGGGTGCCGAGCCACCCGGTCAAAACGATTCCCGCCAGGCCCGCCAAAGCACCCGCGCCGAATGCCCAGAGCGTCGGCTGAAAACTGAACTGGAAAACCTTTTCCGCCACCACGGCGGCAATCAGCATTGCGCCGAGCGCGCCCAAACCACTAGCCACCAAACCGAGCGCGGAAAATTCGGCCAGCAGCGCGCCACGCAACACCGTGTTGCCCGCGCCGAGCGTGCGCAAAATCGCCAGTTCATGCGCGCGTTCGTCATGCGTGGACTGCAACGCGGCGGCCATCACGACCGCGCCCGCGACAAGCGCCAGCGCAAACACAAGCTGCACGGCGCGGATGAGCGAATCCATCGTGTCCTGCACCTGGCGCAGCACCGCGCTGACGTCGATCAGCGAAAGATTCGGAAATTCACGCGCCAGTTTTATCCCAAAGCCGCGCTGCGCATCGGGCAAGCGGAAGCTCGTGATGTAACTCGTCGGCTGCCCATCGAACAAACCGGGCGAAGCGGTGACGAAGAAATTAACCCGCATCGAATCCCATTCAAGCGTGCGCAGACTGGTAATCGGCGCTTCGATCCGCGTACCGGCGACATCGAACGCCAGCCTGTCGCCGAGTTTCAGCCCCAGAGTCTGCGCGATGCCGCGCTCGACCGAGAATTCCGGCTGATGCGTATCGCCATGCCAACGCCCCGCAACGATGCGGTTCCCGGCCTGCAATTCGGCGGCGTGGCTGAGGTTAAATTCCCGCTCGGCCAACCGCTGCGCACGCTGTTCCGCATACGCCTCGGGATGCACGGCCTGCCCGTTGATCGCGACGAGACGGCCGCGAATCATCGGCAGCAACAGCGGCTCGGCGAGCCCCGCGTCGGCGAAACTTTTGCGCAGCGCTGCAAGCTGATCGGGCTGAATATTCACGATGAAACGGTTTGGCGCATCCGGCGGTATTTTATTGCGCCAGCTCTGCAACAGATCGTGACGCCCGACCGAGAGCAGCAGCATCGCCGTCAAGCCAAGCGCCAACGCAACCGCCTGCAGGATTGTCGGCCCCGCATGACGCGACAGGGAAGCCAATCCATAACGCCAGCCGCCGCCCGTTGCGCCGGCCAAGCGGCGCATCCGCGCGAGCAGCATGACGGCGAGCCACGCAACCAGGCCATAGACGACAAGCGCCCCCGCGAAACCCAGCGCGACCCAAAGCCCGAGCCGAATGTCGCCCGCCACCCAAAGCATGAGCCCGACCAAGGCCGCCGCGGCAATCGACACGCTGCTCAAACTGGAAGGCCGCCAGCTCGGAAATTCCCGCCGCATCACGCGCAAGGTTGAAACGCGGCCGAGCCGCAACAACTGCGGCGCGGAGAAACCGAGCAAGAGCACGAAACAGGCGGCGACACCCTGCAAAACCGGCCAAGCGGATGGCGCGGGCAGCGCCGCATCGACGATATTCGCCACGCTTGCCGCGAGCAAAAACTGAATGCCCAGGCCAAGCAGCGCGCCGCACAACGAGGCAAAAAGCCCAAGCCAGACGAATTCGCCAATCAGAATCTGCATCAGCAGGCTTTGCGTCGCGCCGAAACAGCGCATCGCCGCGCAGCCGTCGAGATGGCGATTGACGAAGCGCCGCGAAACGAGCGCCACGGCCACCGCCGCCAGCACCACGGCCAACAGCGCGGCGAGACTCAGAAAACGATGCGCGCGATCGAGCATGTCGCGTAGCTCAGGACGCGAATTAGCGATCGACTCCACCGCCTCACCGCGCCCGAGATGCGTCCGGCTCCATGCCTCGAAAGAAGTCACCGCTTGCGCATCCCCCGCGAAATGAAGCCGATACGCCACACGGCTGCCGACGGTCACAAGCCCGCTTGCGGGCACATCGGTGAGATTCATCACCAGACGCGGCGCTAAAGCAATCAGACTCGCGCCGCGATCGGCTTCATAGGTCAGCATACCGGCGACTCGCAGACGCAGCTTGCCGACGCCCACGCTGTCGCCGGGCTTGATTTCCAACGCACCGAAAAGCCGCTCATCGAGCCAGACTTCACCCGGCTCCGGCACGCCGCGGACACCGCGTTCGGGCAGCCCGGGACCGTCCGCGATGCGCAGTTCCCCGCGCAGCGGATAACGCGCGTCGGCGGCTTTGATCGCCGCCAGTTGCGCCTGTTCGGCGGAGCTGACCATGCTCATCAAAAGCCAGCTTTCGCTGACCGCCAGACCGCGCGCCTTCGCTTCGCGCGCGAATTCGGCACCCCAGGGATGGTCGGCCGTCAACAACACATCGCCGCCAAGCAGACGATTGGCGTCGCGGTCGACCGCGCGGCCGATCCTGTCACTCAGAAAAGCAACGCTCGTCAGGCTTGCAACCGCCAGCACCAGGGCGAAAACCAGCAGGCTAAGCTCTCCGGCGCGCAGATCGCGCAGCAAGGCATTCCATGAAAGTCTGAGCATGGGTTCTTTCATCGCTTTCAGATCGGAAAAGCATTGTAGCCCCACGCTCCGCGCAGCGATTCGGCCGGTTCGCGCTCGGCGTGCGAACGCAGCGCAAGGTGGATTTGCAACAAGCGTCTGCTATAGGCTGCCGCGCCATAGCTCACAGAGTAAAATAAACATTTCGCCGCAAAGCTCTTTGCTCGATGCACGTGCCGTTGAAAAACCCTCCGCCGCACTACGCTCATGACCACGCTGCATCCAATGCAGGGCAAGAGCCCGTACACCACATGCATGAGCACCCTGCGCATGACCATCATGGGCACGCTCACCATCATGCTCTCGGCAGCAATACGCGCATTCTGGTCCTGGCCCTGTGTTTGACGTTCGGCTTTTCGATTGTCGAAACGCTGGGCGGCCTTATGACGGGTTCGCTGGCCCTGCTCGGCGACGCGGCGCATATGCTGTCCGACAGTCTCGCCTTGGGCCTTGCCGCGCTGGCCGCGCGCCTGGCGAGCCGCCCTCCGAGCGACAGGCACAGTTACGGCCTGGGCCGTGTCGAAGCCCTGGCGGCGCTCGGCAATGCGGTATTGATGCTCGTCATCGTCGTCGGCATCGGCTGGGAAGCCGCGCAGCGGCTCATGCAGCCGCAAGCGATCGAGGCCGGGGCGGCAAGCGTCGTCGCCATCATCGGTTTATTCGTCAATATCGCGGCGGCTTGGCTGCTCTCACGCGGGGAGCAAAATCTCAATATGCGCGCCGCGCTATTGCATGTGGTCGGCGATCTGCTCGGTTCGGTCGCCGCGATCGTCGCGCTGCTGATCGTGCGCTTCACCGGCTGGACGGCGGCCGACCCCTTGCTTTCGCTCTTGATCGGTGGGCTGATTTTGGCTTCGACGGTCAGCGTGCTCAAAGATACCTTGCACCAGTTGCTCGACGGCGTGCCGCGCGGCCTCTCCTTACAGAATATTGGCACGCATCTGGCGGCATTGCCGGGTGTCGGCTCCGTGCATGATTTGCATATCTGGGGTTTGGGCTATGGGCGTGTTGCGCTCTCCGCGCACTTGGTCATGCGCGATCCGGCACATTGGGCAAGCACGTTGGTTGCCGCGCGGTATTTGCTACAGCATGAATTCGCTATCGAGCATGTGACGCTGCAACCCGAATTGCCCGCCGATCCGCGCATCTCGCTGGAACATTTGCTCCAGGGGATACGCCAAAAACACTAGGAACCTGTTCATAATCTTGCTGCGAGTGTGGCAACTGAGCGTAATCGGGGCTCTCGCGACAAATTCTGAACAGGTTCTAAAGAGCTCATTGAAAGGGACTGTCTCAAAAATGCACTCTGCCCAGGAAATTCTCGCCTACGCCGACCGGCTCACCACCTTGCCCGATGTGTATCTGAAAATCCGCGCGGAGCTTGACGATCAAAACGCATCGATCCCGGCCGTCTCGGAGGTGATTGCGAGCGATCCGGCGATCACCGCCTCCCTGCTCAAGCTGGCGAACAGCCCGTTTTACGGTTATGCGCGCAAGATTGAAAGCATCCAGCGAGCCGTCACCTTGATCGGCTTGAAACATCTGCATGAGCTCGTGCTCGCGATTTCAGTCAATACCTTGTTCGCCGGCATTCAACCGCGGCATATGGATGTCGTCCATTTCTGGCGCAATAGTGTCGAGCGCGCTTTGCTTGCGCGTGCGGTGGCGCAGCAGCTTAACGGCATCGATCCCGAACGTTTTTTCATTTCGGGTCTGCTCGCGGATTCGGGTCATCTGGTGATGTGTCTCGCCGTACCGGATCTCATGGAAGAAGTGTTCGAAACATCGCCGCAACCAGGGGAAAATATCGCCGATGTGGAACGCGCGATCGTCGGCTGCGACTTCGCCGAAGTCGGCGCGGCTTTGACCGCGACCTGGCGGCTGCCGCTAAGCTACGGCGTCGAAATCGGTTCCCAGCTCAATCCGCATGCAGCCGGCGAGCATGTCCAGCCAGCCGCTTTATTGAATCTCGTCAGCAGGGTGATTGCGCTGCAGGGCAATGAGTCCTCCCTGGCGTATGAATACCCCTTGCATCCGGATTCGGCCGAACTCGCGGGCATCGATCTGGAAGCCGTCCAAGCCGTGTTGAAAGCTATCCAGCCCGAGTTCGCAGTGACGCTGGCAGCCTTCTCGCAACGCTGAATCAAGGCTTTCGGGCGATTCGGCAAGATTGAGACGAATCCGGCTTACGCTACTATAAGTTGATTTTCAAGACTCCCCAACCACAATATATTGTGGTCAAATAGCGCCCTGAATCTGCTTCCAGGAGAGTCTCTACATGAGCCAGAACGATACAGCTGTTTCGCTCGACAGCCTCATCCCGCAAGAAATTTCCGGCGAAGTGCTACTCGAAAAGTACGCCAAGGGCGGGGAGCAGACCGTCTCCGATGTCCGGCTACGGGTTGCGCGCGCGCTTGCGGCGATCGAAAGCGAAGAGCGCCGCGCACATTGGGAAGCACGTTTCACTTTTGCGCTCGAACACGGTTTTGTCCCAGCAGGCCGGATCAATTCCGCAGCGGGCACGAACCTGGCAGCCACGCTCATCAATTGTTTCGTCCAGCCGGTCGGTGACTCGGTAACCGAAGTCGTCGACGGCCGCCCCGGTATTTACACCGCGCTGGCCGAAGCGGCTGAAACCATGCGCCGCGGCGGCGGCGTCGGCTACGACTTCTCCTCGATTCGCCCCGTCGGTGCCCTGGTGCGCGGCACGCAAAGCCGCGCCAGCGGCCCGGTCAGTTATATGCGCGTCTTCGACCGCTCGTGCGAAACAGTCGAATCCGCCGGCGCGCGGCGCGGCGCGCAAATGGGCGTGCTGCGCTGCGACCACCCGGATATCGAAACCTTCATCCACGCCAAGGACGAAGGCGATTTGTCGAACTTCAATATTTCGGTCGGCGTGACCGATGCGTTCATGCAGGCCGTGGAAGCCAATGGCGACATCGAGCTGACCCACCGCGCGGAACCGGATTGCGAACTGCGCGATGCGGGTGCGTATCAGCGCGAAGACGGCCTGTGGGTCTATCGCAAGATCGCCGCGCGCGATCTGTGGGACCAGATCATGCGCTCGACGTATGACCATGCTGAACCGGGTATCCTGTTCCTCGACCGCATCAATCGCGACAACAATCTGTACTACTGCGAAACCATCGAGGCCACCAACCCCTGCGCCGAACAGCCGCTGCCGCCCTACGGCTGCTGCTGTCTCGGCTCGGTCAACCTGACCGGCTTCATCCGCGAGCCCTTCGGCAAAAAAGCGCGTTTCGATTTCGAAGCCTTTGGCGAAGTCGTCGATATTTCGATCCGCATGCTCGACAACGTGCTCGACGCGACGAACTGGCCGCTCGCCAATCAGCACCAGGAAGCCCAAAACAAGCGCCGTATCGGCCTCGGCTTCACCGGCCTCGGCGATGCGCTGATCATGCTGGGTCTGCGTTACGACACGGCTGCCGCGCGCGAGATGGCCGCGAAAATCTCGGAAGCGATGCGCGACCGTTCTTATCTCGCCTCGATCAACCTCGCCAAGGAACGCGGCGCCTTCCCGCTGTTCAATGCCGATATGTATCTGTCCGGCGGCAACTTCGCTTCGCGTCTGCCGAACGAAATCAAAGACCAGATCCGCAAACATGGTCTGCGCAATTCGCATCTGCTCTCGATCGCGCCGACCGGAACGATTTCGCTGGCCTTCGCCGACAATGCCTCGAACGGCATCGAACCGCCTTTCTCCTGGACTTATACGCGCAAGAAACGCATGGCCGACGGCACGTTCAAGGAATATTCGGTTGAAGACTATGCGTGGCGTGCCTACAAGCATCTCGGCGGCAATAGCGACAAACTGCCGTCCTACTTCGTCACCGCGCTCGAAATCTCGGCCCAGGCCCACAAGGATATGGTTGCTGCCGTGGCACCGTACATCGACACTTCGATCTCGAAGACCGTCAACGTCCCCGCCGACTACCCCTATGCGGATTTCGAAGACCTCTATCTGACCGCCTGGAAAGCCGGCCTCAAAGGGCTCGCAACCTATCGGCCCAATAGTGTATTGAGCCCGGTTTTATCGGTCGAGCCGACGAGCACGGAAAAGAAACAACCGCAGGATGTCGAAATCAGTGAGGCCAACCGCCGCCTCTCGATCAAATCGCTGCCCGCGCCCGTTCTGGCTAGCCTGCGTTGGCCAAGCCGGCCGGAAATGCCTGACGGCAACTCGGCCTGGACCTACATGCTCGAAACGCCGCAAGGCGAATTCGCGATTTTCGTCGGACATATGGAACCAAACGGCGACGTGAGCTCCCAAAGCGCCTTCCCATTCGAAGTCTGGGTTAACGGCGCCAACCAGCCGCGCGGCCTCGGCGCCGTCGCCAAAACACTTTCGATGGATATGCGCGCCAACGACCGTGGCTGGCTCAAACTCAAACTCGACACGCTCGCGCGCTCGGTCGGTGAAGGCTCCTTCGAACTGCCCTTCCCGCCCAACGGTGAGCACAAGGTCGTACCCGGTGTCGTCGCTGGCTTCGCGCAAGTCGTTCGCTATCGTTGCGAAAGACTCAACGCCTTCGAAGTCGACACCTCGACTCCGGTTCTCGATGCGGTGTTCAGCCTGCAAGAGCCCAAAACCGGCACCGACGGCACGCTCTCCTGGACCGTCGACATCAGCAACCCGGCCACGGGTGAAGAGTTTGTGCTCGGCTTGAAAGAAATCACATTGCCGGACGGCGTGACGCGCCCCTACTCGATGTGGCTTTCCGGCAACTACCCGCGCGCGCTCGACGGCCTGACGCAAATCCTGTCGCTCGACATGCGCGTAATGGACCCCGCCTGGATCGGCATGAAGCTGCGCAAGCTGCTGAGCTACCCCGAACCGCTCGGCGATTTCATGGCTTTTGTGCCCGGCACGCGCCGCCAGCAAAACTGGCCTTCGACGGTCGCCTATCTGGCACGGCTCATCATCCACCGCTACGCGATGCTCGGCGTACTCGATGAAAACGGCTATCCGACGCGCGAAATGGGCATTCTCGAAGCGCCCCGCAGCGAGCGCGAACCGAGGCTGATGCAAGGTTCCCTGTGTGCGGAATGCGGCAATCAGTCGGTAATCCGTAAGGATGGCTGCGATTTCTGCACAGCCTGCGGTGCAGTTGGCACCTGTGGTTAAAACTAACGGATAGTTCCCGCCTGGGCGGTAAAAATCCCCGGCAATTGCTTGCCGGGGATTTTTTCGTCTTACGACCCGAAATCAGCGTCGCCTATACTATGGTCGCCACATACGAGCAATCGGCGTGACCCAAGGAGACAAACCCATGAAATCCATTCTGCGCGGCCTGATTGCAATTGGCGCGATGCTCATATCGACGCTATCCCTGGCTCAGAGTGAAAAAGTTGTCATGGGCGTATCGATTCCCGCTGCAACAAATGGCTGGACGAGCGGCGTTGCCTACTGGGCAAATCGAACGAAAGGCGAACTCGAGAAAAAGTATCGGAATATAAAAATCATCATCAAAGCGGCGAATTCATCTTCCGAGCAGATAAATCAGATTCGGGGTTTGCATACAGTGAACAAGATCAACACGCTAGTCATTCTGCCGTTCGAGCCCATCCCGCTCTCCGGACCCATCGCACAGTTGAAGGATAAAGGTGTATTCGTCACCGTCATAGACCGCGCGTTGACCGACGTGCACGCACAAAACGCCTACGTGACGGGCGACAACTACGGCTTCGGCAAGGTCGCAGGCCAATATATCGCGCAAGCACTGGACGGAAAGGGAGATATCGTTATTCTGCGAGGCCCTCCAGGCGCTATCGACAATCAGCGTGTGAATGCCTTTAACGAAGTAATCAAAGCCCACCCCGGAATCAGGGTACTCGATGCCAAACATGGCAATTGGAACCGCAACGACGCCTTCAAGCTCATGCAAGACTACCTCGCCCGTTTCAAGCGTATCGATGCCGTCTGGGCATCGGATGACGAGATGGCGGCGGGCGTTCAGAAAGCGATCGCACAAGCCAAGCGCACGGACATCAGACTCGTGCTCGGCGGCACGGGCGCCAAAGATTACGTTAAAAAAATCATGGACCAGGACAAGATCGTCACGGCGGACATCGCTTATTCGCCGAGCATGATCGCCGATGCAATGAGACTAACGGCAGAAGCACGCACAGCAGGAAACACCATGCCTGCAACGACGATCATCCCCGCCCCCCTGATCACGAAGGAAAACGCAGCCCAATTCTATTTCCCGGACTCGCCTTTCTGATCCACCGATCACCCCATGCAGCTTTTGTACACGTCCACCTCTCCTTTTGCCCGCAAAGTCCGTATCGCGGCGATGGAGCTAAACCTCGATAAAAGGATGACCCTGGTGGAGGTCGATCCTTGGACTGACCGAAGTCTCCGGACGATGAATCCTTTATCGAAAGTACCAACTTTGGTAGCCGACGACGGGACGGTTCTGTTTGAATCCACAGTGATTTGCGATTACCTCGATGCACAAGGTACAAGACGGCGGCTTTTCCCCGCGGACGGACCTTTCCGCTGGAAAACTCTGCGGCTTCAAGGGCTTGCGGATGGCGCTATGACAGCCGCGGGACGCCTGTTCGCGGATGAACGCCGGCCGGCCAACGAGCGTTCCGAAACCATGCTAACGCGCTTTGCGGAAGCACGCGATGCGGTGCTCGACAAACTGGAACAAGAGGATTTGCGGGAAGAGCCATTGATAGGAGAAATCGCCGTTGCCGCATTTTTGGGGTATCTGGACTTTCGCTGGAACAATCGGGATTGGCGCAGATACAGGCCACGGCTGGCGGCCTGGTTCGCGCACTTCAGCACGCGACCGTCAATGATCGGCACTCATCATGCGTTGCCGAATGAAAATCATTAAATTGAGAAACCCAGCGTAGCGGCACAGGCACGGCGTGCGCGCGACAAGCACAACGCAGCATGCAGGGGTTTGTTAGCGGCTCTAAGTCACAGCCCCATCGGTCAGCCGCACAATCACCATCGATATATTGTCGCCCATCCCATGTCCGCGCGCGCGGGCTTGGTCGATCAAATCGCGCGCAGCCTGGCGCGCGGGCTGATGGGCGATGGCGCTGGCAAGCTCGGCGTCCGAAAAATGGCCCCACAGGCCATCGGAGCACATCAAAAAGGCATCGCCGATACGCAAGCCTTGAGCCGAGCCGATTTCGATGCGCGGTTCCCGCTCCGCGCCGAGACATGACAGCAAAAGATTTTTGTGCGGATAAGTCTCCGCATCGCTTTCCGAAAGCTGGCCGCTTCTGACAAGCTCCGCGACCAGGGAATGATCGTCGCTGCGGTTCAGCAGCGCGCCATCATGAAAACGGTAAATCCTGGAATCGCCGCAATGCGCCCAATGCACCTTGCCCGGCTGCATCAAAAGGACGCACGCGGTGCTGTGAGGGTCCTGCTCGCTGGTGAAACGCGTGAGCTTGATGACGACATGCGCGTCTTCAATGATCGAGCGCAGCAAATCTTCCGGGCTTTCGGACGCCGGGGAATAGGCTTCAAAATTCTGTTTGGCCTTGATAATGACCTGCTCGGCGGCCATTGCGCCGCCGGTATGGCCGCCCATTCCGTCGGCAAGCACCGCGAGCAGCATGCCCGGACGCTTAGGGTGGGGGTATAAGCCGACGCGATCCTGTTGTTCTTTTCGATCCCCGAGATGCATCGCGACAACACTGTCAACGGTAAGCGGCATAACGATAAAAATTCATATTTCTCTAGATTCTACTTGGTATACCAACAAACGCTTCCGGCCGCACGTACATACAACACGCTTGGCGAGCGGTGGTGAAACTACGGCAGGCCCTGCCGCTAACTTTATAGTGATGCTTCCGCGAAGGAAGGTTCGACAAGACGGCGCAGATTTATCAAAAAATAAAACTAAGCCACGCCGCTTGAGCAGAATCGTGCTGCCGACAGAGCAATAGTCAGCCCCACAACGAGACGCGGCCAAAGCACGATTTATAATTCAGCTTCAGCTTTGGAAAGGCCGCAACATCATGGCAAATCGCCTATCCCGAATCACAACCCGCACAGGTGACGATGGCACGACAGGCTTGGGCGACGGATCGCGCGTGCCCAAAAACAGCCCGCGCATCGACGCCCTGGGTGAGGTCGATGAGTTAAATTCCTTGCTCGGTCTGCTGCTGACCGAAACGATGCCGGACGATGTGCGGCAACTGCTCGAAACGGTTCAACACGACCTGTTCGATCTCGGCGGAGAAGTCTGCATTCCAGGTTATACCTTACTCAAAACCGAGCAGGTCGAACGGCTCGACGCGGCATTAGCGCACTACAACGCGGAGCTTCCTTCGCTCAAAGAGTTCATCCTGCCGGGGGGGGGGCGCACAGCGGCTTTGGCGCATCTTGCCCGGACTGTCGCGCGCCGGGCCGAACGAGGCGTAATCGGACTCGAAGCGATCAATCCGCCGGTTCTGCAATATCTGAACCGTCTTTCGGATCTGCTGTTCGTGCTTGGGCGTTATCTGAACCGGATCGACGGCAAAGGTGATGTGCAGTGGAACCACGAGCGGCGCAAAACCACTTAACTACGCCACTTTCAGGGATTGCGCGCAGGAACCTGGACGAAAATTTCGCCCGGCTTCACCAGCCCAAGCTCATAGCGCGCCTGTTCTTCGATCGCATCGTAGCCAGTCTTCAAATCGCGCACTTCGGCTTCCAAAGCGGCATTGCGCGCTTCGAGCTTGGTGTTAAGCTCGCGCTGCGCGCGGACTTGCGCATCCGCTTCTCTGACTTTCGTCCAGCTTCCCTTACCGAACCAAAGCGGGTACTGGAGCACAGCAAGCAGAAGCGTCAGGATCAGGGCAGGCCATTTCATGGCGAGGCGGAACCGTATATCTCGGAGAAAAACAAGGAAATCGGCCCGATTCTATAGCAATACCAATAAGAACCGCGAACAAAACCCAGCGCAGCGGTGCAGGCAAGGCGTGCGAAACGCAGACAGTACAACAAGTACGGCAAGTGAGCACAACGCAGCATGCAGGGTTTTGTTCGCGGTTCCAAGAGAAAGGGCCGCGATGCGGCCCTTCGTCATTTACATGAGTTAACTTTCGTGATCCATGCTTAACGCTTGCGCAGGTTATAGAACGTGGCAAGGCCCGGGTAGAACGCGGTATCGCCGAGATCTTCTTCGATGCGCAGCAGTTGGTTGTACTTGGCGATACGGTCGGAGCGCGAGAGCGAGCCCGTTTTGATCTGGCCCGCATTCAGGCCGACCGAAATATCGGCAATCGTCGAATCTTCGGTTTCGCCCGAGCGATGCGAAATCACCGCGGTGTAGCTGGCGCGCTTGGCCATTTCGACAGCCGCAAAGGTTTCCGACAGCGTGCCAATCTGGTTCACTTTAATCAGAATCGAGTTGCAAATCCCTTTCTCGATGCCTTCTTTCAGGATCTTGGTGTTAGTGACGAACAGATCGTCGCCGACAAGCTGAACCCGGCTGCCGAGGCGGTCAGTCAACAGCTTCCAGCCATCCCAATCGCCTTCGGCCATGCCGTCCTCGATCGAAACGATCGGGAACTGGTCGACGAGCGTGGCGAGAAAGTCGACGTTTTGCTCCGGCGTCAGCGAAAGTTTTTCGCCTTCCATCTCGTACTTGCCGTTCTTGAAGTATTCGGAAGCAGCGCAGTCGAGGCCGAGCACGATGTCCTTGCCCGGCGTGTAGCCCGCCTTTTCGATGGCTTCGATAATCAGCGAGAGCGCTTCCTTCGCGCCCGAAACGTTCGGTGCATAGCCGCCTTCGTCGCCAACGGTTGTCGGGTAGCCTTTCTTGTCGAGAATCTTCTTCAGGTGATGAAAGACTTCAGCGCCATAGCGCAGCGCTTCGCGGAACGAAGGCGCGCCGACCGGCAGAATCATGCATTCCTGGAAATCGAGGCTGTTGTTGGCATGCGCGCCGCCGTTGATGATGTTCATCATCGGCACCGGCAAGCTCATCGGCCCCGAACCGCCGAAGTAACGATACAGCGGCAAGCCGGCCTCTTCTGCCGCAGCCTTGGCGACCGCCATCGAAACAGCCAGGAGCGCGTTCGCGCCGAGACGGCTCTTGTTTTCGGTGCCATCGAGTTCGATCATCGTCTTGTCGATGAACGCCTGCTCTTCAGCATCCAAGCCTATGAGCGCTTCGCAGATTTCGGTATTGATATTCTCGACGGCCTTTTGCACACCCTTGCCGAGATAGCGCGCCGCGTCGCCGTCGCGCAGTTCGATCGCTTCGCGCGATCCGGTCGAAGCGCCGGACGGCACCGCCGCGCGTCCCATCACACCGGATTCGAGGAGAACGTCGGCTTCAACAGTAGGGTTGCCGCGCGAGTCCAAAATTTCGCGTGCAACGACATCAACGATAGCACTCATAGTTATATCCTCTTTTCTATCAATACAAGGCCGCCACTCAATCAAGTTAATTTTTAAGCAGGGGACCGTATACGCTGAACTTGGAAATTTTTAATTGTAGACGCCGCCAAAATCCACATCTTGACTGCAAACAGGCTCAATCGGGCAAATCCCCGAATGCCAACTCGGAAATCGGCTCCCATATTGCGACAACCTTAAGATGCTCGGGATGTTCGAAATATTCGTTCATCGCCGCCTCCGACTCGAAGCGCGCAACCAGAACATAATCCCAGGCGGTGATGTCCTGGGTAATATTGAGGCCGCACTTCCATGCCTTGATCTGCGGAATGCGCGCGGGCAAGGCCAGCATCGCCGCATGCGCAGTCCGCACGGCCTCGCTGTCGGCCTGTACGCCTGGCCGAAAACGCAATAAAACGATATGGTCGATCACAGATTCGCCTCGATAAATCCGTTCCGTTTTACAAGCTGATCGATATCCTTGAGCGTTTTGAGCAGCTCGCGCATTTTCGGCAGCGGCCAGGCGTTCGGCCCATCCGACATCGCATTCGCGGGATCGGGATGCGTTTCCATGAAAAGGCCCGCAATACCCGTGGCGACCGCCGCACGCGCCAGCACCGGCACGAACTCGCGCTGGCCGCCGCTTTTATCGCCTTGCCCGCCCGGCAATTGAACCGAATGCGTCGCATCGAAAACGACCGGGCAACCCGTATCGCGCATGATCGCAAGCGAACGCATGTCGGAGACGAGATTGTTATAGCCGAAGGAAGCGCCGCGTTCGCAAACCATGATCGTATCCGCACCGCCCGCCGCTTCCTTGGCTTTGGCGACGACATTGCGCATGTCGCCCGGAGCCATGAATTGCCCCTTCTTGATGTTGACCGGCTTGCCCGTTGCCGCCACGGCACGGATGAAATCGGTCTGGCGGCACAGGAAAGCGGGCGTCTGCAACACATCGACATACCTGGCGGCGATCGGCGCTTCCTGCTCGGTGTGCACATCGGTCAAAACCGGCACATGCACACGTTCGCGCACTTCGGCCAGGATCTCCAGACCACGCTCCATGCCCAAACCGCGGAAGCTGCTACCCGAACTGCGGTTAGCCTTGTCGTATGACGATTTGTAGATGAACGGAATGCCGAGATCGCCGGCAATCGTTTTCAGCTCGGCCGCAGTGTCGAGCGCCATCTCGCGCGACTCGATCACGCAGGGGCCGGCAATCAGGAAAAACGGATGATTGAGGCCGACATCAAAACCACATAATTTCATTGTGCGCTCCTAACACCCCGTCCGCGTTACCGTTTAGCCGCCTGTTCGAGCGCGGCACGCACATAGGCAATGAACAACGGATGCCCTTGCCGCGGATTCGAGGTGAACTCGGGGTGAAACTGTACGCCGACGAACCACGGATGAGCTGGAAGTTCGATGATTTCGCAAAGGTTTTCGTTCGGTGTGCGCGCCGAAACTACGAGCCCCGCTTGTTCAAGTTGCTCAACGTAACGGTTGTTAACCTCGTAGCGGTGGCGATGGCGTTCGTTGACGCTCGCCCCATAAATCTTTTCGGCCAGGGTCCCAGGCTTGATGGCGCACGATTGCGCGCCCAAACGCATGGTGCCGCCGAGGTTCGAATCCTCGCTGCGCCGTTCGAGCTTGCCGGAGGCGTCCTGCCATTCGGTGATCAAACCGATCACGGGATAAGGCGAATTCTGGTCGAACTCGGTCGAATTCGCACCTTCGAGACCCGCGACATGGCGGCCAAATTCAACCACGGCCAATTGCATGCCGAGACAAATGCCGAGATAAGGCGTCTTGTTCTCACGCGCATAGCGGATCGCAGCGATCTTGCCTTCGGTGCCACGCCGGCCAAAGCCGCCCGGCACGAGAATTCCATCCATGCCGGCCAGCGCGCCGGGCCCTTCCTTTTCGATCTGCTCGGAATCGAGGTAGTGAATGTTGACCTGGCAACGCGTATGCATGCCCGCGTGGCACAGCGCTTCGGTCAACGACTTGTAGGACTCGGTCAGGTCGACATACTTGCCCACAAAGGCAATGTTGACCTCATGTTCCGGGTTCTTGAGCGCGAAAACGAGTTTGTCCCAGATCGACAGATCGGCCGCGCGCGCGAGAATCGCGAGCTTGTGGCAGACGATTTCGTCGAGCATCTGGTTGTGCAGCATCGCGGGAATCTTGTAGATCGAATCGGAGTCGAGCACCTCGATCACCGCTTCCGGCATCACATTGCAGAACAGCGCGATTTTGCGCCGCTCGTCGGCGGGGATTTCGCGGTCGCAACGGCAGAGCAGGACATCGGGCTGAATGCCGATCTCACGCAACTCCTTGACCGAATGCTGCGTCGGCTTGGTTTTCAACTCCCCCGCCGTAGCGATGTACGGCAGCAAGGTCAGATGCATGAAGCAGGTGTTGCTGCGCCCTTCCTCAATGCCCATCTGACGGATCGCCTCAAGGAACGGCAGCGATTCGATGTCGCCAACCGTGCCACCGACTTCAACGAGCGCAACATCGGCGCCCTCGGCGCCGCGTTTGATGTAGCGCTTGATTTCGTCGGTGATATGCGGAATGACCTGAACGGTTTTGCCCAAATACTCGCCGCGCCGTTCCTTCTTGATGACCGACTCGTAAATCTGGCCAGTCGTGAAGTTATTGCGCTTGGACATTTTGGCGCTTGTGAAGCGCTCGTAATGGCCGAGGTCGAGATCGGTCTCAGCCCCGTCCTCGGTCACGAAAACTTCCCCATGCTGGAAGGGGCTCATCGTGCCGGGGTCGACGTTGATGTAGGGATCTAATTTGAGGTGGGTTACCCGGAGGCCGCGGGATTCAAGAATGGCCCCAAGTGAAGCAGCTGCAATGCCCTTGCCTAGCGAGGACACCACGCCGCCCGTGACGAAGACGTACTTGGTCATGACGAAACGGGATGCTGGTAAAACGAAATGATAGCTGATTGCCCGTTTCTTCCAAAATGCACGTGGAAATGTCCCGAGCAATCAGCTCAGCTTAAAGCGATGTTACCGGCGCGCGCCCGTGAATAAGCGAAAGAAATTTTCGCTGCTTGCGCGGGCGACTTCATCGACCGGAATTCTGCGCAGGCGCGCGATCTCGGCTGCGACATGCGGCACATAGGCCGGTTGATTGAGCTTGCCGCGATACGGCGCCGGCGCGAGATAAGGCGCATCGGTTTCGATCAGCAGACGTTCGAGCGGCACCCGCGACGCAACGTCCTTGATCTGCAAGGCGTTCTTGAAGGTAACGACCCCCGAGAAGGAAACATAAAAATTCAGCGCCAAGGCGACCTGCGCCGTCGCCCAGTCTTCGGTAAAGCAGTGCATCACGCCGCCGACCTGATCCGCACCCTCTTCCCGCATCAAACGCAAGGTATCGGCGGCCGCTTCGCGTGTATGCACGATCAAAGGCTTGCCGCACAGCTTCGCGGCGCGGATATGCCGGCGGAAACGTTCGCGCTGCCATTCGGGCTGGTCTTTATGCCAATAGTAGTCGAGCCCGGTTTCGCCGATGGCGACGGCTTTCGGATGGCGCGCGAGTTCGGCGAGCCGTTCGGCGCTCGGATCTTCGCCTTCGGTATGTTCCGGGTGCACGCCGACCGAACAGAAAACATTCGGATGCGTTTCAGCGAGCGCAAACACGCCCGGCAAACGCTCGATGCTGACGCCCGCGCACAGGGCATGGCTGACGCCGGCTTCACGCATGGTGTCGAACAGCGCATCGCCACGCGCAGCAAGGTCTTCGAAATCGATATGACAATGGGAATCGACAAACATAAAACTCAAGCGACCGACTTAACCGGTTCAGAGCGTATGCGTCGGACGCCCCGAACCTACATGCGCGCCCAGAATCTGCTCGATCTTGGCGCGGACCTGCTGCCCGGACTCGTCTTCGGCGAACTGCACACCCACGCCTTGAATACGGCCAGCCTGCGCGTTTTCCGGCGTCAGCCAGACGATTTTGCCCTTGACCGGAAGCTTGGCGGGATCGTCCATCAACTGCAGCAGCATGAACACTTCATCGCCGAGGTTGTACGGTTTATTCGTCGGAATGAAAAGCCCGCCGTTTTTTACAAAAGGCATATACGCCGCGAAGAGCGCCGACTTTGAGTTGATGCTCAAGGACAGCACTGCGGGACGGGCGACGGGGGCGGCGGGCTGGGACATGGCGGCTATTTGTTTCGAGTGAAGTGACGACGGTAACGCAGCAAACTATCTTCGAGCAGCAGCCTTGCATTCAAGGGATGGCTTGCGACCTTGCGCAGGTTTTGCGCGTCAGTGTAGCAAGCCAAGGCCGCTTCAGCCGAAAGATTTGCAGCCAAACGTTCGATCTCGCCGCGTGCATCACGGTAAAAACGCACCGGGCCGCCCGAACAGGCCGATGCAAGATCGGCGCACCAGCGCAGCAGCCAATCCGCAAGCTGCACCATCGTGAAGCCAGCGGATTGCGCCTCCTTGCTGCGCAGCCAGGTGTCCCATGCCGCCGCGGACTGAACCGGATCTTGATGCGGAAGGTTTTGCACGTCCTTGACGAAGCGCTGGCGCAGCCCCGCCGCGACGCTTTCCGCCGCGTTTTGGGCGGCAAGCGGCATACCCCCCGCGAAACCAAGCCAGACTTCGGGGCTGCTCACCCCCTGCTCTTTCAACCAAGCCAAGGCTTCATCTTCCGCCGGCGCGGGGAAATCCCAGCGCTGGCAGCGGCTGCGCAAGGTCGGCAACAAACGTTCCGGCGCGGCGCTGATTAAAATCAGCAAAACCCCCGCTGGCGGCTCTTCAAACAGTTTGAGCAAACCGTTGGCCGTCACGGCGTTCATCGCCTCGGCAGGGTCGATCAGCACCGCGCGGCGCTCGCTGCGATGGCCTTTGCGCACCAGTTGATCCTGCAAAGCGCGAATTTGCTCGACCTTGATCTGCTGCGAGCGAGCGGTGTCTTTTTCCTCTTCGCCCGGCTCGCCGGCCTCTTGCGACTCCGGCACGACGCGCATCAAATCGGGATGCGTGCCGGCGGCGATCCAGGTACACGATTCGCAACGCCCGCAGGCGCGGCCATCGTCACCGGGCGCGTCGCACAAACGCGCGGCCGCGAGCGCTTCGGCGAAACGGCGCTTCCCCCCTCCCGCCGGGCCAGCGAGCAGCAAAGCATGATGCGCACGCGCATCGGGCTGAGCAAGGCGAGCCCAGATATCGCGATGCCAGGGCAGAATCATTTGAAAAACCGCTCCGTGATCGCTGCTTCGATCCGCACGCGAATCGCTTCCGGCGTTTCAGTCGCGTCGAGAATCAAAAACCGCTCCGGATGATGCTGCGCCCGAGCCAGATAGGCCGCCCGGACCCGCGTGAAAAAATCGTTCCGTTCGCGCTCGAAGCGGTCACCGGCATTGCGCGACTGGCTGATGCGCGCGGCGGCAATCGCGGGTTCAAGATCAAAGAGAAAAGTCAGATCCGGTTGCCGATTCGGATGCACCCAACGTTCGAGCGCTTCGAATTTCCCGGCGTCGAGACCGCGCCCGCCAACCTGATAGGCGTAAGTCGCATCGGTGAAGCGATCCGAAACGACCCATCCACCCGCCGTCAAAACCGGTTCGATACGCGCGGCAAGGTGCTCCCGCCGCGCGGCGAACATCAGCAGCGCTTCGGTCTCCAGATGCATCGGTTCATGCAGGACAAGCGCGCGGATTTTTTCGGCCACCGGCGTGCCGCCCGGTTCGCGCGTCTGTTCGACCTGCAACCTGCGCGCGCGCAAATTGGCGACAAGGCTTTCGATTTGCGTGCTTTTGCCCGCGCCGTCGATGCCTTCAAAAGTGATGAAACGCCCGCTCATCGCCTACTGCCCCTTTTTCTTCAATACATAGCGCGCCACCGCGCGATTGTGCTCGTCGAGCGTGCGCGAGAATTCGCTCGAACCATCGCCGCGCGAGACAAAAAAGTACAGATCGGTTTGCGGCGGGTGCAGCACCGCATTGATCGACGCCGCGCCGGGCATCGCGATCGGCGTAGGCGGCAAGCCGGAGCGCGTGTAGGTGTTGTACGGGGTATCGGCGAGCAGATCGGCCTTGCGCAAATTACCCGAGAAATTCTCGCCCAACCCGTAAATCACGGTCGGGTCGGTCTGCAACGACATTCCTCTGGCAAGCCGATTGAAAAAAACCGAAGCAACCCGCATGCGGTCAGCCTCGATGCCGGTTTCCTTCTCGACGAGCGAGGCCATGATTAAGGCTTCATACGGCGAAGCCAGCGGCACGCTGGGATCGCGCACCGCCCAGGCGCGAGCGAGTTTGTTTTGCATCGCGCGATAAGCGCGCGCAAGCAAAGCGATATCGCTGCTGCCGCGCGTATAAAAATAGGTGTCGGGCAGGAAGAGGCCCTCCGGGTGAGCGGCATCCGAGCCCAAACGCTCCAATATCCCGGCATCGCTCAGTTCGGCGCTTTCGAGTTTCAAACCCGGCAGTTTCGCCAACTCGGCGCGCACGCGGCGGAAATTCCAGCCTTCAACCAGCACGAATTCGCTTTGGCTGGCGTCGCCGCGCACCAGCTTATTCAGCAATTCGATCGCCGTCAGCCCTTCAACGAATTCATAACTGCCGGCTTTGACCTTGTGCTGATGCCCGGCGACGCGGGCCATCGCTTCGAGCAACCAAGGATTGATATCGACACCCGCCGCGACCACCGTGCGGGCGACCTGGCGCATACTCGACCCCGCCGAAATTTCGACATCAAGCGGGCTATGGCTCAGCTTGAGCGGCGTTTGCAAAACCCAGGCCAAGGCCACGGCTACAACGACGATCAGCGCAACACTTAGAAAAAATAATCGGGACAACAGAGAACGCATCGACGGGAACCGTAACGGAGCAAAACTGGACGAAAAGTAAGCGTCCTGCGTGAAAACGCAGATTATCGTAGGCAGGCGGAATGAGCTTCGTATAATAGCCGAAGTGTTCGCCTCTGCTTTTACGGAAAGTCACGATGCAATCTCCTTGGCTGCTCCATCTCGACGCCGCGGGCGCTCGCTTTGCCGAGAACGAAGTCGGCTCCCTGTCTTTTACCGAAGGCCGCGAAGAGGTTCAGCGCGCGGCCAGCGGTACGATCGCGGTTCCGCTCACGCACCTGAGCCTGATCCGCACCACAGGCGAAGATGCGGCCTCCCTGTTGCAGAATCTGCTCTCCAACGACGTCAGGAAACTTCAGCCGCACCATGCGCAGCGCAGCAGTCTGAACTCCCCAAAAGGCCGCATGCTGGCGAGCTTCATACTCTGGCGCGAGGCGGGGGACTTCATCCTGCAAGCATCGGCCGATCTTGCGCCGGCGACGATTCGCAAGCTCTCGATGTATGTGCTGCGCTCGAAGGCCAAAATCAGCGGCGCGGATGCGGAACTCGCGGCAATCGGCCTTGCGGGTCCGGCCGTCGCGCGCGTGCTCGACCAGCTTGGCTTGCAGCTTCCGCCGGAACCGCTGCAAACCAGCGGTGAGCAAATCCGCGTCGTGCGGCTCGAAGGGCCGCGCGTCATGCTACTGACCGCGCCGGCAAACTGTCCCGAACTATGGAACAAGATCACCGCCGCCGGTGTGCAGCCTGCCGGCACAGCGGCTTGGCGCTGGCTCGATATCCAGCAAGGCGTACCCCTGATTACAAGCGCCACGCAAGACGAATTCGTGGCGCAGATGCTCAATTTCGAGCTTATCGGCGGCGTCAGTTTCCAAAAAGGCTGTTATCCCGGGCAGGAAATCATCGCGCGGATGCAGTATTTAGGAAAATTGAAAAAACGCATGTTCCGCGCGCACAGCGCAGGCGAGCCGCCGCAAGTCGGGGCCGACCTCTATAGCGCCGGATTCGGCGAGCAATCCGTAGGCAAGGTCGTGATGGCGGCTCCGGCTCCGGAACAGGGCTGCGATCTGCTCGTGGTTGTCCAGACTGCAAGCCGCGAGCAAAACGATGTGCGCCTCGGCAGCCTTGAAGGCGAACGGCTCCGCTTCGAATCCCTGCCCTATCCGGTCGGTTAATCTCCGGCATCCCGTGCGCGAATGTGCCTGATCCTTATCGCCTGGCGGACTTCCGAGCGTTTCCCGCTCGTCATCGCGGCAAATCGGGACGAGTATTACGCGCGCCCAAGCGAAAGCGCGCGCTGGTGGCCTGAATACCCGGAAATCTTGGCGGGGCGCGATCTACAAGGCGGCGGAACATGGCTCGGGATCACCCGAAGCGGGCGCGTGGCGGCCCTGACGAATTACCGCGATCCCAAATCCCAGCGCGACGACGCGCCGAGCCGCGGCCACCTCGTGCTCGATTTTCTGCGCGGCGCACAGTCGCCGCAGGATTATGTCGCGGCGCTCCGAGCCACCGCGGACACGTATAACGGTTTCAACCTGCTGCTCGGCGATCTGAAGCAGCTCTTTGTTTTCAGTAATGTAAGCACACGTCTCGAAACCGTGGAGCCCGGCGTGCATGGTCTTTCCAACCACTTGCTCGACACCCCCTGGCCCAAAGTCGAACGCGGGAAAAAGGCAGTGCAGAAAACGCTTTCCACGCTGCCGGACACCAGCGCTTTGTTTCTCGCCTTAAAAGATCAGCAAATCGCCGCGGACGAGGCATTGCCGGATACCGGCATCGGGATCGAAATGGAACGCTGCCTTTCACCGCCGTTCATTCATTTTCCGAACTACGGCACGCGCTGCTCCACCGTCTTGCTCGCAGGCAAAAGTGTGCTTTTCGAGGAGCGCAGTTTCGGCGCGAACGGCGAGGAACGCGGCCGCATCGCCCAATCATGGGCGATTTAAGAGTCGTCCACTCAAAGCGGACGCTGCATTGCAATATGCGGAATCCCTGCTTCGATGAATTCTTCGCCTTCACGGCGAAACCCCATTGCAACATAAAAACTGGTCGCATGGGTTTGCGCATGGAGCGCAACGCTCTGCATTCCGGATTTACGCGCCTCTTCCATTAGAGCACTGATGAGCGCCTTGCCAACCCCGAAGCCTCTTGCCCGTTGCAAAACAGCCAAGCGCCCGATATGGCCATCCGGCAACAAACGCCCGGTTCCGACCACCGAACCGTTCAAAAGCGCTACCGCATGCAGCGCGCGCGCATCCCACTCGTCTTGTTCGATTTCGACCGGCACGCCCTGCTCGCGCACGAATACCGCCTCGCGCACCGGGAAAGCCAAGCGTTTCAAGCTCTCCCAGGTTCCCATCTCCAAGCCGAGCGCGGCCCTGGTCCCTGTTTCGATATCGACGGGCGTCCCCACTGTTACGAGTCCAAACAACTCGATCACATCCGCATTGCGCATTCTGATGCAGCCATGCGATGCGGGAACCCCCATCGCTTGATCGTCCGGCGTACCGTGGATGTAGATATAACGCCGCTGCGAATCGACACGCCCACCGCGGTTGCGCCCCGTCTCTTCACCGCAGAGCCAGAGAATGCGGCTCAAAATCCAGTCGCGCCCAGGATGATATGCGGCCAGCCACGGCGTCCAGATTTCACCCGTCAAACGCCGCCCGACAAAAACGGCCCCGCTTTGAGCGCCTTTACCGATGAGCGCGCGAATCCGATGCCGGCCGCGCGGTGTGCGTTCGCTGCCGGCTTGTTCGCCCGCGCCTTTGGCCGCGCTCGAAATCGGATAGTCCTTTACAAGCTGTCCGTTTCCATCGAGCAGTTCAAGCCGCTGCCTAGCAAGATCGATATGGATGCGATTCATGCAATTTGAGTCCGCATGCGTTTGGCCGAAAAGAAGCTCGACAGCAAGGCGCTGCACTCCTGCGCGAGCAGACCGCCTTCCACGCTCGCGTGGTGATTCAGGCGTTCGTTCGAGTACAAGTCGATTACACTGCCCGCAACGCCGGTTTTGAGGTCCGTAGCGCCAAAGACGATGCGCCCGATTCGCGCATGGAAAATCGCGCCGCTGCACATCGCGCAGGGCTCCAGGGTTACATACAGCGTGCAGCCCGGCATACGGTAATTGGAGAGCTGCCGGCCCGCATCACGCAGCGCCATAACTTCGGCATGCGCGGTCGGATCATTGCTCAAGATCGGCTGATTGAAGCCCCGGCCAACAATACGCCCCTCGCACACGACCAGCGCCCCAACCGGCACCTCATCGTAAGCGCCTGCTTCACGCGCCAGCGCCAGCGCTTCACGCATAAAGCTTTCATCTTCGGCGGTAAAGCTCATCCGTTACGGCTCCAAGAAAGTAATTTCTTCGAATTTACATGCGCCGAGCCACAGAGCTTTATCGCTGCCTCCTCAGGGCAAGCCCACGAAATTCTCTCTCCCCCCACGAGAAAAAGGCGCAGCACAGAAAGCAGTAGGCGAAGGCCAAAGCCGCGACGATCACTCCCCTGACCAACTCGGCCAGTGTGGGAGTCGCAGACGCAACCCACCCCAACAAACCAAGAGCAAAGAGTCTGGCCACTAACCGCATCCCTCCTCTCCCGTGGCGGGCAAAGATTCGGCAAACCGCTTCAAACAATGTGTACATTTTCAAGCTCCCTTCAGCCTCATGTTTCTTCTAATTTGCGCACACTTGAACCGCACTACAACATGTACGCGCGGCACACGAAAGTATAGGCCAGCTCAGGATATGTAAGGTTTCGATACTGCGAAAACCATTATGAAAAATGGACTGGGCGCATCCCTTGGAAGAGATGCGCCCAGTCCATTAGCTGCCTTAACGCCGCTTGCGCTTAATCGAACTTCCTGCGCGGACGGTCGCTAAAAGATTTGCGGTCGCCGAAGGATTTGCGTTCGCCGAACTTAGGGCCGTTCCCGCTGCCGCGCGAGTTGTCGCGACGCGCGTCGGATGGACGCCCTGAATCGGCGCGCTTGGCAAACCCTTCACGGTGCTCGCCAGAGCCGTTGCCACGATCACCAAAGCCGTTACCGCGATTCTCAAAACCACGGCGCGGTTCGCTTTGTCCATCACGACGCGGAGCACCACCTTGGGGGCGGCGATCGTCAAAACGGCGCGGCCCTGCGCCGGGGCGGCGGTTCGGGCGCTGTTCGCCGGGCTTGAAGCCGGCTTCCATTCCGGCCACGGCCGTTACCTTGACGGGCCGGCCGATGAAACGCTCGATGCGCCGCAAAACGCCAATGTCGTCACGACCGACGAAGGACACGGCGACACCCGTCGCGCCCGCGCGGCCCGTGCGGCCAATGCGGTGCACATAGTCTTCGGCGAAGCGCGGCAAATCAAAGTTGAAAACGTGCGTAATGCCGGCAACGTCGATTCCGCGCGCAGCGACGTCGGTCGCAACCAGCACGCGCGCCTCGCCGCGGCGTAGGCGATTGAGCATGCGGGTGCGCTGGCGCTGTTCCAGGTCGCCATGCAAGGCGACGGTCGCATGGCCTTCGCCGTCGAGCGCTTCGGCCAAGGATTCGGCATCGCGCTTGGTGGCGGTGAAAATCACGATCTGTCCGTCGGCCTCTTCATTCAACCAGTGCGAAAGCAGGCGGCGCTTATGGCCGAAGTTATCGACATAGATGACATGCTGCTCGATCGCCTCGGTGTGCGCAACGGGTGCTTTCACCTCGATCGCTTTCGGCGTCCGCTGCAACTGCGCGGACATGCGCAAAACGCTGTGCGACATCGTCGCGGTGAAGCAGACGGTCTGGCGCTCCTTCGGCAACTGCGCGGCAATCGCCATCACATCGTCAGAGAAGCCCATGTCGAGCATGCGGTCCGCTTCATCGAGCACGAGAACCTGCAAGCGGGAAAAATCGATACGGCCCGAGCGCATCTGATCCATCAAACGGCCCGGCGTGGCGACGAGGATTTCATGCGGGCCGGTCAGCGCGCGATTTTGATGGAAATACGACTCGCCGCCCGTAATACAGACGGTTTTCAGCTTCGGCATACGCTGCGAAAAATCCTTGGCGGCCTTCGCCACCTGCTGCGCGAGTTCGCGCGTCGGCGTCAGCACGAGAACGCGCGGACCGTTGCCACGAACCGGCGCGGGCGACTGCAAACGCTCAAGCGCCGGCAAGAGGAAAGCGGCCGTTTTGCCGGTGCCCGTTGGCGCTGACGCGATCAAATCCTCGCCCGACATCAGAAGCGGAATGGCTTCCAGTTGGACGGGCGTGGGTTCCTTGATTCCGAGTTGTTCGAGATTTTGTTCAATGGTTCGGCCAAGGCCGAAAGCGGCAAAGCCCTGTGGCTGTTGCATAAGGTTGATGCTCCTGTCAGAAAAGCGCCGCCCGGCCAATCAAACCGAAAGACTGCGATGACGGTGCGATACCGACGCAGATTGGCAAAAGAACACCGATGCCAACCAAAACGTCGGCCAACAAGAGGCGCAACAGGAGCTGGAGATCGATGCAGCCGACTCAAGAAAGGAAGAGCCGGCAGCCGGGGACAAGTTTTTCAGTATGCCATAGAAGCGCGGTTTATCAAAGCTTCTGGGGAGTTTTTTCAGTAACGTTGGGCTTCGCGATGTTCAGCCCAATCTATGTCCTGCGTTGCGCTCACTCGCCGTCAGCTTATGCCTTGCACACAAAGTTTTGGGTAGGTTTATGGCGAGAGATGAATTTGCGGAAACCAAGCCGTGGGTATCGCTCCGCTCCACCCACGCTACGAGCTTGAGCGTGAATGTCAGATCGACTCCGCTGGCCGACAGTCTGGGGCAGATCACCGGATGCGCGGCCTTGATGCCGCTGGGGTTCTGTCGTCCTTGCGTGGCCGTCCGCGCAGGCGCTCGGCTTCCAGTTGCTTCAAGGCGTCTTCCATGCGCGGCAGATCGTTCACGTACTGCTGCGCTGAGGCCAGCAGTTCAACCAGATTAATACCCAAGCCATTGGCGAGCGCGATCAGGGTCGTGAAGGTAACGCGGGTCGTCGCGCGTTCCACCTTCTGCATGTGGTTACGCGTGATGCCCAACTCATGAGCAAGCTGCTCCTGAGTCAGCCGCGCCGTCTTGCGCAAGTCTCGAACCGTCAAGCCAAGCGCCCGCGCCCAAAGCTCATCATCCTTCAAAGTGCTGCGCTCCATGAAATTGGAGAGTGTGCAAAGAAGGTCTTTTTTATTAAACCAATCAACAATGGCCAAATTAAGATGGCCTTTTTATAGTGGTATATTCCTGCCGTTGAGCATACCGGTTGCAGATTTCTGCCCGGCATCTGCGTTCCAGACGTGAGCTGCCCTGCACGGTGGAGACAAGATGAACCTTCGGAAAGGTGGGATGACGGTCGGAGTCTGGCTGTGCTGACACTCGACATGCGGTGGCTCGGAGCCAACCGGGTCGGGCTGTCGCCAGTGGGCTGGTTCGTCGTGTCTGCCTGTGCAGGGCCAGTCGCTGGCGCAGCCTACCTTCAACAGCGTCCGACAGTCAGGCGGGCATTGGTCGATGTGGCATGGGAACTGGTGGGGGATTCGACGGCACCTGCTCACGTTCGTCGCGGACGTTTGGCTGGATTACTGCGAAACAGCCTTCCTGGCACACCCATCTATCGGGTGTGCCAGGGTGCCTTGGACGCAGAAGAACGACGCGGTGCAAGCAGCGTGTCGGGTGATCGTGCAGTTTGATATCTGTTTTGGAAAGGAATTCGAAATGTCTAAGCAAAATGAATCTGTCAATCCTGGCGATAAGGAATTTCTTGAATCCTTCAAGGATGCTCCGGAAACAGGCGACCTTGATCACGATGGTGATGGTGACGACGACGATGGTAACGAGGCCGATTCCAAAATCGCCAAGGAAGCGATATCCGCCGGGCTTGGGTTTGTCTCTGGACTTACCCAACGCGAAGATGTCAAAGCTTTCGCCGAAAAAGCGAAAGAGAAAAGCGGTAGTTTCTGGAAAACCCGCAACAAATTTCAGAAAGCTTCTCTCGGTATTGGTGGAGTATTTTTGATTCTCTTTGTGCCCAACATCGTCGGCAGCCTCTTCTCAGTGCCGAATATCAAGGTTTCATATCGCAACAATCCTATCTCTGGCTATCAGTTGGTCATCTACTCCAATGAAGATAAGCCACTCATTGTCAAAAGCGTCGTTGTCAACGGTGGAGATAAGCGCTGCCCTGTCAATGAATTCTTTCCAGGCGATCTTCCCATGACTATTCAGCCGGGCACAGAAAAAACAGCTTTTGTCAGCGGTTCATGCAATATAAAGAGCGCCGAAATTCAAACATCTGCTGGAAGCTACAGCGCCAGCTGGAAGAAATAATACATAGTCTATGGAGTATGGTAATGAATAAAAAAACTGTAAGCCCCTATGACGCAGGTCTTATAGCTGGAGCTGGAGCTGAAGCCAAAATGCAAATGAGCGCATTCGAGATGTCGGTGCAATCCCTTGATTTCACTATTGGCTACATCATTGGTTATAGCAGGAGTGAATCGATACGCTCGGCTAGCCATCATATAGAGGCATCGACTGCTGGTGAATTGGGTTTTCTTTACAAGCTCCCATTTGAAACCCTGCGTCAACACTATAAGGATACGTTTGATGAGGAACTGCACCGAGTAATGCGCCAAGCCTATGAGGACGCTGCTGAGGGTGATGAATAAGTCGCCATATTATTAACCCGGCAATTAAATACCCTGTAATGCTGCATATTGGACGGCGGCATGATTGAAATAGGCTATAACTCGTTGCGGCGTTTTGCTGAGAAATGCCATGAATTGGGTCGCCTTTTGCAGCAACGCCTTTTTGCTGGTGGCTCGATCAGAGGCTCGTAGCCCGCATAGGTCGGGATCGGGTCGCGCGGAGGTGTCAGGAATTTTGTGTGCTGAGGTCGGTTAAAAAACTCAGCAGATAGCGGCGGAGAATCGTTCGCCGAACAGGATGGCGAACTGATTAACTGCTTGCCGCCAAGTAATAGGCGGCATCTTCCAATCCTTTTC
The DNA here is from genome assembly GCA_009781175.1 of Betaproteobacteria bacterium. Classification (GTDB taxonomy): domain Bacteria; phylum Pseudomonadota; class Gammaproteobacteria; order Burkholderiales; family Rhodocyclaceae; genus Niveibacterium. Next base: position 144,840 of record WQYQ01000001.1, read on the forward strand.
GATGTTGCGCAAGGCCAGATACAGCAGTTTGCTGGCGGCTTCGTCGCTGGGAAAGTGGCCGCGATTTTTCACGATCTTGCGCAACTGCATGTGCATACTTTCAATGGCGTTTGTGGTGTAGATAATTCGGCGCACTTCGGTCGGATAGGCAAAGAAGGGAATGACCTGCTCCCATTGGCGCAGCCACATCGCGGCAACCGTTGGGAATTTCCTGCCCCATTCGCTTTGAGAGAAAGCTTGCAGCGCCGCCTCGGCGGCTTCAGCGGTGGCGGCCTGATAGATCGGCTTGAGCGCGGCAGCCAATGGCTTGCGATCCTTCCAACTCGCTAAGCTCAGCGAATTGCGGATCAGATGCACGATGCAGGTCTGAATCTGGGCAGCCGGATAGACCGCCTCGATCGCCTCGGGGAAGCCGCGCAAGCCGTCGACCACTGCGATCAGGATGTCGTGCAGACCGCGGTTGTTCAGCTCGTTGAAGACCTTCAGCCAAAACTTGGCCCCTTCGGTCTGCTCGATCCACAAGCCCAGCACTTCCTTGTGGCCGTCGGCACGGATGCCTAATGCGAGGTACACCGCCTTGTTCTTGACCGTGCCTTCGTCGCGAATCTTTAGCCGCAGCGCGTCGAAATACACGATCGGATACATCGATTCGAGCGGGCGCTGTTGCCACTGCTCGACCTCCATCAGCACTTCATCCGTGACGGTCGAAATCAGATCGGGCGACACTTCAAGCCCGTACAGCTCCTGCAAATGGCCCTGGATTTCACGCACACTCATGCCGCGCGCGTACATGCTGATGACGTGATTGTCAAAGCCGGGCAGCCGGCGCTGATACTTGCCAATCAACTGTGGCTCGAAGCTCGCTTGCCGGTCACGCGGGATATCCAGGTTCAGTTCGCCGTTGGGCGTGAGGACCGTCTTGCGGCTCGTGCCGTTGCGGTGGTTGCCGGCCAGGCCTTGCTTTGCTTCGCTCTCCAGGTGATGCGTCAGTTCGGCCGCCAACATGCGCTCAGCCAGTAGCTTCTTCAGTTGCCCGGCCAAACCTGATTCGCCGAGAACCGACTCGGCATCCTTGTTCTGAATCTGCTCCAGCCATTGATCGATCAGTTCATCGGGGAACAGCTTCGGCGTCTTCGGTGTTTTGCTCTTCTGGATCATGGTTGCTTCAGTCATAGGACGTTATTTCCTTTATCGTCTCATGACCTCCACACACTAAATTTCTGACAGGCTCGGTCGCGCAGTGGAACCTCCCCCCTGCGCTCCCACAGAGCCGTACGTAACACTCTCGCGTCATACGGCTCTTGTCGCTGAGCCGTTCAGCTTGCATACGCCAAGCGCCAGTGTACGAACAGCGAGCAGCTATCGCAGCGTATCCTGCGCAGCCACTCAAATGCTCGCCTCAAACTTCGCCGCACACGCTTGTGCTTGCGGGCGATCCACTTGGCCAAGTGCAGATCAATATGCGCCATCACCGGATTGAGCGCCGACTGGTAGAAACGTCCGTAATACGCCATCCAGCCTGCCCGTGTTGCGATGCACGTCGAACTGAGTCATAGCACTTGGTGCTCGTCAGCAAACGAACCATGAATTTCTTCGAACCGATTCCAGAACTCCGCGACGCTATCGTCCGCACGCTGCCGGGCAAGGACATCATCCCTATGCTGCACAACGAACTCTGAAAGCAGTTGTTCGACGGTTGCAGACAGGTTGTTGGTCAATTCCCTGGCCTGTCGGACGGTTTTGTCAGACAGCAGCAGATCGACCGGCCGTTTTTGAGGCGAATTTTCACTGGCTTTCATCGGAACATCTCCGCGCAAGAGTCATGCACATTTTATGCGCATAAAAAGATTGCGGAGACAAATCAGATTTACAGCCCAAGCACGCTTACAGCGGCCATACCCGCGAAGCCGAAAAGCATCAAGCGTTCTTGCGCTCGCCGCCCAAAGCGGCAACCAGTTCGGGAATAAAGCGCGCAAGCTCGGCTGTCATCAGCACGAAATCGGCTTCGAATTGCTCGTCGCCCGTGGCTGTGGCCTTTTCCGCTTCTTCCTGAACGATGTCCAGGAAAGCCAGGCGTTTGATTTCGAGCTTTTCCGTCAGGACGAAGGACAGCCTGTCGTCGAAGCTCAGCGCCAGCCGCGTCGGCACTTTTCCGGCGGCCAGATGCGCGGGGATTTCCTCGCCTTCGAGCGGATGCCGCACATAGCGGACGGCGGCTTTTTCATCGCTGACGGCGCGCAGTTCGCAATCCCGGTCGAGCGTGAAATTCGGCGGCGCTTCGCCCGCCGCGAGCCAATCCGCCATCGAGGAAACCGGAGAGCGTTCGGTATCGAGCAAACGCAAGGGCAAATCGTCGAGCACGTCGCGCAGGGCTTCGAGCAATTCGTCGGCCTTGCTGGCGCTCGCGGCATCGACGGCGAGCCAGCCGGCAAGCGGATCGATCCACGCGAAACTCGTGCGGCGGCGCGTGAAGGCGCGCGGCAATAGTTCCTGCGTCACGGCCTCCTTGATTTCCTTCATTTGCTTGCGGCCGGGTTTATAGCCTTGCTGGGCTTCGATCTCCTCGGCGCGGTCCTGGGCGACCTCTTTCACCACGGAAGAGGGCAGCAGCTTTTGTTCCGTGCGCAGCGCGATCAGCCATTGACGGTTGCTCGCGAACACCAGCACATCGCTCCCGTTCGGCGAGACGAAACCACGGCTCGCCATGTCCTGCGAACCACAGCGGACGAAAGGCCGCTTGGCGAGCGCTGTTTCAAGCGTTTCGAGCTGGATGTTCCAAGGCGAAGGCAGACGGTAGAGCTGGAGATTTTTGAACCACATGACGGAACCAGGACGGCGGGGAAAGGGGGCGATTCTACCTTAAGGGAAGTGCGCCTAATCGGAAACCCAATGGCAGCGCACAACACGCGCGTTATCCACGATTTTCGAATCAGGGTAGGTTTGTCTGCAAATATCCATCGCATGTGGACAGCGCGGGTGGAAATGGCAGCCTTGCGGCGGCTTGGAGGGCGAGGGCATATCTCCTTTCACATGGTTCGGTTCCGCTCTAGCGCCCTGCTCTGCCGCCAAATTGGCGCGCGGCACCGCGGCAAGCAGCGCCTGTGTGTACGGATGCCGCGGCTGCTGTAAAACCTGCTCGACCGGCCCGCGCTCGACAATCCGGCCCAGATACATGACGGCGACTTCGTGCGCGAGAAACTCGACGACCGCGATGTTGTGCGTGATGAACAGATACGCAAGGCCCAGTTCGGCCTGCAGGGATTTGAGCAGATTGAGAATCTGCGCTTGCACCGACACGTCGAGCGCCGAAGTCGGCTCGTCGCAAATGATCAATTGCGGCTTCACCGCAAGCGCGCGCGCGATCGCGATCCGCTGGCGCTGCCCGCCCGAAAATTCATGCGGATAGCGATCCGCCATTTCGGAACGCAGGCCGACTTGCGCCATGATCGCCGCGACCTCTTGCCGCCGCGCCGCGTCGCTTCCGCCAACGCCCAGCGAACGCATGCCTTCTTCAATGATTTCGCTGACGCGCAATCTCGGGTTGAGCGATCCGAAAGGGTCTTGAAAGACCATCTGCATCCGCGTGCGCATGGCGCGCAGACTCGCTCCGTTGAGCGCGACGAGATCAGCGCCATCAAGCTTGACGACGCCTTCCGTAGGCTCGATGAGCCACAGAATCGCCTTGCCCGCCGTCGTTTTGCCGCATCCCGATTCGCCCACGAGCGCCAGCGTGCGTCCGGCGTCGAGCCGCAGATCGACGCCATCGACCGCTTTCACATGCCCCACTGTGCGCTGGAATACGCCACGGCGGATCGGGAAATGAACCTTGAGTCCGGCGACTTCGAGCAAGCCGTTTTGCGCGGCGGGTTGCACGGTTTCGATATGCTGCTCGGCGTCGGCAAAGCTCGTCGTCGCCCGGCGCGTTTCGGCCGGATCGAAAAGATGGCAGCGCACGCGTTGCCCTGGCGCGGGAGAGTGCCAGGCGGGAACTTCCGCCTTGCAACGCAGCCATGCCTGCTCGCAACGTTCGGCGAAGCGGCAGCCCTCGAAGCGCATCGTCAACGGCGGCACGCTGCCCGGAATGCTCGCCAGCCGGCCATGACGACGTTGCGCTTCCGGCAAGGCGTCGAACAATTTGCGCGAATAAGGATGCGCGGGCGCGGAGAAGAAGCGCTCGCGCGGCGCTTCCTCGATCAATTGACCCGCATACATCACGCCGATCCGATGCGCCATGCGCGCCACGATGCCGAGATCGTGCGTAATCAGCATCATGGCCATGCGCCGTGTGCGTTGCAGCTCGGCCATCACATCGAGCACCTGGGCCTGGATCGTGACATCGAGCGCGGTCGTCGGCTCGTCCGCGATCAGCAGGCGCGGTTCGCCCGCGAGCGCCATCGCGATCATCACACGCTGCTTCATGCCGCCCGAAAACTGAAACGGATACTCGTCGAGCCGGCGTTCGGGGTCGGGAATGCCGACTTGCCGCATCAAGGCGACGGCTTCACCGCGCGCGGCCGCGCCTTTCAAGCCGCGATGCAGCGCAAGCACTTCACCGATCTGCTGTCCGACGGTGAGCACCGCGTTCAGACTGGTGCCCGGCTCCTGAAAGATCATCGCAAGCGCGCCGCCACGGATGTGGCGCATCTGCGCTTCGCTGAGCCCGCAAAGGTCTTGTCCCTCAAGCTCGATGCGCCCGCTCGCAATCCGCCCGCCGGTCGGCAGCAGGCGCATCAGCGAAAAAGCCGTCATCGATTTTCCACAGCCGGATTCGCCGAGCAGCGCGAAGGTTTCGCCGGCATGCAGATCGAAAGACACATCGTCGAGCGCATGCACAACGCCCTGCTCCGTTTCGATCTGCATCGAGAGTTGGCGTACCGCGAGCAGTGTATTCATCGCGCGGCGCTCCGCAACAAGCGCCGCCGCGGCAGAGTGCGCGCGCGCGGATCGAAGGCTTCGCGCACCGCGTCGGCGAACAGATTGGCCGACAACACCAACGCCAGCATGAAGATGAAAGCCGCCGTCAAGGACCACCAGATCACGGGTTCGCGCGCAAGCTCTCCGCGCGCACCGTTAATCATCACGCCGAAGCTCTGCGTTGCGGGATCGACGCCGACACCGACATAGGACAGCACCGCTTCGGCCAGCACCAGGGCGGAAAAATCGAGCACGAGGTTAATCAGCACGATGTGAAAAGCGTTCGGCAGAATATGGCGCGTCATGATGCGCAGGCTCGGCACGCCGAAGCAGCGCGCGGCCTGCACGTAATCCTGCTCGCGCAATTTCAGCGTTTCCGCGCGCAGCAGACGGCACAGCGAGGTCCAGGAAATCGCGCCAATAATCAGGCAAAGCGAGACGAGGCGCGCATCCGAGCGCGAGGCGACGGTGTTGAAGATTTCGCTGTGTTGTTCGATTACGAGTTGCATCATCAATGCGGCGGCGGCAATCAGGAGCACATACGGAATCGAACTGATGACGGTGTAGAGGTACTGGATCAGATCGTCGATCCAGCCGCCGAAATAACCGGCGGCCAGTCCGAGCCCGATGCCGAGCGGCAGCACGACGAGTGTCGACAAGGTGCCGAAAAGCAAAGCCGTGCGCATCGATTTAAGCGTGCGGTAAAGCACATCGTTACCGATCGCGTCAGTGCCGAAAACATGGTAGCCGCCGGAAAGGAACGCGAGCACGGCGACAAGGATGCAGACGAGCAGGAGCGCCCACGCGAACGCATCCCAGGCCAGCACGGTTTCGCCACGTAAGATGGCGCGGCAGGATTGTTTCAAGGTTTCGCCCCGCTTGCGCCCGGCAATCAGAGCGAAGGGAAGGAACAGCGCGAGCCAGACCAATCCTCCGGTCACAACACCTTGCAGGGCGCGCAGGCCGATGTCGCCAGCGCGCTCGGCGTTCGGGTCCGCCAAATGCGCCGCGCCATGAGTCAGGCGCGGATAATCGCGCCGCAGCGAGCCGTCCGGCTCGGTAATCATCTGTTTTTCGTAGAGATAGGCCGCGAACGGCGCGGAATAGCTTTTTTCGGTGCTGTCGCGCAGCCGGGTCAAAGCCAGATCAAGCAGCGAAAATACTTCGGTCGCGTATTGCCGCCGCATCTCGTTCACGCCCGGCTGCGCATCCAGCGCGGGCCGGTAGTGCAGCGAGTCGAGCACGCTGACGAGGAGATACACCAGCAGCAGAACCAGCGCGACCATCGCGGTGCGCCCGGCAAATACTTTCCGCCACGTCCGGCGCAGGTGTTCGCGGCGGAAAGCGAACACGATGCCGACCGCCATCGCCGCGAGCAGCAGCGCGAATAGGAAGTCGGAGCCGAGGACGACAATCTGAAAGGCGTTCATTGCAGGCGCACGCGCGGGTCGACGAGGGTGTAAGAAACGTCGGTCAACATCAAGCCGAGGATGTAGAGCAGCGCGCCGATAAAGACCATCGCGCGCACGACGGCGAAGTCCTGCTGCAGGATCGCGTCGATCGTGAAGCTCCCGAGGCCGGGGATGCCGAAGAAGGATTCCGACAAGAGACTGCCGAGAAACAGCGAGGGGATCAGCACGACCGCGCCGGTGAGGATCGGAATCATGCCGTTCTTCAGCACATGGCGGAACAGCACCGCGGCTTCCGATAAACCTTTGGCGCGCGCGGTCCGCACATAGTCTTTTTCGATTTCCTCAAGAAACAAGGCGCGATACCAGCGTACATTCGCGCCGAGCCCCGAGACCAGACCGATCAATATCGGCAGCACGAGAAAACGCCAGGCGTCGACGCCCGGCAGGAAACCCGAGATCGGCACCAGGTTCCAGGTGCGCGCGAACAGATATTGGCCCGCCAGGATGTAGAACAGCGCCGAAATCGACATCAGCACGACGCACAGCACGACGCCCGTGAAATCGAGCCAGGTCGCGCGGAAGAAAACCAGGACGAGCGCGAAAACGATCGCGGCGAACAAGCCGAGCACAAAGACCGGCAGCGCCAATGCGAGCGATGGCCACATACGCTGACTGAGTTCGCGGTTGATGTCGCGCCCGACATCGGATTTGCCGAAATCCAGGAGGAACATGCGCGCCGATTTTTGCACGAAGATCGTATCGCTCACGCGCGCCAGACCTTGCGCGCGGGAATTCCAGAACAAGGGTTTGTCGTAGCCGCGGTCGGCCTTCCAGCGCTCGATCGCTTCCTGCGTCACGCGCTTCGAACCCAGTTGCGCGCGCGCCATATCGTCCGGGCTATTGACGATGAAGAACAGCGTGAAAACGAGCAGATTCACGCCGATCAAGGTCGGAATCGCCCACATGAGGCGGCGCAGCAAATACGCGATCATGTTCCGCCTCCAGGCAGGGCCTTTTCGGTTTCATGGCGACGATAGCGACGCCAGGTGAACAACGCGAGCGCGACGAGCGAAAGCCCGGCCAGGACGAGCGGCCAGAGTGTCGGCTGATTCCATGCCACGCGCGCGAGGTGGCGCTGCCGCGGATCGATCGAGAGATATTTGCGCTGCGTGCGAACCATTTTTCCCAGCTTCACATTGCCAAGCCAGGCGTGCGAAAGCTGGAAAGCCTGGTCGTGCCAACCCGCGACGACCGGCGCATCGCGGCGGGTAATGTCGACCATCTGATCGATGACCGGCTGGCGGTCGGCGGCAATATCCATGCGGCGGAAGCGTTCGAAGAGCGCGTCGAATTCGGGATTGGCGTAGTTGAACACGTTTTCGCCGCCGGACTTCATCTTGCTGTTCGGGCCGTAGAACAAGAACAGAAAATTCTCCGGGTCGGGATAGTCGGCGTTCCAGCCCCAAAAGGAGAATTGCGCCACGCCCTTGCGGTGTTTTTCCTGAAAGCGGTTCCACTCGGTCAGGCGCGGCACGATCTGGATGTCGATGCGCTTGAGCTGCTTGGTAATCAAGGCGAGGCGGTTGCGGTCGAAGGCATCGTAGCCGTCGAAATAAATAATCAGAGGCGCGCCGGTTTTTGCGTCGCGGCCGCCCGGATAACCCGCTTCAACCAGTAAACGTTTTGCCTCCTCGATCGAACGGCGTTGCGGCCGATTGTGGTTCCAGGTGTAAAGATAGGGATTGACGCCGGCCTCGCCGCTCCTGAACCCCGGCAGGCCCGGCGGAATTGGGCCTTGCTGCCCCACGCCAAGACCGTTGCGCACGATGTTGAGATATTCCTCGACATCGAGTGCAATCCCGATTGCGCGGCGCAGTTTGCGCGCGCGCTCCTGCGCTTCGGGCGTCGCCCCCCCATCGCCAAGAACCGGGTCGAGCATGTTGACGAAAAAATACTGAAACGAAGGCTCGGTTTCGGTCGCAAGCGTGATTCCTTTCGCCTGCATGCCCTCGGTCAAGGAAAGCGCGCCGCCCTGCAATTGCAAGGCGGCATCGAAAGTCGCCATGCCGGCGAAGCGGCTCGACGAATAAAAGTCGTAATAGCCCTGCAGGAATTTGTTCCAGAAGGGGATCGATTCGCGTTCGTAGCTGAAGCGCACGCCATCGACGAAAGGCAGGCGTTTGCCGCAGTCCTTGAGCAAGCTCGCCGCGGCGTCGCCGGGTTCGCCTTCGCAGGGATAGGTCTGTTCGCGGAAGTTGGGATTGCGTTCGAGCAGGAGTTCGCGCAGCGGCCGGTTGCGCGTCAGCATGAAAGGCCCGGTGCCGACAGGCCACATGTCGAGCGTCAGTTCGCGTCGGGCCATGCCGGGTTGCGCGTAAAACCGTTCGGCTTCCCACGGCATCGGCACGACGAAAGTCGTCGCGAGCCAATAAATGAATTGGGGATATTTACCTTTAAGGCGGATGCGCAGCGTCAAGGGGTCGGGCGTTTCGACGCCCGCGAGCGTGTATTTGCGCAGATCGATCCATCCGTCGGGATCGATTTTTCCCGTAGCGGCGTCGGCTTCAAGCTGTTTGCCGAGCGCTTCGAGCCCCACGATCTGGGTAAAAATCGACAAGGCCGGCGACTCCAGCCTGGGCCGCACGAAACGTTTGATCTGGTAGGCGAGATCTTCGGACGTCAACTCGCGCGTGCCGGTAAATTCGAAGTCGCCGATCTGCTCGCGCCCGCCGAGCTTCGCATCGTCGAGATCGAAGTAGCGGTAATGCCCTTGCTCGTCCTTGGCGAATGCGGGATGCGGCTGATAGCGGACGCCAGGGCGCAAACGGATCTCATAGACGCTCTGCGCGATCCGTTCCGGCGCGGCGTCGGGCGGCAACACCTTGCCTTGCGCATCCAGGTAGCTGACCGTGGGCATAGCCTGCGCGAGATTGGGAATGAGCGTGTAAGGCCGTTTCAGGTAGTGGTATTCGTAGAGCGATTCATAGGTCGAAGAGACAAACCACGCTTCGTCTTCGACATAGGACTGCGCGGGATCGAGATGCTTGGGGCGGGAGTTGAAAAACTCGTAGAGGTAGTTTTTCCCCCGGTCGCCGCGTGGATAAGGATCGTTCCACGTCTCGCCGCAGCCTCCGAGCAGGAGTGCTCCCGCCGCGAGCAGATAAACAACGAAAATTCGCAGGGCCGGGGAAGGCATGTCCGAATGGGCTGTCCTGGAAAGGAGTTAGGCGCAAATTTACCGCATGCAGAAAAGAAAAACGGCGCTATGAAAAGCGCCGTTGCGTTTCAGACGAACGATCAGGGCTCAATGATGATGGCCGTCGGCCCCATGCACATGACCATGCTGCAATTCTTCCGCGCTGGCCGGGCGCACTTCCGCGACCGTGATGTCGAAAACCAAAGCCGTGCCGGCGAGCGGGTGATTGCCATCGACGATGACCTTGCCGTCGGCAATGTCGGTGACGCGGTAAAGCATATCGTCCTCGCCGTCTTCGCCGACGCGCTCGAAGGCCATTCCGATTTCGATGTTGTCGGGGAAGAGATCCGCCGGTTCGATCATGACCAAGCCTTCGTCGTACTCCCCAAAAGCATCATCGGGCTGAAGCTTGACGACGAGCGTTTCCCCAAGCTTTTTCCCGTGCAGCGCTTCTTCGAGCTTCGGGAAAATCCCGTCGTAACCGCCGTGCAGATAAACAAGCGGGTTTGCGCCGTCATCGACGACATTGCCATCCGGGTCATGAACCTTATAGTTCAATGTCACCACGGTGTTTTTTAGAATTTCCATTCGAGTTCCCTGCAAGTTTTCTGACTAAATCCAGGACCTCGGCCACATGTCCGCGCAGACAAGTCTCACGCAAAACATGGCGGACGATCCCGTCGCGCCCAATTATGAATGTTGTGCGATTAACCGTGGGATGATGTTCGCCTTCATGCTGTTGCAGAACCCCATAGAGACGACACACATCAAAATCAGAGTCGGATAAAAGACGCATCGAGAGACCGTGGGCATCGCGGAAAATCGCATGGGTCAACACATCGTCCAGACTCACACCTACTACGATAGCACCTTCGCGCTCAAACTCATGTTCGCGATCGCTGAATTCGATCGCCAGTTTAATGCGGCCAGGCGTCCCGTCGCGGGGATAAAAGCTGAGCACGACGATGTGTTGGCTCAATTCTTCCGCCAGCTCAAACTCTTCCATGTCCGCATCGGGCAGAGTGAAGAGCGGCGCGGCCGAGCCGACATCGGGCGCGGGGTTTTCCGCGGGCGGGCCGGATTCTACCGGAACAAGATCGGTTCGGACGCTAAGCGGCATCGCTACGCCTCCCACTAACTCTGCGAGTCCACTAGGATTAGTCGATAGTTGGTTTCTGGACAAGCCCATATCGAGGTCCTTTCATGCTTGGCGCCATGCGTGTGATGCAACTTGAAGAGCCATTCTCTTCCCTCATAGAAGTAGAACGGCCAATTCCCATGCCGCTTGAAGGCCAATTGTTATTACGTGTGGAGGCATGCGGCGTCTGCCGAACCGATCTGCATGTCTGCGACGGCGAATTGCCCCAGGCGCGTTACCCGATCGTGCCGGGGCATGAAATCGTCGCCCGCGTCGAAGCCTGCGGAGCGAGAGTCTCTTCCTGCGCGCACGGCCAGCGCGTGGGCGTGCCCTGGCTCGGCTGGACCTGCGGACGCTGCCGCTATTGTGTCGCGGGCCAGGAAAATCTGTGCGACGAAGCGCGCTTCACTGGCTGCGATCTCGATGGCGGTTATGCCGAATACTGCGTTGCCGACGCGCGCTTCTGTTTCCCGCTGCCGGAGGGCCCGGCAGCATCCACGCTGGCCCCTTTGCTTTGCGCGGGGCTGATCGGCTATCGCGCCTTGCGGCTGGCTGGAAATGCGCAGCGTTTAGGCATCTACGGGTTCGGCGCGGCGGCACATATCGTCGCGCAACTGGCGCACCAGGATGGCCGGGAATTCCTCGCCTTCACGCGCCCCGGCGACGCGGACAACCAGCGTTTCGCCTTGAGTCTCGGCGCCTCCTGGGCCGGGGCCTCGGATGCGCAGCCCCCTCTCGAACTCGATGCTGCGCTGATTTTCGCACCCGCGGGCGAACTTGTCCCCGCTGCTTTGCGCCAACTACGCAAGGGCGGCATCGTCGTCTGCGCCGGCATCCATATGAGCGACATTCCCGCTTTTCCGTATGCGATACTTTGGGGCGAGCGGCAGATCCGCTCGGTCGCCAATCTGACCCGCAGCGACGGTGAGCAGTTATTAAGCCGCATCGCAACGCAACCCGTCGAAATTTCGGCTACACCATTTACCTTGTCTGACGCCAATCTTGCACTATCGCGTTTACGTGCCGGAGCCCTGCAAGGCGCGGCGGTTTTGATTCCCTGATTTTTGCCCCCCATGACCAGGCCGCAAACACCCGCAGCAATAACCGGCGACCGTCTATTGAAGCGCAGCCGGAAAGCATTCACCCTGTGGCGGTGCTGCTTGCGCTGCCCACGTTCATTGGCGCGTATTTCCTCGCCCCGCTTTGGCACGAGATCGACAGCCTTTCCGGCGCCGCGTTTTCATTCAGCGCAACACTTGCCCTGGCCGGCCTTGCCGTGTACTACTGGCGCAGCCGTAACAGGATCTGGCGCCGCAACAGCTGAGCGGCAGAGCTACGCGCAGGCTTTCAACTCCAACGGCCGAATCAGCTTATGCAGCACCAAAGCCGCCGCACCGACGGCGACCGCCAGGGAACCGTAATGCGCTTGCTTGAGTTCAGGCGCCGGCAAGCCGGAGCTTTCTGCATAGCGCTGCATACACGCTGCCGCCGTATCGAAAAAATACGGACCCAACTCGCACGCCGGACCGCCGAACACAATCCGCCCCGGTTTGAAAGCCGTCCATATGTTGTGGGCAAGCACGCCCAAATATCGGCCCGCGTGCGTCAGAACCTCGCGCATTCGTGCATCCCCGCGCGCGGCCAACTCCGCCAGCGCGGCGGTCGACAAGGCTTTTTCTCCCCACGCGGCGATTTGAGTGCCGATTGCGCGCAAACCAATGAAGGTTTCCGCGCACCCGCGACGGCCGCAGTAACATTCCGGCCCATCGACTTGCAAAATCGAGTGACCGAAGTCGCCCGCCGAACCATCGACCCCGCTGAACAAACGATCATTCGCGACGATTCCGGCCCCCACGCCGACACCGAGACTTAAATATACGAGCGGCTCCGGTATCGGGCGTTCACCGAACTCGAATTCGCCAAGTGCCGCGACATCCGCCTCGTTCTGCATAAAAATTCGCGGACTGGACACGCCCGCCGCTTTCAATGCGGAACCAAGGCGCGCAACGATCTGAACCTTAGACCAGCCGAGATTTGGCGCGTATTTGAGTGTGCCCGCCTGCTCATTAACAGGGCCTGGCACGCCTAATCCGATACCAAGCAGCGTGCGCCCAGCGTGCTTCAAACGCTCTGCGCACGCGGCGATCAGTTTCGCCAAGCGATGGATGACGACAGCCTGATCCGGAGAAGGAAGCGGCTCGGTCACGGCATCGAGTACATTGCCTGTAAGGGAAACGGCAACCACGCTGATCGATTCGACGCCGAGATCCGCGCCGATCAGCGCAAGGCGTTGAGAGTCGATATACAGAGGCGTCGGGCGGCGCCCCAAGGCTCCGGTAACTTGGGCTTTCCTTTCGACGAACCAGCCCTCGTCGATCAATTCCTGAACCAGCAGGCTGACGGTCGATTTCGTCAGCCCCGTTTCCTTCGCCAGATCGGCCCGCGACAGGGCTGGCGCTTGCTGAATCACGCGCACGAGCGCCATTCGATTGATTTGTTTAAGAAAACTTTGATCGCCAGTGATGGACATGGAGAGTCTTCTGCAATTTGGTTTCAGTCATAAATAACGACGCATCCCACCATGAATCGCAGAGCTTGCACTCAAGCCATACTCACAAGCCCTCTCCTCCTGCGTCGCAGCCAGAGCCAAAGCGATCCTGCGTGACCAGCACTGCCGTGCAGTGCATAGATCACCCCTCGCACGGAACGAAGTCTGCGCCAAGCGTCTGGCAAAAACCAGACAAATCATTCAGACGTCATAAGCGAAGGCCGGATCGATATGCAAAAAGCACACGGCAGAGCATCTACAGAATGAAAAACGGCGGCCAAAGGACCGCCGTTGCTGCTCGGGGTCGAGGGAATAAGTTAGACCTGCATGTTCATGATGTCCTGATAGGCGGACACCAGCCGGTTGCGCACCTGAACCATCTGCTGGAACGAAAGATTTGCTTTCTGCAGATTCACCATCACATCTTGCAAGTTGACGTTAGGATCGTCGGCCGAAAACTGTTCAGCCATTGTCTGAGCCTGCTGCTGAGCCGCGCTCACGTCTTGCAGCGCGCCCTGCAAAACCTGCGAAAAATCGGTTTGACCCACTGTCTGCGCGGACGCGGGCTTACCCGCCGCGACTTCCGCGGTCGCGCGCAATTGTCCGATCATCTGATCAATGCCACGGCTATCCATACCGTTCTCCTACAATTCTGGGTAAATTCAAGCAAGCTATATGCCTGAACCTATACGTCAATACCTTCCTCTCGGTACTGCTGCAACTTATAACGCAAGGTTCGTTCCGAAATACCCAATTTCTGAACCGCTAGTTTGCGCGACCCGCCGACCGACTTCAAGGTTTCCAGGATATGCTGCTTTTCCAGGTCTTTCATATTGACGGGTTTGTCAGCCTCTGCGACCGTTAGTTCCTTAACCGTATCAAGCATTTCGGCTTGAACTTCGGGAACCTGAGCCGCATCGAGTTGCGGCAGGCAAAGCCGCATTTCCGCCGCTTCGATGGTTTCGCCACGCGCCAGGATGGCCGCGCGTTGCACGGTGTTTTCCAACTCCCGCACATTGCCGGGCCAATGCCAGGCGGCAAGAATTGCCGCCGCGTCCGGCGATAAATGCAGCCGACGCCCCAGGCGTTGGCTGTGCCGGGCCAGGAAATGACGCGCCAATGGCACGATATCGCCGGGACGTTCGCGCAGGGCGGGAATCTCCAAAGGGAAAACCGCCAGGCGATAGTAAAGATCTTCCCGGAAGCGGCCCGCTCGCACTTCGGCCAGCATGTCCCGGTTGCTCGTCGCGAGGACGCGCAGATCGAGCGGAATCGGTTTTTTGCCGCCGACGCGCTCAACTTCGTGTTCCTGCAACACCCGCAGCAATTTGGCCTGGAGGCCGAGCGGCATTTCCGAAATTTCGTCGAGCAACAAGGTTCCGCCGTCAGCCTGCTCGAACTTGCCTGCCTGAGCGGTTTGGGCGCCGGTAAAAGCGCCTTTTTCGTAGCCGAACAGCGTCGCTTCGAGCAGATTTTCTGGAATCGCGGCACAGTTGATGGCGACGAAAGGCCGCTCGACGCGGCGCGAGTGTTTATGGATGAAACGCGCGAACACTTCCTTTCCGGTGCCAGATTCCCCCGTCAGCAGCACGGTCGCATCGGTTTCGGCCACGCGCGAGGCCATCGTCAGAACGTCCTTGGTGCGCGGATCTTCGGCGATCATGTCCGCCCCTTCGGGCGGCCGGATTGCGTAACGGCGCACCTGTTCGAGCAGAACCGCCGGCTCGAACGGTTTCAAAAGGAAATCGCAGGCCCCCGCCCGCATCGCCGCAACGGCGGTGCTGACATCGCCGTAGGCCGTCATCAGCATCACCGGAAGCTGTGGATGCGCCGCGCGGATCGCATCGAGCAATTCGAGGCCGTTCATCGGGTCCATGCGCAGATCGCTGATGACGAGATTGACGTGCTCCTTGCCCAAAACGGCAAGCGCCGCGGGGCCGTCGCCGACCGCGATGACCGCATGGCCGGCGGTTTCCAGGGTGAAACCGACCGCATCACGGATATCGGGGTCGTCCTCGACGACGAGAATACGCAGGGTTTCGATCATAGGGCCTCCTCATCGCACGGGACCGGCAGCTCAAGCACGAAGGTGCTGCCTTGGCCCGGCTTGGAACTCAGTGTGATGTCGCCGCCGTGGGCGCGCGCGACGCCGCGCGCGATTGCAAGCCCCAAGCCTGTTCCATCGGCGCGGGTCGTGAAAAACGGGTCGAACAGCCGTTCCCGAATCGCGGGCTCGATCCCACGGCCGGTATCGGCAACCGAAAAACGCACGCGCTCGCCAACCCGCTCCGCTTTCAACGCTACCCGGCCGTCTTGCGGCGTGGCTTGCAAGGCGTTTTCGAGCAGATTCGTCAGTGCTCCGGCAATCTCTTTGCGATTACCGGCCAAGATCAGACTGCCGCAATCGCAGCGCGATTCAAAATGCACGGCACGGCGCGCCACCATGGGTTCGATCGTGTGTTCAAGCTCGGCCACCAGTTCGCAGACATCGAAGCTTTCCTGACCCGAAATCTCGCCCTTGGCGAAACTCAACATATCGCGGATCAGGCGTTCGAGATGGCGTAGCCGATCCAAGGTCCGCTCAGTGCAGCGCGCCCGTTCGGCGGGCCCTAATGTGGGCTCGGCCAAATTCCCCGCATACAACAATGCTGCGGCAAGCGGGGTACGCAGCTGGTGGGCGAGCCCCGCCACCATTTCGCCCATCGCGGCCAATCTTTCGTTGCGCACGGCGGCAAGCCGCATTTGATACGCCTCACTGACGTCGTGCAGCAAAACGATGCGCCCGCCCGCCGAATCTTCGGCGGTTTGGGAAAGCGCAAGACGCAGCGGCGGTTCGGTACTTTTCCCATCCGGCGTCTGACGTTCCCATTCGCCGGGAGACTCCGTCAAGCGTAACTGCGCGCGCGAGACGGCCGCCCATTCCGCACCGCTCAGGCCCGGCCCGAGCATTTGCTCGGCGGCTTCGTTGGCTTGTTCGACGCGCCCACGCTCATCGAGCAGCACAACGCCGGCCGGCAAGGCGGCCATCAGCAGCGTCAGGCGTTCATTGAGCCGTTCGACCTGGCTCTCCAGTCCGGCATAGGCTTGAGTTAACTGTGCCGAGGCCTCCGAAAACTGACGGAAGGCTTCGGCAAGTTGAACCGCATCGAGTGGCGGAAGCTGATTCATCACGAGTAAGGGCGAGCTTGTCCTAGGGTCCGATGAGAACCTGTCCATACTCTTGCTGCGAGGCTGTGATCGGGGCTCATGCGCTGCTCGGAATCCTCATTTATCACTTATAAACTCCGGTTCCTGCGCTGCTCTTCGCCCCGCTGACGGCCTCTCGCGACAGATTCTGAACAGGTTCCTAGAAGCTTACGTTAATAGGGTGTCGGCAAAAAGCACTGACTAGGCGGCAAAAAGTGCCGCTTTTCCGCGCTTTGATTTTGTGTGCAAGGCCCGACAATCGAGTCCATCTGAAAACGGATTTCCTCGCCGATCGAGGCAAGACTATGGCCGACGCTGAAATGACCGCCCCCGAAGCGCCTCCTCCCACAGCCCCTTCGCTGCTGGATACGATCAAGGAGAACTTCAATCGCCTCACGTCACGTCAGAAACTGGCTGGCGCGGCGGCGATTGCGCTATCGGTTGCCCTGCTCGTCGGTGTCTGGGCCTGGAACCGGCAGCCGGCCTACTCGGTCCTGTTTTCCGGCCTGTCCGAAAAGGACGGCGGCGCGATCGTTGCGCTGCTGCAAACCCAGAACGTTCCTTATAAGGTGTCCGATCAAACCGGGGCGATTCTCGTCCCCGCGCAGATGACGGGGGAACTGCGCCTGCGCATGGCGAGCCAGGGCCTGCCGCGCGGCGGCAACGTCGGTTTCGAATTGATTGATAACGATCGCCTCGGCTCTTCTCAATTTCACGAGCAGGTCAATTATCAACGCGCCTTGGAAGGCGAACTCGGCAGAACCATCAGCTCGCTCACGCAGGTCGAGAACGCCCGCGTACATATTGCAATTCCAAAACAGACCGCCTTCCTGCGCGACGAACAGAAGCCGACCGCTTCGGTCGTGCTGACGCTGTACCCTGGGCGCACACTCGGTGCGAATCAAATCGCCGGCATCGTACACCTGGTCTCTTCAAGCGTTCCGCAACTCTCGCCCGAAGCGGTCAGCATCCTCGATCAAAGCGGCAGGCTGCTGACGGACAAACCCGATCCGCTGCGTATGAATGATCTGGACCCGACCCAGCTCGAATACGTGCATGAGGTCGAAAACCGTTTAAGGAAGCGGATCAACGACATCCTCGAACCGATCGTGGGGGCCGGCAATATACATGCCCAGGTCACGGCCGACCTGGATTTCGACCGCCAGGAACAAACCGCTGAAATCTATCGCCCCAACCCCAGCCCGGATCAGGCGATCCGCAGCCAGCAACTTAACGAGAGCACGACCCATCAGTCCGGCCCGGGCGGCGTGCCCGGCGCACTGAGTAATCAACCGCCCGCGCCTGCTACCGCGCCGATCACAGTGCCCGATGCGAATGCCTCCGGCCCGGCGAACTCGATGGTGCTGACGTCGAACAAGAGTTCGACGACGAACTTCGAGGTGGACAAAACCATCCAGCACACCAAGCGGTCGATTGGCCAAGTCAAGCGCCTCTCCGTCGCGGTCGTCGTCAATTACCGCAGCGAGACGGACCCGAAAGGCATTACGAAACCCGTTGCGCTCTCCGCGGAGGAAATGCAGCAGATCAACAACCTCGTACGCGAGGCCGTCGGTTACAGCGAACAGCGTGGCGACACCGTGAATGTTGCAAACAGCCCATTTGCCGAAGTAGTCAAGGTCAGTGAGGACAAGCCGCTTTGGAAAGACCCGGAAGTTCAGGAAATGGCCAAGGATGGCGGTCGCTGGCTGCTCTACGCCCTGCTCGGTTTGATGATCTGGCTCGCGGTTCTGCGCCCGCTGGTGCGCACCGTCGCCCCGCCACCAGTGAAGGAAGAGAAGTCCGAACCCGAAGAAGATGCCGCGGAAGGCGAGGATGGAGAAGATGCCGTGGTCACGCTCTCCGAGGACGAAGACCTGTCCGACGACGCGCTGCTGCCGCCCGAGGTGCGCATCGAGCGGCTCGCCCGGATGAGCTTCGAGAAGAAGCTAGCCAAAGCGCGTGAAATCGCAATGAACAATCCGAAGGTCATCGCGACGCTACTGAAGGAATGGATGGGGGCGAACGGCAATGAGCGACGTTGAACAAGGCATTACCAAATCCGCCCTGCTCTTGCTCGCATTGGGGCCTAACGAAGCGGCTGAAATCCTCAAGCACATGAATCCGCGCGAGGTCCAGAAGCTCGGCATGGCAATGGCCAAAATGCAGCCGCAAGGGCGCGAAGCCATCGAAGCGCTGATCCATGAAGTCGCGATTTATGCCGTGAAGAGTGCGCCGGTGCAGGCGGACGACGACATGATCCGCGAAATGATGACGAAGGCGCTCGGCGACGAACGCGCGAATACCTTGCTGGCGCGCGTGCTGCAAGACTCCGACACCGCCGGCATCGAATCCCTGAAGTGGATGGATGCCGCGACGGCGGCCGATCTGATCAAGAACGAGCACCCGCAGATCATTGCGACGATTCTGGTGCATCTGGAATTCGATCAGGCTGGGGAAATTCTCAAACACTTCACCGAACGCCTGCGCAACGATGTGCTGCTGCGCATTGCGACGCTCGACGGCGTACAGCCAGCCGCGCTCAGGGAACTCAACGAAGCGCTCACGCGCGTGCTCTCCGGCTCCGGCCATCAGATCAAGAAAACATCGATCGGCGGTGTGCGCCACGCGGCGGAAATTCTCAACTTCGTCGGCAGCACGGCGGAAACGGCGATTCTTGACAACGTGCGCGAATACGACCCCGATCTGGCGCAGCGCATTCTCGACGAAATGTTCGTGTTCGAAAACCTCATGGATATCGACGACCGCGGGATTCAGACGATCCTGCGCGAAGTGCAATCGGATCAGCTCATCATCGCGCTCAAGGGTGCGAACCCGGAAATGCGCGAAAAAGTCTTCAAGAACATGTCGCAGCGTGCCGCTGAAATGTTACGTGAGGATCTCGATTCGAAGGGCCCGGTGCGGCTCTCGGAAGTCGAAGCCTCGCAGAAGGAAATTCTCAAGGTGGTGCGCCGCCTCGCCGAAGAAGGTCAGCTCGTCCTCAGCGGCAAGGGCGGCGACGATTTCGTTTGAGCTTGACGACCTATGCTTACCGATCCAGTCATTCGCGCCAATCAAGCCACCGGAGCCTACCGGCGGGCCAGGTTTGCATCCTTCGACCAACCCGCGCCGGAAGAAGAGTTTCAAGAGGCGCCCGAGCCGGCCCCCGCGGTCGCCGAAAGCGAGCCAGAACCGCCTGTCGAAACCGAGGTAGCGGTCGCACCCGAACCGGCGCCGCCTGAAACGCCGGCCGAAGTAGAAACCGTCGTACCGGAATTCAAATTGCCGACGGCGGAGGAAATCGAACAGATCCATCAGCAAGCCTGGAAGGAAGGCTACGACACGGGCTACGAGGAAGGCAGCGCGCGCGGGCGCCTGGAATCCGCCGAGTTGCATCAGCTTTTACAAAGCATCGACGGCGCGCTCGGCGGTCTTGATGAGCAGGTCGGCGCAGCCATCCTTGAGCTGTCGCTCGAAGTCGCCCGCCTAGTCATACGCGACACGCTCACTACCCGCCCGGAACTCATCAGCACACTGATCCGCGAAGTCCTGTTGCAAACGCCGCTACAGCGCGCGCAAATCCACGTGAATCCGGCCGATGTCGAACTCGTCCGTACCTATCTCGGCGAGCAATTGGCGGAAGCCGAGCACCGCCTGGTTGAAGACGACTCGATCGAACGCGGCGGCTGCAAAATCGAAACCGAGGGTGCGCATATCGATGCAACGCTTGCCACGCGCTGGCAGCGGATCACGGAATCCCTTTCGAACGATCACCCCTGGCAGGAGAAGAGGCATGACCGCGCATCTGGGTGAAAGCTGGCGCGCGTATCTCCAGGACTGCGCGAAAATCGCCGGAGCGGTCAGCCCTTATGAAGTCGCCGGCCGCCTGACGCGCATCAATGGCCTCGTCATGGAAGCCTCCGGACTCAAGCTTCCGCTCGGTTCCGGCTGCCGCGTTCTGATTCCCGGCTGCGGCTCGGTGGAGGCGGAAGTCGTCGGCTTTACCGGCGACAAGCTGTTCATGATGCCGACCGATGATGTGTTCGGGCTTGCGCCGGGCGCAATGGTGATTCCGAACGATCCCCCCCAGCCGTGCCCAAGCGTCGGCACACGCGTCGACCCGCGCCGCCGCGCGTCGGATCGCGCGAAACATCTGCCGGTAGGCGAAACGCTGCTGGGCCGTGTCATCGACGGCGCGGGACGGCCGCTCGACGGCTTGGGCTCGTTGAACGCCACGCATACGCGCTCATTGCAAAGCCGCCCTTACAACCCGCTTGGACGCGCACCGATCGAAGCCACGCTCGACGTCGGCATTCGTGCGATCAATAGTCTGCTGACCGTCGGACGTGGGCAGCGGATGGGGCTTTTCGCCGGTTCGGGCGTCGGCAAATCGGTGCTGATCGGCATGATGGCGCGCTACACAGAAGCCGAAGTGATCGTCGTCGGCCTGATCGGCGAACGGGGGCGCGAGGTCAAGGAATTCATCGAGCAGAACCTCGGCGAAGAAGGACGCGCACGTTCGGTCGTGGTGGCCGCGCCGGCCGATACCAGCCCGCTGATGCGTTTGCAGGCCGCCGCTTATGCGACCACCATCGCCGAGCATTTTCGCGATCAAGGCAAACAGGTGCTGCTGGTGATGGATTCGCTCACGCGCTATGCGATGGCGCAGCGCGAAATTGCGCTAGCGATTGGCGAGCCGCCGGTGACGCGTGGTTATCCGCCGAGCGTATTCGCCCGTCTGCCCGCGCTCGTCGAACGCGCCGGCAACGGCCCCGAAGGCGGCGGCTCGATTACTGCTTTCTACACAGTGCTTGCGGAAGGTGATGATCAGCAGGACCCGATCGCCGACTCAGCGCGCGCGATTCTCGACGGCCATATCGTGCTGACGCGCACCCTGGCCGATGCCGGCCACTACCCCGCAATCGATATTGAACAATCGATCTCACGCGCCATGCACAACCTGATCAAGCCTTCGCACTTCGACCTGGTACGCCGCTTCAAGCAACTCTTCTCGCGCTACCAGCGTTCGCGCGATCTGATTGCCGTCGGCGCCTATCAGGCCGGCTCCGACCAACTGCTTGACGACGCGGTGCGCGCCTATCCCGCGCTCGAAAGATTTCTACAGCAACGCATTGAGGAGCGCGCCGATTATGAATCCAGCCTGGCCGGGCTCAACGCGCTTTTCCAGGCCGCAAACTGAACTTAATTTGCATTGGGACACACCATGACATCAGCGCTGGAAACCTTGATCGAACTCTCCCAGGAACGCATGGACGAAGCGGCGAAGAAGCTCGGCGAGGCCCTCGCTTCAAGTCAGGCGCAGGAGCAAAAACTCGAACTTCTGGACCAGTACCGCAACGAATACATCGGCCGTTTCCGCGTTTCGATTGAAAACGGCATCGGCCCGGATGCGTGGTCCAATTATTCAGCTTTTTTAGGCAAGCTCGACGCGGCGATCGAAGAACAGCAACTCATCGTCCAGCAAGCGCAATCCAACGTAAGCGCAGGCCGCCAGCTCTGGGTGGACGAGCGCAACCGCAAAAAAGCCTTCGATACCTTGGCCGTGCGTCAGGAAAAGATTGCCGAGAAGCGTCAATTCAAGATGGAACAAAAAGCGACCGACGAGTATTCAGCCAAGCTTTTCCGCAGACACGCCGAGCAATAACAGGCATATCCACCAACTGGCATACGACTTGCGAAGCATCAAGTACCAACTAAGCACCAAGCATCAAGGAACAACGCATGTCTACTATGATGAGCCAACTGATTCCGACCGCATTAGCGAATAAGCCCGCGCAATCAAGCGCTGCGATGCGTGCGCCCGAAAACTTCCGCAGCGAGTCACAAACGTTCTCGAAAGCATTGGACAAGAGCGTCAAACAACGCGATTCAAGCCCTCCCGAGAAGACGCCGACGCCGGAACAGCCAAAGCACGCCGACAAAGCGCCGGAACCGGAAAAAGACAGCGGACAAGACGCAAACACGGAAAATTCTGCCTCGGCAAATCCTGCCGACGCGGCGGCAATTGCCGCTTCGCTGCTGGGAAAGCAAAACGCTCCAGTAACACCGGAAGTAGAAGAGGAGGAATTGCAGGTCGGGCCTAAAGCGATTTCCGATCAGGATGATGAGAAGAAAGGCGAAGGGAAACAGACCGATCTGACGGTCCTGGCGCACAACATCAAAGATTCGGCGAAAACCGTCTCCGCTGCGGATGATGCAGATCACACCGCCGTTCAACGGTCCGCCGACCGACTGCGTGCCGATGCGCAAACACAAGGTTTGTCCGCCACGGGCAAACATGCCGCGCCAGAGCAGGTCGAAACCCGCGCGGGCGCTCAACTCGGCGGTATCAATGCCGACCAAGCCCTATCTCGCACGACGGATAACCAGGCGACTCACGCTCAAACTTTTACCGAACAGCTTGCAACAAGGCTGAATACCGCGCAAAAAATCGAGGCGCCGCAAATTCCCGTCCGCACGCCTGTCATGCAGCCCGGCTGGGCCGATGAGGTCGGCAGCCGAATGCTTCTGATGACGGGGAAAAATCTGGCCAAGGCGGAACTCATCCTGACGCCTCCGCATCTGGGGCGCGTCGAGATCAGCCTTTCCGTCACTGGCGAGAGGGCGAGCGCGCATTTCGTCACTGCGACGCCCGATGCGCGTGAAGCGCTTGAGCAATCCCTGCCGCGTCTACGCGAAGTCATGGCGCAAGCAGGCATCGATCTGAATCAGGTAAACATCAGCGCCAATAACGCCGGCCAACAAGGCGCCCAGGAACAGCACAAAACGCATCGCGGTCACTCGGGCGGCAACCAGGGTGATGGCGTTCAGGATGGCGACCCGAATGCCGCACCAGCCATGCGTGTTCGCGCCAGCAATGGCCTGGTCGACACATTTGCTTGAAATAAAGGGCATGAACACCCTTTGTTTAAGCAATCGTTTAGCCGATATAGGGTCGACAATTCTCTTCGAACGCAAGTTGGCCATGCGCCAACGACAGGTTCACTTGAAAAGGACGACCCATGGCGACAAAACCTGCCCCAGCCCAAACCGGAGACGCGAAACCCGTCAATAAGAGCAAGAAAACGCTCTTGATCGTTATCGGACTGGTTGTGGTCTTGGTACTCGGAGGCGCAGGCGCATTCCTGTTCCTTGCGAATAAAAAAGCCCACGACGACAACGGCGACGACGATTTCGAAGCGGCTCCCGCGGCGCCGGTGAAAAAGGTACACGTCGACAAATCCCAGCCGCCCACGTTCGTGCCGCTGGAGCCCTTTACCGTCAATCTGCAACCCGACAACGAGGGCGAGCAGTATTTACAGCTCGTGCTCAATTTCCGCGCGGCCAATGCCAAGCTCGGCGACGAGATCAAAGCTTATATGCCCGAACTGCGTCACCACATTCTGATGCTGCTCTCCTCAAAGAAAGCTTCGGAGGTCAATTCGGTTGACGGACGCGAAAGTTTGGCCAACCAGATCTGCGTCGAAGCCAACAGAGTGCTTGGCTACGAGCCACCGCCGAAGAAGAACGGAAAACACCAGGACAACAACGATCTGATTTGCGAAGGCCCGATTACGTCGGTTCTTTTCACCTCTTTCATCGTGCAGT
Organism: Betaproteobacteria bacterium; assembly: GCA_009781175.1. Taxonomy (GTDB): domain Bacteria; phylum Pseudomonadota; class Gammaproteobacteria; order Burkholderiales; family Rhodocyclaceae; genus Niveibacterium. The sequence goes on from WQYQ01000001.1 coordinate 168,839, forward strand.
AAGCACGGCACGCAGCCGGGAGCATACACATGGGCCAAGACTTTCTCTCGCAAGACGAAGTCGATGCGCTATTGCGCGGCGTAACCGGCGACGTCGAGACGAGTGAAGAGGAATCAGGTGGCGAACAAGGCGTTCGCTCGTACAACATCGCGACGCAGGAACGCATCGTGCGTGGGCGGATGCCCACGATGGAACTCGTCAATGAGCGTTTCGCACGCAATTTGCGCATCGGCCTGTTCAATTACATGCACCGCAACACCGAAGTGTCGGTGGGACCGATCAAGGTTCAGAAATACAGCGAATTCGTGCGCAATCTCGTCGTGCCGACCAACCTCAACCTGATCACGGCCAAACCGCTGCGCGGCACCGGGCTGGTCGTAATGGATCCGAACCTCGTATTCCTGATCGTCGACAACATGTTCGGCGGCGACGGGCGTTTCCACACGCGCGTCGAAGGCCGTGACTTCACGGCCACGGAGCAGCGGATCATTCAGGGCTTTTTGGGCGTGGTATTCACTGAGCTGCAAAAAGCCTGGGCGCCCGTGTTCAACATCGAGTTCGAGTATGTGCGCTCGGAAATGAATCCGCAGTTTGCGAATATCGCCACGCCGAGCGAAATCGTGATCTCCACCACGTATTCGATGGAGCTTGGCGGCATTACGGCGGACATGCATCTCTGCCTGCCCTACTCGACGCTCGAACCGATCCGGGACCTGCTGCATAGCCCAATGCAGTCCGACCATTTGACGCAGGACAAGCGCTGGATCGGATTGATGGGCAAACAAGTGCAGGGGGTTGCCCTCGGCCTCACCGTCGATTTCGGCAAGGCCGTCGTATCACTGCGCGATGTCGTGCAATTCAAACCCGGCGACATCATCCCGCTCGAAATCGACGAATACATCGTCGCGCATGTCGACGGTATCCCCGCATTCGAAGGCACTCATGGCACGATCAATGGCCGCTATGCGGTCAGGGTCGAGCGTCTGGTGCCGCCTGAAGACAGCGAGATCAATCTCATCTCGATGAAATTTGGAGGCCAAGATGGCAACGGATCAAGTTGAAGAGCAGATCACTGAAGACGACTGGGCTGCGGCCATGCAGGAACAGGCTGTCGCGGATGCCGGCTTCTCTGTTCAGCCGGCTGCCACGAAAGCGCCTTTCCAGGATTTCAGTCACCAGCCTGCGGACAAAGCGTCGAGCATGAACGATTTCGACATGATTCTGGACATCCCCGTCCAGATCACGGTCGAATTGGGACGCACAAAATTGTCGATTCGCAACCTGTTGCAGCTCGCGCACGGCTCGGTCGTGGAACTCGACACGCTCGCCGGCGAACCGATGGACGTGCTCGTCAACGGCACACTGATCGCACAAGGCGAGGTCGTCGTCGTCAACGACAAGTTCGGCATTCGCCTCACCGACATCATCACGCCATCCGAACGGGTACGCAAAGTTCGCGGCCTTTGAACCTGTAGAAAAGAAGTGCCATTGTTGCCACAGGGCGCCCCGGCGTCCCGTGGCATTTTTTATACCTTCCCCGTTGTAGCGGCTTTACCCTCAAGCCCTCAAACCGGGCTTGAATTTATTCACTACCCACTAGCGGCAAAATCTACCGCCCGCCACAATGACATCGCCTGTTCACATTGGATTCCGCGATGTATCCTCGATTGCTTATTGCCGCTTCCGCCCTCTTCCCATTGACTGCCTACGCTTCCGCCGGCGAAACAGCGGGCAGCGTATTTTCGATGCTCTTTGGGCTCGCAATCGTTCTCGCAGCGCTCTTCTGTGTTCTACATTTAATTAAGCGTCTGCAAACCCGCAGCGGTGCGAATCAAGCGAACTTGAAACTCGTCGGCGCCATTGCGGTCGGGCCGCGCGAACGCGTGGTGCTGCTCGAAGTCGGCGAGCGGGTGCTCATCCTCGGCGTCACGCCGAGCAGCATCAATACCCTTGCGCGCATGCCCGCCGCCGATGTGCCGCGCAACACAGCCCCATCGGACCCGACCCCGGATTTCGCAGCGCGTTTAAGCAATGTATTGAAGGGAAAACGCAATGCAAACTAAGACCATCGTCCGTCTCTGCTGCGCGTTCGCATTGGCGATGCTGACGCCCGCGGCGTTCGCGCAAGGAATCCCCGCCTTCGGCTCGACGCCGGGCCCGGGCGGCACGCAGACCTACTCGATCACCGTGCAGACGCTGCTGCTGATGACTTCGCTCGTCTTCATCCCGGCCGTCTTGCTGATGATGACGAGCTTCACCCGCATCATCATCGTGCTTTCCCTGCTGCGCGGCGCAATGGGCACGCAGAACTCGCCGCCCACTCAGGTCATCGTGGGGCTCGCGCTGTTCCTCACGTTCTTCATCATGAGTCCGGTTGCGGATCAAGTGTACAAAGAAGCCTATCAGCCCCTGTCCGAAAATCAGATCGGCTTCGATGTCGCATTGAGCCGCGCATCGGTCCCCGTCAAAGCCTTCATGCTCAGACAGATCCGCGAACCGGATCTTTCGCTGTTCGCCAAACTGGCGAAAACGCCCAAGGTCGACAAAGCGGCCGACCTGCCCATGAGCGTAATTGTCCCCGCCTTCGCGACGAGCGAAATCAAAACCGCGTTCCAAATCGGCTTCATGGTGATTCTCCCCTTCCTGATTATCGACATGGTGGTCGCATCCGTGCTCATGTCGATGGGGATGATGATGATGTCGCCGATCATCGTGTCCCTGCCGTTCAAGCTGATGCTTTTCGTCCTCGTCGACGGCTGGAATCTTTTGATTGGAACACTGGTGCAAAGCTTCGGATGAGCATGGAGGACTGGGAGCTATGCGCACGCAATCAGCGGCCCAACAAGATTCGCCCCTTGCAGTAACCCCACCGATCCAGCCGCGCATGCCGTGGCGCGTGGTGGCCGTGGAAACCCTGCCGGAGTTCCGGTTGCATGTCCGATTCATGGACGGCACAGAGGGGACTGCGAACCTGACCATACTCATTCACTCACCCGTTGCCGGGGTCTTCGCCGCCCTTGCTGATCCCACCCTTTTTGCTCAAGCCCGTGTCGAACATGGGGCGGTGACATGGCCGGGCGAGATCGATCTAGCACCGGATGCGATGTATGCCGAGATCAAGAATATAAAGGAGAACCCAAATGACTGAGACAACTGTCGTCGCCCTGGGGCGGGATGCGCTCACGGTCACGCTCATGCTCGCCGCGCCGATGCTGCTTTCCGCGCTCGCCACGGGCCTGATCGTCGCCATTTTTCAGGCGGCAACCCAGATCAACGAAATGACGCTCGGTTTCGTGCCGAAAATCGTCGTCATGTTCATCACGATGATCATCGCGGGCCCTTGGATGCTGACGACGATGACCGATTACATCCGCCGACTCTACGACTCGATTCCGGGCTTGATCGGTTAGCCGGCACACGCGCCTGTTCATGCTTAACGTCAGTTCCGCTCAGCTCTCGGTATGGCTCGCGCTCTACGCCTATCCGGCAATCCGGGTATTGGCGCTGATGGCGGCGGTGCCGGTGTACAACAACCAGGCGCTGCCGCGCAGGATTCGGCTCATCGCCGGGCTTGCGATCGCGGGAGCCATCGCGGTTTCGGTGCCACCATCGCCCCAGGCGGGCGTGCCCGGCTCGCTCATCAGTCTGGCCGGGATCGCGAGCGAAATGATGATCGGCTACGCAATCGGATTTTCGGTGCGCATCGCCTTCTCGGCGCTCGATCTGGCCGGCGATTTCATCGGTCTGCAAATGGGGCTTGCCTTCGCCTCGTTCTACGACCCGCAGAGCGCCGCGCAAACCCCCATCGTGGCGCGCTTTCTCAGCATGCTGGCAATACTCTTCTTTCTCGCCTTGAACGGACATTTACTCGTGCTCGACGTGCTAGCGCGCAGTTTCGAATGGCTGCCGCCCGGACAATTTCCAGCGAGCGTCAAAGGCTTTCAAGTATTGGTGCGCAGTGCAGCGTTGCTTTTCACGTCCGGTTTGCTGATCGCACTGCCCGTCGTCAGCGCCTTGCTGACGACCAATATTGCCTTGGGCGTACTCAACCGCACGGCGCCACAATTGAACCTCTTCACGCTCGGATTCCCGATCACCCTGGCCGTCGGAATAGGCGGCCTGTTGATCGTTCTGCCGCTTTTCGCACCGGCGTTCCAAAACCTCTACGAACAGGCTTTCAACACGATCGACCTGTTCCTGCGCGCCGCGTCGGGGCATTAGATGTTTAATCGCACACGCTCAACTACCTAAAAATTTGCAGACTGCCGTGGTCGACCGCGCGCTTGCCGGCCTGACACCGAACGGCACCGCGCTCTTCGTCGATTACCACCGCCCAGCCTGGTGGCAACCCACAGGCTGGATACTGCGCTGGGTGAACGCGAAACTCGAACCCTTCGCGCACAGTCTATGGGACAAGGAAATCCGCGACTTCGCCACGCATGCGGATGATTATCTTTGGGAAAAAGAAACGCTGTTCGGCGGGGTTTATCAGGTCATCAAGGTGCGTCCGAAGTAAGCGATCGCAGAATCACCCAAAGAAAATAGCCGGACAGTCCCGGCTATTTCGTACTACACGTTTTCAGACGCAACGACAACTATTTGCACTTACCAGCAGCTTTCAGCAAGGCATTGCAGTTCGATCCGGCGGGAGCCGGACCACCATCAGTTGGCGAGCATAGGGCGTCACTGCTGACGCCTGCTGTCGTGTAATAGCACTGGAAAACCCGCCCGTTAACCGTAGCGTTGAATTTAACTGAATCTATTTCGCTGCGCCGATTTGTAATCGTCACTTTGTCAGGCGTTGTACCCAAGGCAAAGGCTGCTTTTTCTTTGATGCTATCGTCGGAACGAACTGCGTTGTCGATGGTGCCACAAGCAGCTAGCACTGTTACGATAAGCAAACAGGTTATTTTCTTCATCTTATTGAACTAGCAATTAAAGGTTGAAAAATATCAGCAAGCATTTTTGGATGCCATTACTAGGATCAGGCGCATCCAGGAGCGCGGCGACATCACCCAAGACAGTATTTTCTATGATGCCATATTACGAAGACTCGGAAGCCGCCATGCTGAACTATTTGATCGCGCGGCAATCGTCCAACGCGTAGACACCATCTTCCTCGCCACACGAATCACAAGCGCCTACGGCGCCGATCGCCGTGCTCAGGCCGTCACAACTTCGCTCTGCGGCTGTGGCGTGCGGATCAAATAATCGAAAGCCGATAGCGCCGCTTTCGCGCCCTCACCGCTGGCGATGATGATCTGTTTGTACGGCACCGTCGTGGCATCACCCGCGGCAAACACGCCCGGCAGGCTGGTGTGGCATTTTTCGTCGATCACGATTTCGCCATAGCGCGTAAGCTCCAGCGCGCCTTTGAGAAATTCGGTGTTGGGCACGAGGCCGATCTGGACGAATACGCCTTCAAGTTCGATATGGTGCGAGCTGCCCGTGGCGCGGTCGGTGTAAGTGATCCCGTTGAGCTTCGCGCCGTCGCCGGTCAGTTCGGTGGTCTGCGCCTGGGTGTGCAGCGTAACGTTGGGCAGGCTTTTGAGTTTGGCGATGAGAACGGCGTCCGCCCGGAGCTGGTCGGCGAATTCGAGCACGGTGACGTGCGCGACGATGCCGGCGAGGTCGATCGCGGCTTCGATGCCGGAGTTGCCGCCGCCGATGACGGCGACGCGTTTGCCTTTGAAGAGCGGACCGTCGCAGTGCGGGCAGTAGGCCACGCCTTTGTTGCGGTATTCCTGTTCGCCGGCAACGCCGACGTTGCGCCAGCGCGCGCCGGGGGCGAGGACAAGGCTGCGGGCTTTGAGGACGCCGCCGTTTTCCATTTTGAGAGTGTGGAAGCCGCCAACCTGGGCGGCCGGAATGAGCTGGGCGACCTGCTGACGGTTGAGGATATCGATGTCGTAGGCGCGCACATGCTGTTCGAGCGCCGCGGCGAACTTCGGCCCTTCGGTGTGGGGCACCGAGATGAAGTTTTCGATCGCGAGCGTGTCATTGACCTGGCCGCCGAAGCGTTCGGCAACGATGCCAGTGCGGATACCCTTGCGCGCAGCATAAATGGCGGCGGCCGAACCGGCTGGGCCGGCGCCGACGACGAGCACATCGAACGGCTCCAAGGCATCGAGCCTGGCCGCTTCGCGCGCAGCGCTGCCGGTGTCGAGCTTGGCCAGGAGTTCTTCAACGCTGATGCGGCCGGAGTAGTAGAGCTGGCCGTTAAGGTAGAGCGCCGGCACAGCCATGATGTCGCGCGCTTTGACTTCGTCCTGGCAGAGACCGCCATCGATGATGACGACTTGAATCTTGGGGTTGTAGACGGCCATCAACGCAACCGCCTGAACGACATCGGGGCAGTTGTGGCAGGAGAGCGACATGTAAACTTCGAAGCGATAGTCGCCGTCGAGCGCTTTGATTTGTTCGAGGACTTCGGGTTCGACCTTGGGCGGATGGCCGCCGCTCCAGAGCAAGGCGAGCACGAGCGAGGTGAATTCGTGGCCAAGTGGAATCGCCGCGAAACGCAGGCTGGTCTGAGCGCCGCTACGCTGGAGCGAAAACGAGGGACAACGCGCGTCCTGACCGTCGGTGCGCAGGCTGATCTTGTCGCTGAGGGCGGCAATCTCTTGCAGGAAGCCGTGCATTTCACGCGAGGATTCCGTGTCGTCAAGGGTGGCGACGATTTCGATGGCTTGCGTGACGTGCTGGAGGTAGGCGGCGAGTTGTTGCTTGAGTCCGGCGTCTAACATGGAGCGTCCTTTCGGCTGGCGTCCCCTGCGCTTGTGGCGAGGCGGAACTGGGTGAAAGAAGGAGGATTACGGTGAAAGCGTGCTGTTGCAGAGCGCTTTCAGCGCAACCCTGGGGTTCGCTGGGGAGGGAGGGATATCGCTTGTTCAGCGGCCGTAGCGAGCGGGTGGAGGTCGAAACGAGAAACGCAGACGTATAAGTTATACGGCGAGTATCGCAGTTTCGAGATCCGCCCGCGCAGTAGGCCGATGGACTAGCGATTAGATCTTGCCGACGAGATCGAGTGACGGCGCGATTGTCTTAGCGCCCTCGTTCCACTTGGCCGGGCAGACTTCGCCCGGGTGCGCGGCGACGTATTGGGCGGCCTTGAGCTTACGCAGGGTTTCCTTGACGTCGCGCGCGATGGCGTTGTCGTGGATTTCGAGGGTCTTGATTACGCCGTCGGGGTTGATGACGAAGGTGCCGCGCAAGGCCAGACCTTCTTCGGGGATGTGCACGCCGAAGGCATTGGTGAGCTGATGCGTGGGGTCGCCGACGAGTGGGAATTTGGCTTTGCCGACGGCCGGCGAGGTTTCGTGCCAGACCTTGTGCGAAAAGTGGGTGTCGGTAGTGACCGCATAGACTTCGGCGCCGAGCTTCTGGAATTCGGCGTAGTGATCAGCGGCGTCTTCGATTTCGGTCGGGCAGTTGAAGGTAAAAGCAGCCGGCATGAAGATCAGGACGGACCATTTGCCTTTAAGGCTTTCTTCAGTGACTTCGATGAATTTGCCATTGTGGAAGGCTTGGGTTTTGAACGGCTGGACTTGGGTGTTAATCAGAGACATTTCAACTTTCCTATGTGGGTTTGAAAACCAGTTCAATCATATGCGTTGAGATCAAATTGTTCCAATTGATTGATCGTATTCACTCAATTAAAAACGGCTATCGCGCCTCCCCAAGGCGACAGCCGCGTTGAAAAGCACTAACTAAGCAGCGCTACGCTTTTTACCTGAGCGTATAAATGCAAGCCGATTGCGAGCCGCAACTGATCGCAAGAGCGCCGGGTGATGCGCGCGAGCAAGACACTGCTTTCGCCCAGGCCAAGGCGCAGATTGATGCGGTCGGGGCCATCGTCGCAGATGTCTTCGACCCGCACGGCCATGATATTGAGAATACTCGTCTGCTGCGGCGGCTCTAGCGTGAGGCTGACGTCGCGCGCCAAAACGCGCGCCCGCATGCGCGCGCCAAGCGGGCGCTGAACACGCGAAACCCACAGCGAGCCGCCATCGAAAGACAAACGCGACAAGGCATACACATCGTCATGCTCCGCAAGCCGGGTTTCGAGCACGGCGCCGGTATCATCGCCAAAAGCGGTCGGCAGATCGAGACGGTTCAGGGTTTCAGCCACCGGCCCGGCGGCGATGACCCGCCCGGCTTCGAGCATGACGAGGTGATCCGCCAGACGCGCCACCTCCTCCAAGGCATGGCTGACGTAGATCACGGGGATCGCCAACTCGTCATGCAGGCGTTCGAGATACGGCAGGATGGCCGCCTTGCTCGCCGAATCGAGCGCGGATAGCGGTTCGTCCATCAGCAAAATTTGGGGGCTGCTCAAAAGCGCGCGCGCAATCGCAACCCGCTGGCGCTCCCCACCCGAGAGCGACGACGCACGCCGCTCAAGCAAGGGGCCGACACCAAGCAGTTCGACGGCGCTGTCCCATGTCACGCTGCGTTCAGTGGCGGGAACGCGTTTATAGGCATACGCCAGGTTTCCGCGCACATCGTGATGCGGGAACAGATTGGCTTCTTGGAAAACATAACCGAGCCGGCGGCGATGGACCGGCAGGAAAACCACGCGCGTCTCGTCCTGCCAGACCTCGCCGCCGATGGTGACAAAGCCCTGCCCTGTACGCTGCAAGCCCGCGATGATGCGCAGACACGTCGTTTTCCCGGAGCCAGAACGGCCAAAAAGCGCCGTCACGCCGCGCCCGGGCAGCGCCATATCGACATCGAGCGAAAAGTCCGCGAGTGCCAAGGCGGCGCACACATGAATCGCCGTGGAATCAGAAGCTGCGGGGCTTGGCGTTGAAGGCATACAGCAACAACAGAACGATGAAGGAAAAAAGCAGCATGCCCGCGGCAAGCCAGTGCGCCTGCGCATATTCAAGCGCTTCGACGCGATCGTAGATCTCGACCGACAAGACGCGGGTTTTGCCGGGAATATTCCCACCCAGCATCAGGACCAGGCCGAATTCGCCCACAGTATGCGCGAAGCCAAGCACCGATGCCGTAAGAAAACCGGGCCGCGCCAGCGGCAAGGCGATGCTGAAAAAACGGTCCCACGGCCCCGCCCGCAATGAGGCGGCGACTTCCATTTGGCGCGAACCGATCGCTTCGAAGGCGTTTTGAATCGGCTGCACGACAAAAGGCATCGAATAGATAATCGAACCCACGACCAAGCCGCCAAAGGTGAAAGGCAGCAGGCCGATACCCAAGGTTTGCGTGAGGTGCCCGACCCAGCCCTGCGGCCCCATCAGCAAAAGCAGATAGAAACCCAGCACGGTTGGCGGCAACACGAGAGGCAGGGAAACGATTGCCCCGATCACGCTTTTCCAGCGCGAACGCGTATTTGCCAGCCACCATGCGAGCGGCGTGCCGAGCGCCAGCAATGCAACCGTCGTCGTTCCGGCCAGCCTGAGCGTAAGCCATACCGCATCGAGATTCTGATCTGTCATTCCAGGCTTTCGCTAAAGCCGGTAACCATACGACAGGATGATTGCCTTCGCGGCTTCGCTTTTGAGAAATTTCATCAGCGCCAGCGCAGCCGGATTGCCCTCCCCTTTTTTCAGCAGAATCGTATCCTGAAGAATCGGCGCGTAGAGATTGCTTGGCACGAGCCAGTATGAGCCTTCGATCGTCTTTCCCGGCGGCGCGATCTGCGAAAGGGCGACGAAGCCTAGCTCGGCATTGCCGCTGGCCGTGAATTGATGCGCCTGGGCAACGTTTTCCGCCAGGACGAATTTGGGCGACAAGCTGCCGTAAAGATTCAAAGCTTTGAGCGTTTCAACTGCCGCTTGGCCGTAGGGAGCAAGCTTTGGGTTGCAAATTGCGAGATGCTTGAATCCGCCTTGCTTCAACACGGCGCCTTCAGAATCGACAAAGCCCGGCGTGGCGCTCCACAGCACAAGACTGCCCTGAGCATAGGTGAATGCGCTTCCCGGCACACCCAACCCTTCATCCTGGAGTTTTTTCGGCGTTTCGCTGTCGGCCGCCAACAGCACTTCAAATGGCGCGCCGTTTTTGATCTGCGCATAAAACTTTCCCGTTGCACCTGTCGCAACGCTCGCCTTGTGCCCGGTTGCCTGCTCAAAAGCAACCGCGATTTTTTCCATCGGCCCGGCGAAATTGGCGGCTACCGCAACCAGCACATCTCCGGCCCATGCCGTTTGCACCATCAGCAATAGCGCGGACAAACAAACTTTTAAACGCATTTTCATTGGCGATTCCTGTCTTCTTGATTGGTACACAAGACTCGCGCAAATTTTACGCTCAGCAAGGGCAAGACCTGAATGCTGATAAGTTCAGGGCAAGAACGGGAACGGTGCATGGGGCCACAACCAGAGTGCCATTTAGCACAAATAATTGTGCAAAGCAGCATTTAGATCAAATTTAGCTTGAAAAAACAGGAATTGCGGCCATATAATTCGAATGCTGCATTGCAGCAAAGGAGAACCCCCATGAATAAATCTACCCTTGCCAAGGCGCCGAAGACCCTGCCGTGGCTGGCTCACAAAGCCGGCATCGATGAGCATCGCGCCGAAATACTCTGGCATGCCGCACTATCGCATGCCGCTCATGTACACGCGCCTGATACCCCTGAATATTGGCAGGCGGCGATGGACTGCCTGCTCGATCTGCTCGCGGCAGAATCGCAACGCGAGGACCTGGCCTCTTTCGGCTGGCGTCCCTGGGCACGCAACCTGGCCGACTTCTGGACCGAGCGCATGAGCATCCTTGACGAAATGACCCTCGCCTCGGTACGTGTCTGGCGCATCGTCGGCCAGCACAGCCGGCCATCCCCGGCCCACATTAACTGCGGCGGCAACTCCCCACGCCGTCAGGATATTCATCGACGCCGCCTTGCCGCGCCCTGCCGCAGTGCCACGGAAGCGGTTCACGCACGCTGACCACGAGTCTCGCTGACCCCGGTATGCATGGCGGGGTCAGCGAGACAAGCGTTTATTGGTGCCGAAGGCGCCCCCGATTTGTGGCGAAGAAACCCCAAGCTTCTGCTTGGGGTGATTCACACGGCGCAATACGTCATCAGGAACCCGGAGCGATCGTATCGCCATTGCTCCCAATCTTATAGTCCAAGGCAATCGCATGATGATATGACCGGCATGCGCTTGCCCCGCCGCTTGTGCTTGAGCCGCATAAGCAAGGCGGCTACATTTAACAGTTTCGCAGTTTGATTTGCCTGGGCGGCTTCCGCCCGGCTTGCGCTTTTTCAATAAGACGTGCGACAACTGACCCTGAACCTGCGTCCTCAGGCGGCGCAGCATTTCGAGAATTTCATCGTCGGCGACAACGCGGAAGCCGTTGCTGCGGTGCGCTTGCTTGCCACATTTGGCCTGCCTGCGAGCGTGTATTTATGGGGCGAACCGGGCTGCGGACGCAGCCACCTGCTGCATAGCGCCTACGCGGAATCGCTCGCCGGCGGACGTCCGGCCGCATTCGCATCCGCCATCGCAGATGGTGAAGACTTCCCGCTGCCGCAGCAGGGCTTGCTCTGCGTGGAATACGCGGAACAACTCGATGATGCGGGCCAGGCCGCGTTGTTTCGCGCTTTTATCCGGGCGCACGAGCAAAACACGGCATTGCTGATCAGCGGCTCGCATCCCCCAGCGCAACTCTCCCTGCGCGAAGATGTGCGCACCCGCCTCGGTCAGTCCCTTGTATTCCAGCTCAAACCGCTCGACGATCGGCAGAAGGAGGATGTGCTCACGCTTTACGGACTGGCGCGCGGCGTTTTTCTCGAACCGGATCTGATCCAATATCTCTTGCGCCACGGACGGCGCGATCTACCCTGGCTGCTCGCCATGATCGACACGCTCGACGAGGACTCGCTCGCCCGTCACCGTGTTCCCACCCTGCCTCTGTTGCGGGAAGTCATGCAAGGCGCGGCGGACGAGCAAGTTTTAAGTCCGAACCGCGGATAGAACACATGGCAGAATCGCACATGTGCGATTCACGATACCCATTCAGGAAAAACCATGAACCTCGCCTTATTCGATCTCGACAACACGCTCATTGCCGGCGATAGCGACTATGAATGGGGACGCTTCATGGTTGCCCATAAACTTGTCGACGCCACCGAATATGAAGCGCGCAACACCTGGTTTTACGAACAGTACAAAGCCGGCAGCTTGAATATTTTCGATTATCTGAACTTTGCCCTGAAACCCTTGGCCGGTCGCTCGCGCACGGAACTCGACCGTCTGCACGAACAATTCATGCGGGAACACATTCCCGGCATGTGGCTGCCCGCGGCGGAGGCGCTCGTCGATACGCACCGCAAAGCGGGCGATCTATGCGCGGTTGTCACCGCAACCAATGCATTCATCACCGCGCCCATCGTGCGCAAGCTCGACATACCGCATTTGCTCGCGAGCATCCCGGTTCTGGAGGATGGCCAGATCACCGGCGCGGTGCGCGGGACGCCAAGCTTCCAGGCAGGCAAAATCGAACGGGTCGAGCATTGGCTCGAATCGCTTGGCCTGGCGTGGGATTGTTTCGAGCACAGCTATTTCTACAGCGATTCCCACAATGATCTGCCCTTGCTCGAACGCGTTACCGATCCCGTCGCTGTCGATCCCGATCCAACCCTGCTCAGGGCTGCCCAGGCCGCGGGATGGCGCGTCATCAGCCTGCGCGGCCAGATCTGAGCGGCAAGTTATAATTTGATTGCTCTTAAATAAAAACACTTCAGCATGATCCGCAAATTCCTGCGCCGCGTATTTCGCCGCGATACATCCCACTCGGCCGAGCCGGCGCTCATTCCTGTGGCGCTGCATGGCATCAGCCGAGACCGGGTTTCGCCGGCCAGCCGCCGCATCTGCACTGTTTTGCAGGAAGCCGGCTTCCGCGCTTATGTCGTCGGCGGCGCCGTGCGCGATTTGATCGCCGGTATCGCCCCGAAAGATTTCGATGTCGCAACCGACGCAACCCCGGAACAAGTGCGCCAGTTGTTCCGGCGCTCGCGCATCATCGGCCGCCGTTTCCGCATCGTGCATGTGATGAGCGGCCCCGAAACCATCGAGGTTTCGACCTTCCGCGCACACCTCAGCGACGATGCCAGCACCGATGAACACGGCAGAATCCTTGCCGACAACGTTTGGGGCAGCATTGCCGAAGACGCCACGCGGCGCGACTTCACCGTCAACGCGCTGTACTACAACCCGACCGACGAAACCGTGATCGACTACCACCACGGCGTCGGCGATCTGAAGCAGAAAACCTTGCGCATCATCGGCGACTCGCAGGCGCGTTACCGCGAAGATCCGGTGCGCATGCTGCGCGCCATCCGCCTGGCGACCAAACTCGATCTGGTCATCGACCCTGTCGCACGCGCGCCGATCCGCGAACTTGCCGACCTGCTCGGCAATGTCCCGGCAGCGCGCCTGTTCGACGAAATGCTCAAACTGTTGACGAGCGGCCAGTCGGTCGGCTGCCTCAAACGCCTGCGCGAAGAAGGGCTGCATAAAGGGCTCCTGCCCTTGCTCGACGTCATCCTCGAACAGCCCCAGGGGGAACGTTTCGTCTGGCTGGCGCTCGAAAACACCGACGAGCGCGTGCGCGCGGGCAAGCCCGTTTCGCCGGGTTTTCTGTTCGCCACCTTGCTCTGGCACGAGGTGCTGAGCAACTGGGAAGCGCGTAAAGCGCGCGAGGAGCCGCTCCAGCCTGCGCTGTTCGAGGCGATGAACGAAGTCCTCGACCAGCAAGCAGAACAACTTGCAATCACGCGCAAGATTTCAGCGGACATCAAAGAAATCTGGGCGCTGCAACCCCGTTTCGAACGCCGCTCGGGCAAAACGCCTTTCCGCCTGCTCGAACAAGCGCGTTTCCGGGCCGGGTATGATTTCCTTCGGCTGCGTGCGCTCAGCGGCGAGATTGCGCTGGAAATACCGGAATGGTGGGACCGTTTCGCCGACGCCAACCCGGAAGAGCGCGGCGTTCTGCTGCAACCGGAGCGCGATCCGGGCGCGCGCAACAAACGTCGCCGGCGGCGCCGGAAAACGCCGGGCGAGGGATTGCCGGAAACCAATACTTGAGAGAGGGCCGCCATGAATCAACATGTGACTGGTATCGACCCCGCCATGAATGGCGAGGATTGCGCTCACCCCATAACCACTGCGTGGATCGGTTTAGGCGCCAATATCGGCCAACCGTGGGAAGCCATTGAAACCGCATTGGCGGCACTCGATGCGCTACCCGAAACACGTTTGACCGCGCGTTCGTCGCTCTATCGCAGCGCTCCGATCGACGCACCCGGGCAACCCGACTTCTACAACGCCGTGGCGCGCATTGAAACCGCATTGACGCCCTCCTCCTTACTACGCGAACTCGAATCGATCGAACACGCACACGGACGCGAACGCAGCTTTCAAAACGCGCCGCGAACCTTGGATCTGGACCTCCTGCTTTACGGCGACGCAGCGATCGCACTGCCGGACCTGGTCGTCCCGCATCCGCGCATGCACTTGCGCGCCTTCGTCCTGGTCCCCTTGGCCGAAATCGAACCGCAGCTTGAGATTCCGGGCGTCGGAACGCTCGTCGAACTGCTGCCGACGGTTGCCGATCAAGCCATCGAACGTCTGCCGTAAAACTTGTGCGCATCGGCACACCCGATTAGCTCAGGTTTGTGTATTCTTTTTACATTGTTTTTTAGAGACAGCATTCCCAATGCTTGAAAAGGCACGCTACATCGTTGTCGAAGGTCCCATCGGTGCCGGTAAAACCAGTTTTGCACACCGCCTTGCGCAGCGCCTCGATGCGGATTTGATGCTCGAACAACCGCAGCTGAATCCGTTCCTTGATCGTTTTTACGACAACATGGACCGCTGGGCGCTCGCCACGCAGATCTCTTTTCTCTATCAGCGCCACGAACTTTTGCACCGCTTCGCATCGCATCCCGCGGATCGCCGCGTCGTTTCGGACTTCCTGATCGAAAAAGATCCGCTATTTGCAGGGCTCACGCTCTCCGAGGACGAAGAACGGCTGTATCAAAAGCTTTACGCAACCCTGGCGCCAACGTCCCCCGCACCCGATCTGGTGATTTATCTCCAGGCGCAACCCGACGTACTAATGGACCGCGTCCGTAAACGCGGCAGCGGCACCGAACGCAGCATCACCGAAAGTTACCTTGCCAGCGTATCCGAGCGCTATGCGAGCTTTTTCCACCAGTACGACCGAGCGCCGCTCTTCATCGTCAACGCCGCCGTGCTGAATCCGATCGACCATGACGACGATTTCGAGCTTTTGTTCGAACGTCTGAAAGCCATGCGCAGCTACCGGGAGTTTTTCGGCTACGCCCAATAGACTGTCGTCTCCACAGTTTTGCACTAAGCAGCTCAACCTCTCTGATAGCTGGAGATTTTCCATGACTTATCTCGCCAAAGAGCCGCCGGTCACGCTTCACACGCTCGCGAAAATGCGCGCGGAGGGCCGGAAAATTGCCTCACTGACTTGTTATGACGCAAGCTTCGCCGCCGTGCTCGAACGCAACGATATCGACATCATTCTGATCGGAGACTCGCTCGGCAACGTTCTGCAAGGGCAAAACTCGACGCTGCCGGTTACCTTACAGCACATGGTGTATCACACCGAATGCGTCGCGCGCGGCTGTGAACGGCCGCTGATCATGAGCGACCTGCCGTTCGGCAGCTACCACGAAAGCCCGGCACAGGCGATGCGCAGCGCCGCGGCGCTGATGGCCGCCGGCGCGCACATGGTCAAGCTCGAAGGCGGCGCCTTCATGGCCGAAACGGTGCATTTCCTCGTCGAACGCGGCGTTCCCGTCTGCGCGCATATCGGCCTCACGCCACAATCGGTCAACACCCTGGGCGGCTACCGTGTGCAAGGCAAAACGGAAGACGGCGCGCGTCAACTGATAAAAGACGCGCTCGCGCTCGAACAGGCCGGCGCGGCGATGGTGGTGCTCGAAATGATTCCGGCGCAGCTTGCCGCAGACCTCGGCAAACGCCTCACGAACATGGCGACAATCGGCATCGGCGCAGGCAAGGACACCGACGGACAAGTGCTGGTGCTGCACGACATGCTCGGCGTATTCCCCGGCCGCAAAGCGCGCTTCGTGCGCAACTTCATGGAAGGCGCGCCGAATATCGACGCCGCGGTTGCGAATTACGTCGCCGCGGTCCGGGACGGCAGTTTCCCCGCGCCCGAACATTCGTACTGAGGCGAAATCTATTCATCACATGAAAGCCCGCGCCATGCGGGCTTTTGTTTACTTAGGTTTTCCGGCCGTTCAGCTTGGCCTAAAATCCATGCATTACTAAAACTGCGCTACGGGAAACGGCTTGCCGTTTTCCGGACGCACGCTCCTTCGTGATCCAATTCCAGAACATCCAGAAATCTTTTCGCGTCGCAGACCGCGATGTGCCGGCACTGCAAGGCATAGACCTCGAAATCGAAGCGGGAGAGGTCTTCGGCATCATCGGCCATTCCGGCGCGGGCAAATCGACGCTCGTGCGCTTGATCAATCTGCTCGAACGTCCGAGCGCGGGGCAAGTCCTGATCGACAACATCGATGTCACGGCGCTAAGCGCGAGCGCCCTGCGCGCGATGCGCCAGAACATCGGTATGATCTTTCAACACTTCAACCTGCTGGCATCCAAAACGGTGACAGAGAACATCGCCTGGCCGCTCAAGATCGCAGGCTGGGAAGCCGCCGCGATCGCGCCGCGCGTGCGGGAAATGATCGCGCGCGTCGGCCTGCAAGAGCATGCGCATAAATACCCCGCGCAGCTCTCCGGCGGACAAAAGCAGCGCGTCGGCATTGCACGGGCGCTTGCCACCCGGCCCAAGATTCTGCTGTGCGACGAAGCGACCAGCGCGCTCGATCCGCAAACGACCCGCTCAGTGCTCGATCTGCTCGCCGACATCAACCGCGAATTACGCCTGACCATCGTCTTGATTACGCATGAAATGGATGTCGTGCGCCGGATCTGCGACCGCGTGGCGGTTCTGGATGGCGGCCGAGTCGTCGAACTCGGCCCGGTTGCCGAGGTTTTTCTGCACCCGAAACATCCGACGACGCGCGGTTTCGTATTCGAAGCCGAACATGTCGACGAGACTGAACAATATGACGACTTCGCACATGTGCCGGGGCGCCTCGTCCGGCTCACCTTCACCGGCGACACCACCTATGCGCCGCTGCTCGGCGAAGTCGCGCGCGATACCGGCATCGATTTCAGCATTCTGGCGGGCAGGATCGACCGGATCAAAGACACGCCCTATGGACAACTGACGGTGGCCTTCAGCGCCGGCGATATCGACGCCGCGCTCGCGCAACTGAGTGCGCGCGGCCTGAGCGTGGAGGAGCTGCGCTGATGGCGTTTTTCACGAATGTCGACTGGGCCGAGATCGGCCAAGCCTCCCTCGACACGCTTACGATGCTGGGCGGGTCCTTGATTTTCACCATCCTGCTCGGACTTCCGCTCGGCGTGTTGCTGTTTCTGACGGCACGCCGCCAACTGCTCGAACAGCCGATCCTGTACGCCGCGCTGTCCTTCGTCGTCAATGTGCTGCGTTCGGTGCCCTTCGTAATCCTGCTGATCGTGATGATCCCGCTCACCGTCCTCATCGCGGGCACATCGCTCGGCGTCGCCGGCGCGATTCCGCCGCTCGTCGTCGGTGCAACCCCCTTCTTCGCCCGGCTCGTCGAGACAGCCCTACGCGAAGTCGACCGTGGCATCATCGAAGCCGCACAGGCGATGGGGGCCGATACGAAACAGATCGTCTTCGGCGCGCTCCTGCCCGAAGCCAGGCCGGGCATTCTCGCCGGGGTAACGGTCACCGCGATCACCCTGGTCTCCTATGCGGCGATGTCCGGCGTCATCGGCGGCGGCGGACTCGGCGATCTGGCCATCCGCTTCGGCTACCAGCGCTTCCAGACCGATGTCATGGTCGTAACCGTTCTGCTGCTGCTTGCACTCGTGCAGGTTTTGCAGATGATCGGCGATCGCCTGGTGATTCACTACTCACGTAAATAAGCTGTCAACCAAACCCGCTGCTGCCTTAGCTTTCCATCAATTCCATATGGAGATGTCGTTATGAAAAAATCCCTCGCCCGTTTCACGGCCTTGGCCGCGCTGATTGCGTTGCCATTTGCCGCATCCGCCGAAAAGCTCAGCGTCGCCGCCACGGCGGTTCCGCATGCGGAAATTCTCGAATTCGTAAGACCCGCCCTGGCCAAGCAGGGTGTCGAACTCGATGTGAAAATCTTTACCGATTATGTGCAGCCGAACGTCCAGGTCGCGGAAAAGCGGCTCGACGCCAACTTCTTCCAGCACCAGCCTTATCTCGACGAATTCAACAAGGGTAAAGGCACCAACCTCGTCAGCGTGGTCGGCGTACACATCGAACCCTTCGGCGCGTATTCGCACAAGATCAAAACGCTCGCCGATCTGAGGAGCGGCGCGGAAGTCGCGATTCCGAACGATGCGACCAACGGCGGCCGAGCCTTGTTGCTGCTCGACAAAGCCGGTGTCATCAAGCTCAAAGATCCGAAGAACATTCTCGCCACCCCGCGCGACATCGTATCGAATCCGAAAAACCTGAAGTTCCGCGAACTTGAAGCTGCCACCCTGCCGCGCGTGCTCGGCCAAGTCGACCTTGCACTGATCAATACGAACTATGCACTCGAAGCCAAGCTGAACCCGGCCAAAGACGCGCTGATAATCGAAGGTGCGCAATCGCCGTATGTGAACATTCTCGTCGCGCGGCCGGACAACAAAGACAGCCCCGCGATGAAGAAACTTGCCGCCGCGCTGACCAGCCCGGAAACGAAGAAGTTCATTCAGGAAAAATATAAAGGCGCGGTTGTCCCGGCCTTCTGATTGTTTTGTGATTTACCCAATAAAAAACCGGCTCGAAGCCGGTTTTTTATTACTTGGCCGGGCCTTTGCGAATGAACCCCATTGGCGCACCGAGCGGAAGCACCGTGCGGCCAAAATAGTTGTTAAGGAAAATCGCTCCAGCAGCGTAAAAACCGATAATCGAAATTAAAAATTCCGACCATGCAGCAAGCGGATTAAACGTTTCTGGTGCAACACCCAATAACGCCAATCCGAGCGAAAGAAGCAATATATTGATCAGCACCAAAATTGCCGCAAAAGCTTTATTCGCCTCGAACGCGGCAATCGTAATGAAGATCGAAAAGAAGAAATATGCCAGACATGCAAAACCAAACTGCCGCGGATCGGCTTTATCGCCGACCGGGCCCAACCACCCCAGGCTCATCATCCAATGAACCGCAACCGCGGCCCAAAACAAACCAAAAGCACCAAGTACGATCGCGCCAAAATAATTGTTTTTTTTGAAATCCACCGTGGAAGCCCAGATCTGCGCGGCGGAACCAAGGAAGATTGCCCAGGGAATAATAAAAGTAGAACCCGAAGTCCAGCCCAACTTAGCTGACGACGCCACGAAAGTCGTCAGGGATAATCCGAAAACACCGAGCGCGGTCGGGTCGGACAGTATCATTTTGGTTTCGGTTACGACGGATTGGTTTTGTGCGGTCATAGCACGCATCTCCAACATCATTCAAGAATGAATTGGGTGCTCGAAAATAACAGCGCCCCCTTCTGCTCGGCATTTTTTATGCGTGTTATTGAAGCAACGCTTGCGATGCCTTTGTAACAGGCGTCCGCGCAAAGAAAGCGCGTGCGATTACACGCAAAGAAATATTTTCTTGCCGCGAAAAATCCCCCCCGCCTGAAGCTCGGAGTATATGACAAGGGATGCACTTGCTTCTTGAAACCACCCTCTCCTCCTTGACAGGTATCAATTCCCGTCAAGCGCAGCCCGATTAATTCAAAAAAGATTCGAATCAAATTTGAACGGACGCAATGAAGTAACCAGCAATGCCGCCATAACGAAGTTAAAAATTCGCGCCGCACGCGGATTGCTTAAAAATTGCCGGCATATTTTTCCTAAACCCGCCCAGCTCGCAACACACGGCACATTAACGAGCACGAAAACAAGCGTTAGCGTGAGCAACGCGTCGATATGCCATTGCGATGGTAGATAGGTCGTCAGCGCGCCGAACACCATCATCCAGCATTTAGGATTCAGCCACTGAAAAGCCGCGGCTTGCAGAAAACTCAACGGCACCTGCTTACGCTCCGTGCCGGAAACCGCGCCCGAGCGGGCAATTTTCCAGGCAAGCCAGAGCAGATAAGCCATGCCCACCCAATGCAGGATCGAATAAAGAAGTGGAACTCGCGCGAAGAGACGCCCTAATCCCAGTCCGATTCCGACCAGCATCGGCGCCAGGCCCAAAGAAACGCCGCACAGATGAGGAAGCGTGCGCCGGAAACCGTAATTGACCCCCGACGCGAGCAGCATCATGTTATTCGGCCCCGGCGTGATTGATGTGACAAAGGCGTATGCGATAAGCGGCAATAGCAGGTCTGGACTCATAGCGATCTCTGGCTAATATCTGAGTACAGACACTAAACTTTTCGCCAGTACAATATCGATACAGTTTATCGATCAATACACTGATCTGTATCGGAGAAAATATCGATACAGTTTCTTTGGGAAGCCTACCATGCTTGTCCGCAGTACCGGCCAAACCCTGGCCCATCAGCTTGCTCTGATCTTTGCAGAACGGATTCGCAATCGCCTGCTCGCTCCCGGCGCGCGTCTTCCTTCCGTGCGCGAATGCGCGCGCCAACAAGGCGTAAGCCCGCATACGGTCGTCGCCGCCTACGAACAATTGCATGCGCAGGGCCTTGTCGAAGTCCGGCAGCAACGCGGATTTTTCGTGCGCGACTTCCGGACACAACAGGCTGACATGGCACGCAACGCACCATCTTCGCCTCCAGCGCTGCACACACCGGCGGATGCTTCCACACTGATCCGCAGCATGTTTTATCGCAAAAGCGATAAACCGCAGCCCGGCATGGGCGTGTTGCCGCCGGAATGGCTGGAAAACGATTTTTTGCCTGGCGCTTTGCGCAGCCTGACCCGCGGCGCGGCGGCGCAAACCTTTTCCCTGCGCTACGGCGAGCCTGCCGGCGACGTGCTCTTCCGCCAAAGCCTGGCACGCAAACTTGCCGCGATCGACCTGCCCGTCAAGCCCGAGCAAATCATTACAAGCGTCGGCGCAACGCATGCGCTCGACATCGTTAGCCGCACTTTGCTGCGTTCCGGCGACACGGTCATGGTGGAGGAGCCCGGCTGGGCCATCGAATTCGCGCGCCTAGAATCCTTGGGGATGCGGGTTTTACCGGTGCCGCGCGGCGCCGACGGCCCCGATCTCGATGTCATGACGCGCTACTGCGAGGCGGGCGAGGCATTGCGCCCCAAGCTCTTCGTCAGCGTCAGCGTGCTGCACAACCCGACCGGATACAGTCTTTCCCCCGGCGCGGCGCACCGGATTCTGCAACTTGCGAACCGCTACGATTTCCATATCGTCGAAGACGACACCTATTGCCACCTCGCGCCTGCTCACGCCACGCGCCTGAGTGTGCTCGACAGTCTGCAACGCACGATTTATGTCGGCGGCTTCGCGAAGATTCTCGCGCCCAACTGGCGTGTCGGCTTCCTCGCCGCGCCCGAGGCGCTGCATGCGCGCCTGCTCGAAACCAAGTTGCTTGCCACGCTGACCACACCAGCGCTGTTCGAGCGCGCGTTGGCGATCTGTATCGATCAGGGCCACTTGCGGCGTCACTGCGAACGCATTCGCGTCCGGCTGGATATGGCGCGCGCCCGCAGCGTCAAGCTTGCCCTCGCGGCGGGCTGCCATTTCGTTGCCGAGCCTGCGGGCTTATTCGGCTGGGTGGACACGGGCGTCGATACGGATGCGCTCACGCAACGCATGCTCGATGCCGATTATTCACTGGCGCCCGGCTCGCTTTTCCATGTGCAGCGCCCGCCTTCGACACTCATGCGCATCAATTTCGCTTCCGCGCAGGATGCGACGTTCTGGAAAACTTTCAAGAAAATGCGTGCCGAAATCGCATAGAAACCGGCTGCCTCTTGTTCAAGATCCACGCAATGTTTCGCACCCCGAGAGAAAGCGCTACTCGATTTCCCGGACCTTGCCCATGCCATCGGCCTGATGCATTCCATCGCTCAGAGAGTCCTCCGCCGCAAGCAACACCGCGTCACGCGAGGAACGACTGTGCATGCTCGTCGCACGCCCTACACACAGCGCTACTTCGACTAGCAGCGCACCGATTCGGGCAGGGGCAGCGCCGAGTTCATCGATTATTTCGTGCGTCAGCCGGCCCGCGTCATCGCGCCCGCCTTCAGGCAACAGCACCGCGAACGAAGCCCCACCCCAACGCCCGGCATGCGCCTTGGCCGGCAAACATTTCTGAATGCGCCAGCCGACATGCTTGAGCACCGAGTCTCCCAGGGTATGTCCGTACCAATCGTTGTACTGGCGAAAGTTATCGATCTCGAACAGCAGCAGGCTAAGTGCCTGGCCGTGATTGCCGCAGCGTTCAAGTTCGTTATCGAGCCGCGCGAGAAGCGCATTCCGGTTCGGTAAGCCGGTCAACAGGTCTTCGCGCAGCGAGGCTTGGCGCAGCGCCTGCATCGCCTGTTCACTCATCATCAGCAAACCTTGCAAGATCGCGACAATGACGACGAGCGTCGCGGCGAGATAAATCAGGGGCAAAAGCCAGAGCGTCAGTAGCGTATGCTCTGACGATCGCCAATGCAGCGTGGCCGAAAATGTTAGCCAGGCCAGCATCAGCACCAAAAGCGCCAGCACGGATAAGAGCAGGCCGGCTCCTCGGATCTGGCGGTCGCGCAGGGAGACATAAGTTTCCCGCAGCGTGAGCCCTAAAATGACCATCGCACCAAAGCAAAGGATCGCGACGCCCAACCCGAACGGCCCCGTCACGAGATACCGAACGCCGCCCGCATAACCGGCGACGGCCAAGGCCAGCACCCAAAATTTGCGCGCCTGCCGTTCGAGCAAAGTGCAAATTGCAAAGTAAAGCAGCGCACAACCCGCATAAACGCCGAGGGAACCCAACGCCAAACCGATGGCTTCAGATAATAAAGCAAGACGGCCGAGCAGGAAAAAGGCACAGCCCAGGGCAAAGACAATGCTCGCCGAAGCGAGCGGCACGACGCCGCGCAGCAACTGCGTAAAGGCGGCACGCAGAACCAGCAGACCGATACCGAGGGTCAAGGCCACGCAGCAGGCGGCAAAAAAAATACTCGTCAGATCGAGGTATTGCTCCGGCATGCACGGCTCCGGCGGTTAATGACTCGGGATAGGTGAAAAGGAACGTTTTGCTCGAAACAATCAGAAAAATCCCGCTTTTTGGAGTTCGGTCCTTATCATTCCGGCCAGCTCGGCAATCTGGGCGTTCAAATTCGACGAGGCGGAAGCCACCAATTTAGCGGCCCACATCAAACGGCCCGACGCGACATCGTTGAGCGCACCGTACGCGCCCAAAGCGGTATTCACCTGCCGGTCTCCGCCGCCAATCGGCAAGCTCACGCCTAGGCCGCCGCCAAAGCTAGTGCCGCCACTGCCCCAACTACCGCCTCCGACCCCGAGACTGACCGCGGGCGAAGCAGCGCCAAACACTGTCGTATCCGTCACCAACAAAACGCTCAATACCGCGCGCGCATCGGCAGTGCGAGCTGCCTCCAACAGAGTATCCGATGCACCGCCCGTGCTCGCCTGTAAAGTGTCCGCGCCCACAACGGGCACGGCGCCTAAGGCCCGGAGTTGCCCGCTCATCAGTTCCTGACAGTTGCGTTTGAGCGATAGCTCGGCCGCATCGCACACGATCAGCACCCTGGCCCCGCTGAGCGCATGGTTTGCAAACGCGGGATCGAACCATTGCGATTGAATTTGCGATGTCGCGCAACCGAGCAAAGCAAGGCATGCCAAAAGCGCCGTCAGCGCGGTATGCCAAGACAATCGCCAAAGACTTGCAGCAGCGCTCATAGCCCGAACCTCGGAAAAAACGTCAGCTTACACCGCCGGGCTGAAGGCCGCGCCGGACTTGAGGCGGAATCCTGACTCCGCCATGAATGGCGGGGTCAGCGAGACTGGTGGTGAGTCACCCCAACTTTGAAGTTGGGATTTCCCCGCCACAAATTGGAGGCACCTTCGGCGCCGATAACATTTGTCTCGCTGACTCAGCCATTCATGGCTGAGTCAGCGAGACTGGTGGTCATGCGGTATGCGCACGAAATCGACCAGGGAACGGGCTTGCGAGCCTGGCTTGGGCGTAAGCAAGCTGACGATCACGATCGTCGCAAAACCAACCGCGACGCCAAAAACGCCGCTTGCAATCGGCTGGACGCCAAACCACGCATGCGCCAGCGAGCCACCAAACAGCGGATGGGTGCGCACGGCGTAGAAAATCGTCACGAACAGGCCGGAAACCATGCCCGCGACAGCCCCCCATTTGTTCGCGCGGCTCCAGAAAATGCCTAGCGTAAGCGCGGGGAAGAAACCCGCAGCCGCAATCGAAAAAGCAAAGCCCACCGTCTGCACAATGCCTTCCGGCCGCTGAGCGGCGAGCCAGGCCGCCAGCGAGGCGACCAGAAGCAAGGCGGTCTTGGAAACGACGAGACGCCGCGGTGTCGAAGCGCGCGGATTGAACGTGCGGTAATAAAGATCATGCGACAAAGCGCTCGAAATCGTCAGCAGCAAACCATCGGCCGTGGACAAGGCCGCGGCCAGACCGCCCGCCGCCACGAGACCCGTTATGACATAAGGCAGCCCTGCGATCTCGGGCAATGCAAGAACAATGACATCAGGATTGATCTGCAGCTCGGCAAGCTGAAGAATGCCATCGCGGTTGAGATCCTCGATCCTCACCAACCCCATCTTGCTCCAGGAAGTAATCCAGGCCGGCAGTTGGTCGATCGGCATGCCGACGAGCTTAGTGTAAATCTCCCACTTGGCGAATACCGCATACGCGGGTGCCGCCAAATAGAGCAACAAAATAAAAAAGAGCGACCAGACCACCGAGCGCCGCGCGGAAGCGACGCCCGGCGTAGTGTAATAACGCGTGAGAATATGCGGCATGCCCGCGGTGCCGACCATCAAAACGAACACCAGGGCGATGAAATTATTCCGCGCGCCGCTCGAAGATCCGGCCTCGCTTGTGACAAACGGCTCCGCATGCGGGCGCGGCGGCTGGGCGAGTGCCAGTTCGTCGGCGCGGTCCTTGCTCCAACGGCTCTTCGCTTCGGCCGAACCCTTGGGCAGCTCGCGCAATTCCCGCTGCGCCGCTGCGATCTCGCGTGTCGGCGTATTGGGTTTGGTGCGCAGCCGTTCAAGCTCCTGCGTCGCGGCGGCCCGGCCCACGACGAGCGATTCGGGCAAATCGGCAATTCTTTGCGCCAAAACCTCGGCCTGCGCCGCACGCAAACGGCGCACTTCCTGTTCTTTGGGGTCGTCGGCCAGCTTTTGCTCCACCGCGGTAATTTTTTGCAGAACCTGACCATACGTCAGCTGCGGTAGTGCAATGCCGGTCACCTGCCAGGAAAGGATGCCGATCGGCACGAGATAAGCCACGATCCGCACGATGTACTGTGTGATCTGGGTCCACGTCACCGCGCGCATGCCACCCAGAAAAGAGCAGACGAGGACACCGGCCAGACCGACGAAAATTCCGATCTCGAACTGGATGCCGGCAAAACGGCTCATCACCAGGCCGATTGCATAGATTTGCGCAACGACGTAGACAAAACTCGCCGTCACCGCGACCGCAACGGCGATCAAGCGCGGCAGATGCCCTTCATAACGGTCGCCAAGGAAATCGGGAATCGTGAACTGGCCGTAGCGCCGCAAATACGGTGCGAGCATCAGGCCCACAAGGACATAGCCCCCCGTCCAGCCCATCACGAACGCGAGACCGTCGAAACCCGACACATACAAAGTTCCGGCCAGACCGATGAAGCTCGCGGCGCTCAACCAATCGGCCGCGGTCGCCATGCCGTTGAATACAGCGGGAATGCGGCGTCCCGCGACATAGTATTCGACGACGTCGGCCGTGCGGGTAACGACACCAATCGCGGCATAAACGACAATCGGCGTGAGCAGAAAAATATAGCCGATCCAGCGCGGCGGCAGGCCGGCGAACTCGGCGCCGAACATGAGCAGCACGAAGCCGGCGAAACCGACGACATAAAGCAAGTAAAGCTTGGTCAGGCGGGAGGAATAGACATCCACGCAAAGTTCCTGTTCTGGATTTAAAAGCGCCTAGAGTCGGAATTCTGCCTTCAATCGATCTTGCAAGCGCACAGCCTGACGAAACGCATGTTTGAGGATCTGGCGTTCAAGGTGATTCAAATCGCGCGCGGGATCGATGCGATTCGGGGAACCATAGCGCACCTCACCTTGCTGATTGCGCAGACGCAGCATCTGAATGAAGTGATAGCCATCGATCGCGGCGGCGATATCCTCCCCGCCGAAAGACTCATGCCGGGCCGCGTCGCGCAAACGCTGCACGGTATTCGTCGCGCGCAAGCCTTGCTGAAGCGCGAAGAGGCGCGCGGCGTCGACATAAGGCCGGATGCCGTCGCGCTTGAGTTCCAGGGTGCGCGGATAGTCCGGGTTGCGGTCGAACGTGAAAGCGCGAATCAGGCCAAGCGGAGGGCGGCAGCTTAAAACGTTGATCGCCATCAGGCGCTGAAACAGCGCGGCCCCGGTTGTATGTTCGTTGAGCCAATCATGCAGCGTTTCGGCAAGACGCGTCTCGCCGTAAAGCGAGCGGAAATCGAAAAAGATGCACGCATTGAGCAGCGAGACCGGCTCACCGTGCGTAATCCATTGCAAAAAACGTTGTCGCCACTCGCTTTCGGACAAGCACCATTCGGGATTGCCGGCCATGATCTTGCCTTTGCAGAATGGAAACCCGCAGGCATCAAGCGCGGCATTGACCTTTTGCGCAAACGCGAGGAAGCGCGGCCGCAGCGCTTCGGCTTCGGCCTCGTCGCTGGCGGTAAAAATGATACCGTTGTCCTGATCGGTCGCTAGCGTCTGCTCGAAACGGCCTTCCGAACCGAACGCCAGCCAGCTCCACGGTACTTTCGGCAAATCGCTCTGTGCAACGATCAGATCGATCGCATGCAGCGCGATGATGTCGTTGAGCGAGGAAATCCACTGAATGATCTGCTCCGCGCCGAGCCCTTGCCTGACGAGCCGGTGCGAGAACTCGCGCAGCTTTGCCGCCGCTTGCGCCAGCTCTTCCACGCTGCGCGCCGAAAGCGCGGCGTTGACGACATCCTCCGAAGCGATGCGCTGCGTGCTGTAGAGATCGCCGCGCGACACCACGCCGAGTAAACGACCCGCGCGATCGAGCACGCTGACATAGCGCACATTGCGGCGCGCCATCAACAGCACCGCATCGTAGGCGCTGGCCTCTTCGCCGAGCGAAACGACGCCCGCCGTCATGACTTCTTCGACCGGCCGCCAGAGATTCATTTCTTCCGAGAGCACGATCCGGCGCAGAACATCGCCAAACGTCAGGATGCCAAGCGGCGGGTCGTCGCCGTGCGCGATCAAAACGGAACCGATCCGCCCACTGTCCATCCGTTCGAGCGCTTCGCGAATGCTTGCCGACGGCGCAACGCAAACCGGCGCGCGGCGGATGAGGTTGCGCAGCGGGGCATGCAAGGAAAATTCTTGCGTTACAACGTGTTCCACTTGATTCAACTCAGTATTTGATCCGCGCTTGAAAGGTTTTTTCCGATGCCTTGCGCGCCTGGGCCAGTGTCCGAATTCCACGTTCGGCAAGCAAGGGCAGCATCCTGAGGAAAAGCTGGGCCGTGACTTGCGCATCGCCGCTCGCATCGTGGCGCCCCTGCACCGGCACGCCGAAACGCTCGGCGATCGCTTCCAGGCGATGGGTTTCCTGATTCGGATGCAACACGGCGGAGAGCAGCAATGTATCGAGCACGGGCTGATCGAAACGTAAACCTGTCGACGCCTCCTTGATCTGTAGGAAACGCATGTCGAAAGCGGCATTATGGCCGACCAGAACGGTATCGCGCGCAAATGCATGAAAGGAAGTCAGCACCTCGCCGATCTTCGGCTTGCCGAGCAAGGAGGCGCGCGAAATGCCGTGGATCGCTTCGGCCGCGGGGTCGATATTCCGCTCGGGGTCGATCAATTGATCAAAGCGCTCGCCGCGCAACAGGCGCCCGTTGAGGATGCGCACCGCGCCGATCTGGATGATTTCATCGCCGCCGGAAGGGTTCAATCCGGTCGTTTCGGTATCGAAAACCGTATAGGCCAATTCGCTCAGCAGGCGCTCGTCGAGCGCGGCCCCTTTTACCGACCACGCGAAGAGATCGAAATCGTAAAACTCGGGCCTGGCCTCGTCCGAGGAGAGCCGGCCTTCATTTTCATCCGGATCGCCGAGCGGCAGCATGATGCGGAAATAAGAGCGCGCGCGCACTTTGTCGCGCCCATACGCGATATCCGCCTGATGCTGCGCGAGCACTTCGCGGATCGAACGCGAACTCGCCTCGCCCGCGAGTGCCAGCGGCTCGATTTCCCAACTCGCCGCGGTTTCATTGGCGATGCCAAATCCGATCCATGCCAACTCGATACACGCCATCGAATCAAGCAAACTCAGCGATAGCCTCAACTCGCGCAGATCCTGCGCATCCTGCAAACGGCGCGCCAGCCCGACCAGCACCTGCACCAGGGCGAAACTCTCGACACGCAACCAGACATCGTTTTCAAGCGCTTCAATATGCACCGTCAAATCGGTTTTGGCTTCGATCCGGCGCGCCGCGCTGGAAACCAGATCGGCCCCTTGCATGGCTTCGAGACGCGTTGCCGAGCGTAAAAGTTCGGAAACCTCCGGCGTCGCGGCATTGATGCGATCGAGCAACAAGGTCGATTCGCTCGAAATTTGCTCGACGATGCGCGCACGCTGAATTTGGCTCATCTGCTCGAAGCCAGACAAACTCTCGGCCGCCAAGTGAATCACCGCGGCGCTCGCGCGTTGCGACTGCGTGAGCAACTCAAGCAGGCGGTCGCGCTTGATCGTTTGCTCCGCCTCGCGCGTCACATCGTCGATCAGCGCCAAAAACCCGCTCAGGCGTTGTGCCACGGGCTCGGCTCCGGCCGGCGCGACAGGCGAGACACGAACGCGGACAAGACGGCCCGCGTTGGTAACCGTGACAAAACTAACCTGGACATGCGCGGCATTCGCCGCCAGCCGTTGCTGGATTCTTTCTTCCGCATGCGCGACCAGACGCGGATCGAAAACCGCGGCGAGCGGCCGCCCCAGTCCAAGCAGAAAGCCCCCGACCAAATCGCGCACCCGGCTGTTATAGAGCAGCACACGGCCTTCCTTGTTGCAAGCGATCACGCCTTGCGGCAATTCGGCAACCAGTGTCGCGAACTGATTGCGTTCGCGCTCCACGCTTTGTTTTGCTGCGGCAGCCTGTTCGGCCGCATTGCGGCGTGTCGCATGCAATTCGGTCAACAGGCGTTCGATCCGCTCTGTAAGCACGCGAATCTCCGGACCTGCATCGGATTCAAGCAACAATTTATCTGGCACCGATTCCACGCCAGGCGCCGCATTCACTTTGCTTGCCAATTCGAGCCGATCGGCCAATAAAA
Organism: Betaproteobacteria bacterium; assembly: GCA_009781175.1. GTDB lineage: Bacteria > Pseudomonadota > Gammaproteobacteria > Burkholderiales > Rhodocyclaceae > Niveibacterium. Next base: position 198,435 of record WQYQ01000001.1, read on the forward strand.
GGCTGGCGCGCGCGGGGCAACTGATTTGCCGCCATGCCAATACACCCGCCACACCCGCGGCAAAACAACCGATCAGCATGGCAAATGGCGTTTGCCCCACAAGGAGCGCCATGAACGCTTCGCGTTGATCGGCTGGGATTTGACTGTGCACCGCCGCCATGGCTGCGATCAGCGTTAGCAAGGGCAACAGTGCAAGGATAAGAATACTAAGTTTGCGATTCATACTTACACAGCCTCCCCGACTGAATTCAGTATGCGCTTTGGAAAGATAGGTGATTGAGGTGGAGATCGGGAACGGGTCCGTGCGTTGAACAGCAATCGGTAGCGTTGTGCTTTGGATAAGCACGCATCGCGCGGCATTTCCGGCAATAAAAGGAACGGTAAGGGTGTCCCCCAACACCCTTACCGCTTCAAACCGTCGGCCATTGCCGACGTCCCTCTCATGCCAGGACCCGGAGCGCAGTTTCCCTGCGCCACCCAGCCGGGCGGCATTCGCGCAGCCGAACTGCGCGCCCTTCCTCAATTATTACCGCAAGCGTTCAATGCGCCTGTAATTGATTTCACACGCCGATGCCGATGTCATCAAACCTTGAGCTGTTCGAGGATCGCGGGATTTTCCAGCGTCGAGACGTCTTGCGTAATCTCGTCGCCTTTCGCGAGCGAACGCAGCAGGCGGCGCATGATTTTTCCCGAACGCGTCTTGGGCAGATTTTCCCCAAAGCGGATGTCCTTCGGCTTGGCGATCGGGCCGATTTCGTGGCCAACCCAATCCTGCAACTCCTTGATGACTTTTTTCGCCTCGTCGCCCGTCGGCCGGGGTCCCTTGAGCACAACGAAGGCGCAAATCGCCTCGCCGGTCAGGTCGTCGGGCCGTCCGACCACCGCCGCTTCGGCCACCAGCGGGTTGGCAACGAGCGCGGATTCGATTTCCATCGTTCCCATGCGGTGACCCGAAACGTTCAGCACGTCGTCGATCCGCCCGGTGATCGTGAAGTAACCGGTGTCCTTGTCGCGAATCGCGCCATCACCCGCAAGATAGTATTTGCCCTGAAAATCCGCCGGGTAATAGCTCTTCTTGAAGCGTTCCGGATCGCCCCAGATCGTGCGGATCATCGAGGGCCACGGCTTTTTCACCACGAGGATACCGCCCTGCCCCCAAGGCACATCGTGCCCGGTTTCATCAACGACGGCGGCCTGAATGCCGGGGAACGGCAGCGTGCACGAACCCGGCACGAGCGGCGTCACGCCCGGCAGGGGCGTAATCATGTGACCACCGGTTTCGGTTTGCCAGAAGGTGTCGACAACCGGGCAGCGGCCACCGCCGACCTTGTCGTAGAACCACTGCCACGCGGCCGGATTGATCGGTTCGCCGACGGAGCCGAGCAAGCGCAGGCTGCTCAGGTCATAGTTTGTCGGGGCGGTGTTCGGATTGGCTTCGGAAGCCTTGATCAGCGAACGGATTGCCGTGGGCGCGGTGTAGAAAATCGTTGCCTTGTGCGCTTCGATCATCTTCCAGAAACGGCCGGCGTCGGGATAAGTCGGCACGCCTTCAAAGACGATCTCGGTGACGCCGCATGCGAGCGGGCCGTAGGTAATGTAAGTGTGGCCCGTGACCCAGCCGATGTCCGCCGTGCACCAGAAGATGTCGTTCGGCTTGACGTCGAAACTCCACTTCATCGTCAGGATCGCGTGCAGCAGATAGCCGCCCGAGGAATGCTGCACGCCTTTGGGCTTGCCGGTCGAACCCGAGGTGTAGAGCAAAAACAAGGGGTGTTCGGCATCGACCCATTCCGGCTCGCAAGTTTCGGCCTGCCCTTCGAGCAAGTCATGCAGCCAGATATCGCGGCCAGCAACCATGTCGCAAGCGCCGCCCGTGCGACGGTTGACGACGACCTTTTTAACCGATTCGCAACCGCCCATCGCAAAAGCCTCGTCGATGATCGGTTTGAGCGGGATGTTCTTGCCGCCGCGGCATTGTTCGTCAGCCGTAATGACCGCGACCGCGCCAGCGTCCTGCACGCGCTCTTGAACGCTCTTGGCCGAGAAACCGCCAAACACGACCGAGTGCGTGGCACCAATCCGGGCGCACGCCTGCATGGCGGCCACGCCTTCGACCGACATCGGCATGTAGATCAGCACACGATCGCCTTTCTTGATGCCGAGCGACTTCAGGCCATTCGCGAATTTGCTGACGAGTTTGAGCAGCTCGGAATAAGTGACCTGCGTGACCTTGCCATCGTCGGCCTCGAAGATGATCGCCACCTTGTTGCCCAGGCCCGCTTCAATATTGCGATCCAGGCAGTTGTACGAGACATTCAGCTTGCCGTCATCAAACCATTTGAAAAACGGCGCATTCGATTCATTGAGGACACGGGAAAACGGCTGCTTCCAGCTTACATGTTCGCGTGCCAGACGTGCCCAATAGCCTTCGTAGTCGCGCTCGGCTTCATCGCACAAAGCCTTGTACGCGGCCATTCCGGAGATCGTGGCATTCCGAACAACTTCCTCGGATGGATGAAACACTTTGTGTTCATGCACGGAATCGATCTGGGACATCGTGGCACTCCTCCTAATTGAATTTCGAAATTTTTAACCGTGTCTGCCATGTGGCATCTCGGCATTCTAAATAAATCCGACGCTAAGACAGATTTTGTTAGCCTTTAAGTACACCTCTCATGCCTTACGCAGCTCTTACACTGCCAAACCTCACTGTAACGTAACAGGAAGCCAGCCCTGTTAAAATTAGCCGTTCGGATTTCCGCCCGGCACTGTTTTCCCAACCAATACCGACCCAACGACTTATCTTTAATCCTTCCAATGAACAAGTCCTCCAAGTATCTGGAACGCTTCATTTTCGGCAGCAGATGGCTGCAAGCACCGCTATATGTGGGACTGGTTTTCGCGCAGGCCGTCTACGCCTACAAGTTCCTCACCGAACTGGTGCATCTCGTTTTGCATGCGACGACCTTGTCCGAAGTCGACATCATGCTCATCATATTGAGCCTGATCGATGTGGTGATGGTCGCGAATCTGCTCATCATGGTCATCGTCGGTGGGTATGAAACCTTCGTCTCGCGGCTCGACCTGGCCAGTCATCCGGACCAGCCCGAATGGCTCTCGCATGTGAATGCCGGCGTCCTGAAGATCAAGCTTGCCGTGGCGTTGGTCAGCATTTCATCGATTCATCTGCTCAAGGTGTTCATCGAAGTCGGTGCACAAATAAGCGCGGCAACCTCCGAGTTCCAACTTCTGGCCATCAGGCAATCGGCCATCATCCAGGCCGGTATTCACCTGACATTCGTGGTTTCAGCCTTGATCCTGGCCTACACCGACAAGCTGACAAACAGCTCGCTGAACTTAAGCAAAGGTACCCATTGATTTTGCAGGAGGAGTCAAACTAATGAATACGATTCGGCAAGCGGACCTGATCGAAAGCGTCGCCAGCGCGCTCCAGTACATCAGCTATTACCATCCGGTCGACTACATCAAGAGTCTCGCGCGCGCTTACGAACTCGAACAGAGTCCGGCGGCCAAGGACGCGATCGCTCAGATTCTGATCAACTCACGCATGTGCGCCGAAGGCCACCGGCCAATCTGCCAGGACACCGGCATCGTCACCGTTTTCGTCAAGATCGGCATGGACGTGCGCTGGGAGGGCTTCACCGGCTCGCTCGACGACGCGATCAACGAAGGCGTGCGCCGCGCCTACAACGACCCGGACAACAAGCTGCGCGCCTCGATCCTGGCCGACCCGGCCGGCGCGCGCAGGAACACGCGCGACAACACGCCGGCGGTGATCCACCACCAGCTCGTGCCGGGCGACAAGCTCGATATCACGGTCGCGGCCAAGGGCGGCGGCTCGGAGAACAAGAGCAAGATGGTGATGCTCAACCCGTCCGATTCGATCGTCGACTGGGTGCTCAAAACCGTACCGACGATGGGCGCCGGCTGGTGCCCGCCCGGCATGCTCGGCATCGGCATCGGCGGCACGGCCGAAAAAGCCGCCCTGCTCGCCAAGGAGTCCTTGATGGACCCGATCGATATGCAGGAACTCATCGCGCGCGGCCCGCAAAACCGCATCGAGGAACTGCGCATCGAATTGTACGAAAAGGTCAACGCGCTCGGCATCGGCGCGCAAGGTCTCGGCGGACTCACGACGATTCTCGACGTCAAGATCCTGGACTACCCGACGCACGCCGCTTCGCTGCCGATCGCGATGATTCCGAACTGCGCCGCCACCCGCCACGCGCATTTCACGCTCGACGGCGCGGGGCCGGTTCATCTCGCAGCGCCGCAGCTTTCCGACTGGCCGAGCCTGACCTACGATGCCTCGAAGGGCAAGCGCGTCGATCTGAACACGACAACCCCGGCGGATGTCGCTGCGTGGAAGCCGGGCGACGTTCTGCTGCTGAACGGCAAGATGCTGACCGGGCGCGACGCGGCGCATAAGCGCATCGTCGACATGCTCAACAAGGGCGAGAAGCTGCCGGTCGACCTCAAGGGCCGTTTCATCTACTACGTCGGCCCGGTCGATCCGGTGCGCGACGAAGTCGTCGGCCCGGCGGGCCCCACGACCGCGACGCGGATGGACAAATTCACCGAACAAGTGCTTGCGCAAACCGGCTTGCTCGGCATGATCGGCAAAGCCGAGCGCGGCCCGCTTGCAATCGAGGCGATCAAAAAGCACAAATCGGTTTACCTGATGGCCGTCGGCGGTGCGGCCTATCTCGTGTCGAAAGCAATCAAAGCCGCACGCATTGTGGCGTTCGAAGACCTTGGCATGGAAGCGATCTACGAATTCGATGTCGTCGACATGCCGGTCACGGTCGCCGTCGATTCGCTCGGAAGCTCGGTCCATCAAACCGGCCCGCGCGAATGGCAGGCGAAGATCGGCAAGATTCCTGTTACGACAGTTTGATTTCTGCTTACTTTCTCACCGGCGCTTTGTGCGCCGGTTTTATTGTGGTGAACCCCCTCGAAGCAAGAGCCGATTGCATCATCGCGTTACAGTTTTTAGCAGACCGCCCGAACATGGAAACGTAAGCTCGGCAGCCGAATATCTGAATCGTAATCGCATGAGCAGCGCCACTAATCGCGCCGATTCATCAAAAACATCAACAAACCTCTCGCCCGAAACAACATGCCCACCGATCTCCCAAACAGCAAGCCAGGCAAATCTTTCTTACGCCGCCCGATAACCTGGATCGTCTTGCTCATATTGGGAGGTTTGGCCTGGTGGGGACTGCACCACGGCAAAGACAATCCCGCCGCTCCCGGACTATCCCGCTTCGCGGGCCACAGCGGCGGAGGCAGAGGCCAGCGTGGCGATATGGCCAACCGGCCACAGGCGGTGATTATCGCGCCGGTCGAACAAGCCAATGTGCCGGTGCATCTCGACGCGATCGGCACCGTCACGGCGCGTGCCACGGTAACGGTCAGGACACGCGTCGATGGCCAATTGATGCGCGTGCTTTTCCGCGAAGGCCAGACCGTGAAGGCCGGCGATCTGTTGGTCGAGCTCGATCCACGCCCGTTTCAGGTGCAGCTCGCGCAGGCCGAAGGCCAAATGGCGCGCGACCAGGCCCTGCTGGTGAACGCCAAACAGGATTTGGAGCGTTACCGGACGCTCGTCGCCCAGGATTCCGCGACCAAGCAGCAACTCGACGCACAAGAAGCGCTCGTGCGCCAATACGAGGGCGCAGTCAAAACCGACCAAGCGGCGATCGACAGTGCCAAGCTCCAGCTCATCTATTGCCGTATCACCGCGCCGGTCAGTGGCCGGCTTGGTCTGCGCCAGGTTGACATCGGCAATATCGTGCACGCCGCGGACACCAACGGCCTGGTCGTGATCACGCAAGTCGAGCCGATTGACGTTGTCTTCGCGCTACCGCAGCAGAACATCGGCGCCCTGCTGCGAAAACCTCACGCCGGAACGGGTCTGTTCGTCGATGCGCAAGGATCGGACAATCAACGCACAATCGCGCGCGGCAAGGTGCTGACGATCGACAACCAAATCGATACCGCGACCGGCACAGTAAAGCTCAAAGCCGAGTTCGCCAACGATGAACTCAAACTCTTTCCGAACCAATTCGTCGGCGTAAAACTGCAACTCGACGTGCTCCCGAATGCCATCGTCGCGCCAACCTCGGCGATCCTGCGCGGCTCGCCGGGTACTTTTGTCTATGTGGCCAATGCGGATAACACGGTCAGCGTGCGGCCCGTCAAAACCGGGCCGAGCGAAAACGACCGGACCGTGATCGAAAGCGGCCTCAAGCCCGGCGAACAAGTCGTTGTCGATGGCACCGACAAACTGCGCGAGGGCGCGAAGATCGAGCCGGTCACGCGCGAAGCGGCCGCACAGGCGATGACGGTCAAGCCGCACGCGCATCACGGCCGGAATGGAGACAAATCGAACGGCAGCCGCGCGCCGCGCAATGCTGCAAGCGCACCCGCCGCCCGCGCGGAATAAGCGGCGCCTGAGAGTCCGGCATGAATCCCTCACGCATTTTTATCCTGCGCCCGGTCGCGACATCGTTATTGATGGTCGCAATTCTGCTCGCGGGTATTGTCGCCTATCGCCTGCTGCCGATTTCCGCCCTGCCCCAGGTCGACTACCCGACGATTCAGGTCGTCACGCTCTATCCGGGTGCCAGCCCCGATGTAATGACCTCTTCGGTCACCGGCCCGCTCGAACGCCAATTCGGCCAGATGCCGGGGCTCAACGAGATGAGTTCGACGAGTTCGGGCGGCGCTTCAGTGATTACGCTGCAATTCAACCTGTCCTTGTCGCTCGACATCGCCGAACAGGAAGTTCAAGCCGCCATCAACGCCGCGGGTTCGCTGCTGCCGACCGACCTGCCGAGCCCGCCGATCTATAACAAGGTGAATCCGGCCGATACGCCGGTGCTCACGTTGGGCGTCACATCGAAGACGCTGCCTTTGCCGACGGTGCAGGATCTGGTCGACACGCGGCTGGCGCAGAAAATCTCGCAGTTGCCCGGCGTGGGCCTTGTCAGCCTCTCCGGCGGGCAACGGCCGGCCGTGCGGATTCAAGCCAACCCGCAGGCGCTCGCAGCACACGGCATGAGCATCGACGATTTGCGCACCGTCATCGGCAATGCCAACGTTAGCCAGGCCAAGGGCAGTTTCGACGGCCCCGAACGCGCGTCGACGATCGATGCGAACGACCAACTGCGCTCGGCCAGCGAATACCGCTCGCTCGTCGTCGCCTACAGCAATGGCGCGCCGCTGCGGCTCACCGACGTGGCCGAAGTCATCGACGGCGCCGAGAACACCCAGCTTGCCGCCTGGGCCAATACCGAACCGGGCATCATCGTCAACATCCAGCGCCAGCCCGGCGCGAACGTCATCGAGGTCGTCGACCGCATCAAAGCTTTGCTGCCACAGCTCCAGGCCGCGCTACCCGGCGCATTAGAGGTGTCAGTGCTGACCGACCGCACGGTCACGATACGCGCCTCGGTCGAGGACGTTCAGTTCGAGCTGATCCTCGCGATCGCGCTTGTCGTGATGGTGATCTTCCTATTCCTTCGCAATCTCTCGGCAACGGTCATCCCAAGCATCGCAGTGCCGCTGTCGCTCGTCGGCACCTTCGGCATCATGTACCTGGCCGGCTTCTCGATCAACAATCTGACACTGATGGCCTTAACGATCGCGACCGGCTTCGTCGTCGACGATGCGATCGTGATGATCGAAAACATCGCGCGTTACATCGAAGAAGGTGAACCGCCCTTGGCCGCCGCGTTGAAGGGCTCCGAGCAAATCGGCTTCACGATCATTTCGCTGACCTTCTCGCTGATCGCGGTGCTGATCCCGCTGCTCTTCATGGGCGACATCGTCGGGCGGCTGTTCCGCGAATTCGCAATCACGCTTGCCGTTTCGATTCTGATCTCGGCGGTCGTTTCGCTCACGCTCACGCCGATGATGTGCTCACGCCTGCTCAAACATGTGCCGGAAGCGCAGCAGGGCTGGTTTTACCATGCCTCGGGACAATTCTTCGAACGCACGATCGCGCAGTACGGCCGCATGCTCAACTGGGTGCTCGAACGCCAAGGGCTCACCCTTATCGTGGCCATTGGCACCCTGGTGCTCACGGTCGTACTCTACCTCTTCATCCCCAAGGGCTTCTTCCCGGTCCAGGATACCGGCGTGATTCAAGGCATCACCGAAGCGGAGCAAACGGTGTCGTTCGCGGCAATGTCGGAACGGCAACGCAATCTCGCCACAGCCGTGCTCGAAGATCCCGCCGTCGTCAGCGTTTCATCCTTTATCGGTATCGACGGCACGAATGCGACGCTCAACAGCGGCCGCATGCTGATCAATCTGAAACCGAAGTCCGAGCGCGACGGCGACGCGGCGGCCATCGCGCGCCGCTTGCAAGAACGCGTTGCAAGCATCCCCGGCATTACGCTGTATATGCAGCCGGTGCAGGACCTCGGCATTGAGGACCGCATCAGCCGCACGCAATATCAGTTCACACTCGAAGATCCCGATATGGGCCAGCTCGCCGAATGGGTGCCCAAGCTCATCGAGCGGCTCAAAGCGGAACCGCTGCTGGCCGACATCGCGAGCGACCTTCAGGTGCAGGGCCTGCAAGCCATGATCTATATCGACCGCGAAGCCGCCGGGCGGCTCGGCATCAGCGTTGCGGAAATTGACAACGCGCTCTACAGCGCATTCGGCCAACGTCTGATTTCGACGATCTTCACGCAGTCCAATCAATACCGCGTCGTGCTCGAAGCCAAACCGGAGTTCCAGCTCGGCCCGCAAGACCTGGCGAAAATCCACGTGGCAACGGCGAGCGGCCAACAAGTCCAGCTCTCTTCCGTAGTGCACGTAGTCGAGCAGGCCGGCGCGCTCGCGATCAACCACCTCGGCCAATTCCCGGCCGCCACGATTTCGTTCAACCTCGCGGAAGGCGCCGCGCTCGGCGATGCGGTCAAGGCGATTCGCGCCGCCGAAGCCGAGCTCAATCTGCCCATCAGCATGCAAACGCATTTTGCGGGAGCAGCAAACGCCTTTGAGGCATCGCTGACGAATACCTTGTGGCTGATCCTCGCCGCAATTATCACGATGTACATCGTGCTCGGCGTGCTCTATGAGAGCTTCGTCCATCCGATCACGATTCTCTCCACCCTGCCCTCGGCGGGTATCGGCGCCCTGCTCGCGCTGCTCGTATCGCGCAACGATCTGGGCATCATCGCGATCATCGGCGTGATTCTACTGATCGGCATCGTCAAGAAGAACGCGATCATGATGATCGACTTCGCGCTCGATGCCGAACGCAAGCAAGGCATGCCGCCGCGCGAAGCGATTTACCAAGCCTGTCTGCTGCGTTTCCGGCCGATTCTGATGACCACGATGGCGGCCCTGCTCGGCGCGCTGCCGCTGATGCTCGGCACCGGCGTCGGCTCCGAACTGCGCCGGCCGCTCGGCATCACAATGGTCGGCGGGCTCATGGTGAGCCAGGTGCTGACCCTGTTTACCACGCCGGTCATTTATCTGGCTTTCGACCGCCTCGACCGCCGTATCCGCCGCCTGCGCGGCCAGCCCGCAGAAAAAGCAGAGGGAGCGGCGCAGGCATGAGCTTCTCGTCACTCTTTATCGACCGCCCGGTCGCCACGACGCTGCTGACCCTGGGCGTGGCGCTGGCCGGCATACTGGCCTTCATGCTGCTGCCGGTATCACCGTTGCCCCAGGTCGATTTTCCGACGATTTCGGTTTCCGCCGCGCTGCCGGGCGCCAGCCCCGAAACGATGGCCGCCACGGTCGCCACGCCGCTCGAACGCGCGCTGGGACGGATCGCCGGCGTAACGGAAATGACGTCCTCAAGCTCGCTCGGCAGTACGCGCGTGGTGCTGCAATTCGATTTGAGCCGCGACATCGACGGCGCCGCGCGCGACGTGCAGGCCGCCATCAATGCCGCGCGCAGTCTGCTGCCGACGAGCCTGCCGAACAATCCGACGTATCGCAAAGTCAACCCGGCCGACGCGCCGATCATGCTGCTTTCGCTGACCTCGGCGACGATGACGCAGGGTCAGATGTACGACGTGGCCTCGACGATCCTGGCGCAAAAACTCTCCCAGGTGCAAGGCATCGGCCAGGTCAACGTCGGCGGCAGCTCCCTGCCCGCCGTGCGCGTCGAACTCGATCCGACAGCGCTGACGCACGCCGGCATTTCGCTGGAAACTGTACGCACCGCCATCGTTGCGACCAATGCGAACCGGCCCAAAGGCTCGCTCCAGAACGAAAGGCAACGCTGGCAGATTCAAGCGAACGACCAGGCGCGCACAGCAAAGGAATACATTCCGCTGGTCGTCAGCTGGCAAAACGGCGCGCCAGTCAAGCTTGGCGACGTCGCAAACATCATCGATTCGGTCCAGGATGTGCGCAACGCCGGCATGGCGAACGGTAAGCCATCGGTACTGCTGATTTTGAGCCGCCAGCCCGGCGCGAACATCATCGATACCGTCGACCGCGTGCGCGATCTGCTGCCGCAATTGCGCGCATCGATTCCGGCCGCGGTCAATCTCGACGTGGTGATGGACCGCACGCCGACGATCCGCGCTTCGCTGCGCGATGTCGAACGCACGCTGCTGATTTCGATCGCGCTCGTGATTCTCGTGGTCTTCCTGTTCCTGCGTAACGGCCGCGCGACGCTGATTCCGAGCGTCGCGGTGCCGGTCTCGCTGATCGGCACGTTCGGCATCATGTATCTGGCGGGTTTTTCGCTCGACAACCTCTCGCTGATGGCGCTCACGATCGCGACGGGCTTCGTCGTCGATGACGCGATCGTGGTGCTCGAAAACATCTCGCGCCATATCGAAAACGGCATGACGCCACGCCAAGCCGCGCTGCGCGGCGCGCGCGAAGTCGGCTTCACGGTGTTTTCGATCAGCCTTTCGCTGGTCGCCGTATTCATCCCGATCATGGCGATGGGCGGCATCGTCGGGCGCCTGTTCCGGGAATTCGCCATCACGCTCTCGGCTGCGATTCTCGTCTCGCTTGTCGTCTCGCTCACGACGACGCCGACAATGTGCGCGCGCCTGCTCAAGCCCCGCCCGGAAAAAGAGCCGGGCCGTCTGTCACGCACGATCGGACACCTCCTTGAGCGCCTCTCATCGGGTTACAGCCGCACGCTGAATGTAGCCCTGCGTCACCCGCTCCTCACGATGCTGGTCCTGTTCCTGACGATCGGGCTCAACATCTGGCTTTACATCATCATTCCCAAAGGCTTCTTCCCGCAACAGGACACCGGGCGGATGACCGGCTCCATCCAGGCCGATCAGAGCATTTCGTTCCAGGCGATGCGCCAGAAACTCTCGGCCTTCGTCGCAATCGTGCAGAACGATCCGGCCGTCGAAAGCGTCACCGCCTACACCGGCGGCGGGCAACGCAACAGCGGTTTCATGTTCGTCGGCCTCAAGCCACGCAGTCAGCGCAAAGAAAGCGCGGATGATGTCATTAATCGCTTGCGCGGCAAGACCGCCAAGATTCCCGGCGCACAGCTCTTTCTGCAATCGGTGCAGGACATCCGCGTCGGCGGCCGCCAGGCCAACGCGCAGTACCAATACACCTTGCAGGCCGACGACCTGACCCTACTCCGCGATTGGGAGCCCAAGATCCGCGCGGCGATGAGTCAGTTGCCACAACTCGAAGACGTCAATACCGACCAACAGGATGGCGGCCTTCAAACCACGCTGAGAATCGATCGCGACGCCGCCGCGCGCCTCGGCCTGACAACCGAGCAGATCGATTCGATTCTCAACGACGCCTTCGGCCAGCGCCAGGTTTCGACGATCTATAACCCGCTCAACCAATATCGCGTCGTGATGGAACTTGCGCCACAGTATTTGCAGGGTCCCGATTCGCTGCACAATACCTATGTAATCGCATCGGGCGGGCTCGCGGTGCCGCTCTCCGCGATTACCCGCTGGGGTCCGGACAAAACGCCGCTCGCGGTCAACCACCAGGGCCAATTCGTCGCCTCGACGATTTCGTTCAATCTCGCGCCGAACATCTCGCTTTCAACTGCCACCAATGCAATCGATGACGCAATGGCCCGCATCGGCGTACCGACTTCGGTACACGGTAGTTTCCAAGGCACGGCGCGCGTCTTTCAGCAATCCTTGTCGAGCCAGCCGATTCTGATTCTTACCGCGCTGGTCACGGTCTATATCGTGCTCGGCATTTTGTATGAAAGCCTGATTCACCCGATTACGATTCTTTCGACGCTGCCCTCGGCCGGCATCGGCGCCTTGCTTGCGCTGATGCTGTTCAATACCGAGTTTTCGATCATCGCGCTGATTGCCGTGCTCTTGTTAATTGGGATCGTGAAAAAGAACGCGATCATGATGATCGACTTCGCGATCGTGGCGGAACGCGAAGAAAAACTTTCCAGCCGCGACGCGATCTATCGTGCGGCGGTATTGCGCTTCCGCCCGATCATGATGACGACGATGGCCGCACTATTTGGCGCGATTCCGCTCGCGATCGGTCAAGGCGAAGGCTCCGAAATGCGCCAGCCGCTCGGCATCGCGATCGTCGGTGGTCTGTTGCTCAGTCAACTGCTGACCCTTTACACGACGCCGGTCGTCTATCTTTACCTCGACCGTTTGCACCTATGGGCTGAACGCCGCCGTGCACGCCGGAACAAATCCATCCCATCTCCACAATCCGCCTGATGATGCCCTCGCTCCGCTTTCACCTCGCCCCGCTCGCCTGCGCAGCCACCCTGCTCTGCTCCTGCGCCGTCGGCCCCGACTATGTCCGGCCGAGCACCCCGACGCCCGCCGAATACAAGGAGGCGCAAGGCTGGCAGCCGGCCACGCCGCAAGATGAAATCCCACGCGGCAACTGGTGGGGCGTCTTCAAGGACGCTACTCTCGACGGCTTGATGCACGAAGTCGACATCAATAACCTCAACGTTCAAGCCGCCGAGGCGCAGTACCGGCAAGCCCAGGCTTTGACCGACCAGGCAAGCGCCGCGCTGTTTCCCGTCATACAAGCCAGCGTCGGAGAAACGCGCAGCACCGGCGCGCTAAGCAGCACGCAGCATGGCAGCACGCAGAATAATTTTTCAGCGCTGCTCAACGCCTCATGGGAACTCGATGTATGGGGTAAATTGCGGCGTGGGCGCGAAGCGGCCGAAGCCTCCGCCGAAGCCAGCGCAGCCGATTTCGAATCCGCGCGGCTTGCGGCCCGTGCGCAGCTTGCCACGAGCTATTTCCAGTTACGCGTACTCGACGCGCAACGGCAATTGCTTGAGGAAACGACCCTGGCCTATGAACGTGCGCTCAAAATCACACGCAATCAATTCGCCAGCGGCGTCGTGACCAAAGCCGATGTCGCCCAAGCCGAAAGCCAACTTTACTCAACCCGCGCAAGCCTGCTCGACACCAAGCTCGCACGCGCGCAAACCGAACATGCGGTCGCATTGCTGGTCGGCAAAGCGCCCGCCGACTTCTCGCTTGCCGATGCCGAACTGACCGACACAACGCCCGAGGTTCCCCCGGGCCTGCCTTCCACGCTGCTGCAACGCAGGCCCGACATCGCGGCCGCCGAACGCAGAATGGCCGCCTCGAATGCCCAGATCGGCGTCGCCGTTGCCGCCTTTTATCCAAGCCTGACGCTCTCCGCCTCGGGTGGATACCAATCGAGCAGTTTCTCCGACTGGTTCTCGCTGCCTAACCGGGTCTGGTCGCTTGGTCCTCAGTTTGCGGCAACGCTGTTCGACGGCGGCGCGCGCAGCGCCGCGCAGCGCCAGTCCGAAGCGGCCTACGATGCGGTGGTCGCGAATTACCGTCAAACAGTGCTCACCGCATTCCAAGAGGTTGAAGACAACCTCGTGGCACTGCGCATGCTCACCCAGGAACAGACAAACCAAACCGCCGCGCGCAATGCGGCACGTGTTTCGCTCAATATCGTCAGCAATCAATACCGTGCCGGCACAGTCACTTACTTGAACGTCGTTCAAGCACAGACCACTCTGCTTTCGGCCGAAAATACGCTTTTGAATACGCGTAACCGCCGACTCGCCGCAAGCGTCGGCCTGATAAAGGCGCTCGGCGGAGGCTGGGAGAGCCCGAAATAAGCGCCGCGAACAAAATCCAGTCCAGCACACAGTGGGACTAAATATCTAAGCTTTCCCGCCCCCCCGCCGTCATTCTGCGCGAAGTCGCAGAATCCATTTGCCCCCCAATAGTGGATTCTGCGACTGCGCTTCGCTCCGCGCAGAATGACCGCGAATCGAGCGCAATCTGGATCCCGCGGAAGTCGGGACGAACAAACGACACTGGTGCTTCAAGGCCCGTTCCCGCAAGCGTGTAGATGCGTTTTTCCAAGCCGGACTATCGACGGGCGGGCTGTCCGACGGTGATCCTGGATTGAGGCCGCACTACCACCGTGACTACTACGCGGCCTTTCTTATTGATCCCGTGGGCAATCGGATCGAGGCTGTCTGTCACGCTGCTCCGCCAGAGAGCAAGCTTTCATGATCTCTCCGCTCGCCGATTCACAGCTTGGCCCCAATATTTCCAAGCGCAGCACGTCCTATCCAAGTATTTAAGTTCAAGCGGCAAACTGCCGTGATTCATAAAAGAAACGCTCGTCCCGAACGAGTGTCAAAACCACAACTTAATATGCAAATCAACCAAAATTTCTTGTTGCAGGTGTAAAAACTATCAATTTGCGCTTACATAAAGCATCCATGTTCTTTAAGGCGCGTAAATTTTGGAATGAGCGGGTAGCGCCTCATCTAAATGTCCTGGCTACACCATCGACCACACTTTGGCGCGATATTTTCATGCAAGAGACCCGCTGAATGAAACCAGCTCGACATAACCGCTACCACAGCCTTGCCAGCCAGCTGACCAGCCGATTCATGTTCATAGCTGGTCTTTGCGTTGTGTTGTTCGGCTTGCTTGCCTATTTCGTGCTGGCGCGACCGCTACTCATCAAAGGTGCGTCGATCAGCGCAGCGAGTGTCGAAAGCCAAGTCAGCGGGCGCATTTTAGCCGCTACCAGCGGGATCGATTCACTCTTGACCGCAGCGGTTCTCTGGGGCCAGACCGGCGTGCTCGATCTCGACAAACCCGTCGCAGCCACTCGTCTCATGGGCGCGCTGCTGCTGGATCGCCCCTTGATCACAGGGGCGCATTTGTCCAACGAGCGCAATGAACAAATTCAACTGTGGCAAATGAATAACGAATGGGTTGCCCGTGTAAGAAATCCAGAACGCGATTTGTATTGGCTGTATTCAAGCGACGCGGCGCCGCGCGTGAATGAAGAGGACTATAAAGACGCACATGCCGACCCGCGTTCGGCGCCGTGGTTTATCGAGGGGATGAAAGCCATCTCGGTTTCCGAAGTTCGCTGGACCGAGCCGTACCGTTTTCTTGGCAGCGGTGAGCCGGGCATGACGGCCGTTGTCGCCTGGCACAGTCCTGTTTCAGGGCTCCGGTATATGTTCGGGCTCGATCTGATGTTGAGCAGTTTCTCGCAAATCACCAACGAAATCGTCGTGGGCCGTAGGGGATCTTGCGCAGTGCTGACCGCGGACGGCAAATTGATTGGCGTTCCGCAGGACCCCATGTTCCAGTCCCCTGCCGATATTCGCTCGGCAATACTTAAAACACCGGAAGAGCTCGGCCTGAAAAACATTGCCTCCGCACTCAAAATGTGGAGCGGAAAACAAGCAAAGAAGCCAGGCATCTTCAGCTTTGAAGGCGAGGATGGGCAGGAATGGTTTGGTTCGGTACGCGAAGCGCCGCAGCATAACCAAAATCTATTGATCGTCACGATCGTCCCGGTTGGCGACTTTCTGGGCGTTGGCCGCAATCTGCTCCTGCCGTCGATCGGCATGTTTTTGCTCCTTTCCTGTCTCGGTTTCTTCGTCGCCCGTCACATGGCCAAGACCTTTAGCGGTCCGCTGCGCACGCTCGAACAGGAAAGCACGCGAATTGGACAACTGGTGCTCAATCGGCCGGTTCGCGTGAAAACCAAAATCGCCGAACTTGCACAGCTGGGCAGCACGCTCGAAGAAATGCGCGCACTGCTATGGAACGCGACCCAGGAGCTCGAAGACACAGTGAAGTCGCGTACCGCCAAACTTCAAGAACGGGAGGCCCATTTGCGCGCCGTTGTTGATAATGCGGGCACGGCCATTATCGGCTGCGATGCAAAAGGTCTGTTATTGCATCAAAACAATGCATTCCAGAACTGGCTTTTTCCGAGCATGAAGAATCAACAGATCCACTTTCAGGATCTGTTGTTCCCCGATGATGCGGAGCTCTTCAGCGCGCGCTTGAATAACCTGGTACAGGGACACATCCAGAATTTCTCCAAGGTTTTACGTTTTGGTGCCGCTAACGCAGAGCTGCGCTGGGCCGAAGTGACCGTTTCAGCAATTGTTTTGCAGGACGGGCAATTCCACGAAGCAGTCATTCTGGCGAACGACATTACCGATTTACAGCATGCCAAACAGAAGGTCGATACACAGTTAATGCTGACCCAAACGATCATCGACAATATCCCGGCGGCTGTTTTCTACAAGGATAAAAATGGATTCTTCCGCGGCTACAACCGTTTTGCGGCAGAACTATTTGGTTTCAACCGCGAGGAAATGCTCGGCAAACGCATCAGCGATATCCCGGCTCTCGATAAAACGCTGAGCCAGGCCGCCGACACCGAATCCACGCAGATCATCGCAGAAGCCAAACATATCGAAAGAGAAATTACCGTCAATCTTCTCGGCACGGATCAAGACTTCCTCTATTCCGTCACCGGCTTCCGCGATCAGAACGGAGAACCAGGCGGTTCTGTCGGCGTGATTGTCGACATCACACGCAGCAAACAAGCCGAACGGGAGGCGCGGCGCGCGGAAGAAGAACTGCGCGCGAGTCGTGAGTTGCTCGAAAGTGTCGTCGAATACAATCGCGCAGCCTTGTTCATGAAGGACCGCGATGGTGTATTCCTCCTCGTCAACCGGCGCTGGGAAGAAATTACGGGCTATCCGCGCAGCAAGGCAATTGGAAAAACTGTCCTGGATATCGTACCGGCACCGCTTGCGCATTCTTATATCGAGAGTGACGAGCGCGTGTTCCGAACGGGAGAATCCGAGGAAGCCGAAATCACCGGGCCCGATGGCCGGATCTACCTGTCGGTGAAATTCGTATCGCGCGATGGCGAGGGAAACGCCATTGCTTTGTGCGGGCTGCTCACCGACATCACGGAGCGCAAACGGCTCGAACAAACCCTGGCCGACAACGAAGCCCGCTTCCGCAACATGCTCGAAGACTGTCCGGCCGGCGTTGGAATTTTCACCTTGGAGTCCGAAACGCTGTTCTGTAACCGCAAACTGGCGGAATTACTCAACCAGCCTCAATCCGACATCATTCACTGCCGTTTTTTGAATTTTTGGGGCAGTATCGACGATCACGAACAAGCCAGAGCATTTGTTTGTCAGCGTGGCGAATTAAGAGACCGCGAAACCGAACTACGCCGTGCGGATGGAGGCAGCATTTGGGTCTTGTTGAGCGCTCGCATCATTGAATACGAAGGCAGGCAGTGCATCCTCGCCTGGTTCTATGACATTACCGAACGACGCGCCGCAGAATCGGCAATGCGGGATGCCAAGGAACTCGCCGAAGAAGCCACGCGCACCAAGTCCGAGTTCCTCGCGAACATGAGCCACGAAATCCGCACGCCGATGAATGCCATCATCGGCATGGGACACCTGATGCAGAAAACCGAAATGACGGTGCGTCAGCGTGACTATCTGAACAAGATCCAGCAATCCTGTCAGCACCTGCTTGGCGTTATCAACGAAATACTCGATTTTTCGAAGATCGAAGCCGGCAAGCTCACGATCGAGCGGACCGAATTCGAACTGCATGGCGTGCTCGAAACCGTCAGCAATCTGATTTCGGACAAAGTAGCGGCGAAAGGGCTCGAACTGCGTTTCAATGTGGACGATCAAGCACCCGTCGTGTTGCTCGGCGATCCATTGCGAATCGGCCAGATACTGGTCAACTACGCCAACAACGCCGTGAAATTCACCGAGCGCGGAAAAATCGAAATCTCCGTCCGCACTATCGAACAAACGGACAAGGATGTGCTGCTGCACATGGCAGTTTCCGATACCGGCATTGGGCTGAGTCCCGAACAGCAGGCGCGCCTTTTTGAATCGTTTCAACAAGCGGACACCTCGACAACACGCCGTTATGGCGGCACCGGCCTGGGATTGGCAATCTGCAAACGTCTCGCCGACTTAATGGGCGGATCGGTCGGCGTTCAAAGCACTCGGGGAGAAGGCAGCACGTTCTGGTTTCGCGTCCGGCTCGGTAAAGGTGAAGCCCGCCGCAGAGTCTATGAAGGCGCGATTGAATTCGAAGGACGCAATGTTCTGGTCGTTGACGACAACTCGAATTCCAGAGAGGAACTTTCCGATTTGCTCACGACAATGAACTTCCGCGTCTTCCAGGCATCCTCCGGCGCAGCCGCTTTGCAGGAGATCGCGGATGCCGAGCGTCGCGGCGAGGCATTCGAAATCGTTTTCCTCGATTGGCGGATGCCGATCATGGGCGGCATCGAAACGGCGAAACGCATCCAAGCCCTTGGCTTGCGTCCTCCCCCGCGGCTTGTGATGTGTACCGCATATAGCCGGTCCGACGTTATCGACGCAGCGGAAGAAGCAGGTTTCGACGAGCTTCTGATCAAACCCGTCACCGCCTCGGCAATGTTCGACGCCGCCATGCGGGTGCTGCATACCGATCAACCCCCAGGGGAAATCAGACGCAATATCGATCCGGCCGTATCGAAACACGCGGAGCTTGAGAACATTCAAGGCGCGCGGATTCTGCTTGTCGAAGACAACGAGCTTAATCAGGAAGTCGCCCAGGTCATTCTCAGCGACGAAGGCTTCCGCGTCGATATTGCAGCCGATGGCGAACAAGCGCTCGCGATGGTCGACAAGACGAATTACGACCTTGTCCTGATGGATATGCACATGCCCGTCATGGACGGCGTAACCGCCACACGCATCCTGCGCAAAAACCCGCGTTTCGCTTCGCTCCCCATCATCGCCATGACCGCCAATGTCATGGAAGCGGACAAGAAACTCTGTCTGGATGCGGGCATGAACGATCATGTCGCGAAACCCATCGAGCCTGAGGAACTATGGACCGCCTTGCTGCGCTGGATTCCCCGCAAAGCCAAAGCTAAGGACGAACAGGTCCAACAGCTCGAGATCGCGCTATCGAAACAACAAAACATGGATTTAGGGCCGATACCCCAAATCGAAGGTTTGGATACCCAGGAAGGCTTGCACCGCGTCATGGGCAAGCAGCAACTCTACTTGGATCTATTGCAAAAATTTGTCGAAACGCAAGCTGCAAGTATCGAAAAACTGCATGACGCAATCGAGGAAGGTAATCTATCGCAGATAGAACGGATCGCGCATACAGTGAAAAGCGTGTGCGGCAATATCGGTGCCAATGCCTTGCGCCAGAGTGCCGCGCAGCTTGAAACTGCCGCCCGGGGAAGCGCCACGATCGAAGAGATGCGCCCGATATTCGAGCAAATGCGGGGGCCGTTCGTTAAATTGGTTGAGGATATTCGACAAGCGTTCCAGAAACGCACTCCTCCCGCCGTTATGGCAGAAACTAGCGACGAGAATGTGAACGAAATCGTCCACAAACTTGGGGCATTACTGGCGGACGACGACGCGGAAGCATGCGAATTGTTCGAAGCAAACAAAGAACTGCTCAAAGCCAGCTTCGGTCAACATGCTCAAGAGCTTGATCTTGCACTACAGAAGTTTGAGTTTGAAACGGCATCCAAAATTCTGGCAACGGCTGTAGCTGCCAAAGAAGATAAAACGTAAGAGCCATAGAGAGAGGGAATAATGAACCGTCAAGGCAAACATGAAGATCGTCAGACGGTCCTTGTTGTAGACGATACGCCCGACAACCTTGTCCTGATGAACGGTTTGCTCAAGGACGACTACAAAGTCAAAGTCGCGAACAACGGCGAACGCGCGCTCCAGATTGCGGCAAGCGATCAAGCGCCCGATTTGATATTGCTCGACATCATGATGCCGGAGTTGGATGGTTATGAAGTCTGCCGACGGCTCAAAGCCTCACCGCGAACAGCGGCAATCCCGATCATCTTCCTCACCGCGCTCTCCGACAGCGCGGACGAGGCGTATGGATTTTCGATCGGCGCAGAAGATTACATTACCAAGCCGATCAGCGCCCCAACTGTTCTGGCGCGAGTCAAAACGCATTTGAACCTTAAAGCCAGCGCCGATTTTTTACGCGACAAGAACGCCTTCCTCGAACAGGAAGTACGTCGCCGCACACGCGAAATTAACGCGATTCAGGATGTGACAATCATCGCAATGGCCTCGCTGGCCGAAACGCGCGACTCCGAAACCGGCAACCATATCCGACGCACACAACATTATGTGAGGCTGCTTGCGGAAAAACTGCGCAATCATCCGCGTTTTGCCGACAAACTGGATGATCACACCATCGAGCTTTTGTATAAATCCGCGCCATTGCATGACATCGGCAAAATTGGAATTCCCGATCACATCCTGCTCAAACCGGGGCATTTCAAACCCGAAGAATTCGAAATCATGAAAATGCATACCACACTGGGGCGGGACGCCATCGCGCATGCGGAGCGCGAACTCGGAATGCAAGTGCCTTTTCTCGCCCTTGCCAAAGAGATTGCCTATTCCCACCAGGAAAAATGGGATGGCAGCGGTTATCCCGAAGGCCTGACGGGCGACGCGATTCCAATGTCGGCCCGTCTCATGGCACTCGCCGACGTCTACGACGCGTTGATCAGCCGGCGCGTCTATAAAGAACCGATGCCGCACGAAGACGCGGCAAAAATCATCAAAGCAGGCCGCGGAAAACATTTTGACCCGGACGTCGTCGATGCATTCCTGGCGCTCGAAGATGGATTCCAAGACATCGCGGCTAAGTATGCGGACACCACCGAGACGATCGCGGAGAAGGAGCAACAGCTCAACTTTCTGCGCACCACCCCGGTTTAAAACCGAAAACAAGCAGTACCGCCTCCAATACCACACAAGAAATCCGACTCGCGCTTGCTGTGCTTCAAAGCCATTACCATACAGTCGGCGCGATAATATTCTTATGGCTGCGTGCCGTTACAGTCTTTCGGCTCGGTCGGCACGCATGACGCCGTATCCTCCAGTTCAGCGACACTCGTTTCTGCAAGGATCACAATCATGGCTCACCCTCTTGCCGGCAAACCGGCGCCTGCCGAGGCGCTTATCGATATTCCCGCCCTGCTCGCCGCCTATACGAACAAAACACCAGACACGAACGATGCAACGCAACGTGTCGCCTTTGGCACCAGCGGCCACCGCGGCAATGCATTTTCTGGCAGCTTCAACGAAGCGCATATTCTAGCGATTACCCAAGCCGTGTGCGAATACCGCACGCAGGCAGGCATAACCGGCCCGCTTTACCTGGGGAAAGATACCCACGCCCTTTCCGGCCCGGCACAAAAAACCGCGCTTGAAGTGCTTGCCTCGAACGGTATCGACACCCGCATCCAAGCTGAGGATGGCTACACGCCGACGCCGGTCATTTCCCGCGCGATACTCGCGCACAACCGCCACAAACCCGCCGCGCAGGCAGACGGCATCGTCATCACACCTTCGCACAATCCGCCGCAGGACGGCGGCATCAAATACAACCCGCCGCACGGCGGCCCGGCGGACACTGACATTACAGGCTGGATCGAACAACGCGCGAATGCGCTGATGGCCGATGGAAACCGCGACGTCGAACGCATACCTTATGCCCGGGCGCTGATCGTTTCGACGACCAAACAGGAAGATTTTTCGATTCCCTATATCGCCGATCTCGCCAATGTCATCGACATGGAAGCGATCCGCAAGGCGAATCTGCGCATTGGCGTGCATCCGCTCGGCGGCGCGGCCGTCGCGTATTGGAAACCGATTGCCGAGCATTACGGGCTCAACATCGAAGTTGTCAACGCCACGGTCGACCCCGCATTCGCGTTCATGACGCTCGACCACGACGGCAAGATCCGCATGGACTGCTCAAGCCCCTACGCCATGGCGAGTCTCGTCGCCCTCAAGGACCGCTTCGACATCGCCTGGGGCAACGACGCGGATGTCGACCGCCACGGCATCGTCACGCCTTCGGTCGGCTTGATGAATCCGAACCATTATCTCGCTGTGGCGATCAACTATCTACTTACCCATCGGCCGCAGTGGCCAAGAAGCGCGGCGGTCGGCAAGACGCTCGTCTCCTCGGCGCTGATCGACCGCGTCGTGAACGGCCTGAAACGCAAGCTCCTCGAAGTGCCGGTGGGGTTCAAATGGTTCTCGGGCGGCTTGCTCGACGGCAGCATCTGTTTCGGTGGTGAAGAAAGCGCGGGCGCATCCTTCCTGCGTCACGACGCATCCGCCTGGGCCACGGACAAAGACGGCATCATCCTCGGCCTGCTTGCCGCCGAAATCACCGCCGTCACCGGCAAAGATCCCGGCCAGCACTACCAGGAACTTGCCGCAAAATACGGTGCCCCCTTCTATACACGCATCGACGCCACCGCCACGCCGGCACAGAAAGCCGCCTTCAAAGGACTGACCGCCGAACGCGTCACCGCCGCGACGCTTGCCGGCGACTCAATTACCGCAAAACTTACGCGCGCGCCGGGCAACAACGCGGCGATCGGCGGACTGAAAGTCGTCACGGACAACGGCTGGTTCGCCGCGCGGCCTTCAGGCACCGAAGATATTTACAAGGTCTATGCAGAAAGCTTCAAGAGCGCGGAACATCTACAGCAAATCGTTGAGGAAGCGCAGAAAATCGTTAGCGACGCGCTCGCCGCCAAATAAAACCCTGTTAGCCGCCCCAGGCCGAGAAGCTTGGGGCGGCTCACTTTAATCATCGCGCCGCACTTCCTGCTATCCTCCGTCTCCCACACCGAGGAGACATAACACCATGAAAACCTGTATCGCCACCGCCCTGCTGTTTATCGCCACCGCCACATCGGCGGCTGGTGAAACCACTGCCCCCGCCAACTCCCTGCATAACACGCTGCCACCGGGCCACCCGAGCATCGGCGCTGCGCCCGTCGACATCGGCGACGTGCGCGTCGCCAAGGCGAGCGGCCCCAACGCAAAAACGGTCGAAGAAATCGTCACCCAGCGCACTCAGTTGAAAGACAAGCCCGTGGAGGTGCGCGGCAAGGTCGTCAAGTTCAATACCGCGATCATGGGCAAGAACTGGGTGCATCTGCGCGACGGCACGGGCACGGAAGCCAAGGGCAACAATGATCTGCTGGTCACCACCCAAGATCTGGCCAAGCCGGGCGATGTCGTCACGGTGCGCGGCGCGGTGCGGATCGACAAGGATTTCGGCTCGGGCTATGCCTATGCCGTGTTGATCGAAGACGCGACCGTCACGCCCGACAAACCTAAAAAATAAAAATTACTCCGGGACGTCGATTAACTTCCGCGTGTTTTCTTCCGCGGCGTCCCGCTTTTTTTGTTTGACGCGATCGCATGCGCATAGTCGTTGCCGGGCGCATGCCTGCCGCGTTGCAGGCGCGCGGGCGCGGCGCGCGGTACGAGGTGATGCGGGCCGTTGCCGATCAGATCGTCGCGGCCTATCGAATGCAGGTACTCACGGATCAAATCGTGTCCAGCCGGGTCGTGATAGCGCAGCAGCGCCTTATGCAATTTGCGCTGCGCGCCCGAGCGGGGCACCTCGACGGCCTCGGAGTCGGATGTCACCTTGTGCAGCGGATTCTTGCGCGTGTGGTACATCGCGGTGGCCATCGCCAGCGGGGTCGGCGTGAAGGTCTGCACCTGGTCGGGGCGAATGTGGTTCACCTTGAGCCACAGCGCGAGATTGAGCATGTCCTCATCGCTCGTGCCGGGATGCGCCGCGATAAAGTAAGGCACCAAATGCTGTTTCTTGCCCGCTTCGCGCGAAGCCTTGTCGAAGAGACGTTTGAACCTGTCGTAAGCACCGATGCCCGGCTTCATCATCTTCGAGAGTGGCCCTTCTTCTGTGTGTTCGGGCGCGATCTTCAACAAACCGCTGACATGATGACTGACGAGTTCCTGCACATATTCGGGCGAACGCACCGCAAGGTCGTAGCGCAAGCCGGAACCGATCGTGATCTTCTTGACGCCGGGGATCGCGCGCGCTTTGCGGTAGAGTGCGATCAGCGAGGAGTGATCGGTGTTCATGTTCACGCAGATGTCGGGATAGACGCAGGACAAGCGCCGGCACGCCGCTTCGATTTTCGGGTCCTTGCAGGCCATGCGGTACATGTTGGCCGTCGGCCCGCCGAGGTCGGTGATATGGCCGCGGAATTCCGGAATCCTGTCGCGGATGTCCTCGATTTCCTTGAGGACCGATTCGTGCGAGCGGCTTTGGATGATGCGCCCCTCATGCTCGGTGATCGAACAGAAGGTACAGCCGCCAAAGCAACCGCGCATGATGTTGACCGAGAAGCGGATCATCTCCCATGCGGGAATATGCGCCCCGCCATAGGCCGGGTGCGGCGCGCGCGCATACGGCAGGTCGAAGACCCAATCCATTTCCTGCGTGCTCAAGGGCAGCGGCGGCGGGTTCAGCCAGACATCTCGTTCGCCATGCGCCTGCACCAAGGCGCGCGCATTGCCGGGATTCGATTCGAGATGGAACACACGCGAGGCATGCGCATAGAGCACGGCATCGTCCTTAACCGCTTCATAGGCTGGCAGGCGGATGACCGTTTTCGCGCGCTGGGCGCGATGCTGTGCGATACGCTCGGCCGCCGATACGATCCGAACCGCTTGGACGCCATCGCCGCTTGTTTGTTCGGGCGTCGTCGCCGCATAGGGGTCGCGCTGCGGATCGATTCGTCCGGGTCTATCAAGCGTGCTCGAATCCTGTTCGATCCAATCCTCGCCCGGTTTCCATCCATGTTTAACCATGAAGGCCGCGCCGCGCAGGTCGCGGATCGTGGCGATCGCCTCGCCCCGCGCAAGCCGGTGTGCAAGCGCGATGATCGCGCGCTCGGCGTTGCCGAAAATCAGCATATCGGCCTTGGAATCCGGCAAGACGGAACGCCGCACCTTGTCGGACCAATAATCGTAATGCGCGATCCGGCGCAGGCTCGCTTCGATCGAACCGAGCACGATATTCGCGCCGGGATACGCCTCGCGCGCGCGCTGCGCATAAACGGTGAGCGCACGATCGGGACGCTTGCCCGCCTCGGCGCCCGCGGTATAGGCGTCTTCCGAGCGGATTTTGCGCTCCGCCGTATAGCGGTTGATCAGCGAATCCATATTCCCAGCCGTAATGCCGAAAAACAGCGCGGGCTTACCAAGCACACGGAAAGGCTCGGCCGAATGCCAGTCCGGCTGACTGATGATACCGACGCGAAAGCCCTGCGCTTCGAGCACGCGGCCGATCAGCGCCATGCCGAAACTTGGGTGGTCGATATAAGCATCACCCGTGACCAGGATAACATCGCAGCAATCCCAGCCCAGCCTGCCCATTTCGGCGCGCGACATGGGCAGAAACGGCGCGGGTTTCAAGTCAGGGCGATAAGGCGAGTAAGAAAAAAGAGAAGGCACTTGCATAAGAAATGGGATTGTACGGGATCGGGGTTTTGCACGAATCCCGCCGCTCTTCGGCGTAAACATGATTTACGCCAAAATTGTTTTCTGCAAAACCTAAATAAAATCGCCGCGCAGCCGTAAAAACGCCTATCAGACTATTTGCACCTGCTGGTCGAATGTCAGAAAAAACACAACACTATCTGCTTCCCGAACAACTCTGTATCGGCCTTTATATCCACCTGGACCTGCCGTGGATCGATCACCCATTCACGTTTTCCAGCTTCGAGATCAAATCGGCCGAGCAGATCGCCACGCTGCGCAGTCTTGGGCTGGAACGGATTGAGTATTCGCCCGAACGCAGCACCTGCGATCCACTGGCCGTCCACGCGCCAGGCGAAACAGCGCCGGAACCCGTGGCGGATGCGCGGATATCGCAGGCGGCGCTCGCGGAAAAGCGCCAGCGTCAGGCGCAGTTAGCCGAACAGCGGCGACGCGTCCTGGCGTATGAACATGAATATCTGCTCGCCGGTCAGGCGGTCAAAACGATTACACGCAATGTGTTCGCCCGCCCGATGGAAAGCCATCAGGAAGCGGAAACACTGATCGACGGCCTCGCCGATTCGCTGATCACCGATAAGGACATTGCGGTGAACTTGATGCCGGAGCGGATTTCCGGCGAAGAGACTTATCAGCATGCGCTCAACGTCACGATACTTTCGCTGATGCTCGCCAAGGAGCTGGGTTTATCGCATGAAGCACTTGTGACGCTAGGCGTAGGCGCGCTCTTTCACGATGTCGGCAAGGCCGAAATTCCGAGCCGCATTTTACTCAAGCAAGGGGTGCTGACACGCGCCGAAACCGCCGCGATTCAAGAACACGTCGGTTATGGCGTCACTATCGGAAAGCGCATGGGTTTGTCGCAAGAGGCGCTGGAAGTCATCGCGCAACATCATGAAATGCTCGATGGCAGCGGCTATCCGCGCCAGTTGTCGGGTGCCCAACTGAGCGAGCTGGCGAAGATCGTTGCGATCACGAACACCTACGACAATCTCTGCAATCCGGCGCATCCCTCGCAAGCGCTTTCGCCCCACGAAGCCTTGGCGCAGATGTACGCCCACCGGCAAAACCACTACGAAGCGGCCGCCATCGCAGCCTTGGTGCGCAGCCTCGGCGTTTATCCACCCGGCACGCTGCTTCTGCTCAATCAAGAAGTGTTCGGGCTGGTCGTATCGGTCAACGTCGGCCGGCCTCTGCGCCCAATTGTGCAAATCTACGATCCGAATGCCGCGGCCAGCCAGCCGATCTTGATCAACCTCGCCCAACTCCCGGATCTGATCATCACACGCACGCTGCGTCCGGCGCAGCTACCTCGAACCGCCTATGAACGCCTGGCGCCACGCAAACGTTGTAGCTATTACTTCGACGCGAGCGACGATCCGGTGATCTCAGCCACCCTCAAAGACAGCAACGGAATCGCAGTCGCGTGAAGAGCTACGCCGACCAACTTCTCGACTTCTGCGGCCAAGCTGTGCTCGTTATCGACCCGGAAACGTTGGAAATCGAATTCGCCAACGTGGAAACCGGCGTTCTGTTCGAATGTTCATCCGAAACCTTGCTCGGCAAGCCAATCACCGAGTTCGAAACCGGGCTACAGGAACAATGTTTCTGGGAGGAAACGCGTGCTAGCGCGAGCGCCGGCGTCCCGCGCATGGAAAGCACGCTGAAAACTTGTCGCGGTTTGATCCGGTATGTTGTCCGCAGCGTTTATCTGCGCGACCTCGACGGCCATTCCCGCTTCGTGCTCACGCTGCGCGACATTAGCAGCGAACGCGCGATCGAAAATCTGGCTGCAAGTGCCGCATCGCAGCTTGCCGCGACGCTCGAAGCCACGACACATGGTTTACTCGTGCTCGATCTGGACGGCAAGATTCAAAACTTCAATCGCCGTTTTGCGGAATTTTTTTCGCTGCCCCCGCAAGCGGGCAAGGCCAAGAATTCGAATCGCCTGCTCACCACGATCCGCCAAGCTTTCTGTACCCCGCTCTCATGGGACGCCGCATTCGGCACCGCGCTCAGAAGACCCGATCTGGCACAGACTTACACTTTCGGGCTCAGCGACGGCCGTTGGGTCGATTGCGCCGCGCACGCGCAAACCCTGCGCGGCAAAACCATCGGCGTTATCTGGACCTTCACCGAAGTCACCCATCGCATGCGGCAACAGGAAGCGCTTGCCGCAGCCCGCGACGCGGCGGAAAAAGCCAACCGCGCCAAAAGCCACTTTCTCTCGGCGGTAGGCCATGAACTGCGCGCTCCGCTGAACGCGATTCTCGGCTTTACCCAGTTGCTCGAATTCGATGCCATACCGAACCAGGAAGAAAGCTTACAGACGATCCGCCGCGCCGGAGAACATCTGCTTGCCCTGATCGACGAAGTGCTCGATTTCGCATACATCGAAGCTGGCCATATCGATCTGCATATCCAGCAGGTCAGGATCGCGGATGTGATCCAGGAGGCCATCGCCCTCACCCAATCCTTGACGATCAAACACGCAGTCACCGTGCTCAACAAGGATCGGCCATCGCTGAGCCCCGAATTTGTGATGGCCGATCCGGTACGGCTGCGGCAAATCCTGATCAACCTCATCAGCAACGGCATCAAATACAACCATCGCAACGGCAGCGTCACAATCCAAAGCCGCATGAGCGAATTGCCCGACGGCGCGCCCGCCATCGCCTTCGAGGTGAGCGACACCGGTATCGGCATTGTGCAAGAAGATTTCGACCGGCTCTTTCAACCCTTTTCCCATATTGGGAACGCCAAAAACGATGACGAAAGCAGCGGCCTCGGCCTCGCGCTCGTGCACAAGCTGACCCGGCTGATGCGCGGACAGGTGAAGGTCGAGAGCACACTCGGAGCAGGCAGCCGTTTTGTAGTCGAACTTCCCGCAGGCTGAACTCAGAACCTGTTCAATCGGTTGTAGAATTTCAGATTCGGGTTTCATAACGCTGCAAATGTTCAACCGGATTCTCGCGGGCCTCAAAGGCTCGGTAGCCAGCATTCTGCTCGCCGCCAATGTTCTACTGATCGCTTTGAGCATGGTTCCCTTTGCCCTGCTCAAGCTCCTGCTACCCTGGCCGCCGGTCAGAAAATTCACCGATCGCGTGCTCAACCGCTTGGCGGAACAATGGAGCATATTCAACGGCTGGTGGATCGCCGCGATGCAAAACATCCGCTGGGATATCGCGGGCGTCGACACGCTGCATCGGCGCGGCTGGTATCTCGTCAGCAGCAACCACCAGAGCTGGGTCGACATCCTCGTGCTACAGAAAGTGTTTCTGCGCCGCATCCCGCTGCTGAAGTTCTTCCTCAAACGCGAACTCATCTATGTTCCCGTGATCGGGCTCGCCTGGTGGGCCTTGGACTTCCCGTTCATGCGCCGCGGCAAGGGCTCGCGTTCGAGCAAAACCGATTTCGCGGCCACGCGCAAAGCCTGCGAACGCTTCAAGCTGATTCCGACCTCGGTCATCAATTTCCTCGAAGGCACGCGCTTTTCGGAAGCGAAAAAAAGCAAACAGCGCTCGCCCTACCGGCATCTTCTCAAACCCAGGATCGGCGGCCTGTCGATTGCGCTCGGCACGATGGGCGAACAGTTCGAAGCAATGCTCGACGTCACGATCATCTACCCGCAAGGCGTGCCAACCTTTTGGGATCTGCTCTCGGGCAAAGTGCGTGAAATCGTGGTACGCGTCGAAGAAATCAAAATTCCGGCCGATCTGCTTGCCGGCGATTACGAAAACGACTCTGCTTTCCGCGGACGGATGCAAGCCTGGGTGCAACAAATGTGGGACGAAAAAGACCGCAAGATCGAAGCTTGGCTGGCAAATTCCGCCAACAAAGCGCCGGCGCGCTGAGCCGGATTCGCAGACGGACATTGGCGTAAAATTTTGCCTCTTAGGAGGATGCTCTCATGATGATTGCCCAAACTGACGACCTCAACGTTCTCGGCTTCGATTCCATGCTTTCGCCGGCCGAGATCAAGTCGCGCGTCCCGATCACCGCGCGCGCCTCGGAAACAGTCATCCAAGGCCGCCAGACGCTGATGCGGATTCTGGACCGCGTCGACCCACGCCTGCTCGTCGTCGTCGGCCCATGCTCGATTCATGATCCGATTGCCGGGATCGATTACGCGCAACGCTTGAAAAAGCTCACCGATGCACTTGCCGACACGCTTTACATCGTGATGCGTGTGTATTTCGAAAAACCGCGCACGACGACCGGCTGGAAGGGCTTCATCAACGATCCGAATATGGACGACTCCTTCCGCATCGAGGAAGGCATGGAGCGTGGCCGTCTTTTTCTGCGCGATGTTGCCGAACTCGGCTTGCCCGCCGCGACCGAAGTGCTCGACCCGGTGGCCCCGCAGTATTACGGCGACCTCATCAGCTGGACCGCAATTGGCGCCCGCACCACGGAATCACAGACCCACCGCGAAATTGCTTCCGGCCTGTCGACGCCGGTTGGCTTCAAAAACAGCACCGACGGTTCGCAGGAAGCCGCCATCAACGGCATTCTTTCCGCCTCCTCCCCGCACAGCTTCCTCGGGATCAACAAGGAAGGCGTTTCGTCCGTCATCCGCACGCGCGGCAACCGCTATACGCACATTGTTTTGCGCGGCGGCGGCGGCCGGCCGAACTACGATACGGTTTCGATCGCGCTCGCGGAACAAGCGCTCGCCAAAGCCGGGCTCAAGCAAAACATCATGATTGATTGCTCGCATGCAAATTCCTGGAAAAAACCGGAATTCCAGCCGCAAGTGCTACGCGACGTCACGAACCAGATCCGCGCGGGCAACCACTCGATCATCGGTGTCATGATCGAAAGCTTCCTTGAGGCCGGCAATCAGCCGATCACCAAGGACCGCACCCAGATGAAATACGGCTGCTCCGTTACCGACGCTTGTGTGAGCTGGGAAACCACCGAAGAAATGCTGCGGCATGCGCGTGAAATGCTCGCTCCTGTTATCGCCGCGCGGAGCTCTGTGTGAGCGAATACCTCGTCGTACAAGGTCCGTCCGTTAATCCCCAAGCACTCAAACAAATTGCACAACACATCGGTGCCAACACAATAGAACCCATCCATCCCGCAGCCTTCCGCCTCACAGGCTGCCGGGAAATGCCGGCTTCAACCCCGGGCCTGGCCGCGCTGTGCCAATCGGCAAGTCTGGATTTCGGCTGGGTGCCCGAAACGCGGCGCCTCGATGCGTTCGGCCTGTTCATCACCGACATGGATTCGACGCTGATCTCGATCGAATGCATCGACGAGATCGCCGACATGATCGGCGTCAAAGCGGAAGTTTCGACGATCACCGAAGCCGCCATGCACGGCGAGATCGACTTCGCCGAATCGCTCACGCGCCGCGTGGCGCTGCTCGCCGGGCTCGAAGCCACAGCTTTGGAACGCGTGTACGCCGAACGGCTCCTGCTCAACCCCGGCGCGGAACGCCTGATTCAGACTTTGCGCGCAGCGGGGATCTACACGATTCTCGTCTCCGGCGGTTTTACCTTCTTCACCGAGCGTCTACGCGAGCGCCTCGGCTTCGATGAAGCGCATGCGAACGAACTCGAAATCGTCGCGGGCCATTTGACAGGGCGCGTGGTCGGCCCAGTCATCGACGCACAAGCCAAGCGCAACGCGCTCGAAACCGCCGCCACGCGGCTCGGTGTAAAACCGGGCCAGTGCATTGCAATCGGAGACGGCGCCAACGACCTCGAAATGTTCGCCGCCGCGGGTATTTCATTCGCCTACCGCGCGAAGCCAATCGTCAAAGCCCAGGCAAGTTACGCGCTCGATTACACGGGCCTAGATGGCGTGCTGCCTTTGCTTGGAGCCTGAAGACCGCGCCTGACAAAACGCCTTCATCGAATGCGTATGCGAGTTTCGGCCCTTCAACAGGCAACACCCGCAGTCGCTTTCACAAGGAGCCAGTCTCACACTCAGCGCGAATCATCACCAGTACTTGGGATAATTCGACGGCCTCGTCGCATTGTTGTAGATCGCCGCCACCACGGTAATGATCAGGGCTCCGACCAGCGTCGGGTAGAGAAGGAAACCCCAGCCAGGTTGAGAAAAAAACACGATGACGGGATTGGAGCCAGCCGGTGGATGGACGGTGCGTGTGAGCATCATGACGGCAATGGCAGTCCCTGCCGCTAAACCGGCAGCCCACCAGTGGGCGCCAAAAAGCGTAAGAAAGACCAAGCCAATCAGCGTGCTTAAGAAGTGCCCAAAGACAATGTTGCGCGGCTGAGAAAACGGAACATCCGGGTAGCCGAACACCAAAACGCAGGTCGCCCCAAAGGAACCCAGTACCAACGGCATCGCGGTCGCCGAGGTAAGCCCGGCGACGATCGAGATCGCAATGACTCCGCCCAGCCAAGCCAGGAACACCGCCTTGCCCGACGGCATTGGCGGCAGAGAAAGTTCTCCCCCTCGAAACTTCGAAAATAGACTGCCGCGAGCAGGCGTCGCAGGGAAAGCGTTCATCTGATTCTTCATCGTGACTTTCCTTCATCCAAAAACAATACCAAACGATTGGTATGTTATTTGGGATAAAAAATACCGTCAACCATCGTGAGTCACCCCAACTTTCGTGTGGGCCCCGCTTACGACGGCGCGCCCTCGCGCGCGAGAAGATCGACCAATCTGGCGTGCTGGCGCCGCAGTGGAGCGAAATTGCCGTTGATCCGGTGCATCAGGATGCAGCCGTGGACGATGGCGAGGGCATCCTCGGCAAGCGTGCTTGCGGATGAGAATGTGTACTTCCGGGCGAATATGGCCAGATAACAAGCCCGCCAGTCATTAAAAAAACTATGAATTCTCTCCGCGAACAATGCGTCAGCCGCGCCGATCTCAAGGCAAAGATTGGCGAGCATGCATCCGTCTGGATGACAGGAAAAGAATTCCTCAATCGCTCGATTAAAGGCTTCAAGCTCCTTGGCGCCCGGGTTCTCAACGTCGGCAATCAGGCTGAATATATTCGTCCGAAAGTAGTCATGAACTTGGTCCATGGCCGCTAACACCAAATCTTCCTTGCCTTTGAAGTAATAGTAGAGGCTCCCCTTCGTAATGCCACAAGCCTTCACGATTTCATCGATGCTGGTTGCAGAATAGCCTTTCGCACGAAAGAGACCGATCGCACGATCCAGGAGCTGTTGCC
Source organism: Betaproteobacteria bacterium (assembly GCA_009781175.1). Lineage (GTDB taxonomy): Bacteria > Pseudomonadota > Gammaproteobacteria > Burkholderiales > Rhodocyclaceae > Niveibacterium. The sequence goes on from WQYQ01000001.1 coordinate 231,299, forward strand.
TGCCTACTTGCTTACCCATGACTAGGAGCCAAGATTAAAAAATACCGAACGGATGGTATCAGATGGTGATCAGCGGGAGTAAGTTTTGGTGTCGGACAGCGTTTAAATACGCCGGACTGTACATCCGCGTATTTACTTTTGCTTGAACATAGACTAAGGTACATACGTCGTACATCCATACTGGAGTTTGCCATGCATACCACTCGTGTGTTCAAGAACGGCAATTCACAAGCTGTTCGTATTCCTGCCGACTTGGCCTATGAGCGCACCGACATCGAACTGGAGATCGAGCGCGAAGGCGATGAAATCCGAATTCGGCCAGCGCGCCGCTCGCTGTCCGGCGTGCTAACCAAGTTCGCCCAGTTCTCCCCGGACTTCATGGCCGAAGGCCGAGACGACCAGGAGCAAGCCGAAAGGGATGCCCTGTAATGCCGCGCTATATGCTCGATACCAACATGTGCATCTATCTGATGAAGAATCAGCCGGAAGAAGTCGCCCGGCGCTTCGCTCAGTGCTACGTCGGCGATGTGGTGATGTCAGCCATCACTTACGCCGAACTGGAGTATGGCGTCGCCGTTTCCGCCGATCCGGAACGCGAACGTGCCAACTTGGCGGCGTTGATCGAGGATATCCCCGTAGTTGCCTTTGATGCATCGGCTGGCATTGCCTACGGCCCAATCCGGCAGGCGACCCGCGAGAACAAGAAGGATGCCCTCGACAAGCTAATTGCCGCCCATGCCATTGCACTTAGCATAACGGTCGTGACCAACAACATGAAGGATTTTGCCAAGTATCCCGGCGTTGTGACGGAGAACTGGCTGAGGCCTTTGACCACGAGTTGAGCGTAAGCCCCGCCATTCATGGCGGGGTCAGCGAGACAAATGTTCATTGGCGCCAAAGGCGCTCCGATTTGTGGCGAGGAAACCCCAACTTTCAAGTTGGGGTAACTCACGCAATAACCGATGCTGCTCGGCTCGGCAACGACAATCAAGGCAGAGCACAGCCCTGTCATGTGGCCGTACCTCAATAACCCAGCAACAGATTAGCCAGCGGCACGGTGAGCAAAGACAGCACGATACCGATGCCCAGCACTGCATTGGTCAGTGCCGGTTCGAGTTTATGCTCGTCGGCCAGGATCGCGGCGGAAATCATTGGTGCCATCGCCGCCTCCTGCACGCCCACCGTCAGCGTCAATCCACCCGTCTGTGTCATGCGGCCCAACAGCGATACCAGCAATGGGGCCAACGCGAGCTTCCAGGCCAGGCCGATAGAGAGTGCGGACAGTTGTTGTCTGCCAAGATGAAAGCGGAGTTGCAAACCTACCGAGAATAGCGCCAGCGGCGTCAGCGTCTCGCCCAGGGATTTGAATATGTTGTCCACTTCCCACCCTGCGGGCCAGCCACCCAGCCTTCCAACCACGAGGCCCACAACCAGGGCGATAAAGGAGGGAAAGGTCAGAATGCGGCGCGCGATCGCCCGTGGCTGTGGCGATTTGCCTGCGTACAGTGACGCCACCGCCACGCCTACCGAGGCCAGCAGCGGAAAAGTGCCAAGCTGATCGGCCACCACGGCCACCGCCAGCCCCGCATCGCCATGCAGAGCCTGCATCATCGGATAACCAATGAACGAGGTATTGCCCAAGCCGCACACCAGCGTCAACGCGCCGATGCGGCCACGCGGCCAGGCCAGCCACCGGCCGAGCAGCGCAAACAGCAGCCACCCGCCGAAAAACACGATCCACATGGCCGTTACGGGAAACCATAGCTGTGTATTTATTTCGAGTCTGGGTATCAGTTCCAGCACCAGCGCGGGCAAGGCGATGTTGATGACCCACCAGTTGATGCTGTGAACCATGCCCGAAGGCGGCTTGGCAAAACGCGCCACCAGTACGCCCAACAGCAGACAGACGAACAACAGCAGCAACGCGCTCATAAATAACTCGCAGACAAAGGGTTCCCCCAGTATAGCGAGCTTACGGGTGATCTTCCCCTACATTGTGCCTGCAAAGCGGAATCACCCCGCAGTGAATGACGGGGCTTGCGCTTGACCCGCGCTCATAAGAAGCGATCGAGCAATTTCCGGCTATGCCGGTCGAGCCGGGTTAAATCGCGGATCAGAAATTGAATCCCGTGCGAGTCGGCAATCAGCAAACTGGTGTGACCAAGGCGGCGAATGTCCTCCTCTCCCTTGAGGATAAAACGCGTCGCGCCGCGATTCGTTTCCACCTCCCAGGTACTCGGCGTGGCAAAGCTGGAGACTTGTTTGAGCCGGAGAATTTCGGGCACGAATTCGCGGCTGGCGAGCTCCTGTTCGATGTGCTCGCGCAAATCGGTCCGCAACTCGCTCAGGCTCGGAATCCAGGCCAGTTCGTACCCTTCCGCGCTGAGCAGGGAAACGCCTTCGTCCGGCGCGGCAAGCGGGAACGCGCGTACCGGCACGATGCCTGCATAACGTTTGCCATCCGCATCGATCAAAACCAGTTTGCCGAACGCATTGCGTTCAAGGCTGAAGCCCCCCGCCGGCGAAGTTTGAGTCAGTGCATTCATGCTGCTGCGGACTCCGTATTGCGTTTCGCTTCGGGCTCGCCCGCGCCGTCGCCCGCTTCGGTATCGACGTTACGCGCCTGCGCTTCGTAGAGGCGGCGATAAGCGCCGTCGAGCGTCATCAGTTCGTCATGCGGGCCGACCTCGACAATCTGGCCGCGATCCATCACCACCAGCCGATCCGCCTTGCGCAGCGTCGAAAGCCGGTGTGCGATCGCAATCGTCGTGCGGCCGCGCACGAGGTTGTCGAGCGCTTTCTGGATTTCCTTTTCGGTTTCGGTGTCGACCGAGGAAGTCGCCTCGTCGAGAATCAAAATCCGCGGATCGATCAACAAGGCGCGCGCAATCGAGATGCGCTGGCGCTCCCCGCCCGAAAGCCCCTGCCCGCGCTCGCCCACAAGTGAATCGTAGCCCTGCGGCAAACGCAGGATGAATTCATGCGCATGCGCGGCGCGCGCGGCCGCGATGATTTCCGCGCGCGTGGCGTCCGGTTTGCCGTAGGCGATATTTTCCGCAACCGTGCCGAAGAACAGGAAGGGCTCCTGCAGGACGAGGCCGATATGACGGCGGTATTCGGCGACCGGTAAGGAACGCGTATCGACGCCATCGACGCGGATCGCACCTTCGCTGACATCGTAGAAACGGCAGATCAGATTCACCAGCGTGCTCTTGCCCGATCCGCTGTGGCCGACGAGGCCGATCATTTCGCCGGGTTCGATATTCAGCGACAGGCCGCGGATCACCGAGCGGTTGCCGTAGCGGAATCCGACATCGCGCAATTCGATCGCGCCCGTCACACGTTCGATATGCACGGGTTTGGCCGGCTCCGGCACATTCGATACATGGTCGAGAATATCGAAGATCCGCTTCGCGCCCGCCGCCGCTTTTTGCGTGACAGACACGATGCGGCTCATCGAATCGAGCCGGCCGTAGAAACGCCCGATGTAAGCGAGGAACGCCGTCAGCGTACCGACCGTAATATCGTTGTGCGAAATCTGCCAGATTCCGAAGGCCCACACGACGAGCAGGCCGATTTCGGTCAACAATGAAACCGTCGGCGCGAACACCGACCAGATCTTATTGAGACGGTCGTTGATGAGCAGATTGTGCTTGTTGGCTTCGCGGAAGCGCAGCGCCTCACGCTTTTCCTGCGCGAACGCCTTGACGACGCGGATGCCCGGAATCGTATCGGCGAGCACATTCGTGACCTCGCCCCAGACACGGTCGGTTTTTTCGAAGCCGGTGCGCAAGCGGTCGCGCACGGCATGAATCATCCAGGCGATAAACGGCAAGGGCAGCAAGGTCACAAACGCAAGCAAGGGGTCGATACTGAACAGGATGGCGGCCGTCATCACGATCATCACCACATCGGTAATGAAGTCCAGGGCATGCAGCGAGAGGAAAACGCTGATCCGGTCGGTTTCCGAACCGATACGCGCCATCAGATCGCCGGTCCGCTTGCCGCCGAAGTATTCGAGCGAAAGTTGCAGCAAATGCTCATAAGTCGTGGTGCGCAAATCCGCCGCGATGCGTTCCGAAACCAAGGCCAGAATATAGGTTTTGGCCCAGCCCAACCCCCAGGAGACGATGGCGGCGCCGAGCAGGCCACCGAGGTAGAACAGGACGGTGGCGGCTTCGATTTGACGCCCGTTTTGGAACGGGATCAGCACATCATCCATCAAGGGCATGTAGAGATAGGGCGACACCAGCGTCGCGCCGGTCGCGCCGAGCATCAGCAAGAAGCCCGCGAGCAATTGGCCACGGTAAGGGTGCGCGAAGCGCCACAGCCGGAATAATGTCCAGGTCGAAGGCGGCGTATGCAGTTCGCGCGCGCAGATCGGACACTCATCCTCGTCCGGCGGCAAAGGCGCTTTACAGCTTGGGCAAATCGCCCCGCTTTCGGCTTGGGGCGGATGCACTGCCGACGCACTGTCGCGTTGCAGTTCGAATTGCTTGATCAAGCGCAGCGCGGCGACATTCTGCGCCAGGGTGTGACGCCAAATAGCGAGGCGGCCATCCGCGGCATGCAACTCCAGGCTCGCGACACCGGCATGGTCGTAATGCTTCAGGACCAGATCGCTGCGATAAGGCCAGCTTTGCCAGTCATCGCGCTCCGGCATGCGCGCCAGCAACCTGTGATTCGTCACAACGATCACGCCTGTCGCAAAATGTAATTGCGTATCGAGGTCAACCTCGAACCACGCTAAAACGTTCTCGTTATCTAGTAACTGTGATTCAAAATCGGCCCGCCAAATGTCAGGCAATAAACTGCGCACAGGAACGGAATTTCGGTCTTCGATCGTCATTATGAGATGCATCGCCGCACAAAACGCGGTTTATTGGAGTAGCCCAAGTCGCCGAGCATCGCAGACTGTGGGCAGGAATCGCAAACAGAAGTTGCCCGGAGCCAGACAGCAAATTCAAGGCCGTAGTATTTACGGTATTCTCATGCCTGCCACGGCTGCATGTCTGCCGAGTATACCGTACCGTACGGCCTGCCCAAGCCCTGCGCGAACAATAGACCATCCTGCCATGACCCCTCGATTTAAAGATTGCATGCGCCCGCGCTTGCGCCATAACTGAATCATGAAGAAGAAAGACATTGAGCTTCTCCGCGTAACCTATCTGCGCGGGCCGAACATCTGGACCTATCGGCCCGTGCTCGAAGCGTGGGTGGACATCGGCGCGCTGGAAGAATATCCATCCAATTTTTTGCCTGGCTTTACGGAGCGGCTCACGGCCTGGCTCCCGTCGTTGATCGAGCACCGCTGCGGCATCGGCGAACGCGGCGGTTTCGTGCAGCGCCTGCATGAAGGCACCTGGGCCGGGCATATTCTCGAACACGTCACGATCGAACTCTTAAATCTCGCCGGCATGCCGACAGGCTTCGGCAAAGCGCGCAGCGTCGGCGAGCCGGGCATTTACAAAGTTGTGATCCGGGCGCGCAATGAACAAGTCAGCCGCGCGGCGCTGCTCGCGGCGCGCGAATTGATCATGGCCGCGATCGAAGACCGCCCTTTTGATGTCGCAGGCAGCGTCGCGGAACTGCATGAAATGGTGGACGAACTCTATCTCGGGCCCAGCACCGCCTGCATCGTCGATGCCGCGGTGGGACGCCGCATCCCGTGGTTGCGCCTGACGAGTGGCAATCTCGTCCAGCTTGGCTATGGCGCCGCGCAACGCCGGATCTGGACTGCCGAAACCGATCGCACGAGCGCGATCGCGGAAGGTATTTCACGCGATAAGGATTTGACCAAAACGCTGCTTCAATCCTGCGGCATACCCGTGCCTGAAGGGCGTATCGTCGCCAGCGCGGAAGAAGCCTGGGAAGCCGCGCAGGACATCGGTCTTCCGGTCGTTGTCAAACCGAGCGACGGAAATCACGGTCGCGGTGTTTCAATCGAGCTGAGGACGCGCGAGGAAATCGAAGCCGCTTACCACCTTGCCGAGCCGGAAGGCAGCGAAGTCATCGTCGAGCATTTCATCCGCGGCAACGAACACCGGTTGCTCGTCGTTGGCGATCGGGTCGTCGCGGCCACACGCGGCGAAGCCGCCTGGGTCAAGGGCGATGGCCGCTCGACGGTGCTGGAATTGATCGAAACCCAGCTCAACAACGATCCGCGCCGCGGGCTGAGTGAAGATTTTCCGCTCAACAAAATCCTCGTCTCCGAAGACCCCGCAGTCCAGCTCGAACTTACGCGCCAAAAACTCACACCGAATTGCGTGCCGCCCGCGGACGAGATGGTGCTGATTCAACGCAACGGCAACCTCGCCTGGGATGTGACCGATGCGGTGCATCCCGAAGTCGCCGCCACCGTTGCACTTGCCGCGCGGATTGTCGGCCTCGACATCGCGGGCGTCGACCTGGTTGCCGAGGATATTGCAAAACCCTTGCAGGAACAGGACGCCGCCATCGTCGAAGTCAATGTCGGCCCCGGCTTGCTGATGCATCTGAAACCGGCCAGCGGCAGCCCGCGCCCGGTCGGTAAGGCCATCGTCGACCATTTGTTCCCGGAAGGAGATTCCGGCCGGATTCCGATCATCGGCGTTGCGGGCACGCAAGGCACGAACACCATCGCACGCATGCTCGCCTGGCTGATCCATCTTGCCGGGAAGCATGTCGGCCTTGCCTGTAGCGACGGACTTTATCTCGATCGCCGTCAAGTCGAAAAAGGCAATTGCGCAAGCTGGGCCGCCGGGGAACGGCTGTTGATCAATCGCATGGTCCAAGCTGCCGTCTTCGAAAACGGCAGCCGCAACATTCTTGCCGAGGGTTTGGCTTACGACCGTTGCCAGATCGGCGTCGTGACCGACGCCAACGACGACGACGCATTGCGCGAATTTCACATCCGTGAACCCGAACAGCTCTACAACGTGCTGCGCACCCAGGTCGACGTCGTGCTACCCGAAGGTGTTGCGGTGCTCAATGCGGCCGACGCCCTGGTCGCCGAAATGGCCGAGCTGTGCGATGGCGACGTTGTGTTTTACGGTGCCGATGCCGGGCTGCCGCCTATCGTGGAGCATCTCGCGCAATGCCGCCGCGCGGTATTCCTGCGCGACGGCGAAATCATGCTCGCAACCGGCCCGCAGGAATCGGCCCTGGCGCGTCTGGACGCATTCCCGTTCGCACTGGCGAATCCCGGCGCCGCGCCAGAGATCATTCTTGCCGTCGTCGCAGCGGCATGGGCTTTCGGCATTTCCCCCGAGCTGATCACCGCGGGGATCGAGACCTTCGAGCCCGAGCGCTCCGCGCCGCCCGACACGGCGCAACGACCACACAAATCGCACAAGAATTAACCCGACACGCCGCCATTACAGGAAGAATTTGATGGAAGTTTCGCGCATCCGAGCCCTCCGCGGCCCGAACCTATGGAGCCGCCACACCTCCATTGAAGCGATCGTCACCTGCGTGGGAATAGAGTGCAACATCGATGAGCTGTCCGGCTTCGAAGCCCGGCTGCGCATGCGCTTTCCCAACATCAGCGTGCTCCAGCCGGAAAGCCACGGAGAAACCGTCGCGCTCGCGCATGTACTCGAATACACGACGCTGTGCCTGCAAGCCGAAGCCGGCTGTCCAGTGACCTTCAGCCGCACGGCTAAAACGGTGGAGCACGGCGTTTATCAAGTCGTAGCCGAATACACCGAAGAACCCGTCGGCCGGCTCGCCCTCGAACTCGCGCAAACGCTGATTCAAGCAGCCATCGACGACCAGGCTTTCGATCTCGAAGCCGCGCTCGCCAGCCTGCGTGAGCTGGACGAAGACACGCGGCTTGGCCCGAGCACAGGCTCAATCGTCCAGGCCGCCATGACGCGCGGGATTCCATTCCGGCGCCTAACGCAAGGCAGCCTCGTACAATTCGGCTGGGGCCGCAAACAGCGCAGAATCCAGGCCGCCGAAACCGACCGGTCGAGCGCGATTGCCGAATCGATCGCGCAGGACAAAGAGCTGACGAAGAAGCTGCTCCAGTCGGCGGGCGTTCCAGTGCCGACCGGCCGCCCAGTCAAGGATGCCGAAGACGCCTGGGCCGCGGCTTGTGAAATCGGCCTGCCCGTCGTCGTCAAGCCGCAGGACGGCAATCAAGGCAAAGGCGTCACCGTCAACATCACCAGCCGCGCGCATCTCGAACGCGCCTATGCCACGGCCACCGAATTCCGCGACGACATCATGGTCGAGCGTTTTCTGCCGGGGCACGACTATCGCCTGCTCGTCGTCGGCGACAAAGTTGTCGCGGCGGCGCGGCGCGACCCGCCGCAAGTCGTCGGCGACGGCAAGCACACGGTGCGCGAGCTTGTCCAACACGTGAATAGCGATCCGCGCCGCGGCGAGGGACACGCCACTTCACTCACGAAAATCCGCTTCGACGATATCGCGCTTGCGCGCCTCGCCGTCCAAAATCTGCATGCCGACTCCGTACCGGCCAGGGGCCAGCGCGTCATTCTGCGCAATAACGCGAATCTTTCGACGGGCGGCACCGCAACCGACGTCACCGACGATGTGCATCCCGAAGTCGCCGCGCGCGCCGTTGCCGCCGCTCAGATGGTCGGGCTCGACATATGCGGCGTCGATGTCGTCTGCGACAGCCTGCTCAAGCCGCTCGAAGAGCAAGGCGGCGGCATCGTCGAAGCCAACGCCGCGCCGGGGCTGCGCATGCACCTCTCGCCGTCCTACGGCAAAGGCCGCGCCGTCGGCGAGGCGATCGTCGAGCACATGTTCGCGCATGACGACCAGGGCCGCATCCCGGTCATCGCCGTCACCGGCACCAATGGCAAGACCACCACGGTGCGTTTGATCGCCCATCTGTTCACTACGAATGGAATGTGTGTCGGCATGACCAACACGGATGGCGTCTATATCGGCAAACGCCAGATTGACAGCGGCGATTGCAGCGGACCGCGTAGCGCGCGCAATGTGCTCCTGCATCCCGATGTCGACGCCGCCGTGCTCGAAACCGCGCGCGGCGGCTTGTTGCGCGAAGGGCTGGCCTTCGATCGCTGCCAGGTCGCGGTCGTCACCAATATCGGGCTCGGCGATCATCTCGGCCTGAACTACATCACCAACGTCGAAGACCTCGCGGTGCTCAAACGCGTGATCGTCCAGAACGTCGCGCCCGACGGTGTCGCGGTACTCAATGCGGCGGACCCCAATGTCGCCGGCATGGCCGAGAGTTGCCCGGGCACGGTGACCTTCTTCGCGCTCGACCGCTTCCATCCGGTCATGGCCACGCATCGCGCGCAAGGCAAACGCGTCGTCTATGCCGAAGGCAAAACCATCGTTGCGCTCGAAGGCAGCGCCAGGCAGCGGATCGCGCTCGACGAAGTACCCATCACGCGCGGAGGGACAATCAGCTTCCAGGTCGAAAACGTCATGGCCGCCACCGCCGCCGCATGGGCGGCGGGACTCGGCTGGGATGTCATCCGTGCGGGCCTGGCCAGCTTCACCAACGATTCGGACAATGCGCCCGGCCGTTTCAACGTTTTCGATTATCGCGGCGCGACCGTGATTGCCGATTACGGCCACAATCCCGACGCAATGCAGGCGCTCGTCCGCGCCGTCGAAGCGATGCCCGCGCAACGCCGCAGCGTCGTCATCAGCGGCGCGGGGGATCGGCGCGACGAGGATATTCGCCAGCAGACCGAAATCCTCGGCGACGCCTTCGACACTGCGATCCTCTATCAAGACCAATGTCAGCGCGGCCGCGCTGATGGCGAAGTCCTCGCCCTGCTGCGTGCCGGCCTGACCCAGGCGCGGCGCACGCAAAATATCCAAGAGATCCGCGGCGAATTTCTCGCTATCGACACGGCGCTCGCGGCGTTACAGCCAGAAGACCTCTGCCTGATTCTCGTCGACCAGGTCGAAGAAGCGCTCGCGCATATCGCAAAACGCGTGGCCGAAGCCTGAAAAATCGGCGCTTGATTTCGGGGCGTCCTTGCGGACGCCTTTTTTATTTCCCGTCCTTGTTAAACTGACAGGTTCGAATATAGCCGTTGCGCAGCCATGCCCCAGATTCAGCGCCTCCCTGAAATCCTGATTAACCAGATCGCCGCCGGCGAAGTCGTCGAACGGCCCGCCTCGGTCCTCAAAGAAGTGCTCGAAAACAGCCTCGATGCCGGTTCGCGCGCGATCGAAGTGCAACTTCAGCAAGGCGGCGTCAAACAGATCCGCGTGGCCGACGATGGCCGCGGCATTCAAAAAGACGAACTCGCGCTCGCGCTCGAACGGCACGCCACCAGCAAGATCGCCACGCTCGAAGACCTCGAACATGTGGCGACGATGGGCTTCCGCGGCGAGGCGCTGGCCTCGATCGCCTCGGTCGCGCGCGTCACGCTGACGAGCCGGGCGCAAGACGCGGCGCATGCCTGGCGCATCCACGCCGGCGAATCCGCGCCCTCGCCGGCCGCGCTGAATACCGGCACCGTCGTCGAAGTCGCGGACCTTTACTGGAACGTGCCCGCGCGGCGGAAATTTCTGAAAACCGAAAGCACCGAATTCGCGCATTGCGATGACGCATTCCGCCGCATCGCGCTCGCGCGGCCCGAGGTCGCCTTCCTGCTCCAGCACAATGGCCGCGTCAGCCTGCGCCTGACGCCCGGTGACATGCGTAAGCGTTGCGGCGAAATCCTCGGCGAAGAATTTCTGACGCATGCGCGCGCCATCGAAGCCGAAGCCGCGGGCCTGAAGCTAACCGGCTTTGCCGCCCTGCCCGCTTACGCGCGCGCCAGCCGCGATGCGCAATATTTTTTCGTCAACGGCCGCTTCGTGCGCGACAAACTGATCCAGCACGCGCTGCGCCAAGCCTATGCCGACATCCTGCACGGCAGCAAACACCCGGCTTTCGCATTATTCCTGACGCTCGACCCAGCCCAGGTGGACGTCAACGTACATCCGGCCAAAACCGAAGTGCGCTTCCGCGAGGCGCGCGCAATTCACCAATTCGTCCTGCATGCGGTGAGCCGCGGGCTCGCAGCGCCGCTCGCGGAAGCCGCGCAGCCCCATGCATCCGCAGCGCCCCAGATTTCCGCGCATGAACCCACGCGACCTCTGCAAGCGGAACAATACCGGCTGGGCGTTGCCGAGCCGCGCCAGCCCTATCGTGTCGACAGCGTCGCCGCGCACGCCACCGCAACGCGCGCGGCGGCCGACTTCTTTCGCCCCGCCCACACCGCGCCTGCGCCGCACAGCATTCCGCTCGAAGCAAACGATGCAGACGGAGCACCGCTCGGCTACGCGCTCGCGCAACTGCACGGCGTTTATGTTCTGGCGCAGAACGCGCGCGGTCTGGTGCTCGTCGATATGCACGCCGCGCATGAGCGCATCCTCTACGAAAAGCTCAAAAGCGTGCTCGACGGAGCCCCCGCGACGCAGCGCCTGCTTATTCCAGCGGTATTTGGCGCATCAAGCCGGGAGATGGCCTGCGCCGAAACGCAGCATGACACGCTTGAGCGCATCGGTTTCGAAATCGCGCCGGCAGGCCCGGCCGAACTTGCCGTGCGCAGCGTTCCAGCCCTCCTCGTACGCGCGGACATCGTTGCCCTGATGCGCGCGCTGCTCGCCGAACTAGGCGAATACCCGGCATCCGACGTGATAAGCGCGCGGCGCAACGAACTGCTCGCGACGCTGGCCTGCCACGGCGCGGTCCGCGCGAACCGCAGCCTCAGCCTGCCGGAAATGAACGCCCTGCTGCGCGAAATGGAAATCACCGAACGCGCCGACCAATGCAACCACGGTCGCCCGACCTGGACACAGCTTTCGCTAACCGATCTCGATAAGCTTTTCCTGCGCGGGCGATAAGGTCAAACCGTCACGAATGACATGTTTCATGACAACTGCATTAAGGCAAGGGTTTGCAAGCCCAATCCGCACTATACCCCGCGTCATTCTGCGCAAAGCGAAGGGCCGTCTGAACGAATCAAAAATGAGAGACTTTGAATGAATTACCGTAGAGAAATAGATGGCCTTCGCGCCATTGCTGTTTTGCCCGTTATTCTGTTTCATGCCGGATTTCCGTGGATAAAAGGCGGATTTATTGGCGTTGATATATTTTTTGTAATCAGTGGATATTTGATTACCAATATTATAATTTCCGAGCGTGAAGCAGGCGTCTTTACTTTGTCGGGGTTTTACGAAAGACGTGTTCGTCGAATTTTACCTGCCTTGTTTTTTGTATTGTTGTGCAGTTTTCCTGCGGCGTATGTTTTACTTCTTCCTGACCAGATGACGCGTTTTGCAAAGAGTTTGGTTTCTGGAGTCTTATTTGTTTCAAACTATTTCTTCAAAAGGAATCTCGGCTATTTTGCGCCGGATGCGGAAGGTGAGCCCTTATTGCATCTTTGGAGTCTTGCAGTTGAAGAACAGTATTACATTTTCTTCCCTTTGTTGGTGATGTTGTTTTTGAACAGAAAAAGAAATGGTGGTCTCAAGAATCAACTCTGGCGGCTTGTCATGGCAATGTCGTTGATATCTGTTGCAAGCTTCGTTTACGCTGAAACCAAGCACGGAGTCGAAACTTTATTTTACGATACACGGGGACGTGTCTGGGAATTGTTTATTGGCGCATTTTCAGCGATTTATTTGCGCAGGCAGGAGCGCATTTCTGCGGGGGGGGGGGGGGGGGGGGGGTGTGTGTGGTTGTGTTGCGCCTGTTGGGTTTGTTGTTTGTTTTGGGTGTTTTTTTTTTTAGTTGCAATGGGGTGTGGGTTTTGTTGGTTTTTTGTGTTTGGTTGGTGTTTTGGGGGGGGGGGGGGGGGGGGGGGGTGGGGGGGGGGGGGGGGGGGGGGGGGGGGGGTACTTGCTGAATGTGGCTCAGCTTTAGGGCTTTTGCTGATCTTTGGCGCTTGTTACGGCATAAATAAATCTTTTCCATTTCCGGGTCGCTGGGCTTTATTACCCACATTAGGGGCCGCGCTGGTAATTATTTTTGCTTCTCCTGGCACACTGACAGGACGTTTATTGTCGACCCGGATTCTAGTCGGTGTGGGGTTGATCAGTTACAGCGCCTATTTATGGCATTGGCCACTGTTTGTGTTTGCCCGCATGGCCATTCAAAAGCCCTCTCTCACATTGTTTGCGGGATTATCGGTAGTATCCCTGGGGTTGGCGTTTGTGTCCTGGCGCTACGTGGAGCGTCCATTTCGCGACCGTCAATTGTTCCAGCGGCATCGGATATTCCGTTTTGCCGCATTGGGAGCAACGTTGCTAGTAATTCTCGGATGCATTGGGTTGAATGGCATTCCATCGCGTTTTACGGAAGATGATCTGGATTTACTGGTTTCGCTTCAAGAGAGAACTCGTTATGTTGTTGAACGTCATGATCATTTGAAAGAAATCAATTACTTCGATAGTGAGAAAAAACCACATGTACTATTGTTGGGAGATAGCCATTCCGAGGATTTTATAAATATGATAGCGGAGGCAGGATTGCTGTCCAATGCGGAAATAAGAGTACGTTATATACCTACGGTGTGTCAGATTTATCTTGGCAAAGAAGAGGGTCTGAATTTTATCGAAGAAAAATACAGAGCTACTTGCATAAAAAATGTATACAGTAAAAATCTATATCTGGATATTCAGTCTTTGGTCAGGGATGCGAATATAGTTATATTTTCAGCAGCATGGCAGGAATGGGCGGCCCGCCGTTTGCCAGAGACAATTAAAAATCTTCATATCCCGGATTCGGCCCGCGTTATCGTACTTGACAGGAAAAATTTTGGAACGTCGATTAGAAAGTACGCCTACCTTGGTTTATCCCTTCAAGAAAAAACTGCATTACGCAATAGAAGCGCTGATGATGTTATCAGCACAAACGAAATATTGCGTACAGGCATGAAATCTATGCCTGATATAGAATTTATCGATTTGTATGAGCTGATTTGTGGCGCAGGTTCATTAACCTGTCCCGTTTTTTCTCCCGAGGGAAGGCTTTTATCGCATGACGGTAGCCACTTGACGCAGGCCGGAGCTGTTTGGATTGGTGAACGATTGAAACAGCATCCGGTATTCAAGACGCTTGAAGGTGGATTATCAAATTAGCTCATAGCCCATAGATACCGTGTCCTGCAACCTCATGCAGAATGACACGGAGTAAACGATTTTCATCTATACAATCGTCCATGATGTGAGAGTTTTGTGTTGACACCATTCAAGCGCCGCTCACAAAACCCAGCGCAACAATGCAGACAAGGCTTGTCGGCGATGCCACGCAGCGGCTTGTCCAACCGACGTTTTTCCGCCAAGCAGGCGAGCCGGATTTGGCGAGCGAGCAGGGCTTGACTTACCAGTAAGGCAAAACTACCATGATGGCATCCTTGTTTTACTGGAGCGTATCATCATGACGGTCGTGACGCTTTCGGGCAAAGGCCAGTTGGTGCTGCCTGCCGAGATACGCCGCCGCTTTGGCCTGACCGCCGGGAGCCGTTTGGAGTTAACGGAAGAGGCCGATGGGCTGCGGCTAACCGTTCCGCATCGCCTGAGCGCCGAAAGCGTCGAATCGGGTTACGGCATGGTCGCCCTGCGCCCTGGCGGCAAGCCGCGACGGCTCGCGGATTTCGATGCGGCCAGCCTGCTAGCCAAAGACCGCGCATGAAGGCCGTCGATACCAACGTGCTGGCGCGCTTTTTCGTCGATGATCCCGACGACGCCGAAGCCGCGCGCCAGCGTCCCGCCGCGCTAGCTGCGATGCGCGGACGGGTATTCGTCTCCGTCACGGTGTTGCTGGAACTGGAATGGGTGCTGCGCGGCTTTTATGTGCTGCCTCCCGCCACCATTCATCGCGTCGTGAGCGCGTTGTGCACCTATGAAAACGTGGTGATTGAAGATCGCGCCAATGTGCAAACCGCGCTGGAAGCCTTCAAGGCCGGGCTGGATTTTGCCGATGCCCTGCATCTGAGCCGCGCCGCCTCGTGTTCGGCGCTGCTGACGTTCGACAAACGCCTCATCAAACGAGCGGCAACGCAGGCGAACGCGCTGCCTTGTGAATTACCCGGCGCGGCTTGAAATTTTCATTGCCGACGCCGGGCGGCGCCAAAATTTACAGCCTGACAAGAAACTGGCGCGGTAACCCGGCTTTCAAAATACGGTGGATTTCTCCGGTAAATAACTGTCGCCTCCCGGACGATCAATTACAACTTATGCCTTGCCATGTAAAAGGCGATACCCGAGACTTCCTTAATTAGCGCACCAATTCAAACAGCATTTCCATGTGGATCGTCCAACTGGCCCTGCGCCGGCCCTATACCTTCATCGTCCTGGCGCTCCTGATTCTGCTCGCCACCCCGTTTGTGCTGCTGCGCATGGCGACGGACATTTTTCCTGAGATCGATATTCCGGTCATCAGCATCATCTGGAACTACAACGGCTTGCCGGCAAGCGAAATGGCCGACCGCATGGCGGCGGTCAGCGAGCGCGGCCTGACCACGGTGGTCAACGACATCGAACATATCGAATCGACCTCGCTGAACGGCATTTCGATCGTCAAGCTCTTCTTTCAACCTGGCGCGAATATTCAAACGGCGATCGCGCAGGTCGTTTCCGCCTCGCAGGCGCACACGCGCCAGATGCCGCCAGGCACAACGCCGCCGATGATCATCAAATATTCGGCTTCAAGCATTCCGATCCTGTAACTGGGGCTTTCGAGCCAGACGCTCTCGGAGCAGGAACTCAACGATACGACGCTGAACCAGTTCCGCCCGCGCCTCATCACCGTACCCGGCGTGGCGATGCCCTACCCCTACGGCGGCAAATCGCGCCTGATCTCGGTCGACCTCGACACCTCGGCCCTGCTCGCGCACGGTCTCACGCCGACCGACATCGTCAACGCAGTCGGCGCGCAGAATCTGATCCTGCCTTCCGGCACGCAAAAACTCGGCGAAACCGAATACAACGTCGGGCTCAACGGCACGCCGCCATCGATTGCCGCGCTCAACGCGATCCCGGTGCGCACCGCGAATGGCGTAACTACTTATTTGAAAGACGTGGCCCATGTGCGCGACGGCTTTTCACCGCAAACGAACATCGTGCGCCAGGACGGCCAGCGCGGCGTCCTGCTCTCGGTACTCAAGAACGGCGGCACCTCGACGCTTGCGATCGTCAAAGAAATCTTCCACCGCCTGCCCGTCGTCTCGCAGGTGCTGCCCAAAGAGGTCACGGTCACCCCGCTGTTCGACCAGTCGCTCTTCGTCAAGGCCGCGATCCAGAGCGTCGCGCATGAAGCACTGATTGCCGCGTGCCTCACCGCCGCGATGATCCTGCTCTTCCTCGGCGACTGGCGCGCCACCTGCATCATCGCCGTTTCGATCCCGCTATCAATCCTGAGTTCGATCATCGTGCTGCATCTGCTCGGCGAAACGATGAACCTCATGACACTCGGCGGACTCGCGCTCGCCGTCGGCATTCTCGTCGACGATGCGACGGTCACGATCGAAAACATCGAACGCCACCTGCACGATGAACGCGATTTCCACGATGCGATTCTGCATGGCGCCTCCGAAATCGCGGTGCCTACCCTCGTATCTACACTATGCATCTGCATCGTTTTCGTGCCGATGTTCTTCCTCACCGGCGTGGCGCGCTTTCTGTTCGTGCCGATGGCCGAAGCCGTCATCTTCGCGATGCTGGCCTCCTACCTCCTCTCGCGCACCCTGGTTCCGACGCTCGTGATGTACCTGATGGACAAGCGTCACGGCGCAACCAGCTCGCGCAGCCTTTTGCAGCGGATCTACCGCCGTTTCGATGCTTCTTTCGAGCGCATACGCGCGAATTACTCGACCGTGCTGGCAGCGGTGCTCGCGCGGCGCAGGTTGTTCATACTCGGCTTCGCGGGTTTCAGCGTACTTTCCTGCGGGCTCTATCCGTTGCTCGGCCGCGATTTTTTCCCCGACGTCGATGCCGGGCAGATCCGGCTCCACATGCGCGCACCAACGGGTACCCGGATCGAAGAAACCGCTTATCTGGCCGACCGCGTCGAAGCCGCGATCCGCGAAATCGTGCCGCAGCAGGAACTGCAAACGATCGTCGACAATCTCGGTCTGCCCTACTCGGGCATCAATCTGTCATACAGCAGCGCCGGCACCATCGGCGCGTCGGATGCCGAAATCCTCGTCGCATTGAAACCCGGCGGACACGGCCCCACGAACGAGCATATCGAGCGCTTGCGCGCCGAACTCCCGGCCCGCTTTCCCGGCGTCGAATTCGCATTCCAGCCCGCCGACATCGTAAGCCAGATTCTCAATTTCGGCCTGCCCGCGGCGATCGACGTGCAATTCCTCGGCAAGGACCAGGCGGAGAACTATCGCTTCGCCGCGCGCCTGATGGAAAAGATCAAGCAGATTCCCGGCGCCGTCGACACGCATATTCACCAGCGCTTCAATCAGCCGACGCTCGGCGTCGAAATGGATCGCGTGCGCCTACAGCAACTCGGGCTCTCCGCCGCCGACGTCGCGCAGAACATGCTGGTGACATTGAGTTCGAGTTTCCAGACCTCGCCGGCATTCTGGCTCAATCCGGCTAACAGTATCGTCTACCAGGTCGCGGTTTCCTCGCCGCAATACCGCATGGACTCGCTCGACGCCTTGCTGCGTACCCCAATCGGCGGCGGCGATAATCGGCCCTCGCAACTGCTCGGCAATCTCGTCCAGATCAAACCCGCAGTACAACCGGCCATCGTTTCGCACTACGACATTCAGCCAGTCGTCGATATTTACACCAGCGTGCATGGCACCGACCTTGGCAGCGTCGCAGCGCAGATCGAAAAACTCGTCGACGAAGTACGCCCCACGCTGCCGCGCGGCGCGCAAGTCGAAATCCGCGGCCAGGTCCAAACGATGCAAAGTTCCTTCATCGGCCTTGGCGTCGGTCTAGCGATGGCGATCGTCCTCGTCTACCTTCTGATCGTGGTCAACTTCCAAAGCTGGCTCGACCCCTTCATCATCATCTGCGCCCTGCCCGCAGCGCTCGCCGGAATCGCCTGGATGCTCTTCCTCACCGGCACGACGCTCAGCGTGCCTTCGCTGACAGGCGCGATCATGACAATGGGCGTGGCCACCGCGAACAGCATTCTCGTCATCACCTTCGCGCGCGAGCGCATGCGCGCCGGCGATAGCCCGACCGAGGCCGCGCTGCGCGCGGGTTCAACACGCCTACGCCCAGTGATCATGACCGCATTGGCAATGATCATTGGCATGGTACCGATGGCGCTCGGCCTCGGCGAAGGCGCGGAACAAAACGCCCCGCTCGGCCGCGCCGTCATCGGCGGCCTGCTCTTCGCCACGGTTTCCACGCTGATCTTTGTGCCCGCCGTTTTCGCCGCATTCCACACGCGCCTGCGTGCGCGCGCCACGGCGCCCGAATTTCCGCTCGCCACTGAGAACCACTGAGATGGAAGAATTCCAAACCCTCGCCGCCCCACGCGCAATCCGCCGCGCCTGGATCGCGCTTGCGATCGTCCTCGCCCTGCTTGCGCTCGGCAGCATCCGCATTCTGATCCTGCGCAACGCGCGTGCCGATGCGCTGGCGAAAACCGCCGAAGCGCACAGCAGCCAGCATGTCACCGTCACGCACGGCCAAACCGATAGCGGCGAGGAACAGCTTGTGCTGCCCGGCACTTTGCAAGGTTTTCTCGAAGCGCCGATCCATGCGCGCACCAGCGGCTATGTGCTGCGCCGCGAGAAGGACATCGGCAGCACGGTAAAAAAAGGCGAGTTGCTCGCCGAACTCGACACGCCCGAAGTCGATCAAGAGCTTGCTCAGGCGCGCGCAACCCGTACACAAACCGCGGCCAGCGCGGCGCTTGCGAAAAGTTCGTTCGAGCGCTGGAAACGCTTGCGCACCGAGGACGCCGTCTCGCAACAAGAGCTCGATGAGCGGCAGAGCACATTCCACCAATCCGAAGCCGACCTTGTCGCGGCCGATGCGAACGTGCGACGGCTCGAAGAACTCGAACGCTTCAAACGCATCACCGCGCCCTTCGACGGCGTGATCACCCACCGCAACATCGACGTCGGCAATCTCGTCAACAGCGGCAACGGTGGTACGGGACAGGCGCTCTTCACCCTCACGCGCAGCGACCCGCTGCGGCTCTACATCGATGTGCCGCAAGCGTATGCGAAGCTCGTGAAGATTGGCCAGGTCGTCAAAGTGCGTTTAGCCGAGACGCCCGGTGAGCGTTTCGAAGGAAAAGTCAGCCGGCTCGCCCACGCCATCGATCCCGCCACTCGCACCATGCAAGTCGAAGTCACCCTGCCGAACCCGGACGGAAAGCTGCTCTCCGGCGCTTACGTCGAAGCCGGTTTTCCCGGCGCGCGCGCGGCCGGTTCGCTGATCGTGCCGGTCAACACCCTGCTCTTCCGCAAAGACGGCCCGCAGATCGCGGTCGCCGGCGCGAACGGCAGCTTACAGTTGCGCAGCGTAAAAATCGGCCGCGACTACGGCAGAACGGTCGAAATCGTCGCCGGCATCACCGCACAAGACGCGCTGATCGTGAATCCATCCGACTCTTCGGAGGACGGACAGAAGATCAAGATCGTCTCCGAACTCAAGGCAAAGTAGGCGCTTCGCCCTGAAGCGTAACAATCTGGCAGCCTCCCATTTTGTTGTAGTGACATAACTACATTTATTGCATCCAAAGCCTTTGCGTAGTAACGTTCCTACAATACACAAAAAGGAACAGCCATGACGATCACGACCCTATCGAGCCGAGAGCTGAATCAAGACGTCGGGCGCGCTAAAAAAGCGGCCTTCGACGGTCCTGTATTCATCACAGACCGGGGCAAGCCTGCGCATGTGTTGCTTACTTTTGCCGAGTACCAACAACTGGTCAGGCAGCGGAGAGATATTGCCGATGCGCTTGCGATGCCAGGTATTGAAGAAGTCGAATTCGATCCACCGCGCATTAAGATCGATAGCCGGGCGGCCGACCTTTCATGATGTTCGTGCTTGATACCAACGTCGTATCCGAACTCAGGAAGATACGCTCAGGCAAAGCCAACCCCGGCGTTCGGAAATGGGCGGAAGATGTCGATGCCGCGCACCTCTTTTTATCCGCCATCACCGTCCTAGAGTTGGAGCTGGGCGTTCTCCAGGTCACACGGCGGGATGCTCTTCAAGGAGCACTGCTGCGCGCATGGATCGACAAGCGTGTATTGCCGGAATTCTCAGACCGCATCCTCCCGATCGATACCGCCGTCGCGCAACGCTGCGCACAGCTACACGTCCCGGATCCCCGCCCCGAACGCGATGCGCTCATCGCCGCAACGGCGCTTGTCCACGGCATGACCGTCGTAACCCGAAACACGGCCGATTTCCAATCCACGGGCGCACTGATCGTCAATCCGTGGACAAACTGAATTCAAATTCAAACTACGCAACCCAGCCAGCAATCTACTAAAGTAAGAAAGATTGTCCTTAAAGGAACCGGGCACATGAACAAGGTTTTCGAATACCACCAAGGCAAAGCCTATGGTCTTTTCGGACTGGGCAGACAGACATTAGCGACGGATACATCGGAAAATCCAATCGCCGGCGATATGATCATCGCCCGGGTCGAAGGCAATGTCAGACTGTGCCTGCTGGGCATCGATGCGCCTGAACTAAGCTTGCCGCTCCCCGGCAGCGAAACCTTCGTGCCGACGAATCATCCCGACTGGGAGGCGTTCCTGGCCGACCCTTTCTCCCCGAACCTGCCCGTACTGCCGCTCGATCCGGGATTACGCGCGAATCTGCTTGCGCGCATTGGCAACGGATGCGGGGAAAATCACTATAAACATGCGCTGGCCGCGTCACGCGGGCTTGAGAGCGAAATTGCCGTCGATCTTGCCGCAACCGGCAAACGCTCCGAGGATTTTCGCTTCAAGGTGCGCTTCGAGCGTGAGGCGATCGACGCTTACGGCCGGCTGCTCGGCTGGATCAGCATCGAAGACACGCCCGACTGGCATCCGCTCACGTATAACCATCGGATGATGCTCAAGGGCCTCGCCATGCCCTACTACATCTGGCCGAATGTTTCTCCGTTCCGATTCGCGTCGGATTTGCGCGCGGCCGTTCCGATGCCCGGTTCTGTTGCGCGAATTGCTGAAGAAGACCATAAACTGGCCCGCTCGCGTGCCTGGTTCCAGGCCAATCGCGAAGCCGGTGTCGGCGTGTTCGATGATGACGATCCGCTGCGCCTGCATGCGTTCGAGCTGCGTTATCTTTCGCAGCGCAAGCTCCCCGACCGCTGGGTCATCGACCTTTCGCGCAATGACGATATTTTGCTGCATCCGCAGCACTACTATCGGATCGAACAGCCGGAAGATCGCCTCTTCGTGCCCGACGAATATCTTGAACTTTTCCTGGCGAAGGGCTGGCAGACGGAAGCTTATAGAAACAGCAATGAGCCCTGAATACCGCATAATCGATCTGCGGCGCCAGCGGCGTCGCATGAAATTTTTTCACTAACGCTCGACCCGTGCTCAATCGCCGCACCCGGACGTGTTTTCCATGCCGGGAAAAGAACCATCCGGTAAGATGAGCCCGTCCGAACCCGTTCCAGAATTCGCAGTATGTCCTCCCCGCGTAAATCTTCCCTCCCGCGTTGGCTGCGTGCCATGTTCGGCACGCTCGGCCTGTTATTGCTACTCGGCCTGGCCGCGTTTGCTTATGTCAAATTCATCGTCGAGCCTGAATTGCCCTCGATCGAAACGCTGACGCAATTCGAACCGAAACTGCCTCTGCGTATCTACACGGCCGACCATGTGCTGATCGGCGAGTTCGGTGAGGAACGCCGGAAGTTCATACCGATTTCCGAAATACCGGAAGTGATGAAGCAGGCGGTCATCGCAATCGAGGATTTCCGCTTTTACGAACATGGCCCCGTAGATCCCATCGGAATTCTCCGCGCAGCGTTTAAAAACCTTGTTCCCGGCCAGGCCCGCAGCGGCGCCAGCACCATCACGCAGCAGGTCGCGCGCAATTTTCTGCTCAGCAACGAGCAAACGCTCAGCCGCAAACTGCGCGAAGTCCTGCTTGCTTATCGGATCGAAGCCGCTCTGAGCAAGGATCAGATCCTTGAGCTGTATATGAACCAGATCAATCTGGGGCGGCACGCTTACGGGTTCGCCAGCGCGGCGCGGATTTATTTCGGCAAGGAGATTGAGGACATCACGCTCGCCGAGGCCGCCATGCTAGCCGGCTTGCCGAAAGCGCCCTCGGCGAACAACCCTGTCGTCAATCCAAAGCGCGCGCGCATTCGGCAGGAATACATTCTGCAACGCATGCAAGAACTCGGCATGATCTCTACCGAACAGCGGGAAGCGGCTTTGCACGAAACGCTGAGAATCCACGGCGACCCGAATCGGTTCGGCGTGCATGCCGAGTACATCGCCGAAATGGTGCGCCAGACGCTTTACGAAAAATACAAAGATGACCTGTACACCCACGGCTATGAAGTGATCACAACGATCCGCGCGCGCGATCAGGAAGCCGCCTATGCGGCGCTGCGCAAGGGTTTGATCGATTATGACCGGCGCCATGACTATCGCGGCCCCGAAGCGTTCATAACGCTACCGGAAGACGAGCGCGAGCGCAGCCAGGCGATTGCGGATGTGCTTGAGGCGCGGCCGGAAGACGACGAGTTAATTGCCGCCGTGGTGACCAGCGTTGACAAAAAACGCATCGCAGCGGAAAGCGCAAGCGGTGAAACAATTACGATCACTGAGGACGGGTCACGCTTCGCCGCGGCAGCGCTTAATCCGAAAGCCAAATCCGAAATCCAGATTCGCCCGGGCGCCGTGATCCGCGCCAGCAAAAACGACAAAGGGCAATGGCAGATCGCGCAGCTTCCGCAGGTGCAAGGCGCCCTGGTTTCGCTCTCGCCCGAGGACGGGGCGATCCGCGCGCTCGTCGGCGGGTTCGATTTCAACGAAAGCAAATTCAACCACGTCACACAAGCCTGGCGGCAACCCGGTTCGACGTTTAAACCGTTCATCTACTCCGCCGCGCTCGAAAAAGGGTTGGGACCGGCCACGCTCGTCAACGACGCGCCCTTGGACTATGAAGCGCCGAGCGGTGGCCAAGCCTGGGACCCGAAAGACGACGATCAACCGGACGGTCCAATTCCGCTGCGTCTCGGCCTGCAAAAATCGAAGAACCTCGTCGCGATCCGCACCCTGAATCACATTGGCGTTCAGTACGCGCAGGACTACATCACCAAGTTCGGCTTCGACGCCGACAAGCATCCGCCTTACCTGTCGATGGCGCTCGGCTCCGGTCAGGTAACGCCGCTTCAGCTTGCCGGCGCATATGCGGTGTTTGCCAACGGCGGCTACCGCATCAGCCCATACCTGATCGCGGAAATTCGTGATGGGCACAAGCAAGTGCTTTCCAAGGCCGAGCCAGAACTTGCGGGCCGCAACGCCCCGCAAGCTATCGACCCGCGCAATGCATTCATTATGGAAAGTTTGTTGCGCAGCGTTGCGCAACATGGCACGGGGGCGGGAACCAACACCCTGCGGCGCAGCGATCTGGCCGGAAAAACAGGCACCACAAACGATGCGCGCGATGGCTGGTTCGCCGGCTACCAACGCTCGCTCGTCGCTGTCGCTTGGCTGGGCTACGACAAGCCGAAGAGCCTCGGCAGCCGAGAATTCGGCGCTCAACTCGCATTGCCGGTCTGGGTCGGCTACATGGGCAAAGCGCTCAACGGCGTTCCAGCCCAACAGTCGCCGGAACCCGAAGGCATCGCCCACATCGACGGAGAGCTTTACTACGCCGACATGACGCCTGGAAATGGCTTCGTCGCAAGCGTCGATATCAAGCCCGAGCCAGAGGAACAAGCGCCCGCGACAACGGATGCCAGCGCCCCGCCGCCAAGCGGCTCAATGCCATCTGGAGAAAGCGCTTACCCTTGATCGAACAGGATAAGGAAGCTTTCCGCTTGCCTATTTCAAGCGCTTGCTGGGAAACTCTTCTTCGATAGCGTCGCGGTAGTAACTCGCGGGAGAGCCGCTGGAGAGAAAACGGCGCGCAACTTCATCACCGACTCCAGAATATTGAATGATCTGGCCGTTATCGAATTCGATTTCGAGCACGCGAGCGTTTCTGTCATAACCCGCAGAGCGGATTCCACCGCGACGGATCGGTTTGCGCTCTATGCTCATGAAATGAAATCCAAGTCGGCTAAAAAAATCTGCCGCAACCCCACAGGGAATTGCGGCAGACAGGATTCCTGCGTAGCAGGAAGTGCAATCGAGATATTGATATTTGCGCTAAACAATCAGCCAGCCGACGGCGTTTCGGGAGGTGATGCAAGGCCACGCCATTCAATAACGTCACCCAGCACCTTCGGCTCCGCTTCACCATCAACGAACTGCCACCAGCCAAGACGGCGCCCGAGCTTACGGTAGTCCGCACGAAACTCGCGGCCGTCACCGGTCCTTACGTCGTAGAAACCCTCGCGAACGGGCTTCAAGTCGCCGTCGAACCAGGGCGTCAAATCACTCATTCCACCGCATCCTTCAAAACCTTGGCTGCCGAGAAAGCAGGTACTTTGCGCGCGGCGATCGTGATCGCCTCTCCCGTTTTCGGATTACGGCCAGCCTTGGCGGCACGCGCCTTGACCGACAGCTTGCCCAAGCCAGGCAAGACGACTTCGTTTCCTTTGGCCAATGCACCTTGAACCGCGGGGCCCAGTGCATCAATAAAAGCTTCGGTAACGTTTTTCGCCTGGCCTGTCTGCTCCGACAGCGTATCGATCAACTCTTTTTTCGTTTTCATACTTTCTCCCAAAAATACAGAGGGGTCCTCACCCCTCAAGTCACATCGGACCATGCTTGGCACTGACATGCAAACCGCCGAATCAAAAAAACTCAAATTCGACGATTTTTGTAGTCTGGATTCTACTCCTTCCCACATCTGAAATAGGCTCGTCGCCTTTTTAGCGCCAACACAAAAAACTTGCCTTGCCACAATTTTTACAATTTTGCGAATCTCTGCACAGGCAGACTCACAACCCCTGCCCAATACAACTCACCCTTGCAGTTCAATGACCTGAAAGGGATTGTTAGCCGATCGCCCAACAATGTCCAGTAAAACAACACCGCAGGCACTGGACTTAGAACAACCAGCGCAATCCCCACAAAGCCCCCATCCCGACAACGATTGTCAGAATGACGCTGCGTGTCACAAGTGCAGCGACAATCGCCAGCAGGCCGGCCCACAGGCGAAAATTTTGCATGCCGACATCGAATGAGCCTTCGCGCAGCAGTAACTCAGGCGCAATCAAGGCTGTCAGCACCGCTGGTGGCACATAACGCAACAGAGCCTGGAAGCGCGGGCCGAGCTTCATCCAACGGCCGCCAAGAATGAAGGAGAGACGAATCGCGAAAGTGACCAGACCACAGCCCAAAAGGGTGACGACCAGCTTGAGAGTCTCGCTCATCGCACGGCTTTCTGGTGATCAAAACGGCGTGCCGCCATGCCGGCAGCCATACCGGCAAACGCGGCGGCGATGATCCAAAGTTTGTGCGGAAAACCCTGAGCCAAAATTGCAACACAGGCGGCTACGCCTGCGGCAACGATTTCGCTGCGTCGATGCAAAGCAGGCACAACCAGAGCGATGAAAGTCAGCGCAATCGAAAAATCGAGTGACCAGGAGGCCGAAATTTGCGCACCGAGCAACACGCCGGCCACCGTCGAAAGCTGCCAACAGACCCACAAAGTAGTGCCCGTTCCGAAAAGGAAGTAATGCCTGTGCGCAGTGGCGGGACCTTCGGAGAGGCGCCGGATCGCCGCAGCATAGGCTTCGTCGGTCAGCAGATACGCGAGCAAGATGCGCCAACGCAGCGGCAAATTGCCCATGTATTGCGCCACGCTGGCGCTGTAGAGCGCATGCCGCAGATTGACGACGCCAACCGTGCCGGTAATCACCACAGACGGAACCTGCACGCCCCATAGCTGGGCGAACACAACCTGCGAGGAACCGCCGAGTACGATCGAGGACATTGCGATAACCGCCCATGCGGGGATTCCCGTGGCAAGCCCAAGCACGCCAAAAATCAGGCCGAATGGCATCACGCCGAGCATCAAAGGCAGCTCGGCCCGCACGCCTGCAATGAATTCATCACCCGCTTTGGCGTCGGCGAGCGCTGAATAAGGTTTATTTTCTGTTTCGGACATCGGCCGGATTGAACCTGAAAAACGGTACCGCGCCAAGATGGAACAATCTCCCCGGCGCGGTACGAATAATGCAAATAGAGCCTTAGTTTTCCTCTTCCGTTTCCGACTCGCCTTCGGGCAAATGAATCACGCCGGTGGTGTAGTTGTATTCGAACACCTCGCCATAGCGGCCCCATTCGATCGCGGTGCGCAACACACGCTCGGCCTCGACGCGGTCCATGGTTTCGCTGAGCATCTTGAGGAAAGGCTCCTCGGGCAATTCGCCCGAATTTTCCTGTTCCAGACTATGCCGGATATGCGCGGCGAGCGGCACCTGGGCCAGCAGTTGCTGCCCGAAAATCTCGTGCCGCAGCATGTTGTTGCCTTCGACATAACGGCGGCCGATCGGGGTAATGCCGATGTCGCCGCGCGCCACATGCGCGAAGCCGAGCATCTGGAGCGCTTCGGTAATCGGCAGCAGATCCTCGTCGGTAAGTTCCGACTCCTCCGCGAACTGCGGCAGGTCCGCAATGCCATTGAAGGGCTGGTCGACGAGCAGTTCGAGCACGCCGTCCATGCGGCTGACATCCGCCTCGGGCAAGCGGTCGCCGATCCGCATGCGCGCGGGCTCCTCCGCCAGCCGGCCAGGGCGGCGGGCGCTGGCGGTCATCAAGGCATAGACTTCATCGATCAGCATGCGCACATCGTGGCTGTCCACCTCGCGCGGCCGCCGCAGGGCAATGCCAAGTTCCGCCCGCACACGGCCCGGATTGCTTGCAAAAATCAAAACGCGGTCGGCCATCATCACCGCTTCCTCAATGTTATGCGAAACGATCAGCATGCCGCGCGTGGGCATGCTGCCGCTGTCCCACAGCTCCAGCATATCGTCGCGCAAACGCTCGCCGGTCAGCACATCGAGCGCGGAAAATGCTTCGTCCATCAGCAGCACTTCGGGCTCGGTCACCAGCGCGCGCGCAATGCCAACGCGCTGGCGCATGCCGCCGGAAAGCTCGCGCGGCAACGCGCCTTCAAAACCGGAAAGCCCGATCAGCTCGATCGCGGCCTCGGCTTTCTTCTCCCGCTCGGCAGGCTCGATCCCACGCGCTTCGAGCCCAAGCTCAACGTTCTGCTGCACCGTGAGCCAGGGGAACAAGGCGAAGGACTGAAAGACCATGCTGATGCCGCGCGCCGGTCCATACAGCGGCTGGCCGCGATACAGCACATCGCCCGCGTCGACGCCAAGCAGCCCGGCCATGATCCGCAGCAAGGTGGATTTGCCTGAGCCGGATTGGCCGAGCAAGGCGACGATTTCGCCTTCGCGCAGCACGAAGTCCACGCCTTCGAGCACCGCGCGCGGCGTTCCGTCGCTGGACTTGAACGACTTGCCGACGTTTTTGAGTTCGATAATCGCTGGCGTCATCACGCGCGCTCCTAGAAATGCATACGGTCTTCGGCAAGCCGGTACAGGCGCCGCCAGACAAAACGGTTGAGACTCATAACAAAAATGCACATCACGCCGATGCCCAGCGCAATACGCGGAAAGTCGCCCACGGCGGTCATGTGCGCGATGTAGCTGCCGAGCCCATGCGCTTCGAGCGTGGTGTCGCCCCAGCTCACGTATTCGGCCACGATGCTCGCGTTCCACGAGCCGCCGCTGGCCGTGATCGCGCCGGTGACGAAGCTCGGAAACACGGCCGGAATCAGGTAACGCCGCCATTTGAGCCAACCCGACAGGCCGAGGTTCTGCGCCGCGTAGCGCAGCTCGGTCGGCACCGTCGAAGCGCCGGCGATCACGTTGAAGAGGATGTACCACTGCGTGCCGAACACCATCAGCGGCGAAAGCCAGATGTCGGGATTGAGCTTCCAACGCACCAGCAGCACGACGACGAGCGGGTAGATGAGATTGGTCGGGAAGGCCGCGAGGAACTGCGCGACCGCTTGCAGCCGCCCGGCCACGCGCGGATTCATGCCGATCCAGATGCCGACCGGCACCCACACGAGCGCCGCGAGCGAGATCAGCACCAGCACGCGGATCAGCGTGAACACGCCAAGCAACAGCACATGGCCGACCTCGGCCCAGCCAACCTCGGCATGCACGAAGGACCACAGCCGCCATGCCGCGAACAGCACCAGCGCGGCAATCAGCGCATCCCCGGCACGCGCGAGCCCCTCGCGTGGCGGCTTGGCGCGGGCGCGGATCGAGGTGCCGTCGTAATTGCGAAGGAAGACGAGAAACGAGCGTTCGAGCAGGCCCGCGAGCCAGGCGCCGACCGCTTGCACCCTGTCGGTGCGGCGAATCCAGGTCAGCAGCCACGATGTCTGCGCCGTATCGCTCTGCGACTCTTCGAAGCGGAACTTGTCGGCCCACGCGAGCAGCGGGCGGAAGAAGAGCTGATCGTAGAGGATGATGCCGACAAGCATCGCGCCGATCGCCCAACCGATCGCGCCGAGATCCTTGGCCTCGATCGCCGCCGCGATGTACGAGCCAATGCCCGGCAGCTTGATGTCCTGGTTCGATACCGAGATCGCCTCGGAAGCGACGACGAAAAACCAGCCGCCCGACATCGACATCATCATGTTCCAGAGCAGGCCCGGCATCGCGAAGGGGAGCGCCAGCCGCCAGAAACGCTGCCACGTGGAAAGCTGAAAGATCTGCGCCGCCTCGCGCAGCTCATCCGGCAGAGTCTTGAACGATTGGTAAAGGCTGAAGGCCATGTTCCAGGCTTGCGAGGTGAAGATCGCAA
This sequence comes from Betaproteobacteria bacterium, assembly GCA_009781175.1. GTDB lineage: Bacteria > Pseudomonadota > Gammaproteobacteria > Burkholderiales > Rhodocyclaceae > Niveibacterium. The sequence goes on from WQYQ01000001.1 coordinate 260,206, forward strand.
AGATCGCCGCGCATTCGACGCCGAGCAGATTGCCCGGAAACAACGCGATGAAGCCGGTGACCGTGATCGAGAGAAAGCCGAGGATCGGGATCGATTGCAGGATGTCGAGCAACGGCACCATGACTTTCTCGGCCGAGCGGTAGCGCGCCGCGATTGCCGCGAAAACGCAACTGAAGACGAGCGACGCGGCAAGCGCGAGGAACATCCGCAGCGTCGTGCGCAGCAAATAGTACGGCAACCACCACGGATCGAGCGAAAGCGGCAACTGATCGCCGATCGCGTAGGGACGCGCCATATGCGTGCCACCATAGGCGAGCAGGATCAGGACGGAAAGAACGAGCGGCAGCAGCGCCCAGTCCCAACGATTGCCGCCAGCCTCGACGACTTGGCGCGGAAAAAACTGCTTGTTATCCATTCTTGCTTCCGAAAACAGTTTGCTTGTCTGCGATTCAGCTTCGCGGTGGCCAATGCGGCAAATCCAAACGCGGACGCGTCGCGAAATCAGGCAGGCGGACCGGCTGCGCAACCAGCGCTTCGAGCGCAATCTCCACGGCACGATCGAGTTGCGGATCGGCGCCCGCCGCATAGTCCTGCGGCGCGATATCGACCGCCACATCCGGCTCCGCGCCCCAGTTCTCGACGCCCCAACCGACATCCTTGAACCAGAAGCTGAACTCCGGCTGCGTCGTGATCGACCCGTCGGCCAAGCGATGGCGCGGCCACACACCGATGACGCCGCCCCAAGTACGAGTGCCGACAAGTTTACCAAGGCCCATCAGCTTGAAGCAGTGCGAAAAGATGTCGCCATCCGAACCCGCATGCTCGTTCGTCACGCACACGATCGGCCCCGCGACGGCATTCTGCGGATAAGGTTCGGGCCGCCCCCAGCGCAGCACGTCGTAACCCAGCACACGCCGCGCAAGTTTTTCGAGCAGCAGCGACGAAACATGCCCACCGCGATTGAAACGCACGTCGACGATGAGACCTTCGCGCAAGGTCTCGGTGCGCAGGTAGCGGTGAAATTCGGCAAAACCCCAGGTCACCATATCCGGAATATGCAGGTAGCCAAGCCGCCCTCCCGACATTTCCCGCACACGTGCGCGTTTGTGCTCGACCCATTCGCGGTAGCGCGCGCCCTCCTCGCTCGCCAGCGCCTTGACGACAACGCGCCGGCGCTGACTCCCTTGCGCGTCGGCGAGCAACAACTCCACTTTACGCCCGGCGCGCGCGACAAGCCGCGCCTGCGGCGGATGCTCGCGGTCGCACGAGAGGCCATCGATAGCCAGCAAGCGCTCGCCCGGAGCCGCCGCAACGCCGACGGCGGCCAGCGGCGAATCATGTCCTTCGCGCCAGGCGTCGCCGCGCACCAGCCGCGCGATGCGGTAACACGCCGCCGCCTCGTCCCATTCGAATTCGGCGCCGAGATGGCCGAGCGGCAAGGCGGCGACGCGCTTGCGGTCGCCGCCGTATTCGTAGCAATGCGAGGTCGCCAATTCTCCCTGCATTTCCCAGATCAGGTCCGAAAGCTCGTCGCGCGTGGCAATGCATTCGACAAGCGGCGCATAGCGTTGCCAGATGTGTTCCCAATCGACGCCGCTCATATCCGCCGTCCAGAACTGGTCGCGTTGCAAACGCCACACCTCGCGCAGCATCTGGCGCCATTCGGCGCGCGGATCAATTTGGACCTGCACGCGGTCGAGATCGATCCAGCCCGATTCGCGCGAAAAATCGCCCAACTCGGCATCTTCTTTCGGCTTCTCGCCGATGCGGAACGCGCGCAGCCCTTCATCCGTATCGGCAACAAGCGCCTGGCCGGGCAGAGCGAGTGCGAAATCGCCAACGTTGTCGATAAGGGTTTCAAGTTTCTGCTCGCGCAAGTCCCAGCTCTGCAACAAGGCATCGGCCGCGTTTTCATCTTCCGACGCTTCGCTTACAACCGGATGCAGTGTCCAGAACACCAAACCCTTTGCAGCATCCACGCGCCCGTAACGCCCCGCCCCAACCGGAAACGGACGCACACGCCCGGCGAGGCCGTCGAGATCGAGCTGCACGAGTTTGAGTGCTTTCTTCTTAGCGTGCTTTTCTTCGCCCTCTTCCTGCTCGTCCTCTTCTTCGTGCTCATCGTCTTCATCGTCGAAGCCGCGCGGCAGGGGCTCGAACGGATCGCGGCCATCGGCCTGCAAGGCTACAAGGTAAGGCCGCGTCGCGCGTGGGAAACCCAGATCGAACGTCACTTCGTCATAAACAGGCTCGAAAGCACGGTTCGAGAGGAAATAAAGATATTTGCCCTCGGGGTCCCAGGCCGGCGAGAAGTCGACAAAATCCTCCCCGCTCGCAAACCCGCTGCGCCCGCTTCCAAGTTCGAGCAATTTGATCGCGCGCGTCGCCGAACTCGTGCCGAAATCGTAAGCCAGCCAAGCCCCATCGGGCGAAAACGCGGGTTCTTCGATGCGGCGAAACTCGCAACGATCGAGCATGCGCGCCGCTTTGGTCTCGAAATCGGCCAGCCAAAGCTCGTTGCGATGATTGGTCAGCGCAACAAGCTGTCCCACAGGACTCGAAACCAAACCCGTCACACGGCCGAAATCGGTATCGATAAGGACGACGCCATCCTCGCCGTGCAGTTCAAGACGCTCCTCGCCGCTCGCATCCGAAATCAGCGCGACGCCTAAGCCATCCGCAATCCAAACCGGCAAACGATAGCGCGCGCCCTGTTCGAATCCGAGTTGGCGCATCGCGCCTTCCCAGAATGGCAGGCTCACCGCCTTGCCGCGCACGCTCAAAGCGAGGCTGTGGCCATCGGGATGCACACTGAAACTTTCGATTTCGGCATCGGCGCTGACGAATTTACGCGCAAGCTGCGGCCGCGCCGCAGGCACCTCGATTTCGATCCGCCGCGTCACGCCGCTTGCGACATCAAGCCGCCAGATCGCGCCGCCGCATTGATAGACAATCGTTTTCCCATCGGTATTCGCATGCCGCACATAATGCTCACCGTGTTCGGTATGGCGCCGCAGCCCGCCGCCGTCGGGCAGACAGGAATAGAGATTACCGATCCCTTCATGGTCGGAAATGAACCAGATCCGTTCGCTAATCCACATTGGCGAAGCAAGATTGCCCGCCTGGCGTGGATCGTCGAAAACCGGCAGACGGACAAACTCGCCCTTCCCTTCCGCATCGATCCAGAGATGACCAATCGTCCCGCCGCGGTAGCGCTTCCACAGCGCGGGGTCCGAAATATTGCGCCCGATCACGCAGCCGCCCGCGGACGACCACGCCGCATCGGAACCCAGGCCCCAGGGCATCGGCTGCGGCAAAGGCGCATCGAGCGCAATCGCGAAAAGCTGGCGCGCATGGAAAAACGGTTGATTGGCGTTGCTCGATACCAAAACACGGCCATCGGGCGTCCAGCCCGCCACCAGAGTCTGCGCGCCAAGCCAGGTCATCCGGCGTGCGGCGCCGCCCTCGGCGGGCATCACATAAAGCTCGGAATGGCTCTCGTCGGTAGCGATAAAAGCTAGCCAGCGGCCGTCCGGCGACAAACGCGGCGCGGCCACCAGACCACGCCCGCCGGTGATACGCCGCGCAATCCCGCCCGCAAGGGAAACGGACCAAAGATCGTCATCGGTCACAAAAATCAAGGTCTCGCCGTGTACGGTAGGGTGGCGCAGATAAGTAGGAACAGAAGGCATTCAAGGGACTCCGGCGCGAGCAAATCCGCGGACCGCCGCGCGGCATCGAGAAAATCGGAAGTCGTCAATTATGCCACCGCCGCTCCGTTATCCACCCCGCCCCCTCTTGGCAAACCAAAATGGCTCCGTCTATAATTGCCGACTCGCGTGGGGGGGTAGCTCAGCTGGGAGAGCGCCGCGTTCGCAATGCGGAGGTCGTGAGTTCGATCCTCATCCTCTCCACCAATAGAATCAAAGGCTTAGCCAATTGCTAAGCCTTTTTTCTTGGGCGGATGCCGCATCCAATCGCCGAGGATGCGACAGATAAGATCGGAAACGTGAAATACTGAGATTCACGCAGGCCGGCGGGGGTCCGTCAGCGGGCCTGTTCCTTCACTCATGGAGGTGCCCGATGAAACGCCGTGAACTGTTGGTTGTACTGGCTGCTGGCGCGATTGCCGAGGGTTGCCAAGCTCAGGAGAACCAGACGCGATACACCAATGAAATTGCGCTGCCTAAGCCCAAGGTCGCCGGCGCGGTCTCTCTGGAAGAAGCCATTGCGCGGCGCAGGTCCGTGCGCGCCTTCGCGCCAAGCCCGCTGCCTGTCGGCACCATCGGCCAGCTGCTGTGGGCCGGACAGGGCATCACCCGCGCGGACGGCAAGCGCGCGGCGCCGTCGGCCGGCGCCTTGTACGCGCTTGAACTTTACGCGGTGAGCGCCACGGAGGTGATGCACTACCTGCCGCACGGCCACCGGGCCGAGACACGGGTCACGCCCGACCTGCGCCCCCAATTGCAAGCCCTTGCACTCGGGCAAGCTTCTGTCGGGGCCGCTCCGGTCGTGATCGTGGTGGCCGCCGAGCCCGGCCGGCTCTCCCAGCGGTATGGCGCCAGGGCCAATACGTATACCGACATCGAGGCCGGGCACACCGCCCAGAACATGCTGCTCCAGGCTGCCGCTCTTGGGCTTGCCGCCGTGCCCGTTGGTGCCGTCGACGGAACCCAGGCAGCGCGGGCGCTCGCCCTGCCTTCCGGCCAGACCGTCATATATCTCATCCCGGTAGGCTTTGCGGCCTGAACTGCTACGAAACAAGACCCTGAAGCGCGAACGGCGAGGAGCAGCGGCGCGAGGAGGACGCCTCCTTCATGCATCCGCGCGCGAGCTTCAGCTCTTCTTCAGCTGCTCCTCGATCCAATCCCAGCGTTTTTCCTTGACCATCACGAAGCGGCAGCGCCCGTCGCTGCGTTTTGCCCAGAGTTCGCCGATGCGTTCTTTCTCTTTGCTGTCCGCGTTATCGGCAATGTGACTCCCCTTGTATTCAACGGCCAGAATCACGCCTGACTCCATCTGTACGATGAAATCGGGATAAAAGCGGTCGGAAGCCGTCTGGAGCCAAAATGAGGTCGGCTTGCCCTCGACATTACGCACCCACCACGCCACGCTATCCAATTCGTTGGCAATAAATTGTGCGCACTCAAATTCTTCACCGCTACCCTTCAAATTGCCAATGACGGGGAAGAAATGCCGATTTAACGTCGTAAATCCAGTATATGGCGTGTCATACGCATAGCGGCCTTGCTCAAACACCACCGCGTGCTCGTCGCTAACCGCAAAACGGGATTCGTCACCGAAAAGCCCATCAAAGACACGTTGTTTTGCCAGCACCAGCCCCGCCGCCAACTTTCTTTCCAATGCGCCGCGCAAACGGAATTTCCGGTATGCCAATTCATCCAGGGTAAAGCCCCGCGTCTCCAGCAGATAAGTCACCGCCGCGTTCAGCCACGCGGCTTTTTGCCCGGCGTCCGCATAGGGAAATGGTGTATTCCGATCGAGCCAGCCGATGAGGTCCGTGACTTGCCAGCCTTGCTCCCTGCCAAACAAGGCAAGCTGACTGTCCAGCTTGTCGTAAACATCGCATTTAATTTTCTCAAGCTGCGAGATATTTAGCGATGCGCGGCGCATGGCTTCCACGTCGTGCGAAAACTCGCCTTCCGACAGCTTGCAGTCGAAATCCCCGATTTCCCAATCCGCATCCAGCAACGGCGTTTCATCGAAAACATCAAAAAAACCAAGCTGCTTGAATTGCAACAGCGGCACTCTGGCGGACACACCTTTTTCCGCCGGAGTTTTTTCCCGCTCAGGCGGCGCGGCATTGACCGCTATTTGGGTATCCAAGCGTTCCCGGACAAGCTTCGCGGTGTCGGCCTGTTTGAATGTCTCCGCGATTTGCCTGACCTGATTGGGGCTGGCTCCGCCCTTGATCGTCAATGTCCCGGTTTCGGGAGAAATTTCGATCTTGCCGCGCAGCGTGGCGGGAAGCGCCGCCAATGCACCGGCATCCGGCAAGGCAATGCTCTCCCCGGCATCGGGTAACGGAATCGTCACGTCGTTTTGCGGGGTGAACAAATCCCGATAGCCAGTATCTTCGTCTCCAGTACGAATCAGGTCTTTGGTTTCAAGCCGCTCAAAGCCGTTCTGCACCAAACCATCGTGCAAACCCTGCACGGTAGCGACCAATTCATTGGAGACCACATAGGCGTAACTGCGGTTCAGCGCCTCTTTCTGCTTGCGGCGGACGTGCGGCATACGCAGCACGCGCCCCAGCACTTGTTCCACCGCCGTTGCTGAAGTCGTGTTTCTGAACGAAAAAAGCACATAGGCGAATGGGCAATCCCAGCCCTCGCGCAACTTGTCCACGGTAATGATGAACTGCGGGTAATCGGGATCGCCCAATTTTTTCCCGGCCAACTCATCCACCGCGCCTGTCGCAATGGCAATGCTTTCAGGCGCAATCTGGAAGTCGTCGATCAAATGCGCTTTCACCCGCTCCGGGGTGAAAGTTTCCCGGTTTTGGTCTTTTCTTTCCGCCTGAATCAGCATCACCACCGGCTCGATAACTTCGCCGGTTTGCTTGTGCTCTTCCTCCACGTCTTTCTCAAGCTGGCGCAGTCGTCCAATCGCCTCCGTCAACGACACGCGCCACTCTGGATGAATGGCAAGCTCCAGTGGCAGCTTCAACATGTCCTCGGCCTGCAAAGTCGCAGCCGAAACGCTACGCAGGACGTTCGACGGTTGACTGATACGATCCGGCGTTGCGGTCAATTCCAAAATGCAAGACGGATTCAGGCGCACCAGCGTATCCACCGCCAAAGGTGTACCCTGATTGTGCGCCTCGTCCACGATGACGAACGGGCGGCGCAAGCGGATCACATCCACCAGAGAACAATCGCCTTTTTGTCCGTTAGATGCGCCGGTGAAATGCGGCATCAGCGCACCATTTTGCCGATATACGCGCAAGCCGTCCCCTTCACGCTTGAAGCTCTGCATCGTCGCCACGATGATGGTGTTGCCCGTGTCCAGCGTGGCGGGCTGGAGCGCAAGCGCTTCGTTGATGTCCAGAACGTGAACTGCGCCAAACAAGGCGCGCATGTCTTCATGCAACAATTCGCCCCTAGTTTTCAGGGCATGCAGCGTCTGATCGCGGATGGTTTCCGATGGCACCAGCCACAACACCAACGAGTGCTCCGTCGCCAGAAAGGACGCGTTCACCCGCTGGATTGACTGCCCGGCGATGCGCGTCTTGCCGCCGCCTGTTGGCACCCGCAGGCACACATAGGGCACGGCATCAGCGCCGGGCAAGGCGCAATATGGCAAGGCATGGCCGAAAAAGGTGGCGGTACTTTCCACGAATGCCGTGCCCGGATTCTTGAGTTCGCGGGTGCGCGACAGAAAGGCTGCAAACGCATCCAAAAGCCCTTCCTGGTATTCCTTCAGGTCGTTGTTCAAAACCATGTTTTGACCGCCAATTGGTAAGGGATTTGATGAAAGGAGATGCCGCGCTTGGCGAGGCCAGACTTATCGAAGCGCGTCCATGCGCCATAGACCGCTTTGCCGCCAGCGAAATCAGGCAAGGCTTTGGTCAAAACCAAATTCAGATGATTCAGCGTGCGCGAGTTCAGCACGTTGCCACCGTGTTCCGATTTGTCTTTCAGGATGCCGTTGTAGAGCAAATAAATCGCGCGGCCTTCGTGCACGCCCAGCAGCGGCGAATCCGCCGCACCAGCGTAGCCAGTGCCAGTTTCAGCAAACCAGACGAATTCGGCCAGCTGGGCGAATTTCACGTCAGCGCGGATTTGGCCGTCGGCGTCGAACAGGGGTTCGGCGGACAAGCGGCAGAACTGGAAGCCGCCGCCAAGGCCCTGCACTTCTTCACCCTTAGCATTTAAGTAACCTGCGCTGGCTCGTGCCACGCGGCTTGCCGTCACCTTTGTCGCCACCTTCGGCAACATCTCGACCTGAATGAATCGGCGCGAACCGCCGTCCTCGGCGTTCTGTTTGAGTACCGCATGGCCTGTTGTGCCGGAACCGGCAAAGCTATCGAGAACAATCGAGTCCTTGTCCGTAGCGATTTGCAGGATGCGCTGGATCAGGCGGGTGGGTTTAGGTGTGATAAAAACGTCATCGGAGGTATCGAAATCAACAATTTCCAAAAGCTCTTTTTTTGCTTCCTGGGTGTGTCCTACGTCTTTGTAAAACCACATCGTCTGCGGTATCACCCCGTCCTTCACATCCGACAGATAACGCTTAAGACGAGGCATGTTGTTACCAGACTCACCCCACCAAATACGCCCCTCTTGATCGAGACGATCAAAATTCACCTTTGATACTCGCCAGTACATTCCTTTTCCAGGGCCCGGTATGACTCGACCTGACGGGCAGGTAACTGGGTAAGTTCCTTCAGAATAGTAATTGCGCGCCTGTAAGTCCCCTGAAGTCCATGGGCCGCGCGGATCTGCGTCATCGTTTTTGTAGCGCGCTTTTGCGTCATCCCCGCGTGGCAAGAGATTTGGCTTCCACTTATCTGCATTCGCCGCGTATACGACGATGTAATCGTGATCCTCAGAAAGATGACGAGCGGAGTTTTTTGGCGAGAAAATCTTCTGCCAAAGCACTGTCGTTACAAAGTTCTTCGCCCCGAAAACTTCATCCATCAACAACCGTAGCGTTGCCACCTCGTTGTCGTCGATAGAAACGAAGATTGCTCCATCCTCACGCAGGAACTGCTTCAGCAGCACCAGCCGCGGATACATCATGCACAGCCAGCGGTCGTGCCGGTCCAGCGTCTCGCCTTCCTTGCCCACCACTTCGCCCAGCCATTTGCGAATTTCCGGGCTGTTGACGTTGTCGTTATAGACCCAGCCCTCGTTGCCAGTGTTGTACGGCGGGTCGATGTAGATGCACTTCACTTGCCCCGCATAGCGCGGCAGCAGTGCTTTCAGGGCGTGGAGATTGTCGCCTTGGACAATGAGATTTTGAGTCGCTCCGGCTTGAAGGCCGGAGATTCCTGGATACGATGCAGGGGAGCCTTCGGCTCCGTAAACGATTGCCTCGCAATCCCCGTCATGAATGACGGGGATTGCGCTCGACGCGTGTTCAGAGGAAAGATCTCTCTCTTGCAGGTTCCGTGCCACAACTCAAGCCTGGCACGGCTTCGAGCAGACGGAACGGCACTTCCTTGTGATGTTTGACGACGGCCTCTTTGCCGATCCAGTTCAATGTTGGCATTCGCCCATTTCCTCAAGCTTTGCGCGACGGCGGGTGACGCTGTGGCGGCTGTAATCGGTGTCGATGCACAAGCGGAGCCCGAAACTAGCCACCGAAAAAAAGAACGCCTCCTTCACGGAGGCGCTCTTTTCAAACGCGGCTGGGCTAGAAGGCTTCCTGGTCGAGGGCCAATGCGCCTGCTGCGCCTTCGGTAACAATCTGAGCCAAACCTTCGGCCTGGCTCATCATGTGATCGGCAAAGAAGCGCGCGGTAACGATCTTCGCTTTGTAGAAGGCTGCCTCGCTATCGCCTTGGGCGAGTTTGCGCTGTGCGATGCTGGCTCCACGCGCCAATTGCCAACCGCCCACGACGATGCCTATCAGTTTGAGGAATGGCACGGCGCCAACCGAAACAGCCTTGATGTCTTTCGCATAGTTCGCGACGATGTAGTCGACACAGCGCTCCATCGCGGCAACGGCGCGTGCCAGCGCCGCGCCGATCCGCTTCAGATCCGCGTCCGATTCGGTCTCAAGCTCAAGCGCAAGTTTGCGCATCATGCCCACCACCGCTTTAACGGTGGCGCCGCCCTCGCGCGCGATCTTCCGGCCGATCAGATCGTTTGCCTGGATGCCCGTCGTGCCTTCATAGATTGCCGCAATCCGCGCATCGCGCAGGTATTGCGCCGCGCCGGTTTCTTCGATGAAGCCCATGCCACCGTGTACTTGAATGCCCAGCGAAGCGACCTCGATGCCGGTTTCGGTGCACCAGCCTTTGACGACCGGGATCATCAGATCGACGAAAGCCTGATTTCGCGCGCGTTGCTCGGGGTCCGAACTGCGCTGAGCTTTATCGATCCCAGCTGCCACCACGAGCACCAATGCACGCATGGCCTCGGTATTCGAGCGCATCAGCATCAGCATCCGACGGATATCCGAATGCGCAATGATGGGAACCCGCGGGCCGCCACGCACGCCGGCTTCGAAACCTTGAATGCGGTCGCGCGCGTAGGAGGCCGCTTTCTGATACGCGCGCTCCGAAATCGAGAGTCCCTCCAGGCCAACGTTGAAACGCGCGAGGTTCATCATGATGAACATGTATTCCAGGCCGCGATTCGCTTCGCCGACGAGGTAGCCTGTCGCGCCGCCCTTGTCGCCGAATGCCAGCACGCAGGTCGGGCTCGCATGAATGCCGAGCTTGTGTTCGATCGAGACGCACTGCACATCATTGCGTGCGCCAAGCGAACCATCTTTGTTCACAAGGAACTTCGGCACCACGAAGAGCGAGATCCCCTTCACGCCCTCGGGCGCATCGGGCAGGCGGGCCAGCACGAGGTGCACAATGTTTTCCGTCAGATCGTGCTCGCCGTAGGTGATGAAAATTTTCTGGCCGAAAACATGGTAGGAGCCATCGGCCTGCGGCACAGCGCGCGAACGAACCGCCGACAGGTCGGACCCCGCTTGCGGTTCGGTCAGGTTCATCGTCCCTGTCCATTCGCCCGAAATCATCCTCGGCAGGAAACGTTCTTTCAACTCATGCGATCCGCACAACTCAAGCGCTTCGATCGCGCCCTGGGTCAACATCGGACACAGACAGAAAGCCATGTTGGCCGACTTGAACATCTCGTTGATCGCAGTCGCGATCACGACCGGCAAAGCCTGACCGCCGAATTCCTGGCGGCAGCTGATCGAAGACCAGCCGCCGTCGGTAAAGCCCTTGTAAGCCTCTTTCCAACCGCTAGGCGTCGTCACCACGCCGTTATTCCAGTGCGCGCCTTCCTGGTCTCCGCTGTGGTTGATCGGCGCCAGCACACCGCTTGCGAACTTCCCGCCTTCTTCAAGAATGGCGCTGACCAAATCGCTCGAAACTTCTTCACAGCCCGGAAGTTGCGCGACTTCCTGCAAACCGGCGAGTTCGTTCAAGACGAACTGCATGTCACGGATCGGTGCGGTAAAACTCATCTGTGTTCCTCCCGAAATAAACATGCGGCAACAGCACCGCGTTTCTCTATTTATTCATCAGAAAACGACGATCATCGAAACTGGCAACCCAGCCCGGCCAGTACACAATCAGCAGCGTGATCGTCAGACCGCTCAGCCAGGCTTCTCCGAAACCAAGCATCAGAAAATACGGAAAATAATTTTGCAGCAAGTACGTCAGCGTTTCACCCTGAAACGCCAAAACGGCTGTCGCCACGCAGCCGATTGCCAACATCACCAGCCCCGCCACGAGGAAGGTATTGAGGAAAATAAAAACGAAAATATGATTGGGAAGATGGCGTTGCAGCCAGCGGTCCGCGCCCGATGTCAGCCATGCGGGGAACAGCCCGAGCAGGACGAAGTTGAACGGCCACGCCCACACGTCTCCACCATGCAGCCAACACGCCGCAAGGCTTGCCACCACCAATGCGGCAAGCGCCACGCCGCGCCCGAATATCAGGACGCAAGCAGTCACGCCAAGAAAATGAAATGCCAGGCCCGAAGATAGATGCGGCCCCATCGACCACAACAGCGTCAGCACCATCGTTGTGCCAATGAGCCGGTTCGGAACCGGCCCCAGGATCAGACTTTTCCACGCCACTCGGCGCCAATCGGACCACAGCGCCCAGACGATCAGCGCCATGCAGAGCAACGCTGTTCCTTCAGGCAGGGACTGGAGCGTGAATTCCATGTCCCCGTTCCCCTGCTCAAGCCACGGCCGCCGTCAATTGCGGGACGAGTTCGAACAGATCGCCGACCAGACCGTAGTCGGCCACGCCGAAGATCGGCGCTTCCGAGTCCTTATTGATGGCAACGATCACCTTCGAATCCTTCATGCCGGCCAGATGCTGAATCGCGCCAGAGATCCCGATCGCGATGTAAAGCTGTGGCGCGACGACCTTGCCCGTCTGCCCGACCTGGTAGTCGTTCGGCACATAACCCGCGTCGACGGCCGCGCGCGACGCGCCCAGGGCCGCACCGAGTTTGTCGGCCAGCGGTTCGAGCAAGGAATGGAAGTTTTCGCCATTCCCCAAACCGCGCCCGCCAGAAACGATAATTTTCGCCGCGCCAAGCTCGGGACGCGCGCTGACGGTCAATTCACGTCCGATGAGTTTCGACACCCCTTGATCGGCTTCGGGCGCAACCGGCTCGATTGCTGCGGAACCGCCGTCCGCCGGCGCCGCATCGAAAGCCGCCGCGCGCACGGTCAGCAACTTGACCGGATCGGGACTCTGCACCGTCGCCAGCGCGTTACCCGCGTAAATCGGGCGCACGAAAGTATCCGCGGACTCGACCGCGATGATGTCGGAAATCTGGGCCGCATCGAGCAAGGCCGAAAGACGCGGCATGAAGTTTTTGCCGAAAGCGCTGGCAGGCGCCGCGATGTGGCTGTATTCGCCCGCATGCGCGGCAATCAGCGCGGCCAAATTCTCGGCAAGCTGATCGCCGTACTGCGGCGCGTCCGCCACGCGGACCTTGGCGATGCCGGGGATTTTCGCCGCGGCCTTGGCCGCCTCGGCACAATTATGTCCCGCCACCAGAATATGGACTTCGCCGCCAATCTGGCCGGCGGCGGTAACGATGTTGCATGTCGCAGCCTTCAACGAAGCATTGTCGTGTTCAGCAATAACGAGGATGGTCATATCTGTTTCCCTTACAGCACTTTGGCTTCGTTCTTGAGCTTCGCGACGAGTTCCTGCACGTCGGCAACCTTGACCCCGCCAGCCCGCTTCGGCGGCTCGACCACTTTGAGCGTTTTCAGACGCGGGGCCGGGTCAACGCCGAGCGCTTCCGGTTTAAGCGTTTCGAGCGGTTTTTTCTTCGCCTTCATGATGTTCGGCAAGGTCGCGTAACGCGGCTCGTTCAGACGCAAATCGGTCGTCACGATCGCGGGCAGCTTCAGCTCGACGGTTTCGAGACCGCCGTCAACTTCACGCATGACCGTCACGTTTCCGCCTTCAATGTGTACCTTGGAGGCGAAAGTCGCCTGAGGCCAGCCGAGCAATGCGGCAAGAATCTGGCCAACCTGGTTGGAATCGTCATCGATGGCCTGCTTACCAAGAATGACCAGCGTCGGCTGTTCTTTCTCGACAACGGCCTTGAGCAATTTGGCAACCGCGAGCGGCTGGAGTTCGACATCGGTTTCCACCAGGATCGAACGGTCGATACCGATCGCCATCGCTGTGCGCAGTGTTTCCTGCGAAGCCGTCGTGCCGCATGACACCGCAACCGTCTCCGTGGCAATGCCCGCCTCACGCAAACGCACCGCCTCTTCGACCGAGATTTCGTCGAACGGGTTCATCGACATCTTGACGTTGGCCAAATCGACGCCAGAACCGTCTGCCTTGACACGAACCTTGACGTTGTAGTCAATCACTCGTTTGATTGGAACCAAAATCTTCAAAATTCCTCTCCTCCAAACATAAAGTCCCGCATTGACGCAATGCGTATATCTCAACCATCCACTTCGCCACGAAGGGCGGAGCTTGCACTCAAACCATAGTCACGCCGCGATTCCGAATTGACACTGATCGGACAATCACCATACTCTAGCGTATGTAACCTTATACGCTATTGCATGGACCCCCCCAAGTCAAGCACACAGGCCAAATGCAATCCACCCTACCCAAAAACCGAGCCGCCAAGAGCCGCTCCAGCCTTGATCGAAAAGCCTGGATTCACGCTGCCAATGACGCACTCGCCGAAGAAGGACTCGCCGGTCTGCGTGTCGAAATCCTTGCAAAACGCTGCGGCGTCACCAAGGGAAGCTTCTATTGGCATTTCCGCGATCGTCAGGAGTTGCTCGATGAAGTGCTGGCGCAGTGGAAAGAAGGCCGGATTCGTGATGTCAGCAAGCAGGCCAAAAGCGAAATCGGCCAGGAGCGCGCAAGTATCATCCGCGCGATCGAATTGTATTCCGCATCGCGCAATCGCCGCGGCATTCAAATCGAACTTGCGATTCGCGATTGGGCGCGACGCGACCCCAAAGCCGCGGCCATCGTCGCGGAAGTCGATGCGTGGCGCCTGAAGCGCACCCAAAATATGTTTACCGATGCGGGCTTCAGCGAAGCGGAAGCCAAGATCCGTTCGCTCCTTTTTTATGCCTATGCGTTCGGATCGAGCCTGATGATCTACGAACAGTTCGACGAAGACATCGGCGCGCTGCGCACGCGGATCGCCGAGTTTATTGCGGAGAATCAGTCCCAGCCTGGAGGTAACGGGCCAAGCCAGACAATGCCGCCACAGCATTCGCTCCAGTCTGTTGAATGACGGCATCAAGCTCCAAGCCACGCAGATCCGCGATGATCTGCGCATAGCGTCTAATTTCTTCGGGTAGCGACGGGCCTTGTGACCGCCAAGCGGGGGGAATGTCCGGGCCGTCGGTTTCCAATACGATGCTTTCGAGCGGAAGCGTCGCGGCTAAATGCCGGACGCGTTTCGACCCCGCATAAGTCATCGCGCCACCAAAACCGAGCTTGAAGCCCAAGCCAATGAAGGCTTCGGCCTGTTGAATGCTGCCATTGAAGGCATGCGCGATACCGCCGCGTGGACGGTAATAGCGCAGTTGCTTGAGCACCGCGTCTTGCGCACGGCGCACATGCAGCAGTACGGGCAGATCAAAATCGCGCGCCAGTTCAAGCTGTTGGACGTAAAACCGCTCCATCCGCGCGCGGTCCAGTCCCTCGACATAGAAATCCAGGCCAATCTCCCCCACCGCAACGGCGCCGCCTCGTTCAAGCCGGGCGCGCACGGCATCGAGCGCATCATCCTTCTGCGCATCGACATACATCGGATGAATGCCAAACGCTGGCGCCACATCATGGTATGTCGAAGCCAAGCGGTCGAGCGCAGAAAAATTCGCGGGTGCAACCGCCGGTACGACAAAAACATGCACGCCCGCATTGCGGGCGTTTTGCATCACAACATTGCGGTTTTCTTCAAACTCGCGCGCATCCAAATGGATATGCGTGTCGACCAACATCGATTCAACCCATGACCCAGCGCGGCAGACGTTTCTCGATGAAAGCGTCGATACCCTCCGCGGTATCTTCTTCCATCGCATTGCAGGCCATCGTTTCACTCGCTGCCTGATACGCGGCTTCAATGCCCATTTCGAGCTGGCGATAGAAAAGCCGCTTACCCGCCGCGACGGCAGCGGGCGGTTTGCCGGCGATCTGCGTTGCGAGGCGCCAAACTTCGATATCGAGTTCTGTCGCGGGCACGACCCGGTTGACCAAGCCTCGTTCGAGCGCCCGCTCAGCCGAAATAAAATCGCCCGTCACGAGCATTTCGAAAGCTTGTTTACGCAACAGATTGCGTGACAGCCCAACCCCCGGCGTCGCGCAAAACAAGCCGACATTGATCCCGGACACCGCAAAGCGCGCGCTGTCCGCCGCAACCGCCAGATCGCACATCGAAACGAGTTGGCATCCCCCCGCGGTGGCAACCCCATGCACCCGTGCAATCACAGGCTGCGGCAGCGCCAACAAACTTGTCATAAGTTTTGAGCAACGCGTAAAGAGCACTTGCTGGAAATCCTTGCGGTAATTCGCGCGCATTTCCTTCAGATCATGGCCCGCGCAGAAGGCTTTGCCCTTTGCGGCAATCACGACGACACGGATCAGTCTGTCTGTGGCCAGACGGTCGATTTCGACTTGCAGCGCTTTGAGCATCCCCTCCGACAACGGATTGAATTGAGCCGGCCGGTTTAGCGTCAGCGTCGCTATGTAACCGGAATCACTACGCAGAACATAAGACTTGTTATTCAAATCAGCGTTCATTTTCGTCTCACTCATCGATTCGGTATTGAAACATGGTAGGCCACACCCCATTCCCATTCGGACGCGGTAGCTCAATGACGGCACTCAGGCTGTTCCACAAACCTCCGGCAGCGCGTGGGTCAGCCAGGCGCGAATCTGTTCGGACAAGGCATCCGTCGCCTCACGCAAAGCCTTCACGCCCGCGGCCGGATCCGCCGACTCGGCGGGCCGGCGCACATCGAAACTATCGTGCAGATAAATCTGATCCAAACGCTCGCCGCGCAAGCTGATGCTGCCCGAAATCAAGACGCTGCTGGCGCCTTGCGCATCGAACAGCTGAGTGAATTCCTCAAGCCGCACGGAAAGTTTGCAGTTGCTCATCGCGCCAACCGCCAAATCGCGCGCCAGCACGGGTTCGATAAGCTGCGCGGGCGTTGCCGCCCAGCGGTTCTCGGCGAAACTCCGGCGTTCGTTCGGACCCGCATCGGTATAGCGGTACTGCATATCGAGCCCATTCAGCCAGGGGGCCGCAAACACCTCAACGCGGCGCAGCGGTACAGCGGTTGGCGTCGGATTGGGCGCCGCAGGCAAACCCAGGTCATACACCGCAAGCGCTGCGAGCGGCCGGGGCGGACTGACGCAGGCTCCCAGCATCAAACTCAGAATTCCAAGCGACACAGTGCAAAGTAAGCTTCTCATCATTCCTGCCCTTGTGGCGCGATGCGATAACCACCCTCCCCTGGACCGGGCCTCGGTTCCGGGCGACCGAATACGATCGCTTGTGGATTACGTTCAAGAATTTCAACCAATTTCGAAAACTCGCTGCTGGTGCGCTGCAATTCGATAAGCGTGTCGCCAATGCGCAGGCTGCCCACACCCATTTGCAGATCCTGCCCCAACGCATCCCAACGCGTTCCAAGGGCGTCGATACTTTGCGAGGCGCGCTGCAGACCGGCAAGCGTTTGCGGAAGCTCGGACGAACTCCGCGCCAGATTATTCAGCGTTGTATCGATTTTGTCCGAATCCAGCCGCGCGGCGAAACGATTCATACGCTCCATCAACTCGGGCGTTTTCGCCAAGAGCGTTTCTAGATGGCGTGAAGAGTCATCCAGATGCGTCAGGGTTCTGGAAAGTCGCGCGCGATTGTCTGTATCGAGCACTTCGCCCAAACGATCCGCCACCACGCGAATCCGTTCAATCGCCTCCAGCGCTGCATCGGTCGGACTCGAAGCCCGGGTATTGAGTTCGATATGCGGCAGACCGTCGAGGCTAGGCGGAATCGCCTGGGGATTGGAACCATCGTCATCGAGCTGGACAAACACAAAGCCCGTAACTCCTTGCGTGCCCAAACTGGCGCGCGTCGCCTGGGTGAGCGGAATGCCCGCCGAAAGACGCAGGCGAACCAGGATGCGCCGCGGCGTCTGCGGATCGAAATCGATATTGGTCACACGGCCCGCACGCAGGCCGCGGAAGCGAACCGCCGCCTGCTCATTGAGGCCATTGACGCCCGCATCGGTATACAGCACGACGGTGTAAGTCTGTTCGCTCCGGCCGGATAACCACCAGACGGAGAACGCCAGCGCGGCCCCCAGCACCAGCACGAAGAGTCCGACAGAGAAAGCGTAAGCGCGGTTTTCCATCAGTCGCTCTGTTTGCCTCGACGCAGTGCGTGCAGGCTGCGTTCGCTAAGAAAGAAACGCTCGATGAAAGGATGTTGAACATGCACGATTTGATCGAGCGGGCCTACCGCGAGTATACGTCGCTCAGCGACAACCGCCACACGGCTGGCCAATGCGGACAAGGTATCCAGGTCGTGCGTAACAAAAACCACGGTTAAATTGAGCGCGCTGTGCAAAGCGCGAATCAATTCGACGAACGCGCCAGCACGGTCAGGGTCGAGCCCCGCGGTCGGCTCGTCGAGCAGCAATAATTCCGGGTCGAGCGCCAGCGCACGAGCCAGCGCAACACGCTTGATCATCCCGCCCGACAATTCGGCCGGCATGCGCCACGCCGCATCGTGGCTAATTTCCACCATGGCGAGTTTGGTGAAAACGAGATCGCGTATTTCCGCCTCGGGCAAAAAACCGAGTTCGCGCAGCGGAAACGCCACATTGTCGAAAACATTCAATGCGGAAAACAAGGCGCCCTGCTGGAACAGCATGCCCAGTCTGCGTTGCCGGTCCTGCCGCGTATCGCGGTCGCCCGCATGCTGCGGCTCGCCAAAAAGCTGAATGCCGCCTTCGGTCGGCAGTAGCAAACCAACGATTTGTCTGAGCAAGGTCGTTTTACCGCAGCCCGACCCTCCCACGAGCGCAAGCAATTCGCCGCGCGCAACCTCCAGATCGACCCGGCGCAGAATCCAGCGTGGCCCGAAGCGGATTCCCAGACCTCGAATCTCGATCAGCGCGCTCATCCGCCCACCAGTCCGATATTGCGTGTTGCCAACGCGAAAACCGCGTCAAGCAAAATCACCAGCGTAATGGCCGTCACAACCGAACGGGTGGTATTGGCCGAAAGGCTTTCCGTGTTCGGCTTGACCCGCAAGCCGAAATGACAGGCCACGAGGGCAATCGTCATGCCAAAAACCAAGCCCTTGGACAAGGCGATCCAAACATTGGGAACCGGCACCGCACGCGGCAAATTGGCAATGAAGAACGGGTAATCGATACCCAGTTGATAATGCGCAACCAGCACGCCGCCGGCGATTGCAATACCGCTTGTCCAGGTCACGAGCAGCGGCATGGCGAGCGCGAGCGCGACAACTTTCGGCAGCACGAGCCGCAAGTGACGTGGCACGCCCATCGTCGCCAAGGCGTCGATTTCCTCGGTCACCCGCATCGTGCCGAGCTGTGCCGTCATTGCTGAACCGGAACGTCCGGCCACGAGCACCGCAATCAGAACAGGACCCAATTCGCGGATGATGCCGACACCCAGCACATCCACGATAAAAGCCTCGGCGCCGAAGCGTCTGAGTTGCAAGGCAAACAGGTACGACAGCACAACCCCGATCAGGAATGCGACCAGCGCGCTGACCGGCATCGCGCGCACACCGGCCTTGTACAAATTCGCCGATATTTCGCGCCACGGTATATGACGCGGACTGCGCAGAATATAGCCGGTCTCGATAATCAACTGTCCGAGCAAAGCGATTGCGGCATACACGTGCCCGACAAAAACCATCGCCGCGAGACCGATATCTTCAACCCCCATGCGGAAACGCCTGCGCGGGCGACGCATGAGTTTATCCGGCGGCCTCTTCTCCAAGCGCTCAAACAAAGCCTTGTATTCGGGCGGAAGCTGTATATCCGCCGGGAAACGACTGCCCCAATGGCGCCAAAGCAGCAAGGCACCATAAGTATCCAAGGCTGAAAGCCTGCTTAAATCCCAGCGCGTATCACTGGATGTACGCGTAGTTTCCGCACGCAAGCGCGGCAGACATTTGCGCAAGCAGCTTAAGGTCCAAGAGCCAGTCAGCCGGACGCCTTCATCTACGAATTCGATCTTCGGCGCCGACCCCGGCTGCATCAGGTATCTCCAGCCATTTGTTGTTTTTGCCGCTCGACGCGGAACTTGATCAGCACACCAACCGCGGCCCACTGCTGGCCTTCATCATCAAGTAAGGCGCTCGTTAGCGGACGATCGCGCAGCGCCCCATCGGCCGCGCTAACGATAAAACCTTTCTTACCCCGTTCGATCGAAAGCCCCATGATCAGATCGTCATCACGTGTGCGGTGCAAAATCACCGCCAGGCGGAGACAAAGAATCAGCAGCCAATCGCGCTCGCTCGGTTCGAGCCCCCGCACGCGATCGAGCTTCCCGCGGTGCGCGAGTGCCAAGGTCGCAAGCCGGGCCTGATCCATGCGCGAGTAGCCTGGCATATCGGCATTCGCCAGGATATATGCGCTGTGCTTGTGGTAGCTCGCATGCGCGACGGACAAACCGATTTCATGCAAACGACAGGCCCAGCCGAGGAAGCGCCGGTCGATATTGTCCGGGTCGATCGTCGCCGGCAGCATTTGTTCCAAAAGTCGTTGCGCGCTTTGCGTCACACGCAGCGCCTGGGGCACATCGACCTGATAACGCCGCATGAATACTTCAGCCGTCGCATCGCGTTGATCATGGTGCGCATGCCGGCCCGACAAGTCGTACAGAACTCCCAGACGCAGCGCGCCATCGGAAAAATCGATCCGCTCGATCCCGAAACCCTCGACAACCGCATTCATGATCGCAAACCCGCCGAGCAAAACCGGTATGCGATCGGCGCGCAACCCATCAAACGACAAGCGCGCGACATTCCCAGCCTTGAGAATCTCGGCCCGCAGCAGCGCAAGGCCTTCGCGCGTAATACCGCCGCCGGAAAAGCCGTTCAATTCAAGAATTTCGAGCAGCGCTTTGGCGCTGCCGCTGGAAGCGACGGTCAGATCCCAACCGACTTCGCGGTAGGTACGAGCAATCGTTTCGATCTCTTTGAGCGCCGCCAGCTCGGCTTCGCGCAAGCTGTGTTTATCGACGCGGCCATTGGGAAAGTAGCGCAGACTATAGCTGACGCATCCCATGTAAAGCGATTCGAGCACGATAGGCTCGAAGCCGCGCCCGATGATGAATTCCGTTGAACCGCCACCAATATCGAAAACCAGCTGCTTATGTCCCGGATCGGGCAGGCTGTGTGCGACGCCGAGGTAGATCAGGCGCGCCTCCTCCCGCCCCGAGATCACTTCAATCGGGAAGCCCAACGCCACTTCGGCCTGCTCAAGAAAACTCCCCGCATTTTTGGCCACGCGCAGGGTATTGGTCGCCACCGCCCGTACCTGTTCGGGCTGAAAGCCGCGCAGGCGTTCACCGAACTTGCGCAGGGCGGCGAGCCCGCGTGCTTGCGAGGCGACATCGAGTTGCCGGTCGGCGGATAAGCCGGCGGCCAGCCGAACACTCTCCTTAAGATTATCCTGGGCATAGATCTGGCTGCCTTCGACACGACCAACAATCAGACGGAAACTGTTGGAGCCTAGATCGACGGCAGCAATAAGCTCGTGCGGCATGTGAAGCCCTATGAAAAACAGCACGCGGATTTTACCATCCGACCGTTGTGAAATAGCGTTAAACCCAAACCCCTTTAAGGCAGTTCCAGCCCATGCGCATGGGCCTTCGCGCCGAAATGGCGGACAATAAACAAATTTGTACCAGGGGGTCATTGTATGAGTCGTACCTGGCAGCACCAGCATCCACCTGCACATTTCATCAATCGTGAAATGTCTTTGTTGGCTTTTCAGCGCAGGGTGCTTGCCCAAGCTGCGGATAAGGACGTCCCCCTACTTGAGCGGCTGCGTTTTCTTTGCATCGTATCCAGCAACCTCGATGAATTCTTCGAAGTCCGCGTCGCCGGCGTGCGCGAACAAATCGCGCTCGGCACGCGTGCCAGAACGCCGGACGGTATGGCACCCCAAACGCTATACAGCCAGATCTGCAAGGAAGTCCACAGCATCGTCGCCGAACAGTACGCCTTGCTCAACGACGTTATTTTGCCCGCGCTCGCCACCGAAGACATCGTCTTCCTGCGCCGCAGCCTATGGACCGAAGAACAAAGCGCCTGGATTCGCGAATTCTTCTTCCGCGAAGTCATGCCGGTGCTTACGCCGATCGGCCTGGACCCCGCGCACCCGTTTCCGCGTGTACTCAACAAGAGTTTGAACTTCGCCGTCGAGCTTGAAGGACGCGACGCCTTCGGCCGCGCCTCGAATGCCGCGATCGTCCAAGCGCCGCGCGTGCTGCCGCGCGTCATCCGGCTGCCCAAAGCGCTTGTCGGCGCCGAATACGGCTTTGTTTTCCTGTCTTCGATCCTGCATACGCATGTCGGCGAACTATTCGAAGGCATGAGCGTGCTCGGCTGCTACCAGTTCCGCCTGACGCGCAATAGCGATTTGTTCGTCGACGAAGAAGAAGTCAAAGATCTGCGCGCCACGCTGGAGGGCGAACTGCAACAACGCCACTTCGGCGACGGCGTGCGGCTCGAAATCCCGGACAACTGTTCCGAATCGATGGCCGAGTTTTTGATGGGGCAATTCGGCCTGCTGCGCGAAGAGCTGTATCGCGTTCCCGGCATCGTCAATCTTGTGCGTTTGATGCAGGTGCCCGACTGGGTCGAGCGGCCCGATTTGAAATTCAAGCCTTTTCAGCCCGCGCTGCCCACGACGCTGACCAAGCAAACAGAAATTTTCAGCGCGATCCGTCGCGGCGACATCCTGCTGCACCATCCGTATCAGAGTTTCGCCCCGGTCATCGATCTGCTGCGCAGCGCCGCGGAAGATCCGCAAGTCGTCGCGATCAAAATGACGGTCTATCGTACCGGCACCGATTCGGTCCTGATGGAGCACCTGCTGCGCGCCGCCCAACAAGGCAAAGAGGTCACCGTCGTCGTTGAACTCATGGCCCGTTTCGACGAAGAGGCCAATATCGGCTGGGCCGCCAAGCTCGAAGAAGCGGGCGCGCATGTCGTCTACGGCGTATTCGGCTACAAGACGCATGCCAAGATGCTGCTGATCGTGCGGCGCGAGGACGAAGCCCTGCGCCGTTATGTGCATCTGGGCACAGGCAACTACCATCCGCGCACTACGCGCTTTTATACCGATTTCGGCCTGCTCACCGCGCATCCTGACATCGGCAAGGATGTCAGCGAAATATTCAAACAACTGACCGGCCTCGGCCACGCGCGCATGCTCAAGCACCTGTGGCAAGCGCCCTTCACCCTGCAACCGAATGTCATCACCGCGATCCAGCGCGAAGCCGAAATCGCCCGCAACGGCGGCAAAGGCCGCATCATCGCCAAACTCAATGCGCTGCTCGAACCGGAAACGATCGAAGCGCTCTACGACGCAAGCGCCGCCGGCGTCGAAATCGATTTGATCGTGCGCGGCCCTTGCGCATTGCGGCCCAATGTCGCGGGCCTTTCGGAAAACATCAAAGTCCGTTCGGTGATCGGGCGCTTCCTTGAACACACGCGGGTGATCTATTTCGGCAACGGCGGCGAGGAACAGGTTTATTTATCGAGCGCCGATTGGATGGACCGCAATTTCTTCCGCCGCATCGAAATTGCTTTCCCTGTGTTGGACAGTCGCTTGCGTCGCCGCATCGTCAAGGAAGGGCTCAAACCTTATCTGGGCGACAACTGCCAAGCGTGGCAACTCGATGGCGCCGATGGTTCCTACCGGCGCAAACAGACGCGCTCAACGCGGCGTGCCGCGCAAGAAATTCTGCTCAAGGAAATTGCTGGGGTGAGCTGAAGGGAGGAAAGCGCGGAGCCTGAGAATCCATTCTCAAGTGCGCCGCGCCTTCTCGACCCCCTGCACTTCGCCAATCAAAGCCAGGGCGTGCTGAACCTGCGTCGCGTTGCGGACTTCGACCGTGAAACGCATGAACGCCCGCCCGCTCTTCGACAGCGTATTGACGGCGATGACATTGAGTTTCTCGCGCGACAGGACTTCGGATATATCGCGCAACAAACCCTGGCGGTCATTGGCTTCCACGCCGATATCGACCGGGTAGACGTCGCTACGCTGGTCCTCCTCCGTTCTGCCGCCCCACTCCGCGGCAACCACGCGTTCCGGATGCTGCGAGGCAACATATTTGAAGTCGGGGCAATCCGAACGGTGAATCGACACGCCTTTGCCACGCGCCACGAAACCGCTCACCGGATCGGGCGGCGCGGGTTTGCAGCATTTAGCGAGCGAGGTCAGCAAACGCCCCACGCCGACAACAAGAATCTTGTCATCGCTTTTGCGCGCACGGCTGCGTGCGATCACGACATCCGGCGTGGCCTCGGTTTCTGCTGCGGACCCATGCAGCGCCATCTGGATTTGACGCGCTCCGATATCGCCGCGCCCTGCCGCAAGCAGAAAAGCATTGGCCGTTTTGAAATTAAGCTTGTGCGCAAGATCGTCAATGCTTGAATGCGCCTGACTCTCGCGCTGCAATTCACGCAAAACGATTGCCCGGCCCTGAGCCAGCGTTTCCGTTTCTTCCTGGAGCGTAAACCAGCGCCGCACTTTCGTCCGCGCGCCCGAGGTCGCCAAATAACCGAGGTTGGGGTTGAGCCAATCGCGCGAGGGCCCACCTTGCTTCGCGGCGATGATTTCGACGACTTGCCCATTTTCCAACGGCGTATTGAGCGAGACCATCTGCCCATCGAGTTTCGCACCGCGGCAACGGTGCCCCAGATCCGAATGCAGCCGATAAGCAAAATCGATCGGCGTCGCGCCCGCAGGCAGATCGATCACCTTGCCTTGCGGCGTCATCGCATAAATCGTGTCATCGAGCGAAGCACGCTTGAAGTGGGATTCCCACTGCGCCGAATCGTTGATTTCATCGCGCCACGAGAGCAACTGCCGCAGCAAGGCGATCTTTTCATCGTACTCACCGCCATCAGGAGCGCCTTCCTTATAGCGCCAATGCGCCGCCACGCCCAGCTCGGCGTGACGATGCATATCGTAAGTTCGGATCTGGACTTCGAGCGCGCGCCCATCGGCCGCGCGTACAGCCGTATGCAGACTTTGATAATCGTTGCCTTTGGGCCGCGAGATGTAATCGTCGTACTCGCCCGGAATCGGCTGCCACAGCGTATGCACGACCCCCAAGGCGATAAAGCAATCACGCACATCGCGCACCAGAACGCGCAAGGCACGCACGTCGTAGACCTGGGAAAAATCCAGATTCTTCGAGCGCATCTTGTTGTAGATGCTGTAAATGTGCTTCGGGCGACCATAAACTTCCGCCTCGACGCCGGTCGCCGCCAACTCATCCCGCAAACGTTCGGTCACAGTGGCGATGAAGGCCTCGCGTTCGACGCGGCGCTCGTCGAGCATCTTGGCAATCCGCTTATAGGTCTGCGGTTCGAGAAAGCGGAAAGAAAGATCTTCAAGCTCCCACTTCAATTGCCAGACGCCGAGCCGGTTCGCAAGCGGCGCATAAATGTTCATGCTCTCGTGCGCAATCTGCTCGCGCTCCGGATTTTCGTGCTCGGTGTAGTAACGCAAGGTTTGCGTCCGGCTCATCAAATGCAGCATAACCACGCGCAGGTCTTCAACCATCGCGAGCAGCATTTTGCGCAGGATCTCGGTCTGCGCGCGCGCACCGGAAATATCCGCACGCGCAACATTGCGCGTCAAGGGCCGCAAGCCGTCGAGACGCCGCAGCCCTTCCACGAGACGCACCACATCGCGGCCGAAAGAAGTCTCCAAGGTCTCGGAAGGCGACTCCAGGCTATCGCTGACCGCAAACAGAATCGCCGCCAGCCGCGTCGCGAGATCGAGTTTCAGCGCAACCGCGATCAAGGCCATTCCGAGCGCATGGCGCACAACCGGCTCTCCGCTCGCGAGCAACTTGTCAGCGTAAATCGGCCGGGCAAAATCGAGCGCCCGACCAATCGCGGCATGCGCCTCGCCATCCAAACCCTGGGCAAGTTGTTCCAGCGTCGGCAGACTGCCGGCATCGGCATCGAGAGAATGAGCGACCTGAACCATACCGGACATTATCCCACGCTGGGTTTGGAATGGATTCCGAACTGTCGTTAATCAGTCATTGAGCGGGGTCATCATGGCCCCCAGGTTAAAGCGACTCACCTCGGCTTTTCCCGACGTAACGGGGCAATGCCCAATATCAATACGGGGTTTATAATTCTCAGATTCTTTACCTACCGTCTCACCTGCAAAAAACAGAAGGACAACGGAACATTTAATGTCATTTGCTGAACTAGGACTGATCCCCGAACTGCTGCGCGCCGTCGAAGACGCCGGATACAGCGAGCCCACGCCAATCCAGCGCCAAGCCATTCCGATCGTACTCGAAGGGCGCGATGTCATGGGCGGGGCGCAGACCGGCACCGGCAAAACGGCGGGTTTTACCCTGCCGCTGCTGCAAAAACTCGCGCGCTGGGCGAATACCAGCACATCGCCAGCGCGCCACCCGGTGCGTGCGCTCGTGCTCGCGCCGACGCGCGAACTGGCGATGCAGGTGCACGAATCGGTGCAAACCTACGCCAAGCACCTCACGCTGCGCTCGGCCTGCATTTACGGCGGCGTCGACATCAAACCGCAGCTTGCCGAATTACGCCGCGGCGTGGAAATCGTCGTCGCGACGCCGGGCCGCCTGCTCGACCATGTGGAACAGCGCAGCATCGCGCTCGGCCAGGTGGAAATCGTCGTGCTCGACGAAGCCGACCGCATGCTCGACATGGGCTTCATTCCCGACATTCGCCGCATCCTTGGTTTGCTGCCGCAACAGCGCCAAAGCCTGTTGTTCTCGGCCACGTTCTCGGAAGAAATCAAAAAGCTGGCCGACACGATGCTGCAAAACCCGCAGCTCATCGAAGTCGCGCGCCGCAACACGGTCAGCGAAACGATCACGCACCGCGTCTACCCCGCCAACGCCAACATCAAGCGCGAGCTGCTGACCTGGCTGCTGCACGACGACCGCAATGCCTCGCAAGTGCTCGTTTTCGTCGCAACCAAGACCTACTGCGCCCGCTTGGCGCGGCAACTGCAGAAAGACGGCATTTCGGCCGACGCGATCCACGGCGACAAAAATCAGCAGCAACGCACCGAAGCGCTCGAAGGTTTCAAGAGCGGCCAGATCCGCGTTCTGGTCGCCACCGACGTCGCCGCGCGCGGTCTCGACATCGACGACCTGCCTTATGTCGTGAACTTCGAGCTGCCGCATACCGCGGAAGACTATGTGCACCGGATCGGCCGCACCGGCCGCGCAGGCAAGCAAGGCAATGCGGTATCGCTCGTCGCGCCCGAGGAGCAGATCCGTCTGAGCGCGATCGAAAAACTCATCAAACTCAAAATCCCGCAGGAAACCGTAGCCGGCTTCGACATCGCCGCCACACCGGATTCCACGCGGCGGATTTTGCGCAACCAGGCCGCGGACCGGCGCGCCCACATCGCGCCCGACGGTTTCGATTTCAGCCGCCCCTACTCCGTCCAGCCGGAAAGCGAAACAGAAACCGCTTCGGCATCCAGACCCAATCCGCTCAAACGGCCAATTCGTCCGGTTGCGGCCTTGCTGGGTGGAAGCGGACGCTGAACGCTCGCTTCCCTGCACGGCAATATTCCTTGCGAAAATGCATTCAAATTACTATAGTGAATGCGTCGAATGCGTTTTTGTGAGGTGATTCCATGGCAATGCTGACAGTACGCAATCTACCCGATGACGTACACCGTGCGCTGCGGGTGCAGGCTGCTCGACACGGACGCAGCACTGAGGCCGAAGTCCGCGAGATCCTGGCTGCCGCAGTCAAGCCGGAAACACGCGTTCGCTTGGGCGATGCCCTCGCGGCGCTGGGCCGCAAGGTCGGCCTGACGAACGAAGATTTCGAGGTCTTTCAGCAAGTGAGGGACAAAACGCCGGCCGAGCCGCTGAGGCTTGAATGATCGTTCTCGATACTAACGTCGTCTCCGAGGCGATGAAACCTGAGCCACATCCGGCTGTACAGGTTTGGCTGAACGATCAGACAGCCGAAACCTTGTATCTCTCCAGCGTGACATTGGCCGAGTTGCTGTTTGGCATCGGCGCGCTCCCGGCTGGCAAGCGCAAGGATATGCTGGCGCAAACCCTTGACGGCCTG
Source organism: Betaproteobacteria bacterium (assembly GCA_009781175.1). Classification (GTDB taxonomy): domain Bacteria; phylum Pseudomonadota; class Gammaproteobacteria; order Burkholderiales; family Rhodocyclaceae; genus Niveibacterium. The sequence continues at coordinate 287,773 of WQYQ01000001.1, forward strand.
ATGGGACTATTCAGGGATCGGGTGCTCCCATTCGACATTGACGCCGCGCGGCGCTACGCCGAGTTGGCCGTGACAGCCAAGACTGCTGGACGAGGGTTTCCAACACCTGACGGCTACATTGCCGCAATTGCCGCCTCGCGCGGGTTCTTGGTGGCGTCACGCGATACCGCTCCCTACGAAGCCGTCGGCGTTACGGTCATCAATCCGTGGGACTAAACATCCAGTGTATGGTCGAACAAACTTAGATATTCAAACGCTCACCGTACCCCGTCAGCTCCAAATAACCACGCCCGATACGCTGTCCCGCCTCGAAAGCCGTGACAGCGCCCTCCCAATAGACCGCCCCGGTCGAACGCCGGCTGTCGAGTTCCTGGTCATCCATTAAAGGCTTAAGTTGCAGTTCGCGGCCTGCGACCCGGATTCGCACTTCGACCGGATAACGCCAGCCGGTGCGCGGACTCGTCCATTCGCGCAAGGTTTCCCAAACGATGTCTCCGGGCCCGAAACGCAGCGTTTCGCCCGAAGCCTTGCGCCATGTCCCGCCGAACCAGAGCGCCGAGCCGTCCTGACGGCGCATGCGGAACAGCATCAAAGCGCCGCCATCGTTGAGGTTGACGCCAGCCCAATCCCAGCCCGCGGCCTCGGGATGCATCAGCTCGCTCGACCATTCGTGGTCGAACCATGCACGGCCGCTGACCTCGAAACGCTGGCCTTTGACGGTGACCGTTCCGCGCAGCGGCCACTGCGGCATGCTTACGTAATAACTTGCGTGTTCCTTTCCGGGAGCTTTCTGGCTCCACCCGTCCTTGCCTTGCAAAAGAACGGGAGGCGGCGGCGCGCCATCGAGCAGCAGCGCGAAATCCCGGCTGTCTACGCGGACATGCAGGCCATCGTTGCGGACCTCCATGCGCCAATGATCGAGAAATATCGACAAGCGATCCGTTTCCGCGCCGACAAGACCGAAACCCGCGCGCGCCGCGCGTGAGTCGTGTAGCAGCCGATGCTCTCCCGGCCAGGCCAGCGCGGCATGCGCGATGACGATATGGCGCGGCGAGAAAGCGCTCGGATTGTCCTCGGCGATCCCGGGGCGGACCTGAAAGAAGGTCACTTGGAAACCGAAATCCGGCACACCGGGCGCGCTCAGCCATCCGGTCAAATACCACCATTCGGTTCGATACTCGGGATGCGCAGCGTGATCGCGCGGGAAAACCAATCTGCGGGGGACGACAGGCGGATAGGCGGCGGCGCGCGCCGATTGCAACCAAGGCAGGGCAAACGCGGCGGCAAGCAGACGGCGGCGTGAAAGATGCATTCAACTATCCTCGCGCACAGCGCGCAACGCGCCTTCACGCATGGCCTGTGCACCCGCGAGACGGGCGGCTAGAGCGGCCGACGCGATCATCGCAAGCGAGAAGCCAAGCAGGCTCAGCCAGGGAATCGAGAAGTCCATGCTCCAATGGAAACTTTGACGATTGATGACGCGCACCAGCAGCACGCCGATCAAACCGCCCGCGGCCAAGCCGCCGAGCACGCCGAGCCCGGCGGTCAAAGCGCCCTCGCATGCCAGGGTTGCCCCGATCTGACCCCGAGTCAGCCCAAGGTGGCGCAGCATGCCGAATTCCTTTTTCCGCGCCGCAACCGCAGCCGCGAAACTTGCCGCGATGCCGAAAAGCCCAATCAGCACCGCACAGGCTTCGAGCGCGTAAGTCACCGCGAAAGTGCGGTCGAACAATGCCAGACTGGAGCGGCGGATCTCGCCCGCGCTCACGATGTCGAGCGCCGCGCCGAAACGCTGGCGCAATTCAGCACTAACGTTTTCCGCGCTCGCGCCCGGCGCAAGCCAGAGCGCGGCGTCGGTCGCCAGCGCATCCGCGTTGAAGCGCCGATAGACGGCCAAGTCAATCAACACCGCGCCGTTCTGGCGCGCGTAGTCACGCCACACGCCGGCGACCTTAAAGCTTCGGTAAACGCCACCGAACGGCAATTCGATCGCCATTCCGGGACGCCAGCCGAACAGATCCTGCGCCGCTTCCGAAATCCAGATCGGCGTATCGCCAGCGGCAACCCTCTGCTCCGCCTGCATCGGAAACAGCGCACCCGCACCTTCCGCGGGAATCCGCCGCGCGACAATGGAAAGCGGCAATACGCTTCCCGGCAGTCGGATCTGCTCGTGCCGGACGTACTCGACACGGGCAACGCCCGGCATGCGCTCAAGCGCCATCTGCGCCGCGGCGTCGAGCCCGCCGGCCTGCCCGATGCGTCCGGCGCGCACATAAAGATCCGCCGGCAGCACGCGGTCGAGCCAGGCATCGACCGAATCGCGGAACGACGCCACCATGATCGCCATCGCAACCGCCAAGGCCACGCTCGCGAGTACGCCTCCGCTCGCAATCACGGCTTGACCTGAAGCGCCCGCGACGCGTTGGCGCGCCAGATCGAAAACAATCGCCTGCATGGCGGGCAGATGCGCAAAGAGCCTGCGCGCCAGAGCGGGCAACAAGGCAATCGCGCCGACGAGCACGCAAACGACCGCCAGATAACCGGCCACCGGCAGGCCGCCGAGCGGCGGAATCGCCGCCAGCGGGAAAGCCAGCAATAGAAAACCCACGCCCAGCCGACGCCGCGTCGGCAACTTCGGCACGCTCGGCTGATAGCCGCTGCGCAAGGCCGGCGCTGGAGCGGCCCGCACCGCCGCGCGCGCCGGCCAGGCCGAGCCCGCCACGGCGGCGATGAATCCGAGCGCGACGAAAACCAGGCTGGTCGGCCAATCGAAACTCAGCGCGGTCGGCGCGTCGGAAAAATAACCCGCGCCCAGATCTCCGCCCAGCACGCGCAAGGCCACGCCGGCGAACAGGAAGCCTAGCGCAAGGCCCGCCAAACCACCCAGCAAACCTAATGCGGCCCCTTCGGCGAGCACGCCCGTCAGCAACATGTGGCGGCTGACGCCCAAGGCGCGCAGCAGCGCGAATTCCGCCCCGCGCCGCACCACCGACAGGGCTTGCGAAGCGAAAACGAGGAAAGCGCCCGTCGCCAGCGCGACCACCGCAAGCATGCCGAGATTCGCGCGGTAAGCCCGCGACAGGGCCGCCGCCTGCATCGCCGCCGCTTCGGGCTGCACCAGCGTGAGGCCCGGCGGCAGCAACCCGGCAAGCTGCGCGCGCGCCTGCGACGGCGCGACACCTTCGGCCCAGCGCAAATCGATGCGCTGCAAACGGCCAAGCTGGTCCAGCGTAAGCTGCGCGGCGGCAATATCCATCAAGCCGAAACGCGCCCCATCCTCGCCGCCATGCAGCGTTCCCACCACGCGCAAATCGCGGATCGCAAGCCCGACTTTTACGCGCAGCGTCTGGCCCGGCTCAAGCCGCAGCTCGCGCATCGCGGCGCTGGAAAGGAACACGGCGTCGGCGGCAAAACGGCTTTCCGATGCTTGCGTGGAGTCCAACTTCGGCGACAGGCCGGGCTGAATGCGCGCCGCCCGCAGCAGGTCGAGGCCCAGGATGCGTAAGCTGCCCGGTTTGTCGGCAAGCGGTGCTTCAATATCGACGACCGGGCTTGCGACTTCAACGCTGTCCAGGCGGGCGACCCGCGCATAGAGCGCTTCATCGAAACCTTGGCGCGGCCCGATGATTTGCATATCGGCCTCGCCCGAAATCACACGCACGCCATGTTCAAACGCATCGAGCGCCGAACGATTGACAAGATTGACGGCAACCCCCAGTGCGACGCCGAGCGCAATCGCAATGAAAGAGAGGATGCTTGCCAAACGGCGGCGTGAGAGCCCCGCGACGAAGAGCGAAAAAATCAGCCGCATCATGCTTCGCACAGCCGCCCGTTTTCGAGCGTCAAAACGCGGTCCGCAACGGCCGCGGCTTGCGATGAATGCGTCACCATCAAACACATCGCCCCCTGCGTGCGCACCTGCTGCGCGAGCAGCGCAAGAATCCGCTGCGCATTTTCGGGATCGAGATTGCCCGTGGGCTCATCGGCCAGCACCAGCGTCGGCCGATGCACCAGCGCGCGCGCAATCGCCAGGCGCTGCAACTCCCCTCCCGAAAGCTCGCCCGGCCAGCCCGCGCCGCGCACACCAAGGCCGACCGACTCCAGCATCGATTGCGCAGCCGCTCGCGCCTGAGTCGATCCGACGCCCTGCAAACGCAAGGGCAAGACCGCGTTGTCGAGAATCGTCAGATGCGGCAGCACATGAAAAGCCTGAAACACGAAACCCAGATGATCGCGCCGCCAGCGGGTGCGCGCATCGTCGTCGAGGCCCGCGAGCGAATTGCCGTTCAGGCGCACATCACCCCCATCCGCCGACTCAAGCCCGGCGATCAGATTCAACAAGGTCGACTTTCCCGTGCCCGACTCGCCGCGAATCGCAACGAAACCGCCCGCCTCCAGGCGCAAGGAGAGTGCGGAAAACAGGTTCCGATCGCCAATGGTTTTAGTCAAAGCAATGAGTTCAAGCATTTTCCCGGATGCGGATTATTTGTTGAATGCAACATCTATTGTCGCCCGTACCGGCGGTGACCATAGCCGCTATATACTCCGCCCCTCATCATGGCTGTCAATCATTACGAAAACTTCCCTGTTGCCTCGATCCTCGTGCCAGCGCGCCAACGCCCGGCGGTGGAAGCGCTCTACGCGTTCGCCCGCAGCGCCGACGATCTGGCCGACGAAGGCGAGGCCACGTCGGCCGAAAGGCTCGCCGCGCTGAATGATTTTCGGCGCGGAATCGACGCGATCGAACGTGGCGAAACGCCGGACGATCCGATTTTCGGACGGCTCGCCGGTATTGTGCGCGAATATGGGCTTGCCACGAGCCTGCTGCGCGACTTACTCGACGCCTTCGCGCAAGATGTCGTCAAGACGCGCTACGCGGACTTCGCCGAGCTATGCGACTATAGCCGGCGCTCGGCGGAGCCGGTCGGCAGGCTGATGCTACAGATTTTCGCTGCCGACACGGCACAGCACCGCGCCTGGTCCGATCACATCTGCACCAGTCTGCAACTCATCAATTTTTGGCAGGATGTGGCAATCGACTGGCGCAAAGGCCGGGTCTATCTCCCGCTTGACGAATGCGAACGCTTTGGCGTGTCCGAAGCGCAGATCGGAGCCGGCTATGTCGATGCGCGCTGGCGCGCGCTGATGCGCTTCGAGGTCGAGCGTGCGCAGACATGGATGCTCGCCGGCGCGCCGCTCGCAACCGCCCTGCCCGGCCGCTTCGGCTGGGAGATCCGGCTTGTCGTCCAGGGAGGCTTAAGAATTCTTCAAGCGATCGAAGCGGCCGGCTATGATGTGTTCCAACACCGCCCCCGCCTCGGGGCAATCGATTGGGTGCGGCTCGCGTGGCGCGCCGCCTTGATGAAATGATGAATCCCGACGCCTATTGCCAGGAAAAAGCCGCCGCCAGCGGTTCTTCCTTCTACTACAGCTTTTTGTTTCTGCCGACCGAGCGGCGCCGCGCAATCACCGCGCTATATGCGTTCTGCCGCGAAGTCGACGATGTCGTCGACGAATGCCACGATCCGCAGCTCGCCCAAGCCAAGCTCGACTGGTGGCGGCGCGAAGTTGCCGCGATCTATCACGGCGAACCGACACACCCGGTCGCGCTTGCACTCAAAGCCATCGCCCCCCGCTTCAATCTCCCCGAGGAAAATCTGCTGGAGATCATCGACGGCATGGAGATGGATTTGCACCAGTCGCGCTATCTCGACTACAAAAACCTGGCGCTCTACTGCCATCGTGTCGCGGGTGTCGTGGGCTTGCTGGCGGCCGAAATCTTCGGCTACACGAACCGGCAGACGCTCAAATACGCGCATGAACTCGGGCTGGCGTTTCAGCTCACGAACATCATCCGCGATGTCGGCGAAGATGCGATGCGCGGTAGGATCTATCTACCGCTTGAGGATCTTCGGCGTTTCAATGTCACCGCCAAAGAGATTATCGAGCGCCAGCACAGCGAGCGTTTCGAAGCTTTGATGCGGTTCCAGATCGAACGTGCCGAAACGCATTATGCGCAAGCGCTTGAACTGTTGCCGCGCGAAGACCGGCGCAAACAGAAAGCCGGATTGATCATGGCCGCGATTTACCGCGAGCTGCTGCACGAAATCCAGGCGGAAGGCTGCAAAGTGCTGACGCAACGGACATCGTTGACCTCTTCACGCAAGCTATGGCTTACGCTGCGCACCGCGCTCTTCGGCTAATTCCGTTCCTATATGGACGATTACTTTGTCGGCTTTGCTTGCCGTGCTCCAGCACTGTCTGCGCTTCGCCTTCGCGTACTCAATCGATATAGAAACGGAATAAGAGCTGTAATAAAAAACGGGCGCCTATTTGCATAGACGCCCGTTCATTTAGAGCCTGTTCAGAATCTTAGGTCATCGAAATCACAACCTTCAAGGCACGCGTTGCCGCGGCGCGCGAGAAGGTGTCGTAAGCGTCAAGCATCTGATTGAAGCTGAAGCGATGCGTGATCAAACGCGCAGGTTCGATTTTTTTCGACTGCACGGTCTTTAGCAGCATCGGCGTCGTTACCGTATCGACCAGCCGCGTCGTGATCGCAATGTTCTGGGCCCATAGCGTTTCGAGGTGCAAATCGACTTTCGCGCCATGCACGCCGACGTTGGCAATCGTTCCGCCGGGCGCCACGATTTCCTGGCAAAGCTCGAAGGTCGCGGGGATACCCACCGCTTCGATCGCGGTATCCACGCCGACACCGCCCGTCAAACGCCGTTTGATCGTTTCGGCGGCCTTGCCGTCGGCGCTATTGACAGTCGATGTCGCGCCGAACATGCGCGCAACCTCAAGCCGGTTATCGTCCAGATCGACCATGATGATTTCGGCCGGAGAATAGAACTGCGCGGTCAGCAATGCCGCAAGACCAATCGGCCCTGCTCCAACGATTGCAACCGTCGAACCTGGCGCGACTTTGCCGTTGAGAACGCCGCACTCGAAACCTGTCGGCAAAATATCGCTCAGCATGACCAGCGCTTCTTCATCCGCGCCAGCGGGAATCGGATAAAGGCTCGTATCCGCATGCGGGGTACGCACATACTCGGCTTGCGTGCCATCGATTTCATTGCCCAGAATCCAGCCGCCCGATTCGCAGTGCGAATACATGCCACGCCGGCAGTAAGTGCATTTGCCGCATGAGGAAATGCAGGAGATCAATACATGGTCTCCGGGCTTGAAGGCGGTAACCGCCGGCCCCACCGCATCGACGATGCCGACGCCTTCATGGCCCAAGATGCGGCCAGGCGTACAAGTCGGAACATCGCCTTTCAGAATATGCAGGTCCGTCCCACAAATCGTTGTTTTCGTAACCCTGACGATTGCATCGCCTGGGTCACGAATCTCGGGCTTGGGTCTGTCATCGAGAGTCTTTTTACCAGGGCCGTGATAGACAAGCGCTTTCATAACTTCACTCCTCTTCCTTCTGGAAAGTCCGGCTATTCTAAGACAACACTTCAACGCTAAGTTTTGAGTTTCAGCCTAGCTACGATGTTTTGATAGGATTGTTGCAGAGCAACAACTTCCGCTTTGAGGTGGCTCAAAAGATGGGGAAGCTCATAGAGCCGAATCCGAAACCTTGTCCATAACGGAGCGTTCGCATGCATTGCCCCAAAAAGTGAATCGTCCCCAGCCGACTCTTCCCTACCCACGGTGAAGAAAGAACCATGCGCTCGTATGGAAGGGAACGGCGTAAATATGGGTACACATTGCAAAAAAATGATAAAAAAGTGCCACGTGTTTTCAATGTCCCCAAAGCGACAGTCATCCAAACGACAAGAAACTGTTTTATTCCTGCAAAAAACAAAATGCAAAATTTGTTTGCACACCGATCAAAATCAAATTTATTTACGCATTTAACATATGTGCATATAATCGTCTGGAAGTCCATCTCGCTTTGTTTGGTCTTTATTGCTGTTTTACTTCAACCCGAACTTGGAAAAAAAATGCAAAAAGAATTTCATCGCACAGGGCAGTTAAAAGACATCACCAGCTATCCCACTTGGCTTCAAGACGTCGTCGCAGCAACAACCCCAGAAAAAAATCGTGTCGTCCAGCATGAATTTTTTGCGTTAATGCGGGATGGGAAAATCGAATTACCGCGAGTGCGTCAATTCCTCATCGGCGCCTGGAAAACCATCGAAGGCTTTCCACAATTCATGGCTCTCAATTTGCAAAAAGTCCATTTTGGGTATAGCAAAGGGGAGGATATGGCGCGGCGCTATTTGATTCAAAATATCCGCGTCGAGCAAAAGCACGCAGATCATTGGGCGGAATGGGCTCGCGCGGCCGATGTTACAGTGGACGATCTGAATGCTGGCCGGCATTCTTTTGAGACACAGACGCTCGCCCACTGGTGCTGGTACATTTCGAGCCAGCCATCCCTCGCCGTTGGAATCGCGGCAACCAATTTCGCAGTGGAAGGCGCAACCGGCGAATGGTCTTGCCTGGTGTGCTCAAAAGACGATTACGAACAATCCCTGCCGGAAAAATATCGCAAGAGCGCAATGCGCTGGCTGCGTCTGCATGCCGAATACGACGACATTCACCCCTGGGAAGCCCTGGATATTATCGCCACCCTGCTCGGCCATGAACCATCGCATGCGGACGTCGATGCGATCACGGAAGCCGTCCGTGCCAGCTATATCTACATGGCCTTGGGCCTCGACGAATCGATGGCCGCACGCTAAGTAATAAAGTAGGGCATCAAAAAATGCCGCCTCAGTTATTCGACTGAGGCGGCATTTTCATATGTAAGCCAAAAATCCCCAAACCACCTTACTTTCCCAATAGCGAAAATAAGCCTGCCTCGTCGAGAACGGGAATTTCAAGCTGCCGCGCTTTTTCGAGCTTACTGCCCGCTTCGGCTCCTGCGACGACGTAATGGGTTTTCTTGGATACGGAAGCGCTGACCTTTCCGCCCTGCGCTTCGATCAAGGCCGTAGCGGCGTCGCGCGAGAGCGTCGGCAAGGTTCCGGTCAACACCAAGGTTTTACCGACAAGCGCGCCGACCATTGCCTGCTGTGCTTCCGTCTCGACCCAATGCACGCCGACTGCGCGCAACTGGGCGATCACTTCCCGATTGTGCGGCTCGGCGAAGAAGCCGACGATGCTTTCCGCCACGATAGGCCCCACGTCGGGCACCGCCTGCAAGGCCGCGGCATCCGCTTGCATCAGCGCATCGAGCGAGCCAAAAGCGCGTGCCAGATCCTTCGCCGTCGCTTCCCCAACATTGCGGATACCGAGCGCATAAACAAAGCGCGCCAGCGTCGTCTCGCGGCTTTTAGCTATGGCCTGCACGAGGTTCGTGGCCGACTTTTCGGCCATGCGATCCAAATTGGCGAGCGCCAGCACGCCTAAACGGTAAAGATCCGCGGGCGTGTGAATGATCGATTGATCGACAAGCTGGTCGACAAGTTTATCGCCGAGGCCCTCGATATCCATCGCGCGGCGCGAGGCGAAATGCAGCAAGGCTTGCTTACGCTGCGCCGGGCAGTAGAGGCCGCCCGAACAGCGGTAGTCCGCCTCGCCTTCTTCGCGAATCGCGGCCGAGCCGCACACCGGGCATTGCATCGGCATGACGAACTCGACCGCATCGGCCGGGCGGCGTTCCGCCACAACGGCCACGACTTCGGGGATGACATCTCCCGCGCGCCGCACGATCACCGTGTCGCCGATCCGCACGTCTTTACGCCGCACCTCGTCGAGGTTGTGCAGGGTTGCGTTCGTCACCGTCACGCCGCCGACGAACACCGGCGCGAGTTTCGCAACCGGAGTCAGCTTGCCCGTGCGTCCGACCTGGACTTCGATGTTCTGCACCGTCGTCAATTGTTCCTGCGCCGGGTATTTATGCGCGACGGCCCAGCGCGGTTCGCGCGTGACGAAACCAAGCCGTTGTTGCAGTTCGATCGAATCGACCTTGTAGACAACGCCATCGATGTCGAACGGCAACTCATCGCGCACAGCCGCGATTTTTTGATGGAACGCGACCAAGCCCTCAGCGCCGAGAACCCTCTCGCGATGCTTGTCGACCGGAACCCCGAACGCAGCCAGCGCGTCGAGCACACCGCTATGTGTCGCGGGCTGCGCCCAAGCGACGACTTCGCCCAAACCATAGGCGAAGAAAGACAAGGGGCGCGTGACCGTCACTGCGGAGTCCAACTGGCGCAGGCTGCCGGCGGCCGAGTTGCGCGGGTTGACGAAAGTTTTTTCGCCGGCGGCGCGCTGGCGTTCGTTGAGCTTTTCGAAGTCGGCGCGGCGCATATAAACTTCGCCGCGCACCTCGATAACTTCGGGGAAGTCCTCGCCATGCAAGCGCAGCGGAATTGCGCGGATCGTGCGGATATTCTGTGTGACCTCTTCGCCGATTTCGCCGTCGCCACGCGTCGCGGCGCGCACGAGAATCCCGTGCTCATAGCGCAGACTGACAGCAAGTCCGTCGAATTTCAACTCGGCAGTGTAGGCAAGCGGCGGATCGCCCTCACCCAAACCCAGCTCCCGCCTGATGCGCGCATCGAACGCCTGCGCCCCGGAAGCTTCAGTGTCGGTTTCGGTGCGGATCGAAAGCATCGGCACGACATGCCGGACCGATGGAAATTGGGACAAGGCCCGGCCGCCGACCCGCTGCGTCGGCGAATCGGCGGTCCTGAGTTCCGGATGCTCGGCTTCGATTTGCTGCAAGGCGCGGAAAAACCTGTCGTACTCCGCATCCGGGATTGTCGGCGCATCGAGCACGTAATAAGCGTGGTTGTGCCGCGCCAGCTCGGCGCGCAGCGCGGCCGCGCGCTCGGCTGGCGAAAGAGTCGCGTCCATGAAATCAGGCAAATAAACGCAGCGCCAGGGCGCTGCCGGCGGGAATGCCGTGCGTTTCCATCTGCGCGAGGAAGTCCTGAACTTGCGAGCGGATCAAGGCGATTTCGGGATCGCCGAGCGGCTTGCGATTGTCATCGGCAAGCACGCCGTCAAGCGTCTCGACCAGATGACGCGCGAACGCGACCATTTTGTCGAACGACTGAATTCCGCCTCCGACGCGCGGTACGTTGATCGTCAGGGTCACGCCAGTGGAAGCCATCTGCTTCAAGGCTTCGACAGAAAACAAAGCAGGATCGCGATTCGATAACGCGAAAAGCGTGCGCCCTTCATCGTCGCGCGCATGGAAGCAACCGTCGCGCTCCAGCTTCAAGCCCGCGGCTTCGGCCAGCCCACGGATCTTCGTGCCGACAAACGCCTGTCCGCCGGCCAAAACATTTAAAGCGATTTGAATATCGGTGGCGGCGCAGAACTGGTCGACCTGCTGGGCAAGCGCCAAGGTTTTTTTGCGCTCGCCGATTTGCGGCACCGCCAAAAATTGATCACACACGCGCTGCACGACCGCCACGAAGTTATCGTAATCACGCTCGCTGATCGCGCCGCGCCGGTCGGCCAACTGCAAGGCCACGGCGAAACGCGTGAAGCTGCGCGGTTCGTCCGCGCTCAACGGCAGCCAGCGATGCGTTTCTTCGCTCAAGGCGTACCAATGGATAGGCCGGTTAACTTGCGACAGCGGCCCGCCCGCGCTCGTCACCAAGGCGCCACCCTGAATGCCGGCGGGCGCTTCGATCCGCACGACGCAATCAATCGCCGCCGCTTCCGCGGGCAATTCTGGCTCGGCCGCGCGACCGATCGGCGCAGCGGCTGGAATCCGGCTCGCGGCAGGCTCGATCCGCTCAGGCATGCTCGGTTCAATGCTTTCCGGCACACTTGGCTCGATCCGCGTTTCGTTGTTGCGCTCTTCTGGATGACCTTCAAGCAACACGTCGTGGATATCGGCGCGGAAAGCTTGCTCGGCCGAACGGCGGTGCTTGCGTTCCTGCCACGAGTTGTAGCCCAGCACAAGGAAGACACCGGCGGCGCCAAGACCGATCAAACCATAAAGTAATTCATTGTCTGGCATGGAACCCCTCAAAAAATTTCAAACCCCGGCCGGTTCGGCCAGCCGAAGCGCTTCTTCAATATCTACTTCCACGACCCGCGAGACGCCCTGCTCCTGCATTGTGACACCAACGAGCTGACGGGCCATCTCCATCGTGATTTTGCTGTGGCTGATGAACATGAACTGCGTGACCGCGGACATGCGTTTAACCATATTGCAAAAACGTTCCGTATTCGCGTCGTCCAGCGGCGCGTCCACCTCGTCGAGCAAACAGAAAGGCGCCGGGTTGAGCAGGAAGAAAGAAAACACGAGCGCGATTGCCGTGAGGGCCTTCTCTCCCCCCGACAAGAGATGAATCGTACTGTTCTTTTTCCCCGGTGGCCGCGCAATGATCTGAATGCCCGCATCGAGAATTTCGTCGCCGGTCAGCATCAACTGAGCCTCGCCGCCGCCGAAAAGCTGCGGGAAAAGCTCGCTGAAATGACGATTGACCGTATTGTAAGTCTCTTGCAGCTGTTCCCGGGTTTCCCTGTCGATACGCCGGATCGCGTCTTCGAGCGTGCCGATCGCTTCGAGCAGATCCGCTGTCTGCACATCGAGATAGCCTTTACGCTCTTCGGCGGCGGCAAGTTCTTCGACCGCGGCCAGATTGACCGCGCCCAAATCGGCCAATTCGCGCGTCAAACGGTTGATTTCGCGGCTCAGCGACGCGTCTTTCGGCGCCAGCGCCAGGCGGCCCAGATACGCCGTTTCGTCGAACTCGATCTCGGCCAAGCGCTCCTCATATTGTTGCTGGCCCAGTTCGGCCGCTTGCTGCTTGAGCCGCCATTCGGCCAGCGCTTCATTGAGCGGACGCAGCGCCAGCTCCGCTTTCAGGCGCGCTTCGTCGAGCGCCTTGAGTTGCGTCGCCGCCTCGTCGAGCGCCTCGCGGCAGCGGCTCAACGCCTGTTCGCGTAACTCACGTAATTCGAGTGCCTGTTGCAGCGCCTCGGTCAGCACGCCTTCTTCCAGCCCCGCGCACTCGGCCTCGCTCGCATCGCGTTCGCGCTCGGCGCGCTGAATCAGTTCTTCGGCCTGGGCGCGCATGCGTGCGTTGTCTTCCAGCTTGCCATGGCATTCGCGCTCGGAAAACGCCGCCTCCTGCGCCTCGCGCGCGGCCTGCTGTTCCTGCGCGCGCAAATCCCGCAACGCCGCTTCTCGCGTCTGGACGATCTCTTCGGCCGTTTCGAGACGCTCGCGCAACAATTCGGCGATTTCCTCCTGGCGCGCCTGCTCGGCGACCGATGCGCTCAGATGCTCGCGCTCGGTCTGAATTTGCACATCGATTTCCCGCGTATCCCGGTCGATTTGTGCCGAGCGCTCATCGAAGCGCTCACGCGCCTGCCCTAACTGAACCAGCGCCAATTGCTCGCGGTGCGCGTCCTGCTGAAGCACTTGTAGATCGTGGCGTAGCTGCGCGCCGCGTTCCTGCGCGCGCAACAGGGCTTGTTCGGCCCCGCCGAGCGCCGCATGGCAGGACTCCGCCCGCTCCTCAAGTTCGGCAATCCGTGCTTCGAGCGTTTCGATTTCGCGCTGGCGTTCGAGCACGCCATGCGTGCCGGCCTCGGGGCGGATCAGGCTCAAGCCGCAGCGGCTCAGTTCGCAGCCCTGACGGTCCACCAGCCGAATTCCCTCGGCCAGTTCAGCGCTGCGCGTCAGCCATTCGCGCACATCCTCGACCGCCCGCACGCCGGCCAGCCAGCCGGCCAGAACGGCACGCCATTGCGGCGCATCGACCTGCACCAGATCGAGCAACGCAACGCCCGGTGCGGCGGCGGAGGTTTCCCAATGCGGCGCGGAGCCAGGCCAGGCAAAGGAAACGCTGCCGGGGACATCCTGCGCGCAGGCGGGCAAGACCGCATCCGCTGCATCGAGCCGCAAAGCGTTGAAGCGTTCGCGCAGCACGCTTTCGAGCGCGGTTTCCCAACCGGACTCGACGTGCAGGATCTGCCACAGCGAACGCGCCGTATCGAAGCCGTGGCCTTGCAGCCAGCCGGCCAGCGCACCCGGCGCGGCGGCTTGCGCCTGGATGCGCCGCAGCGCCTCGCACCGTGCGCGCGTTTCGGTCAACTCCCGGTTGGCCTGGCGTTCGGCCTCCTGCGCCGCGCGCTGGTCCGCAAGCAATTGCGGCAATTCACGCTTGGCGTGCTCAAGCTCGTCCTGCATGGCGTCGAGCCGGTTCTGTGTCAGCTCGACCGCCGCCTCCCCCCGAGCCAGGACTTCAAGGTCCGGCGCATTGAGCGCATGCTTTTCGCTTTCGAGCCGCGCGCGCCGCTGCGCAAGCGCGTCGAGCGCGCGTAAGGCGCTCGCTTTGCGCGTCTCTTCAACCTTGAATTGCTGTTCCGCCGAACCGAGTTCATGGCGCAATGAGCGCAGATTCCCCTGCGCGCCCGCGAGCGCATCTTCGAACGCCGGCAAACGGACGAGCAATTCCTCGTGGCGGGCCTCAAGCTGCGCCTGGCGCAAGCTCGCGGTATCGAGCAAGGCTTCCCAACGCTCCCGCTCGGACTGCGCGCCATCGCGCTGCTCCGCCCAGCGCGCCAAGTCCGCCGCCAATTGCTGAGTGCGCAGCACCAGCAGACGCCGCCGCTCGCCGAGCCGCGCCAATTCGCCTTCGATACGCGTGACTTCGGACGTCGCGGCATACACATCGGCCTGCGCGGCATGCAAGGCGTCCGAACCACGCAAATGCGCTTCGCGCGCCTGCTCGGCCAAGCGCTCGGTTTCGCTCAGGCGCGCGTTTTCGGCTTCGATCCGCGCCAGGGCTTCGGCCGCCGCGGCCGCTGCGCGCGCCGCTTCTTCGCGCCCTTCGTTGCGGCGCAGCAGCCAGAGCAGAATCTGCTGATCGCGCAAGGCTGCGTTGATGCCGCGATAACGCCGGGCGACTTCCGCCTGCCCCGACAAATGTTCGATCTGCCCGCCCAATTCGTTGCGGATGTCTTCGAGCCGCGCCAGGTTGTCGCGCGCGTCGGACAAGCGGTTTTCGGTTTCCCGACGGCGTTCCTTGTACTTCGTCACGCCGGCCGCTTCTTCAAGAAAGGCGCGCACTTCTTCGGGCCGGGCCTCGATGATGCGCGAGATCATGCCTTGCTCGATGATCGCGTAGGCGCGCGGCCCCAGGCCGGTGCCGAGAAACAGATCGATCACGTCCTTGCGCCGGACGTGCAGATTATTGATCCAATAACTCGATTCGCCCGAGCGGTCGAGCACGCGCTTGACCGCAATTTCGGCGTACTGCGACCACTGCCCCGCCGCGCGCCCTTCATTGTTATCGAAGATCAGCTCGACGCTCGCGCGGCTCACGGGCTTGCGCGCCGTCGAGCCATTGAAGATCACGTCGAGCATCGATTCGCCGCGCAGCGCGCCGGCGCGCGATTCGCCAAGCACCCAGCGCACCGCGTCGATGATGTTCGACTTGCCGCAACCGTTCGGGCCCACAACGCCGACAAGCTGGCCGGGCGTGAGCACCGTCGTCGGGTCCACGAAGGATTTGAATCCGGCAAGTTTGAGTTTGGAAAGGCGCACGGGCAGCAGCGAGCTTATTTAACGGCACCATGCCCGCGGGCATGCTGACGAGGTGGGCCCGGTATAATACCGAATGCCGCTCGTGTTTTTCGACTGTTGTTTCATACTGGAAAGCGCGGATTGCGAGCCAGCCTCATTTTTTGTGTCCCGGAGCCCAAGTGAATCCGCATCTCGACTTGCTGCAACCTTATCCGTTCGAACGGCTGCGCCGGCTTTTCGAAGGCGTCGAACCGCCCGCGGCGCTCGCGCCGATCCGCCTTTCGATCGGCGAGCCGCAGCATCCGACGCCCGAATTCATCAAAGAAGCCCTGATCCGCAACCTGCAAGGGCTGGCGAATTACCCCGCCACGCTGGGCGGCGACGCCTTGCGCCAAACCATCGCCGATTGGCTCGTGCGCCGCTACGGCCTCGGCGCGCTCGACCCGGCCAGCGAAGTATTGCCGGTCAACGGTTCGCGCGAAGCCTTGTTCGCCTTTGCCCAGGCCATCGTCGATACGCGCAAGCAGGCGCCGCTCGTGGCCTGCCCCAATCCGTTCTATCAAATCTACGAAGGTGCGACTCTGCTTGCAGGCGCAACGCCTGTATTCATCGATCAGACGCCCGAAAACGGTTTCGGCATCGCGCCGGACGCGCTCACGCCCGAACAATGGGCGCGCGTTCAGCTTCTGTATGTTTGCAGCCCCGGCAATCCGACGGGCCGCGTGCTCGATCTGGCCGAATGGAAAGCGCTGTTCGAACTCTCGGACCGCTACGGTTTCGTGATCGCGTCCGACGAGTGCTATTCGGAAATCTACTTCGATGAAAGCGCGCCGCCGCTCGGCGCCTTGCAAGCGGCGCAACGGCTCGGCCGCCACGGCTATCCGAATCTCGTCGTGTTTTCGAGCCTGTCGAAACGTTCGAACGTGCCCGGCCTGCGCTCCGGTTTTGTCGCCGGAGACCGCAAGTTGCTCGCCCGCTTTCTGCTCTACCGCACTTATCACGGCAGTGCAATGGGGCTGCCGGTCCAAGCAGCCAGCGTTGCCGCATGGCAGGACGAATTCCATGTGCGCGACAACCGCGCGCTGTACCGGCGCAAGTTCGCCGAAGTGCTGCCGGTGCTGGCGCCCGCGCTTGATGTACGCATGCCGGATGCCGGTTTTTATTTCTGGGCGCGCACGCCGATCGATGACTGCGACTTCGCCCGCCAACTCTACGCGGCGACGCGCGTGACCGTGCTGCCCGGCCAGTTTCTTTCACGCGACAGTGGCGCGGGCAGTCCGGGCCAGTGCTTCGTCCGCATCGCGCTTGTCGCCGGTCTCGATGAATGTCTGGAAGCGGCGCATCGAATCGCCGGCTTTGTTACAAACCACCTTGGCTGACACAGCACAGCCCGATCTTCACATCAACTCATTTGTTAGAGGCTCCCTCCATGCAAGACCTGCAATCCGTCATCGACCTGGCCTGGGAAAACCGCGCCGAAATCAATCCATCCAGCGCCAGCGCCGAACTGCGCGAAGCCGTTGAAGCGACCATCGCCCTGCTCGATGCTGGCAAGATCCGGGTTGCAGAAAAAATCGACGGCGCCTGGACGACCCACCAGTGGATCAAAAAAGCCGTGTTGCTGTCCTTCCGCGCCAACGACAATGTGGTCAGCGACGACGGCGTCAATAAATACTTCGACAAGGTGCCGACGAAATTCGCCCACTGGAGCGAGGCCGATTTCCGCGCCGGCGGTTTCCGCGCCACACCGGGCGCGGTCGCCCGCCGCGGCAGCTTCGCCGCGCGCAATGTCGTGCTGATGCCCTCGTATATGAATATCGGCGCCTATGTCGACGAAGGCACGATGGTCGATACCTGGGTCACGGTCGGCTCCTGCGCGCAGATCGGCAAAAACGTTCATCTGTCCGGCGGCGTCGGCATCGGCGGCGTACTGGAGCCGATGCAGGCCAACCCGACGATCATCGAGGACAACTGCTTTATCGGCGCGCGTTCCGAAATCGTCGAGGGCGTTATCATCGAAGAAAACTCGGTGATTTCGATGGGCGTCTATATCGGCCAGAGCACCAAGATTTACGACCGTGAAACCGGCACCGTCAGCTATGGCCGGGTGCCCGCCGGCTCGGTCGTCGTGTCGGGCAACCTGCCTTCCGCCGATGGTCAATACAGCCTCTACTGTGCCGTTATTGTGAAAAAGGTTGACGCCAAGACGCGCGCCAAGACGAGTATCAACGATCTTCTGCGCGCCTGAAGCGAAAGACCTTTAGGCTAAGAATCTGTTCAGAATCGCGAGAAGTTCGGAATCATGATCCTCGATAAGCTGTTTCAATTGATGGCGGAAAAGGCCGCTTCGGACATTTTTGTTTCGGCCGGAGCGCCCATCCACATCAAGATTCAAGGCACTGTGATGCCGGTGAACCAGCAAATCATGGAGCCGACGGTCATTCAGCGAATGGCTTACGAGATGATGACGCCGGAGCAGGTCCAAACCTTCGAGAAAACGAAGGAGATGAACCTCTCCTTCGGCCGGCGCGACCTCGGCAACTTCCGCGTCAATACGTTTTGGCAACGCGGCTCAGTCGCGATTGTCGTGCGTTATATCCAGGGCGAAATTCCTGCCCTGGAAACGCTCGGTCTGCCTGAAACCCTGAAAGACGTCATTCAAGAAAAGCGCGGCCTCGTCCTGGTCGTCGGCGCGACGGGCTCGGGGAAGTCGACCACGATTGCCTCGATGCTCGACTTCCGCAACAAGACGACATCGGGCCATATCCTGACGCTTGAAGACCCGATCGAGTATCTGTTCAAGCACAAAAAATCCGTCGTCAATCAACGCGAGGTCGGCCTCGACACACACGACTGGCATATCGCGCTGAAGAACGCGATGCGCCAGGCGCCCGATTGCATTCTGATCGGCGAAATCCGCGACCGGGATACCATGCAGGCGGCCATCGCCTATGCCCAGACCGGGCATCTGTGTGTCGCGACGCTGCATGCGAATAACGCCTACCATGCCTTGAACCGGATCGCGAACTTCTTTCCGCTCGAAAACCGGGCGCTGCTTTATCTGGATCTTTCGGTTGCACTCAAATGCATCGTCTCGCAACGGCTCGTGCGCCGCCCGGACGGCCAGCGCATTCCCGCCGTCGAAATCCTGATGAACACGCGCCATGTGGCCGACCTGATCGAAAAAGGCCTGTTCCCGGAAATCAAGGAGGCGATGGAACAATCGCTTGCCCCCGGCTCGCAGACTTTCGAACAAGCGCTCTTCCGCCTCTACAAAGACGGAACGATCAATTTACAAGAAGCGCTCGGCAACGCCGATTCGCCGACGAATCTGTCCTGGCTCATCAACAACCAAACGAGCGAAACAAAAACTTCCGACCGCGCGGCCACACAACCGCCCCTGGTCGATTTCGACCACGCCGAACCCGACGGCGCGAGCTTCAAGTCCTTCACGCTGCACATGGACGATGAGGCGCAAGCCTGAGTGCCCTCTCCATTCGCGGAAAAACAAACCCGTGCAAACCTCCCCAACCCGCGCACTGACCGAAGCGCTGATCCGCTGTCGATCCGTCACGCCCAATGACGAAGGCTGTCTGGAACTGATTTGCGCGCGCCTAGCGCCGCTCGGTTTTCATTGCGAGCGCATCGACGCGAACGGCGTCAGCAATCTCTGGGCGCGTCGCGGCGACGCCCGCCCGCTGATCTGTTTTGCCGGCCACACCGACGTTGTGCCGGCCGGGCCCTTACCCGAATGGGAGAGCGACCCGTTTACCGCCACCGAGCGCGATGGCTACCTCTATGGACGCGGCGCGGCGGACATGAAGACCTCGCTGGCCGCCTTTATCGTCGCGATTGAACAGTTCGTCGCCGAACACCCGGCCCCCCCCGGTTCGATCGCCCTGCTGCTGACCTCCGACGAAGAAGGCGTGGCAACGCACGGCACCAGACTCGTCGTCGAAACCCTGTCCGCGCGCGGCGAAAGCATTGATTTCTGCATCGTCGGCGAACCGACCTCGGTTGCGCAGCTTGGCGACACAATCAAAAACGGCCGGCGCGGTTCCTTGAATGCAGAACTCACGATCCATGGCGTGCAAGGCCATGTCGCTTACCCGCAGCTTGCGCGCAACCCGATCCATGCGGCCCTGCCCGCGCTCGCGGAACTCGCGGCGAAACATTGGGACGCCGGCGACGAATATTTCCCGCCGACAAGCTGGCAGCTCTCGAACATCCACGCCGGCGCCGGGGCGACGAATGTCATCCCCGGCAAACTGGAGCTGATGTTCAATTTCCGCTTCTCGCCGCAAAACCCCGCCGAATCGCTCAAGGCTCAAGTCCACGCCATCCTCGATCGGTATCAGCTGCACTACGCAATCGATTGGCAACTTTCCGGCAATCCGTTCATCACCCCACGCGGCCGCCTGGTTGACGCGCTTGAAAACGCCATCGCTTCCGCAACGGGACTGAAACCGGAACTTTCAACGACGGGCGGCACTTCGGACGGGCGTTTCATCGCCACGCTGTGCCAGGAAGTCGTCGAATTCGGTCCGGTCAATGCCAGCATTCACAAAGTTAACGAGCGGATCGCCATCGCGGCGATCGACCCCCTGACCGCGATCTATCGCGACACTTTGAAGAAGCTTCTGATCACGCCATGAGCCATCACGAATACGCAGAACACGAACATGAGCACGATCCGCGCGACGAGCTGGTGACCGTCCGCGATCTCATCCGCTACGCCGTGAGCCGTTTCAATCGCGCGGAGCTTTTTTTCGGCCACGGCAGCATCAGTGCTTTCGACGAAGCGGTCTATCTGATCCTGCACCGCCTGCATCTGCCGCTCGACCGTCTTGAGCCGTTCCTCGACGCCTGCATTCCATCCGACGAGCGCGGCGAAGTCCTCGATCTGATCGACGAGCGCGTCAGCACACGCAAACCCGCCGCATATCTGACGCACGAAGCATGGCTTGGTGATTTTCGTTTCTACGTGGACGAACGCGTTATCGTGCCGCGCTCCTACTTTGCCGAACTGCTCGAAACCGGCCTCTCCCCGTGGATCGAAAATCCCGAGGCGGTCTATGCGGCGCTCGATCTTTGCACGGGCAGCGGATGTCTCGCGGTTCTAATGGCCAATGCCTTCCCCGCGGCGAAGATCGACGCGGTCGACCTTTCAAGCGCGGCGCTGGAAGTCGCGCGGCGGAATGTGGACGACTACGGCCTTGAGCACCGCATCGAGCTGATTCAATCGGACCTTTTCGCCGAATTGGCAGGGCGCAGCTACGATCTGATCCTCACCAATCCGCCCTACGTCACCACCGCGGTAATGCGGGATCTGCCCGCCGAATATCGGCATGAGCCGGAAATGGCATTGGCTGCGGGCGAAGACGGCCTGGATGCCGTCCGGCGCATCCTCGCCGAAGCGCCCAAATATCTTAATCCGCATGGGCTGCTCGCGGTGGAGGTGGGACACAACCGCGATCGGGTCGAAACCGCCTGGCCCACGCTGCCGCTGTTCTGGCTCAACACCGAGAACCACGACGAAGCGATTTTCGTGATCCACCGCGAAGATCTGCTGACGCACAGTAAATCGATCAAATTCTGAAACTGTTTTCGGCCTTCTGGATAGCCATTGAATCCGGCAAGAGCGGGGAGAAGCGCGGCGCGGCGGCCACATCGATCGCTCCGGACGCCTCGACGCGATAGATCCCGCGTGCGACATTGTGCGGATGCGCGGCCGCTTCCGCGAGGCTCAGGACCGGCGCGAAACAAACATCGCTACTTTCGAGCAGTTCGCACCAATGGGCACGGGGATGGCTCGCAAACAAGGCCGCGAAACGCACTTTCAAGGCCGGCCATGTTTGAACGTCGTATTGCGCGGCCGGATCGACGTCGACGAGGCCCAGCTTGTCGAGCAATTGCGCATAGAACTGCGGCTCCAGCGCGCCCACGGTGATGTGCTTGCCGTCGGCGCACACATAAACATCGTAGAACGGCGAATCGTGGAACGGGCTGGGTTGCGGCCCATCGAGCTGCCCGCTCGCCCGTATCCACTGCACGAGCGAGCCAAGCGTCGCCAGCACGTCGATAATCGCGCCGTCGACGACCCGGCCTTGGCCGCTTGCGCGCGCGTCGAGCAGTGCGCAAACAATGCCAAACGCCAGCCCGAGCGCACCTGCGGCATCGCCGACGACCGTCGGAGGCACGATCGGCGCGCCGCCATCCCGCGCAGACAGCGAAAGCAGGCCGGTCAATGCCACGTAGTTGAGATCATGCCCGGCGGCCCGCGCCAGCGGTCCATCCTGCCCCCAGCCCGTCATGCGGCCATACACGAGCGCCGGGTTCACCGCCGCACAATCGCCCGGGCCGAGACCAAGCGACTCCATAACGCCGGGCCGGTTGCCTTCTATCAACGCGTCCGCCTTGGCGACAAGCGCCAGCGCCTGACTGCGTTTATCCGGACGCTTGAGATTAAGTTCGACAAAAGTCTTGCCGCGCCGCAACGAATTAGCTCCCCCGCCCAATTTCGCGGTGACTTCGCTCCCTCCGGGACGGGCTATGACCGTTACCGTGGCGCCCATGTCCGCCAACATGCGCCCCGCCAGCGGACCCGGACCGAGACCTTCGAATTCGACTACATGGATACCTTCTAGCGGGTGTTTCATGACGCGATCCTCCATGCGATCAGTTCTGTCACGTCCCGGACGGTCATAAGACCGTTTTTTGAACAAGCCTGGATGGGTTTGATACCACTGTTTCATTTCCTGCATCGATGTTCTGCTGCGCAATGCCGATTGGGGCAGTTGATGATTGTATAGCGCCACAGATCTTGTCAGCGTCTGCTCCATATCCTCGCCGTTGTGGAAGCGATGGGTCTTGAGCGCATGGCGATGTATCCATTTTGCTGCAATATGGTTGGCACTGGCTTCAATCGTTCTGCAAATCGGAGCCTGAACCCATCCACCAAAACCTACCCGATGAGCAATTAACAATTTTTTTGATTCGCTTAAACTTTCGCAAAACTAATTCAACCTAGAGAACTATTCGCCGATAAAACATCCAAGATGAATAGAAAAACTTCATTGCTTGGATACCCAATGATCGTTGATCGCCCAATCCTCCTAGTTGAAGACAACCCCGACGATGAGGCATTAACTCTGCGCGCATTCGCAAAAAACCGGATACCCAACCCGGTTGTCGTTGCGCGGGACGGCGTCGAAGCGCTCGATTATCTGTTTGGTATCGGACAGCATGCCGGTCGGGACACTAGCCAAATGCCAGGCGTTGTTCTGCTCGATCTCAAGCTGCCACGGATCGACGGGCTGGAAGTTCTCCGCCGCATCCGTGCTGACATCCGCACAGCCTTGCTTCCGGTCGTCGTGCTGACCACGTCGCGCGAGAACTTCGACATCAGCCATGCATATGGGCTTGGCGCCAATAGCTACATCCGCAAGCCAGTCGATTTCGAACGCTTCATCCACACGGTCAGCCAGCTCGGCATGTATTGGCTCGCGCTTAACGAATTACCGGAAGCGCGTTAAGCGTTTCCCAGACAAACAACCGTTTCGCCGATACAACCGCATTTAGTTTTTTTCAATCGCGCCCGTAGCGAAAATTAATTTTCGTCCAACTCAATCGCTTTCCTAAATTAGAATCGTGAAAGTGCAACCCAGCACGGTTCAATCCGTAAAAGGAGAAAGCGCCATGAGTTTGAAGGGAACCAAGACCGAAGAGAATCTGAAAGCCGCCTTCGCAGGCGAGTCGCAAGCCAATCGCCGTTATCTCTATTTCGCAGCCAAAGCCGATATCGAAGGCTACAACGATGTTGCCGCTCTATTCCGTTCCACCGCGGAAGGCGAAACAGGCCATGCGCACGGGCATCTCGAATATCTCGAACAAGTGGGCGATCCCGCTACGGGGCTACCCTTTGGTCCAACCGTCGACAATTTGAAATCTGCCGTCGCCGGTGAAACGCATGAATACACCGATATGTATCCAGGCATGGCCAAAGCAGCGCGCGAGGAAGGATTCATCGAAATCGCCGACTGGTTCGAAACACTCGCCAAAGCCGAGCGTTCCCACGCCAACCGCTATCAAAAAGCGCTCAACGAATTGGACGCTTGAACGCCGCAAAGGCCGCCGGATGGCGGCCTTTTTCTTCTCCCGCTGCACCAGAAGGAGAACGCATGGCCAGTATCCGCGAAGGCAATCTTGAAGCGCCGACCCGCCATCCTCTCGATTGGAAAAACCCCGATTTCTACAATGAAGATTCACTCTTCAAGGAAATGGAGCGCGTCTTCAACATCTGCCACGGCTGCCGCCGTTGCGTCAGCCTTTGCCAGGCGTTTCCAACATTATTCGATCTCGTGGACGAATCCTCAACGCTGGAAATCGATGGCGTCGAGAAGAAGGATTACTGGAACGTCGTCGGCCACTGCTATCTGTGCGATCTGTGTTACATGACGAAGTGCCCCTATGTGCCGCCGCACGAATGGAATGTCGACTTCCCGCATCTGATGCTGCGCGCCAAGGCGGTCAAATACCAACGCGGCGAAGTCAAGCTGCGCGACCGCATTCTCACCAGCACCGACGCCGTGGGCCAGATCGCCGGAATTCCTGTCGTCGCCCAGATCGTCAACGCCGCCAACAAGACGAAAGCCGCCCGCAAGCTGCTTGCAAAAGTGCTTGAAGTTCATCCCGACGCGAAGTTGCCGGAATACACGAGCAAGCCCCTGCGCAAGCGCATCAAAAATCGTCCGGACGAAACGACGCCCGAACCCGCGGCGGGAACAACCGGCAAGCTCGCGCTGTTCGCCACCTGCTATATGAACCGCAACGAGCCCGGTCCGGGCGAAGACTTTTTCGCCGTGTTCGAGCACAACGGGATCGCGCTACGCCTGACGCCGAGCGAGAAATGCTGCGGCATGCCCAAGCTTGAACTCGGCAACTTGGAGGCCGTCGAGGCCGCCAAGAAGCACAATATTCCCGTCCTGGCGCAACTCGTCGATGAAGGCTGGGACCTCACCGCCTTGATCCCTTCCTGCGTCTTGATGTTCAAACAGGAACTGCCGCTGATGTATCCGAACGATCCGGATGTCGCCAAGGTCCGCGATGCTTTTTACGACCCGTTCGAATACCTGATGCTGCGCCACCGCGAGGGCAAGCTGAAAACCGACTTCAAGACCGGGCTCGGCAAGATTGCCTATCATGCCGCCTGCCACCAGCGCGTACAGAATATCGGGCCGAAAACCAAGGAAACACTGTCCCTGATCCCGGATACGACGGTCGAAATCATCGAACGCTGCTCGGGACATGACGGCACTTATGCAGTGAAGACCGAGTACCATCCTTCCGCCATGAAGATCGTCAAACCCGTTGTCGAGCGCGTACAGAAAAGCGCCGCACAACACTATGGCAGCGACTGCGCGATGGCCGGCCATCACATCGAAAACGGACTCGCCGATGGCCGCAAACCCGAGCACCCGATCACGCTCCTGCGCCTCGCCTACGGAATATGAATCATGACGCTGACCCGCGCACAGCTCTACAGCCTTGAGGAATACGCCCGCATCCGGCCGGAGTTTCGGGCAAAAGTGATCGCGCACAAAAAGAACCGCCGCGTGCCGCTCGGAACGAACGCCGCGCTCTATTTCGAAGACGCGCTGACGATGCAGTACCAGATTCAGGAAATGCTGCGCATCGAACGCATCTTCGAAGCAGACGGCATCCAAGCGGAACTCGA
Organism: Betaproteobacteria bacterium; assembly: GCA_009781175.1. Lineage (GTDB taxonomy): Bacteria > Pseudomonadota > Gammaproteobacteria > Burkholderiales > Rhodocyclaceae > Niveibacterium. The sequence goes on from WQYQ01000001.1 coordinate 312,972, forward strand.
TGTGTATAACCCGCTGATCCCGGATGGCCACAACTGGAAAGCGACCTTCATGCTTGAATACGACGACGTTGAAGAACGCCAACTCGCGCTCGCGCAACTCAAGGGCATCGAACGTGCAAGCTGGGTACGCGTCGCCGATTGCGCGCCGGTATATTCGATCGCGAACGAAGACCTCGATAGGGAAACCGAGGAGAAAACAGCCTCGGTGCATTTTTTACGTTTTGAACTCACGCCGCTGATGATCGCCGCCGCCAAGGCCGGCGCAACGATCGCAATTGGCATCGACCATCCGCGCTACCATGCGAAAACCATCCTCAATGGCGCGGTACGGGCTTCACTGGTCGCGGACCTGAATTGATTCCAGACGTTCTAAACAAAAAACGGCCTGCGTTCAGCAAGCCGTTTCTTATTGGTCGCCTCGAATCTTCCTGCTCAAACAGGCCAGAACAAGCACCCTTAACGGAAGAAACGTTTCAGCCGCGATGAGAGCCAGCCTTCCCCACCTTCAGGCTCGTGCGAGCTTCCCACACCCGTCTGCTTCAAGCCGGGAGGCAGGCTGACATTCGAACTCTTGCACCACTTCGAATAATCCGAGTCTTCGTTCTTGATATGGTTGATCAACCAACGCCCAAGCGTGTCGCGCAATTCAATCCCGATATCCTCTCCGGCAAGCAAGCGATCCCGGTAGCCGACAATCCTCCGCACGAACAACTCATGCACTTTTTTATGCGCTTTGATGAACGGATAACCCACCTCTTCGAGCATCACTTCTTCAAAGCCGAAATGCGATTCGGTGTAATCGATCGCGGCATCGACAATCGCCATGATCCGCTCAACCCGATCTGCACGCTTTGAAACAACCGCTTCATCAAGCTCGTTGATGTAGTCAACGATGCGCATGTGCTGCTTATCGATCACATCGAGCCCAACACTCAGATCGTTCGACCAGACGACATGGGCCATAGCCCTCTCCCGATATAGTTTCCTAGAGAAGAGTAACGGTTCCGTGACAACGAACTTTAATCGTCTTGCCCATCGCGATTGAGCAAATACGGAATGGACCTCACCTTACTCCCGCTCGCGTTGACATGAAAGCGTATGAGCCCCGATTCCATTCGCAACGGAAACACAAATAGACTTTTAGGCCACGAGCCCAGCCGGCTCCATATCCTCCTCCGCCTCTGCGCCGAGGAAACCGCCGCTTTGGTGTGCCCACAGCCTTGCATAGAGCCCCTGCTTGGCGAGCAGGCTGCGGTGATCGCCTTCTTCCACGATGCGGCCGCGGTCGAGCACGATCAAGCGATCCATCGCTGCAATCGTCGATAGCCGGTGCGCGATGGCGACAACGGTCTTGCCTTCCATCAGGGTGTAGAGGCTGCCTTGAATCGCGGCTTCAACTTCGGAATCCAGCGCGCTCGTCGCTTCATCGAGCAAAAGAATCGGCGCGTCCTTGAGCATCACGCGCACAATCGCAATGCGCTGCCGCTGCCCGCCTGAAAGCTTGACGCCACGCTCGCCGACATGCGCGTCGTAGCCGGTGCGCCCTTTGGGGTCGCTCAGGCCAAGCACGAAGTCGTGCGCCTCGGCGCGCCTGGCGGCCGCGATCATGTCGGCCTCGGTCGCGTCGGGCTTGCCGTACAGGAGGTTTTCGCGCACGGAGCGATGCAGCAGCGAGGTGTCCTGGGTGACCATGCCAACCTGGGCGCGCAGGCTTTCCTGCGTGACCTGCGCAATGTCCTGCCCATCGATCAGCACGCGCCCCTGTTCCACATCGTAGAAGCGCAAAAGTAAATTCACGATCGTCGACTTGCCCGCACCGGAACGGCCAACAAGCCCGATCTTTTCACCCGCGCGAATCGTGAGCGAGAAGTTTTCGATCACATTGCGCTCGCCGCCATAAGCGAAGCTGACATCCTCAAAGCGGATTTCGCCGCGCGCGACCTTCAGCGCCGCCGCATCGGCGCAGTCGGTCACTGTATGCGCTCTCGAAAGGGTATTGATGCCGTCCTGCACGGTGCCGATCTGTTCGAACAGCGAGGCCATTTCCCACATGATCCAATGGGAAATGCCGTTCAGACGCAGCGCCATGGCCGTCGCCGCGGCCACCGCGCCAACGCCCACCCGGCCTTCGGACCACAGCCAAAGCGTGCCGCCGGCCGTAAAGACGATCAGTACCATGCTCAAGGCATGGTTCGAGATCTCGAAGCCGCTGACCAGGCGCATCTGCGTATAAGCGGTCTGCATGAACTCGCGCATCGCCGTGCGCACGTAAGCGGCTTCGCGACGCCCGTGCGAGAAGAGCTTCACCGTCGCGATGTTGGTATAGGCATCGGTAATCCGGCCCGTCATCAGCGAACGCGCATCGGCCTGCGATTTCGCCACGCGCCCCAAACGTGGGACGAAATACCGCAAGGCCGCGAGATAGAGCAGCAGCCAGCCGATAAAGGGGAGCAGCAACCAGCGGTCAAAGCTGCCGACCACGGCGACCATGGTGACGAAATAGATCACCACGTAGACGAGGATATCGGTCACCACCATGACGGTATCGCGCACCGCGAGCGCGGTTTGCATCACCTTGGTGGCGACGCGGCCAGCGAATTCGTCTTGGTAAAAGCTCATGCTCTGCCCCAGCATGAGACGGTGGAAATTCCAGCGCAGCCGCATCGGAAAATTGGCCGCAAGCGCCTGATGCTTGATCATCGTCTGAATCCCGACGAGCAGCGTGCTGCCGAACAGGATACCCGCCAGCATCAGCAGGCTGCGGCCCTGCTCCGCCCACAGGCGAGCCGGCGCCACATGCGCCAGCCAATCGACAATGCGCCCCATGAGGCTGAAAAGCAGGGCTTCGAACGCGCCGATCACGGCGGTCAGCATTGTCATCGCCAAAATATAGCGGCGCAGGCCAAAGGTGGCCGCCCACAGGAAGCCCAGGAAATGCCTGGGCGGTAGTGATGGAAGCGCTTCGGGATAAGGGTCGACAAACTTTTCGAAGAGTCGAAACACGCGGGCTCCGGATTTTTGAGGCGCGCCGGCCCGCCGGCTCACCCGGCGCGCAATAGCTGGATCATCGGCTGAGGTTTGGCGACGAGGTCCGCCAAGGTACAGGAGTCGAGTGACTCATAAAGCGCTTTGAACGCCTTGTCCAGAACACCCGTCAGCTTGCAGCAGTGCGTCAGCTTGCAATGATCGTCGTCGGAAAAGCATTCGACGATCGGCGTATCGCCTTCCGCCTCGCGTACAACACGCCCCACCTTGATCTCGCTCGCGGGCAAAGCCAAGCGGATGCCGCCGCCTTTGCCGCGGATGGACTCCACCAGCCCGGTTTTCGCCAGGTGATGCACGACCTTCATCAAATGATTTTCCGAAATGCCATAGGCTCCGGCGATTTCCTGAATCGTGGCTAGCCGCTCCGTATCAAGTGCCAAGTACATCAGCACGCGCAACGTGTAATCAGTAAAGCTGGTCAGTCTCATAAAGCAGATGCGCGGTTATGTTGTTTTCGCCGGGCAGCTAGGATAGATTTAAAGATGCATTCAAAAAGCAGCTTATCATCATGATGGATACAGAAACCTTACGTCTTGCGCTTAAACAGGTTATCGACCCCGAGCTCGGCATCAATATTATCGACCTGGGACTCGTTTATCGTCTTGATATAAGCGAGCAACACGTCGAGATCGACCTGACCATGACCTCTCCCGCCTGCCCGATGGGCGAACTGATCGTCGACGACGTGGAAGATAAATTGCGCGCGATCCTGCCCGCGAGCACCGCGCTGGAGGTTTCACTCGTGTGGGAGCCGCCCTGGTCCCCCGAGCGTATGAGCCCCGACGCGCGCCGCTGGTTGGGGGTTGAATAACGCTCTTCATGGCCGCGACAACTCCCGGAATTCCACTGCGTCTGCTGCTGGTCGTACCGGCGATCTTGGCGCTCTTCTGCGGCGTGCTGGCCGGCCTGGGGCGGCTTGGGCTGCCGACGCCTGCATTCTCGCTTACGCTCGTCACCTTGCATGGGCCGCTGATGATCGGCGGCCTTTTCGGCACCTTGATCGGAATCGAGCGTGCCGTCGCCGTCGCAAAGCGCTCTGCCTATCTCGTGCCACTGGGCTCCGGTCTGGGCGTCATTGCCATTCTCTTCGGCCAATACGCCGCAGCCGCCGCGCTGGCCAGTTTTGCCGCGCTGCTGCTTACCTTCGTCACGGGCAGGCTTTGGCTGCAACAGCGCGTCGCCCACCTCGCAACGCTGACGGTCGGCGCGGCCTGCTGGCTAATCGGCAGTCTGGCCTGGCTATATAGCCAGGTTCCGACTTATTCGAGCCTGCCCTGGATCGCCTTTCTGGTGCTGACGATTGCGGGCGAACGCCTTGAACTTTCGCGCCTACTCGTGACACCGCTCATAGCACGCCGCGTATTCGCCATGCTTGCGGCGCTCGTTGTATGCGCAGCGGCGGTTTCGCTCGCCAACGCACAAACCGGCTCGATCCTCTTCGGCTTGGGTTTATTTGGCCTGGCTTTTTGGCTGCAACGTTATGACATCGCGCGCCGCACGCTGCAACGTCCGGGCCTCACGCGTTACATCGCGCTGGGCCTGCTCTCGGGCTACATCTGGCTTGGCGTCGCGGGCTCATTCGGCGCGCTGGGCGGCTTTGTACCGGGCAGCGCCTGGCGCGACGCGGCGCTGCATGCGCTTACGCTCGGTTTTGTCTTCTCGATGGTTTTCGGACATGCGCCGATCATCCTGCCCGCAATCGCGCGCATCCGCTTTCCCTGGCATCCAATCGCCTACCTGCCGCTTGTGCTATTGCACCTGAGTGTAGCGGCGCGCGTCATTGCTACGCTCAGCGAAAATATTCCACTACGCGGCATAGCCGCGTTAAGCAATACGGCCGCGCTTGGCGTGTTCATTCTATTTGTCGCAGGCAGCATCGTTCGAGGAAAGGTCTCCCGATGAAACGCTCTGAAGTTCTGATCGGCCTATCGCGCGATCATCACCAGGCGCTCGTATTCGCGCGCCGAATTGCTCAGTGCCCGGAAGGAACGCAAGAGGCCACGGCATTGCAGGAAAAAATACTCGCGCAACTCGTCCCCGCGCTGAGCGAACATTTCGCCGAAGAAGAGCGCGGCATTCTGGTCCAGGCGCGCGGGAAACACGCCGCCGAAGTCCGCCGCACGCTCGCGGAGCACGAGCATTTGAAGTCGCTCACGCAAGCGCTGCAAAACGCGGGCGCAAACGCGCTCAAACCTTTCGGCGCATTGCTCGCCGAACATGTGCGTTTCGAAGAGCGAACTCTTTTCCCGCTTATCGAACAGATGCTGCAAAACCAGGATCTATAAAAATCCCCATGTCGGCGAACGCGTGATCGCCGTGCCAATGATGTAGCTAACAGCGATCAACGCACCAACAAAGCTCCCCACGCGCCGCATCGGGCTGTGCTGCCGGGCAAGGGCCTCGTGGCCGAGTCCGATATAAGCAAGCAGGCCGAAAAGCTTGGCGGTCAGCCAACTCTGCTGGAAAGGATATTGGCCGCTCATCACAGCCAGAGTAATCGCGGCAAGTAGCAGCACGCTATCGACGGAATGCGGGGCGATGCGCAGAAAACGGCTGTCACGCCAAGGAGCACCCGCAAACTGCAAGCCGCCGCGGATGATGAACAGGCTGACTGTCAATACGACGCAAGTGATATGCAGGTAACGCACTGCAAGATAGCTCATCGGGAAGATTGCAGGCCCAAATTGAATTTAGAAGTAGGATTCCGTGTCTCGTAACACGACTCACGGCATCCATGAGCAGCCCTGAACTCTACGCCTACTTCAAGCGCATCGGCTACGACAGCGATGCAAAGCCAACGCTCGAAACGCTCCGCGCCATTCATCGCCTGCACCCCGAACACATCCCCTTCGAAAATCTCGATCCGTTGTGCGGGCTGCCGGCAAAACTCGACATGCCCTCGCTCCAGAAAAAACTCATCGATACGCAAAGAGGTGGCTATTGCTATGAGCACAATCTGCTGCTCAAAAAGATGCTGGAAACATTGGGCTATCGCGTAAAAGGTCTTGCCGCCCGCGTGCGCTGGAATGTCCCCAATAATGTGACGATGCCCATGACGCACATGCTGCTGCGCATCGAAATCGACGGTACGGACTGGATCGCCGATGTCGGTTTCGGCGGACAAGTATTAACCGGCCCGCTGCGGCTCGAACCCGATGTCACACAAAGTACCCCACATGAAGATTTTCGCTTGAACCAGACAGGTACTCATTACACACTCGAAACGCAGATCCGGGAGCATTGGGTGCCGGTCTATTCCTTCGACCTGCACGAACCCTTAATGCCGGACTACGAACTCAGCAACTGGTATGTCTCGACTCACCCCGCTTCCCGCTTCGTGACCGGCCTGACCGTCGCTCGCACCGAACCCAATTGCCGCTATACCCTGCGCAACGCGGATTTTGCGATCCATCCTCTGCGCGGCGCAACGCAGCGGCACAGACTCAGCTCCCTCGGCGAGCTGAAAAACGCGCTCGGCGACTGCTTCCATATCAGCCTGCCGCCGCATGCGAACCTCGATAGCCAACTTGCGCGCGTGCTCGAAACACCATCGGCTTAAACGACTGCCATGCCCGCTTCGACCACATCCCGCCCCTATCTGAATCTCATTGGCCCCGGCCGGCTTGGCCGCACGCTGGCCCGGCTATGGCGCGACGCGCAAACGCTCGAAATCGGCGGCATCGTGGGACGCAGCCGCGCCAATGCCGAAGCCGCTGTTGATTTCATCGGCGCTGGCCAAATCGTCGACTGGGCGAATCTCGCCCCGGCGGCCTTCACGCTCATCGCGACACCCGACGATTGCATCGATGACAGCGTCACGGCGCTTGCGGCGAGCGGAATACTGCGCCAAGGCGACGTCGTATTTCATTGCAGTGGCGCCTTGCCGAGCGAGCGGCTCGCACCATTGCGCGCGCAAGGCGCGCAAATCGCGAGTATTCACCCGATCAAAACCTTCGCGCGGCCAGAGGATGCGGCGAATCACTTTGCGGGCACCGTGTGCGGCTGCGAAGGCGGTGCCGGCGCGCTGGCCGCGCTCGCCCCGCACTTCGACGCAATTGGCGCAATCCGCATGCAAATCGACCCAGCGCGCAAACTGCTCTACCACGCGGGAGCCGTGCTTGCCTGCAACCATCTCGTCGCCCTGATGGAAGCGGCGCTCGCCTGCATGGAAGCCGCCGGGCTCCCGCGCAATAACGCCTGGTCAGCATTGCAGCCCTTGATTGGCGCAACGCTTGCCAACATCGGCAATACGAATACCCGGGAGGCATTGACCGGCCCGGTGCGCCGTGGGGACCGCGACATCGTGCTCGCTGAAATCGCCGCCACAAGCGAATTGGATCGCAACATCAGTGAAGCCTACCGCGCGCTTTCGCGGATCGCGCTCAAACTCTGCCCGCCTGGAAACCCGATCACACGCGAAGATCTCGCGGCCAACCCGCATCAGCCGCAAACCGAATGACCCAGCCCCTTCCCTATCGCCCGCCCGCCGCCGGCCCGATCGCGCCGCTGTATATCGACGATTCGCTGATCGTGCTCGACAAGCCGAGCGGCCTGCTCTCGGTTCCGGGCCGTGGCGCGGACAAAGTCGATTGCCTGGCGGCGCGGGTTCAAGCGGTTTATCCCGACGCCTTGATCGTGCACCGGCTCGACATGGCGACATCCGGCCTGCTCATCATGGCGCGCAGCCCTGAAATCCATCGCCGCCTGAGCCAAGCCTTTCTCAAGCGCAAGGTCACGAAACGCTATGTGGCATTGCTGGAGGGCAGGCTCGAAGCGGAAAGCGGCACGGTCGATTTACCGCTGATTTGCGACTGGCCCAACCGGCCACGCCAGATCGTCGACCACGCCAGCGGCAAACCCTCGACGACACACTGGCGCGTCCTCGAATACGATGCGGAAAACGATTGGACGCGCGTTGAACTCGAACCGATCACCGGCCGTTCGCATCAACTGCGCGTGCATATGCAAGCGCTCGGCCACCCGATTCTAGGCGACGAGCTTTACGCCAGCGACACCGGCCGCACCCGCACGCCGCGCCTGATGCTGCACGCAAGCTTTCTGGCTCTCGCACATCCCGCCGAGAGCAACCATTGGCTCGAATGGCGCTGCGCCGCGCCATTCTGAGCCAAGGTATTACTGCGCCGCGCCCGCCGGCGTTGCAGGCGCTGCGGAAAAACTTCCGGCGAATACATTCACAAGCTTGTTCGCATCGACATACTTGCGCAAGGCGGCATTGACCTGTGCGACGCTGGCCTCGCCGATGCCGCGCTCACGAGCGGTCTCGAAGCCCATATCGCGGCCGATGAAAAGCTGCTTCGCAAGCAGGCCGGCGAGCGCCCCGTCCTGGGTGCGGCTCATTTGAATTTCCTGGAGCAGGCCGGTTTTCGCCGCGGCGAGTTCCGCATCCTCAACGCCATCGCGCAACAAGCGGGTCAGTTCTTCGCTCACGCCCGTCTGCACGCGCGCGAGATTCTGCGGCGCGTAGATCGCATAAAAGATCAAGGTGGCGTTCGATTCGTATGAATTACCGCGCAGCGACGTTCCTGCGCCGTAACTGATGCCTTCCTTTTGCCGCAGGCGGTCGGCGATCCGGCTCTTCAGACCACCGCCGCCGAGAATCCGGTTGCCGAGCACGAGCGCGGGCCAATCGACCGCATCGTCGCGCAACGGAACCGCGGTTCCTCCGACGAAGAAGGCATTGGCTTTATCCGGTGTTTCGAGCTTGAGCGTTTCGGGTTTGGTCGGGCGGAACGGGTCGGCGACGCGCTCGAAGGTTTCGCCGCTTTTCCAATCGCCGAAAAGCTGTTTGAGCTGGGCTTGCACTGCGGCCGCATCGAAATCGCCGACGAGCGCGAGTTGGGCATGGTTGGCCCCGTAGAAGCGTTTGTGGAACGCGGCGAGCTGCTGCGCCTTGACTGCTTTGACATCGGCGATTTCTTCATCGAGCGTCGGCGCATAGCGCACATCGCCCTTCGGCCACGGATTATCGTGGCGGGACAGCGCGCGCGTGGCGAGCTGCTGCGGTTCGCGGCGGCCGTCTTCGAGGCTGGTCAGCGTTTCGGTCCGCAGCAATTCAAGTTCGCTGGCCGGGAAGCTCGGCGCGCGCAGAATGTCGTGCATGAGCTTAAGGAATTCCGGCAACTTGTCGCGCCGCGTTTCAAAGCTGACCGCAACGGCATTGCCATCCGCGGAGGCAATCGCCAAGCTCGCCTTCAATGCGTCGAGCGCATCGGCGATCTGCTGGCGGTTCATGCCCGCCGCGCCGCGCTGGAGCATCGCGGCCGTGAATCCGCCGAGCGTTTTCTGGCCAAAGAGGGTATTGGCATTGCCCATGCGCAGGACGAAGCTGCCATTGACGGTTTCGCCGCGCGTTTTCTTCTGCAGCAGCGCGAGCTTCATGCCGTTGGGCAATTCCGAACGCTGGGTGCGCTTTTCGATATTCTCCGGCGAGGGGTCGAAACTCTCTCCGGCATCGAGCGCTTTCCTGCCCGTATAACCGGCCACCATTTCGGCTACCGGTTTCATCGGCGGCATGATGGCGCGATCGGGTTTTTCGGTCGGAACGAACTGGCCCGTCGTGCGGTTGGATTCCTTGAAGTATGTCTGCGCCACGCGCTGCACGTCGGCGACCGTCACCGCTTCGATACGGTCGCGGTCGATGAAGAACAAACGCCAGTCGCCGAGCGCGATCGCTTCGGACAGGGAAACCCCAAAGCGCGCGGGATCGGCGATGGTTTTGTCGAACGAATTCTCAAACGCGATCTTGGCGCGCTTCAGTTCGGCCTCGCTGATTGGCGTTTTCTTGAAATTTTCGACTTCATCGACAAGAATTTTTCTCGCCGCCTCACGCGATTGCTTTTTGTCGAGCTGGGCAAAAAACATCATGTAACCGGGCTCGGTCAGCTCGGCCGGGAATACATCCACGCTCGCCGCCTTGTGGCCTTCGACAAGACGTTTGTAGAGCCGGCCCGTCGGCGTATCGGCCAAGGCGTAGCCGAGCACTTTGAGCGCCGCCATATCCGGGTGCGCGCCCGGCGCGGTGTGGTAGAGCGTTGCGACCTGCTGGCTGTCGCCGACACGCTGGAGATCGACTTCGCGCGGCCCGTCCTGCACCGGTTCGACGGTATAGGTCGGCTCGATCACGCGCGTCGGCTTGGCGATCGCGCCGAAATCGGCCGCGATTTTTCGCAGGGTTCCGGCTTCGTCGAACTTGCCAGTGACGGTGAGCACGGAGTTGTCGGGCTGATAAAACTTCCTATAGAACGCCTGCAAGCGCTCGATTCTGACGTTTTCGACATCGGAACGCGCGCCGATCGTCGATTTGCCGTAGTTATGCCACTGGTAAGCCACGGCCGTCATTCTTTCCCACAGGATACGGCCCGGATCATTTTCGCCCGATTCCATCTCGTTGCGCACGACCGTCATTTCAGAGTCGAGATCCTTCCTGGCGATGAAGGAATTGACCATGCGGTCGGCCTCCATCTGCAAGGCCCAGTCGAGGTTTTCGTCGGACGCGGCGAAGGTTTCGTGATAGTTCGTGCGGTCGTACCAGGTGCTGCCGTTGAAGTTCATGCCGCGCCGTTTGAGTTCGGCCACGAGCTTGCCGTCGGGCAGGCTCGGCGTGCCTTTGAACACCAAGTGTTCGAGCAAATGCGCCATGCCGGTTTCGCCATAGTTTTCATGACGCGAGCCGACGAGGTAGGTGATGTTGACCGTTGTCGTCGGCTTGCTCGCATCGGGCGCGAGCAGCACGCGCAGGCCATTGGCCAGCCGGTATTCGGTCAGCCCCTCGACGGTGCTGAGCTTTTCCACGCCTGCCGGCAAGGCGGTCGGGGCCGCTTGAGCCTGATCGGCGAACACGGGGGGCGAGAGTAAGGCGGCAAGCAATCCGCACAATGCGGCAGTGGAACTCAAACGCATCACGACTCCTGTGGGAAGAGAAGGCAGACGCGGATTATGACCGCGCAGTTTGCCAGAGAGTTCTCAAGCCGTGCTTTTCGCATCAGCACGGAACGTTAAAACCAGAATCAACGATGACGGATCACGAACTCGAATTCCCGCGCGTCCGTCGCCGTGTTGGAAACAAGTTCATGCCCCGTCTGTTTGCAGAACGCCTGGAAATCGCGCACCGAGCCGGGATCGGTCGCCACGACCTTGAGCACATGGCCGGCGTCCATTTCGGCAAGCGCCTTCTTGGCGCGCAGGATAGGCAGCGGGCAATGAAGTCCGCGCACATCGAGTTCTCGGTTGAAATTCATTGTCGCCGCATGATTCATTGCAAGGAAAGAGCGCCGATTTTAGCGCTTCCCCTCTTTGTCCTTCAGTTGTTGCTGCCTTTGCGCGCGGAACTGAGCCAGCCGCGCCTCGGCTTGGGACTTCTCGTAAAAGTCGCCATCGCCGGAACGCAAACCAAGGTTCAATTGTTCGATCGCGGCGGGCAGAGAACCTTGCAAGTAATACACCTCGGCCTGCGCACGGTGCTGCGCGAGGCGCTTGCCCTGCAGCGCGGAGGCTTGCGCCAGGAAGGAAAACAGCCGGTCATCGCTCGGATCGTAACGGCTGTATTCGGCCGCAAGGCGGCTGGCGTCGGCGGCACGGTTGGCCGCAATCAAGGTATCGAGCTGGCCATACAGCAAGGCGCGGCTTTGCGGAAAACGCTTGCGTGCCTCGTCGAACAACGCCAGCGCGCCAGCGTTGTCGCCCGCCGCGCGGCGCACATCCACGCCGAGCAAATCGATCATCGAACTCTGCAATTTGAGTTTGCGCAGTTCAGCGTAGTCTTGTTGCGCGGCCTTCACATCCTTGTTGCGCAAGTGCGCGCGTGTGCGCGAATACCAGTACGCCGCCGCGGCCTGCGGGCGTTCGGGCGGCGGCCCCGCTAAGCGGGAGAGCGTTTCAGAAGGCAGGTTGTCGAGTTCTTCAACCTTGGCTTTGACGAGCGTGAAATCGAGTGAATCGACGACCTGCCGGTAAGGCATTTGCTGCACCCGATTCGCGATATCGCTGATGCGTTCCGTCGTCAGCGGGTGGGTGCGCAAATAGGCGAATGCGTTGCTGTCGAACAGGCGAGTCTGACGATCCAGGCGCTCGAAAAAGCTCACCATGCCACGCACATCGAAACCCGCGGCATTGAGCACGTGCAAACCGATCCGGTCCGCCTCGCGTTCGAAATCGCGCGAATAGGCCAGTTGCGCCGAAGCCGCCGCAGCTTGGCCGGTGGCCGCCGCGGCACCCGCCGCATCGCCGCTCGAACGCGCAGCGAGGACTGCAACCAGTAACGAGGCGAGCACCATGTAACCGAGATTCTGCTGCTGCGCGATCATCCGCGCCTGGTGCCGCTGCTGGGTGTGCGAGATTTCGTGCGCCATCACCGCGGCCAGTTCCGATTCACTCTGCGCCGCCGTGATCAAGCCAGTATTGAAAACCAGCACGCCACCGAGCATCGAGGCCGCGTTGATCGATTTATCCTTCAACGCGAAAAAGCGGAAATTCATGCTCGGTGCCTGACTGGCGGCCACGAGACGGTTGCCGAGACGCGTGAGATAATCCTCAATTTCGGGATCGTCAAGATTGTCCGGGTCGTTGAAGCGAATTTCGCGCACGATCGCTTCGCCGACCGAGCGTTCGAGCTGGGGCGAGATATCCGCGGTCGCGGCATCGCCAAGATCGGGGATCCCATCAGCGAATGCGCGCAAGGACAAAATCAGCGCAAATAACGTCGCAGTCAGTCGCTTTTTCATCGCAGTATGATAACTGTGGTCGAGTTTCGATCCGGCTCCTTTTTGCAACTACCCGTTACATATCCAATGAGCTCACCGCTAACGCATTTCGACCCCCACGGCCAGGCCCACATGGTCGATATCGCCGCGAAATCCGAAACGCACCGGATTGCCCGCACGCGCGGACGCATCACGATGCACCCGGCCACACTGGCCTTGATTCGCGCTGGCAGTGCAAAAAAAGGCGATGTGCTCGGGATTGCTCGGGTCGCCGCGATCCAAGCCTCCAAACGCACCGCTGAGCTGATTCCGCTGTGTCACCCGATTCCGCTCACGCGCGTGGCGGTCGAATTCACGATTGACGAAGCGGCCAGTGCGATCGACGTGGAAGTCAGCGCGGAAACCGTCGGCCGCACCGGCGTCGAAATGGAAGCGCTTACTGCCGCAAGCGTTGCCTTGCTGACGATTTACGACATGTGCAAAGCCAGCGATCGCGGCATGCGCATCGACGCCATCCACGTCGTCCACAAAGACGGTGGCAAATCGGGCCGTTGGGATGCCGCCTGAAGCGTTTTGCGGCCTCTCACCACTACACCAACTCTGGACCTCGCGCCCATGAGTACCGAAATCGAATTGAAGCTAACGCTGTCCGCCGACGCCCTTGAGGCCGCGCGGGCGCATCCCATTTTGGCCGCCGCCGAAACGGTTGCGCCACGGACCCTGCTCGACAACACCTATTTCGATACGCCGGAACTGGCGCTGCGGCGCGAACGGATCGGGCTGCGTCTGCGGCGCATCGGCAAACGCACTTTGCAAACCGTGAAATGCGCGGCCAGCTCGCTCGGCGGCCTGTCGAGCCGGCCGGAATGGGAGCAACCCTACAGAGGCAAGCGCTTCGATTTTTCGCGCATCGAGATCGCGGCCGTGCGCGAACGCCTCGAATCTCTGCGCGAGCATTTCACGCCCGTTTTCTCGACGCGCTTCGAACGCCAGACGCTGCGCGTGCGCCCGCGTCCCGAAGCAAGCATTCTCATCATGCTCGACCACGGTGGCATCGAAGCCGCGGGCCGCAGCATGCCGCTGTGCGAACTTGAGCTGGAGCTTGAAAGCGGCACGCCGGCCGATCTGTTCGAGGTCGCGATCGCGCTCGCGCACGATCTGCCGCTGGCGCCGGAAGACATCAGCAAGGCGCAGCGCGGTTACGCCCTGTTCCGTAACCAGACAGCTCAGCCGCAGCGCGCAGGCGCCTCCTCGGTCAAACCCGGCATGCGCGCGCGCGAAGCCTTCTGCGCCATCGGTTTCGACGCACTGGCAATGTGGCAGGCCAACGACGCGTATCTGCACGTGGCGCACAACAGCGAATTTCTGCACCAGGCGCGCATCGCATTGCGCCGCTTGCGCAGCGCTTTCACGCTGTTTGCCAAGGTGTTGCCCGAAGATGCCAAAACCTGGCGCGCGCGCACCGGCGCGTTTGCCGCCGAACTCGGCAGCGTGCGCGATGCCGACGTCGTGCATCGCAGCCTGCTTACGCCGATTTTGGCGCAGGAGCCAGTCAGTCAGGATTTCCACCGCCTTGCGCAACTCGTCGCACGCGCACGCGACGCCGCGCGCCAGGCCATCGCGCATCGCCGACGCGGCTGCGCGATGCTTGAACTCGCGGCTTTCCTGCATGCATTGCCGGCACAAGAAGGTGGCAAACCGATCGAAAAACTCGCGCGCCACGCGCTACGCCGCACTCGACGCCAAGCCCGCCAATGCGCGCAAGCCGCCGAAAATGGCCGGACCGCCAAATTGCACCATTTGCGCATCGTGCTCAAACGCCTGCGCTACGGCCTGGAATTCTTCGCGCCGCTGTGGCCAGAACAGGCCATTTCGGTTTATGCGAAATCGCTCGCCGCGCTTCAGGACGAGCTGGGCGAAATCAACGACGCGGCGATGGGCGATCGGCTGCTCGCGGAAATCGCACAAGACGACGCTGGTCTCGGCGCGGCGCGCGCCTATACCGCGGACTGGCACGCGCCGCGCATCGCACAACTACAACAACGCGCAATCCAACACGCGCGCGAACTACTATGGAACGCAACGCCCCCCTGGAAGCAGGCTGAAAGATGAAGAAACAGCAGATGGATTTACTTTTGTGGCGTCACGCGGAAGCTGAGGATGACTACCCCGACGCAAGCCGTCACCTCACTTCGCGCGGGCAGCAGCAAGCCAAACGCATGGCCGATTGGCTGCGCAGCCGGGCGCCGGAAAATCTGCGGATCGCCGTCAGCCCAACCGAACGCACCCTGGAAACGGTCGCCCCCTTCTGCCGCGATTATGAAGTGATGCACGAAATCGGCACCGATACCTCCGAAGAACGTCTGCTGAGCGCAATCGGCTGGCCCGACGCAGGCGGCGCCGTACTTATCGTCGGCCACCAGCCGACGCTGGGCAATATCGCCGCGGACCTGCTCGACGCAGATGCGCCGCTCATGATCAAGAAAGGCGCGCTGTGGTGGTTCAGCCACCGCAGCTATGAAGACGGCACGACCGAAACCGTGCTTAAAGCCGTAATTCCGCCATCCCTGACATAAGCCATCCACTCTGCGTCAAAACAAAGCCCGTATCTCGCGATACGGGCTTTTCGCTGGTCAGAGGGGCAAAAACCTACTCCGCCGCACGCGCCACGCGGCGCTGACGCACCGCCTCGGCCAGCATATCCATCAGCGCAACGCTATCCTCCCAGCCGATACATGGGTCGGTGATGCTCTGGCCGTATTCGAGCGGCTGACCCGGCACAAGATCCTGCCGGCCTTCCTTGAGGTGCGATTCGACCATCACGCCCATCACCCGCTCCTCGCCCGCCATGAGTTGGCCCGCGACATCCTTTGCCACCTCAAGCTGGCGTTCGAATTTCTTGCTCGTGTTCGCATGCGAACAATCGATCATCAAACGCGTCGCGATATGCGCCGCTGACAATTCCTTGCAAGCCGCCGCGACGCTCGCCGCATCGTAATTGGGTTGCTTGCCGCCGCGCAGAATAACGTGGCAATCCTCATTCCCGCCCGTCGACACGATCGCCGAATGACCCGCTTTCGTCACCGAAAGGAAATGATGCGGGCTCGCCGCCGCCTTGATCGCATCGATCGCGATCTTCACATTGCCATCGGTCCCGTTCTTGAAGCCGACCGGACAGGAAAGCCCCGAAGCCAATTCGCGGTGCACCTGTGACTCGGTCGTGCGCGCCCCGATCGCTCCCCAGGAAATCAGATCCCCGATATATTGCGGCGTAATCATGTCGAGAAACTCGGTCGCGCATGGCAGCCCCATCTCGTTGATCTGCCACAGCAGTTCGCGCGCGATGCGCAAACCGTCATTGATCCGGAAACTGCCGTCGAGCTTCGGATCGTTGATTAAACCTTTCCAACCCACGGTCGTGCGCGGCTTCTCGAAATACACGCGCATCACCACAAGCAAATCGTCGCGCCAACGATCCGCCTCGACCTTAAGTCTGCGCGCATAATCCAGCGCGGCTTCGGTATCGTGAATCGAGCACGGACCGATGACGACGAGCAAGCGATCATCCTGGCCGTGCAAAATCCGGTGCATGCCGGAACGCGCATCGTAAGTCGTCTGCGCCGCCTGTGGCGTGGCCGGAAACTCACGCAATATATGCGCCGGCGGCAGCAGTTCCTTGATTTCGCGAATACGCACATCGTCGATATGCAAACGGGTTAAAGCGTTCATGATTTTTGATTCCGGCACAGGCAGACACTGCAACGATCAGCGCAGCTTTCAGCGTAAAAGGAAACAATTGTAGCCCAAGCATTAATCAAAACCACGGCAAAACAGCATGCTCAAAACGCCAAACCCCAATCCCACGCAAGCACGCGGACGCGGCGCCGCGACGCGCCCCGACGGCCGCTTTGAAGCGCTGCGACGCGAAGCCTTTCACGACGGATGGATACCCGAGGAAACACCGCCCGCCCAGCCCACCGAATTGATCCTCGACACCGCGCGCAGCGTCATCGTCATCAACAAATCGCCCGACATCCCCCTCGCGCAATCGGTCAACCCCTACCGTGGCTGCGAACATGGCTGCGCATACTGCTTCGCGCGGCCGACGCACAGCTACCTCGGCCTCTCGCCCGGCCTCGACTTCGAAACCAAGATCGCCTGGAAGCCCGACGCCCCCGAACGGCTGCGCGAAGAACTCGCCCGCCCCAGCTACCGCTGCGCGCCGATCGCGCTCGGCATCAGCACCGACGGCTGGCAGCCGATCGAGCGCAAACTCGGGCTGACGCGGCGTCTGCTCGAAGTCCTGCGCGAATGTCGTCACCCGGTCAGCATCGTCACCAAAAGCGCGCTGATCGAACGCGATATCGACCTGCTCGCCGACATGGCACGCGACGATCTCGTGCACGTCATGCTCTCGGTCACCACGCTCGACCGCAAACTCTCCCGCACCCTGGAACCGCGCGCCGCCGCCCCCGAACGCCGCCTCGCAGCCGTACGAACCCTGCACGAAGCCGGCGTGCCTGTCGGCGTTCTATTCGCCCCCTTGATCCCCGCGCTCAACGATCATGAAATGGAAGCCGTGCTCGAAGCCGCCGCCGCTGCTGGCGCCAAAACCGCGGGCTATGTGCTGCTGCGCCTGCCCTACGAACTCGCCGAGCTGTTCCCCGACTGGCTGCGGCGTCATTACCCCGAACGCGCCGCGCATGTGATGAGCGTGCTGCGCCAGATGCGCGGCGGAAAAGACTACGACGCCCAATTCGGCGCCCGCATGCGCGGCAAAGGCGTATTCGCGGAGCTTTATTCGCAGCGCTTGCGCAAAGCTTGTGCAAGGCTTGGGCTCAATCGGGAAGAGCGCGGGTTGAATACAAACGCTTTTCGCCCACCTTCAAAGAATCCGGCGCAGGGGGAGTTGTTCTGATTTGGTTTTGGTCAGACGGTTCTGACCTCGTTGAGCAAAACTCGGGCTACGTCGGGTCTGTCTCTGGCGTCCATTCAGATTCAATACGTTCAATTAGCAGGATATCGTTCCATACCCCACGGATCGACAATCTCCTTTGCTCCGCAGTCAGTCTCCCAACCCGCCATTCCTTTTCTCCATCCCACAGCCGCCAAACGCCCACTTTGCGAGTGGCAGAGTCAATAACACCTGCACGAAATGTTGGAAATTTTTGTGCCTCCGATGGCAATGCGACATTATCGACTATTGAAACAACGCCTTCATTTACCGCCGCGCCCAAAGGGAAGAAGCACATGAATTTCGGCTTGCTTTTTACAAGCTCATCAAAATCACCGGGACGAATGTCGTAGAAATTGCCGAATACACGCAGCAATGCCCCATATTGCTTATGCCAGTGGGTGTATTGCGCATAGCTCAAGCCTTTCCCTGTCTCGATCTCAACAATATCGCCAATTTTCAATTTCGCCATTCTAAAACCCAGCACGGACGGATTTAGCATAGCGAAACCCATCATTTCCCAATTTCTTCGATCAGCGTCTTTCGCCATATTTGCAGTCATCCCGATCCGAATCCTTCCGCAAGAATCATCGTTGCCAAAAGGCGATGCGTTTCGCTGTGCTCAGCCCATCCACGCATGAGCGTACGTGCCTATAGGCCGTGGACTATAGGCTACACGAAAACCATGCTCATAGCCTATGGCGAGTACGGGAATCACAGACATCGGTCAGATTTTTGGGGAAGTTCTACGACGATATCGATCGGATCGGAACATTTCTCAGGAAGAGCTTGCCTATCGCGCAGATATTGACCGGACGTTCGTATCGCGCCTTGAACGTGGCGTCAGGCAGCCGACCATAACGACATTGATCGGGTTGGGACAAGCGCTGGGGGTCTCTGCTGCGGATTTGGTGCAGGAGACGGAAAGGGAGTACTTGGCGGCGAAACAAACGCGGTTGGGTTGAGGAGCCTTGGCGAAAAACCCGAAACCCATCGAGTTGACCCTGCAATGCGGCCCAGGCGGCTCAAATCACCCAATCCCGCGCAACTGCTGCGACTCTGCAAACCAATCTAGCCTGCAACGACGGGTCTGTGAAAATCATGGACAGAAACGGCGTCGACGCTTTGGCAACCCTCCACCACAATTCTTGCAATTCAAGGCCATAACAATCGGCAAACTCGGGAGATTTGACATTGCATAACAACACCACCGCCCATCCGGCAGCGGAATTCGATGTAAAAAGACTTGAGACCATTCCTTTTTACGATACCTTTTACGAGCAAGCCATCGATGTCGTCCGTTCCATCGGCGAATCGCCGCGAAAATGGCTCGACACCGGCTGCGGAACCGGAAACATCCATCTCCACGCAAAAAAACAGTTTCCCGAAACCGAATTCACTCTGGCGGACCCTGCGCGGAAAATGCTCGAAATCGCGCGAGGAAAAGCGGGCGAGGGCCCAAGTTTCACGCTCTCCGATTCACAAAGCCTGCAATACGCCGATGATGCTTTCGACGTCATCAGCGCCATTCAATGCCACCATTACCTCGATCAGGCGGAGAGGAAAAAAGCCGTCGGAAACTGCTTCAGAATGCTGCGCCCCGGGGGTGTCTTCATCGTTTTTGAAAACATCCGCCCCCTTTCGGAAAAAACCTTGCCCCTTGCGTTGAAGCGTTGGCAAGACTGTCAAATCCGCTGCGGCAAAACCGCCGCCGAAGCCAGCCAGCACATGGCTCGTTTCGATCATGAATTTTTCCCGATTTCAATCCTCGAACATCTTCGCCTGCTGAACGAAACCGGCTTCTCCGCCGTGGAAATCCTCTGGACTTCTTATTTGCAGGCGGGGTTTTACGCGCTGAAGTGACGTCAACTATTTTCTAAGTTGGAATGGTCACCGCAGGCTGGCCACTGCAGGAGCGGCTGACGCTTCATCGGGCCGTCTGTGGGCGCCTTTCGCCCGCCTTCAAGAAATCCAGCGCAGGGAGAATTGTTCCAATTCCGATGCGATCAAGCACGCTTCGACGATAATTCGGATTTTCCGATTCCGCGCAAAACCGAAGCTGCCCATGAAATCGAAATCATCCAACGATCCCCAAGCATCACTTTTCCCTGGCGAGCCTGCTCCTGCGCGCCAGGAACGCCCATCCGTCAAAAGCCGCCTGCCGACCGCCCACATCGTAGCCGAAACGCCGGCCCTTCTGAGCAAGGATCAAAAAGCGTTCAACAATCTGCTCAAAAAGATTGAGGTCAAGCGAAATCTGATCGCCGAATGGGAAACCGCAATCCCCGCATTCAAACAACGCTACACAAAAGATCTGCTCCCATTGCAGGAGCAAAAAATCGAGCGCACGCTCGAAACGGTTCGCGCGCTCGACGAAGCGCATGATTTGAAGGGAATCACGAAAACCGAAAAGAAGAAGCTTGGCGTAATCATCCTGAACTTAGTCGAGGAAATTCTGGAGTGGAGGGACGACGCAGAATGCAAAGCGCTGTACGCAAAATACAGTCAATCCGACTTCGACGAGGAACAAGCCGCGCAGCGAGCCGCAGAACAGGAAGGCGCGAGAATGATGCTGGAAAGCATCTTCGGAATGGATCTCGACAGCGTAGACCTCGGCTCGGCGGAAAACGCCGCTGAACACATCGCCGAACGATTCCTGGCGCGCGAGGAAGAGCGCCAAGCAAAACGCGCCAAGCGCAAGAAAACCGCCAAACAACTCGAACGGGAAGCACAACAGGCGGAAGAGGAAAAACAGATCAGCCAGTCGATTCGCGAGGTTTATCGCAAGCTCGTCGGCGCTCTGCATCCGGACCGCGAAACCGATCCGGAAGAAAAACGGCGCAAGACCGAATTCATGCAACAGGCCAACGAAGCTTACGCCAAAGGCAATCTGCTCGAACTGCTTGAACTACAGCTACGGCTGGAGCACATCGACCGGGCGCATCTGGCGGCACTTGATCCGCAAAAACTCAAACGCTATATCCAGATCCTGAAAGACCAGCTCGACGAGCTGGAACTGGAAAGCCGCCATCTGACAGGAGAGTTCGCCGCCGAATTCAGTCTATCGCCCTATTCACTTCCAGCTCCGAAACATCTGACATCGCTGATCGATAAAGACATTCGGTCTTACGAATACGCGCTCGAACTATTGGAGACGATGCTCGCCGAGGCCAAGGAGCCGCAGCGCCTCAAAACGTGGCTTAAAACAGTCCGATTGCAGCGCACGCGAGCGCAAGCTTTTGAGATTCCCTTTTAGCAAGGGCTGCCGGCTCAAAGCCACTGGGAGTCATGGCGACGGCAGTTGTGAACGGAATCCTGCCTTCCGGCGATTCCCTCCCCGATGCCCAACTGTTTGGCTGAAGCCTGGATTGAGTCCACTGATTGACTGGAAGCCGCTGAACTACGATCCAGGCGGCTCAAATCACCCAGTCCGGCGCCCAGCGCCGCGCCTCACCCTCGCCGAACACTGTCGCTTGTTTCGGCATGAGCCAGACCGGATCGCCGTTGACGAGGCCGAGCTGCTGTTGCCGTTCGCGCGAGAGTTCGACTTCGATGACTTCGCCTTGGTGGCCGAGTTCGACGCGCACGACGGGGCCGATGGCCTGCACATGGCGCACGCTCGCGGCGAGCGCCCCGCCGGTTTCCTGGCGCAGGATTTCGATGTCGTGCGGGCGCACGAAGGCCGTCGCCTCGGCGGCTTTGCCGTCTTGCTCGCGTGGCGCGACTTCGGCCCAGGGGCCGTGCATCCGGCTATGGAACACGTTTACGTTGCCGAGAAAGCGATAGACGAATGGCGTGGCGGGGTTTGAATACACCTCGTCGGGCGACCCCGCTTGTTCGATGTGGCCGCGGTTCATAACAACCACGCGGTCCGCGACTTCCAGGGCTTCTTCCTGATCGTGCGTGACGAACACGCTCGAAATATGCATTTCGTCGTGCAACTGGCGCAGCCAGCGGCGCAGTTCCTTGCGCACCTGCGTGTCGAGCGCGCCGAAGGGTTCGTCGAGCAGGAGCACTTTAGGCTCCACGGCAAGCGCGCGCGCCAATGCGATGCGCTGGCGCTGCCCGCCGGAAAGCTGCGAAGGATAGCGTTCGGCGAACCAGTCGAGCTGCACGAGCTTGAGCAATTCGAACACCTTCGCGCGGATTTTCGCTTCGCTCGGCCGCTCGCCGCGCGGCTTCACGCGCAGACCGAAGGCGACGTTCTCGAACACCGTCATATGGCGGAACAGCGCGTAGTGCTGGAACACGAAGCCGACCTGCCGCTCGCGGGTGTGCAGATGCGTGGCTTCGTTGCCGCTGAAGAGCACCTGTCCGCTGTCGGCCATTTCCATGCCCGCGATGATGCGCAGCAAGGTCGTTTTGCCGCAGCCGGAAGGGCCGAGCAAGGCAACCAGCTCGCCGCCTGGAATATCGAGCGAAATATTGTCGAGCGCGACGAAGTTGCCGAAGCGTTTTGCGATGTTGCGGATTTCAATGCTCATACCGGACTCCTGAATTCTGCCGATTTCATGCGGTCTTTTCCGCCGGCAATGCCGCCGCCAGCGTTTGTTGTTCATGCCGCATGCGCCATTCGACAATCGTTTTCGCGATCAGGGTGACGATAGCCAGCAGCGCCAGCACGCTCGCCGCGGCAAAAGCGCCGACCGCGTTGTATTCGTTGTAGAGAATTTCGACATGCAGCGGCAGCGTGTTCGTTTCGCCGCGAATATGGCCGGAGACGACGCTGACCGCGCCGAATTCGCCCATCGCCCGCGCATTGGCGAGGATCACGCCGTAGAGCAGGCCCCATTTGATGTTCGGCAGCGTCACGCGGCGGAACATTTGCCAGCCCGAAGCGCCGAGCGAAACAGCGGCCTCCTCCTCTTCGCGGCCCTGCGCCTGCATCAGCGGAATCAGTTCGCGCGCGACATAGGGCACGCTGATGAACAGCGTCGCGATCGCCATGCCCGGTGCGGCGAAGATGATTCGGACGTCATGCTCGCTGAGCCACGGCCCGAACCAGCCCTGCGCGCCGAAGATCAGAATGAAAAGCAAACCGGCGACGACAGGGCTCACGGCGAACGGAAGGTCGATCAAGGTCGTCAGCAGGCTCTTGCCGCGAAAGTCGAACTTCGCGATCGCCCAGGCGGCGGCGACGCCGAACGCGATATTGAACGGCAGCACGAGCGCCGCGATGCCGAGCGTGAGCCAAACCGCCGAGAGGGTTTCCGGTTCCTTCAAGGCGTCGAGATACGCGCTCCAGCCTTGCCTCAAGGCTTCGGCAAAAACCGCAACGAGCGGCAGCACCAGAAACACGGCCAGAAAGGCGAATGCAAGCAGCATCAGCGTGATGCACACGCCGCGCGATTCGCGGTTGGCGAGACGCAGAGCGGCGGCGCTCATACGGCCACCTCGGCAGTGCGCGGAAGCGTGATCGCGGGTTCAACCGCTGCGCGTCCGCTATGCCGTGTCGCCGCGAACCATTGCAATAGGTTGATCGCCAAAAGCAGCACGAAGGAAATGACGAGCATCACAACCGCGAGCACCGTAGCGCCGGGCAAATCGTACTGTTCGAGTTTCGAGACGATCAAAAGCGGCGTGATCTCGGACACCATCGGCATGTTGCCGGCGATGAAGATCACCGAGCCGTACTCGCCGACGGAACGCGCGAACGCGAGCGCGAATCCCGTCAGCCATGCGGGCAATAATTGCGGCAACAGGACGCGCACAAGCGTCTGCATGCGCGAAGCGCCCAGCGTGGCCGCGGCTTCCTCGACTTCGGGCTCGAAGTCTTCGATAACGGGCTGCAAGGTGCGTACGACAAAAGGCAAGCCGATGAAGATCAGCGCCACCACGATGCCAAGCGGCGTGAAAGCCACCTTGACGCCGAGCGGTTCGAGAAAGCGCCCGATCCAGCCAGTACCCGCATAAAGCGTCGCGAGCGTGATGCCCGCAACCGCGGTCGGCAGGGCGAAGGGCAGATCGACGAGCGCATCGACAAAGCGCTTGCCTGGAAACGGGTAGCGCACCAGCACCCAGGCGACGATGAAGCCGAACACCGCATTCACGACGGCCGCCAGCAGCGCCGCCCCAAAGGTGACGCGGTATGCGGCAAGCGCGCGTTCGCCCGTGGCGATTTGCCAGAACTCACCCGCGGTGAGCGACATGCTCTTCGCGATCAGAGCGCCAAGCGGAATCAGCACCAGAAGCGAGAGATAAGTGACCGCATAACCGAGCGAGAGCCGGAAACCGGGCAGTACGTTATGTTGAGTTCGAGACATGGCGGTTCGGAATTACAAGCTGCGGTCAGATGGTTCTTATTTCAGGCTATAAAGCTGGTCGAGAATGCCGCCGTCTTTAAAATGCGTAGCAATCGCTTTGCTCCAGCCGCCAAAGACTTCATCGACCGTAAAGGTTTTGATCGCCGGAAACTGCGCCGCATGGGCTTTCAGCACCGCCGGATCGCGCGGCCGGATGTAGTTCCGCGCGGCGGTCTCCTGGCCTTCTTGCGACCACAGGTATTCGAGATACGCCTGCGCCTGTTTGCGCGTGCCCTTTTTGTCGACGACCTTGTCCACGACCGCGACGGGGAATTCCGCCAAGACCGACTCGCTCGGATAAACGACCTCGAATTCGCCGTGGCCGAATTCGCGCGCGATCAGTTCGGCTTCCGATTCGAACGTCAGCAACACATCGCCGATACGGCGCTGCATGAAGGTCGTTGTCGCATCGCGACCGCCCGCGGCGAACAGGGGCGCATTGCGCAGCACGGCGGAAACGAAGCCCTGCGCGCTCTTGTCGGTCGCGCCCGGTTGATGCAAGGCCCAGCCATACGCGGCCAGATACGAATAACGGCCGTTGCCGGTGTTCTTCGGATGCGGCAGGATCACCTGGATGCCACTCTTCACCAGATCAGGCCAATCGCGGATCTGCTTCGGGTTGCCCTTGCGCACGATGAAAACAATCGTCGAAGTGAATGGCGCGGCGCCATCCTTGAATTTGCCCTTCCAGTCGGCGGCGACGAAACCCTTGTCGGCGAGGAATTGAATATCCGCCGCCTGGTTCATCGTCACCACATCGCCCGCAAGCCCATCGGCCACCGCGCGCACCTGCTTGGTGGAGCCGGCGTGCGACTGTTTGATTTCGATGCTTTCGCCGGTCCTGGCTTTCCAGGCCGCAACGAATTTGGGGTTGAAGTCTTTGTAGAAATCGCGCGAGACGTCGTAGGAGACATTCAGCAACGACACTTCGGCCGAGGCGACGACAGGCAGCGCGGCCAGCACAAACAAGGCCAGCAAACGGTTCAAGCATTTCATATCGGATAAAACCGGCGTCAATTTCAGAACCGTTTTTATACCGTGACGCTAAAGAACCGAAAATACTCTAAACGCTATTTTCTTATAACCAAATCAGCGAAACTCTCTTGGAGCCGCTCACAAAACCCAGCGCAGCGGTGCAGGCAAGGCGCGCGAACGCAGACAGTACAAATAAGTACGGCAAGTGAGCGCAACGCAGCATGCAGGGTTTTGTGAGCGGCTCTAACTGGAAAGATGCCCCAATAGCGTTTCCATCGCCTCATTCATGCGCCTGCCCAAACGCATGATGTTCCGGGCCGCATTGGGCTCGCCGCTGTTCGCCAAAGCGCGATCGAGGAATCCCCACTGCTGCTGCGCCAATTGAACATCGCTCGACAAGGTGGGAGAGGTGCTGAGCTGCGCGGCGAGTTCCGTCAATAACTGGCTGAACGCCTTGCGCTCGGCATCGATTTGCAGCGGCACATCGGCGGCGCCGACGCCCCATTGGCGTGAAAACGCAAGCCGCTGCATACGCTCGACCAGCGCGGAACCTTCGGCTGCGCGCACCGCCGGACCAGCGCCGAAACGTTGCGCCAAGGCCGCGGAAGATTTACGTCCGGTATTGAACAGATCATCGGATACGTTCAGCACGCGGCGCGCGCCGGAGGCTTCGGGCTTCATCACGAAAGCCGCGCGAAAGACGCGCCAATACTGCTCGAAGCTCCACACGGCATCTTGCTGCCCGAGCTTCGGCGCGAGGCTGCGGAAGCGGGCGGAGTCGGCTTCGAAGCGCTTCGCGGCCTTGCCCAGGTCGAGCATAGCCGCTTCGGCCTCAAGGTCGAGGCCGGCCTGGCACCAGCTGCGCGCGATGCGCAGCGCATCGAGGCCCATGCGCATCGGCACGAGCGCTACCCCCACATCGGGCGACGGCGCCTTGCCAGGCTTGGCGAGGGCCGGCGCGCCCGCGATAAGCGCCAAGCCAATAAGCAGATCGCGGCGGCGCATGCTCAGGCCGTCCCACCGACGGTTAAACCATCGAGCCGCAGCGTCGGCTGACCGACGCCGACCGGCACACTCTGCCCTTCCTTGCCGCACATGCCGACACCGGGATCGAGCGCCATATCGTTGCCGATCATCGAAATACGCGTCAGCGCATCGGGGCCGTTGCCGATCAAGGTCGCGCCCTTGACCGGATAGGTGATCTTGCCGCCTTCGATCATATAAGCCTCCGCGGCCGAGAAAACGAATTTCCCCGACGTGATGTCGACCTGCCCGCCGCCGAAGTTCACCGCGTAAAGCCCGCGTTCGACCGAGGCGATGATTTCCTGCGGGTCGTGCGCGCCGTTCTGCATGAGCGTATTCGTCATGCGCGGCAGCGGCAGATGCGAGAAGGATTCGCGCCGGCCATTGCCGGTCGGCTGCGCGCCCATCAAACGTGCATTGGTCATGTCCTGCATATAGCCGACGAGGATGCCGTCCTCGATCAGAACCGTGCGCTGCGTCGGATTGCCCTCGTCGTCGATCGTCAGCGAACCACGCCGGCCCGGCAGCGTGCCGTCATCGACGACGGTCACGCCCTTGGCGGCGACGCGCTCGCCGATACGACCCGCAAAAGCTGAGCTGCCTTTGCGGTTGAAGTCGCCCTCCAGACCGTGGCCGATCGCCTCGTGCAGCAGAATGCCCGGCCAGCCGTTGCCGAGCACAACCGTCATCGTGCCGGCCGGCGCGGGCCGCGCGGCAAGATTGATACTCGCCTGATGCACGGCGCGCTGCGCATAGTCCTGCAACAGCGCGTCGTTGAACACGCCGTAGTCGTGACGCCCGCCGCCGCCGGCCGAGCCTTGTTCGCGTCGGCCGCCCTCTTCCATGATGACGGAGATCGAAACGCGCGTGAGCGGGCGCACATCGGCGGCCAAATGCCCGTCGGAGCGCGCGATCAGCACCACTTCCCAGCTCCCCGACAGCGAAGCCATGACTTCGACGACGCGCGGATCGAGATCGCGCGCCATCTTTTCGATGCGTTCGAGCAAGCGCACTTTCTCGGTGTCGGGCAGCGAGTTGAGCGGATCGTCCGCCGGATAAAGCGGCATGACGCGCGCGGCGGCGCGCACCGGCACGATGGAGCTCGCACCGCTCAGGGCGATCGAACGCGTGGCATACGTCGCGGCCTCCAGAGCCGGAATGCTGATTTCGTCGGAGTATGCGAACGCGGTTTTTTCGCCCGACACGGCGCGCACGCCGACGCCTTGCTCGATCGAGAAGCTGCCGGATTTGACGATGCCCTCCTCAAGACTCCAGCCCTCCGCGCGCAGATATTGGAAATAGAGATCGGCGTAATCGAGCCGATGCGCCATCAAATTGCCGAAGGCGCGCTCGATACCCGCGCGGCCGAGCCGGTAAGGTTCGAGCAGCAGGCTTTCGGCATGCTTAAGAGGATTGGTTTCGTTGTGCATGGTCATGCGGAACCTTCGATTCAAAAACGACGGTGTTGGAGGGCCGGCAGGCTTTCGCGCACACCCGCGATACGCTGCGGGTCGACGTCGCCCACGACAAGGCCGGGGCCGCGCGGCAGACGGGCGACGACATCACCCCAGGGATCGATGAGCATCGAATCGCCCCAGGTGCGGCGGCCGGTCGGGTGCTGCCCGCCTTGCGCGGCGGCCAGCACATAGCATTGATTTTCGATCGCCCGCGCGCGCAGGAGAATTTCCCAATGCGCCCGGCCCGTAGTTTCGGTAAATGCCGCCGGCAGGACCGTTAGCGCCACATCGCCAAGGGCGCGGAAAAGTTCGGGGAAGCGCAGGTCGTAACAGATCGCAACGCCGACGCGGCCACATGGCGCAGCGAAAGCGACGACCTCCTCGCCGGCTTCGATCGTGCGCGCCTCGGCATAGGCTTCGTTTCCGGAGTGGAAACCAAACAGGTGAATTTTGTCGTAGCGCGCAACGCGCCGGCCGGCATCATCAAACACCAGCGTGGTGTTGCGCACCTTGCCGTCGGCCCGCGCGGCCAAGGGCACGCTGCCGCCAACGAGCCACACGCGATGCCGCGCCGCCGCGGCAGCGAGGAAATCCTGCAAGGGCCCCGCGCCTTCCTCTTCGCGCAGACGCACTTTTTCGGTTTCGTCGGCGCTGATGAGCGCGAAATATTCGGGCAAGGCCACGAGTTGGGCGCCCCGCTCGGCCGCTTCGGCGATGCGCGCCTCGGCCTCGGCGAGATTCGCCGCCACATCGGGGCCGGAAACCATCTGCACCGCCGCGACGCGGAACACGCTAGCGTTCATTCCGTTCTTCCTTCCGTTTTGCCTATTTGAGCGGCTGGCGCGGGCGACACACGCACGACTTTCGGATCAGCCCAATGGCCCGTCACGGAATATTCGTAACTGAAGAGTTTTTCGACTG
The DNA here is from genome assembly GCA_009781175.1 of Betaproteobacteria bacterium. Taxonomy (GTDB): domain Bacteria; phylum Pseudomonadota; class Gammaproteobacteria; order Burkholderiales; family Rhodocyclaceae; genus Niveibacterium. The sequence goes on from WQYQ01000001.1 coordinate 341,368, forward strand.
GATCGCGCATCACTTTTTGCGCCACATAGGCTGCCAAACCGATCAAGGGGTTGATGCTACCGATGGCGGCGGCGGGACCAAGCGCCGCGCCGATCGCAACGGTTTCCGACAAGGTCGGCTGAACTTTCACCGTGAGATTCTGCGTTTCGGCCGCAAGGTCCGCCGACCCATGCATGAACACCTTGGCCGCCGGCCCGACAATCCTCAGATCATCGGTTTGTATCACACCGTGGCTGATTTTCATGCTGCCGGAAATGCTATCGAACGCGAATCCTTCGGAAAACACGTCGCCAAAATCCAACGTTAGTCTGCGCGGCAGGGACTGCAAACTCAAAATGCCCAGCAGGCGTCCGACACCCGGTTCGATCTTGCTGAACTGCCCTTTGGACATTTTCAATTCCAACTCACCGTTTAGCAGGCCATAGCTAAACTGGCGCGGCGCGCCTTTCCAGTCGAGCGCGCCGGAAAGCTCCACGCTGCCGCGCCGCAGCATGCCGGGGTAGCCGAGCCGCGCCAGCATATTGCCGGCATCAGGCGCATTCAGCGAAAAACGCAGCCGCGTCGCACCGCCCTGAGCGCCCGCTTCGTGTTCGCCCTGGGCTTCGAGCTGGCCATCCGGGCTTTCGATGGCGAAGTGCTGGAGTTTCCAGTTGTTCCCCTCCGGCTCGCCCTTAAGCGTAACGCTGCCAAGCTCGCGGCCCGCATACGCGAAATTCCCCGCGACCAGATCGATCGCCGGGATGCGCCGGGCCTCACTTTGCGGCGCATCTTCTTCGGCCAATGCTTGTTTTCCACCCGCTGGCGGGGTTATCGCCGCGCGGGTCAAGCGCGCGCGCAAACGGCCGCCGCCGCTGCCGTCCCAACTGAAATCGCCGAGCAGCGCGGGGCCGCTGAGTTTTCCGTCCCAGCGGGTTCCACTGCGGGTCGCCTGAATGTTTTGCTGCACGAGCGACACACCGCGCACGGTCAGCACGCCCGTTTTCAGATTGATCGAATCGACTGCCGGCGCTGGCGCGCCATCGCCGCCGCTCTCTCCGACGCGCAGCCAGGCGTCGAGGTCGAGCGCCGGCAGATCCGCGACCAGCGCGATACCCTGGCGCGGCAGTTTGGCTTCGCTCTTGCCAAGCGCGATAACGCCGCGCAGCAGCGCCCTTTGATCCTGGCTCGTTTCGAAATCGAATGCCGCCCGGCCGAACGCCGCGATTTCACCGCGAACTTGTTCGCTCAAACGTCCGTCCTCACTGCGCCACTGCCAATCGAGGTGGAGCGGATTGGCGCTCGCCGTGGATTTGTTGAAGGGCGCGGGCAGGCTGGAGGCAAGCCCAACCAGATCGGAATCCAGACTCAGCTTGACCGTGTGGGAATGGATGGCGATATTCGCCGTCACGCCGGCCGCGCCGGAAATATGATCGAAGAGCGGCGACTCCAGGCGCGCCGCCAGATTGCGCACCGCGAACGTGCCCTTGGCCTGGATGTCGACCGTACCGTCGGCGCGCGTCGCGCCGGTCACGCGCACCGGCGCGCCGAGGAAAACCGCGTTCGCTTCGGGAATCCGCAAGGAGCGCTCGGTAAATTGCAGCCGGCCGCTGCTGTCCGCCAGTTCGGGAAGCTCGGGTAAAAGCTGGATGCGGTTGTGCTCGAAACGGTATTCACCGGCGGCCTGGGTGTCATCCGCATGCTCAAGCGGAATCCGCAGATTGAGCGTTAACTGGCCATTGCCTTGAGCCTGGGTTTGACGCGTCAAATCGCCCACCGCGTCGGCAACCGGGCTGGTATTGACAAAGCGGAGGAACTCCGCCGTCGGACCTGTGGCTTCGCCGTCGACGACCAGGTTCCCCTGGTCGAGATCCTCAATCCTTGCACGCACCTTGCGCAAGATGGTTCCGAACACCTTGCCGCGTTCGGCCTGAATCGTCATCGCCGCGCCTTCGAACAAAAGCGTGCCCTGGATAGCGTCGATCTTCGGCCATTTCGGCGCATAGGCAAGACGTGCGTTGAGCAGACGCCCCGTGATGCGGAATTCCCCTTCGCCACGGCGGCGGAAAGGAAAATCGTCGAGCGGCCCGCGCAGGCGTAAATCGACGTCTTCGGCGCGGCCGGTTTCGATCGAGTTTTTCAGCCAATCGCGCACATCGACATGAATCAGCTTCGGCATGTAACGCCAGACGCGCGCGCCGTCGGCACGCGACAAATGCGCCTTGAGGTCGATCCGCCCCGATCCCTTGCCCGTCCATAGATAACTGCCCGAAGCCTCGCCCTCGGCATCGGCATTGCGGAAACGCGCCGACTTGAGGCGGAACTCGGTGCCATCCGCCGTGCGCGCCCAGGTTCCGGTGAAATGCCCGTCGGCCAGCGGCAGATTCCCTTCCTCGAATACCGCCGGGAAATCGAGCCCGCCTTGATTGACCGCCAGATCGAAACGCCCACCCTGCTCGTTCGCGCTGACTTCACCCGACCATCCGTAAAGCCCCGGCGAAATCCCTTGCGCGGTCAGGCCCAGATCGTTGAAGCGCGCATTCACATGGTAAGCGCTCGGCAAGCCCTCCTCGCCCGTCCAGCCCAGCCTAAGCTCGGAGAAGCGCCCGCGCGGCTTGAAGGCCACAAGCCAATTACGCCAGGCGGCGGGGAAAGGCAGATGCACCGCCAAACCGGCCAAGGGCGCGACATCGAGCCGATCGGCCTCGAATTCGCCCGCGGGCGCCTTCCCTGGGGATTCGCGGCGCTCAAAATGGAAATTCGTCGGCGGCATCGCCACGCCCGCGGCGGTCGTCAAACTAAGCTGATGGCCGCTGACCTGCACGCGCCCGTCTTTCCGGTCGGCGGAAAAACGCCCGCTCAAATTCGGCAGGTCCAGTACCGGCAGTTGTTTGTCGACGCGCAGGCTCACATCACGCAAAGCCACATCGAGCGTCGCTTGCGCGCGCCCGAAGCGGTCCCGCTCCAGCCAGATCCGTAATCCACCCTGACCGCGTTGCAAACTCAGAGGGTAATCCACCCATTGCTGCCAGATCGAGAGATCGACCTGATCCAGGTTGCCATACACAGCGCCGCGCCATTTTTCGGGCGGCGTGTCGAGACGCCCGACGAATTCGCCGCGCAAATCGAGTTGCGAGGCATAAGCGGCGGGCGGACTCGCCAGCAGGCCGAAACGGTGCGTGCGCCCGTCGTTTTCGAGGCGGAAGCTGACATGCTCAAGCGACAGAACCGGCGCCCCGCGTTGGAGGTCGGTCCAGCTCACGCGCGCATCGTGAATGACGATGGAGCGCTGCGCCCAGGCCCAATCAGCGAGATCGTTACCGCCCTCGGCCGCTTCAGCGCGGATCGGAATCCCGGCCACGAACAAACGGCCATCGGCTGCACGGCGGATATCCAGATCGGGGCGTTCGATCACAAGCCGGTTCAGATACAGGCGGCCGCGCAAGACCGAACTCCAGCCTAACGAAGCGTCGATATGCCCGAGCTTCAGCGCGGCCTCGCCCGAAGGCTCGCGCAGGACGAAGCCATCGATGCGCAGGCGCGGCCGCAGGCCATCCCAGTCGGCATTCAAGCGCGCGATCTCAACCTGCAAACCCGTGGCGCGCGAAAGCTGGGCGGCAATCTCGGCGCGGTATTCACCGACCGAAGGCAGGATCAGATAGCGCGTTGCCAGCAGGACACCGCAGCCGAGAAAATACAGCGTCAACAGCGCCCAACCGCCGGCACGCAAAAGACGCCGCAGCCTGCCGGAAGATGCAATGCGTCGAAGAGGATTCAGCAATAAAGAGAGTTGCATCAGGGCAGGCAGAGACAGGCACGCATACAATCATCGAATTGGAACAGGATGTTCCGCCTGTCGCTGCTGTAATTCTAAGTGAAATCCGAGCCCCGGCCCGGAATGAGACATTGATGGAAACAATCGACCCCGCCTTTCTCGACCGCCTCGGCCCAGCCTTGGCCGCCAGCCGCTTTCTCAAATGCGAACTCGATGCGCGGCCCTGGCTCGCGCCCTTGCTCGCCGAAACGCTCGACGCACCGCTCGACGGCGCGGCGATGCAAGCCTTCCTGGCGCGCGAGGCAAGCGACGAAGCCAGCCTGAAACCGGCTCTGCGCCGGCTGCGCAGTTGGGTCGTCTGCCATACCGCGGCGCGCGACCTGCTCGGACTCGCGCCGCTCACCGAAGTCACCGAAGCGATGACACTGCTTGCGGAAGTCGCCATCGCCCATGCCTATTCCCTGCTGCGCGCGCAGCTTGCCGCACGCCACGGCGAACCGCTCGACAGCGCCGGCCAGGCGCTGCACATGATCATTGTCGGCATGGGCAAGCTCGGCGGGCGCGAACTCAATGTGTCCTCGGATATCGATCTGATCTTCGTCTACCCCGAGGACGGCGAAACCCAGGGCCCGCGTCCATTGAGTCATTTCGAATTCTTCACCCGACTCGGCCGCCAGATCATCAACGCGATCGGCGACATCACCGGCGACGGCTTTGTCTTCCGCGTCGACATGCGCCTGCGGCCGAACGGCGATTCGGGCCCGCTCGTTTCGAGCTTCGACGCGCTCGAAACCTACTTTTTCGTGCAGGGCCGGGAATGGGAACGCTTCGCCTGGATCAAGGCGCGCCCACTGACCGGCGACCGCCACGCCGAACTCGCCGCCATCGTGCGCCCCTTCGTTTTCCGCAAATACCTCGATTTCGGCGCGATCAACGCCTTGCGCGCACTGCATGCGCAAATCCGCGCCCAGGTCGCGCGCAAGGAAATGGCCGACAACATCAAACTCGGCCCCGGCGGCATCCGCGAAATCGAATTCATCGCCCAGGTTTTCCAGATCATCCGCGGCGGCCGCGACACCGCGTTGCAAGTGCGTCCGACGGTCAGCGTTCTGCGCCAGCTCGATGCGATGGGCCTGCTCGAAGCCGGCGCGGCGGACCAACTGATCGAAGCCTACGCCTGGCTGCGCCGGCTCGAACACCGTCTCCAGTATCTCGACGATGCGCAAACGCACGACCTGCCCAAGGACGCCAGCGACCGCGACCGGATCGCCGTGGCGATGGGCTATTCCGATATCGCCGCGCTGCTCGCGCAACTCAGCGACTACCGACAAACCGTCGCGGCCTATTTTAGAACCGCCTGCGGCGACCCCAACGAAGGCGGCCACGAACTCGACACCTTCTGGCTCGAAGTCGACAACCGCGAACAAGCCACGCAACGCCTTGCCACGCTCGGCTTCAAGGACGCCGATGCCGCCGCGGAACAGCTCGCCACCCTGCGCGAAAGCAAGCTTTACCAGCAGATGCCGGAGAGCATCCGCACGCGCTTCGATGCGCTGATTCCGCGCATTCTCGAAGCCTGCGGCAAACTGCCGAATCCCGACCAAACGCTGATCCGCACCATCGATCTACTGGAAACGATCAGCCGCCGAGCCGCCTACCTCGCGCTTTTGCAGCAATACCCGCAAGCGCTGCGGCGCCTGATCGAACTGTGTTCCGCCTCGCCCTGGGCCGCGACCTATCTCGGCCTGCATCCGATCCTGCTCGATGAACTGCTCGACAACCGCGAACTCGAAACGCTCCCCGACTGGCCCGCGTTCGCCGCCGAACTCCGCGCGCAACTCGGAGAAGCCGAGCCGGACACCGAACGCCAGATGGATTTGATGCGCGAACAGCACCACGCCCAGGTTTTCCGCCTCTTCCATCAGGATTTGGCGGGACGCTGGGAAGTCGAAGCGATCGGCGACCACCTCTCGGCGCTCGCCGACGTCGTGCTCGGCGAAACGCTGCGGCTATGCTGGCGCAAACTTCCGAAGCATCATCGCGACGAGCCGAAATTCGCGATCATCGGCTACGGCAAACTCGGCGGCAAAGAACTCGGCTACGTCTCGGATCTCGACATCATCTTCCTCTACGACGACGACGCGCCCGACGCCGCAATGCGCTATGCGCGCCTCGCGCAACGCTGCGTTACCTGGCTCTCAAGCCGCACCTCGGCCGGTATTCTGTTCGAAACCGACACCCGGCTGCGCCCGAACGGCGAATCGGGCCTGCTCGTCAGCAGCATGGATGCGTTCAAACGCTATCAGGCCGAATCCGCCTGGGTCTGGGAGCACCAAGCCCTGACCCGCGCACGTTTCGTCGCCGGCGACGCCGCGCTCGGCGCCGATTTCGAGCGCGTGCGTCAGGAAGTGCTGCAGCGCCCGCGCGAAGCCGGAACGCTCGCCGAAGAAGTGCTCGGCATGCGGCGCAAGATGCTCGACCAACACGCCAGCCAGGACCGGCGCTTCAGCCTCAAGAACGACACCGGCGGGCTGATCGACCTCGAATTCATCATCCAGTACCTCGTCCTGCTGCACTCGCGCACGCATCCGCGCCTGCTCGGCAACCTCGGCAACATCGCGCTCACGCGCATCGCCGCCGAACTCGGCCTGATCGACCCCGCGCGCGCCCTGGCCGCCGCGAATGCCTACCGCACCCTGCGCCGCAAACAACACCGCGTCCGCCTCGCGGGCGAAAGCGAACGCACGATCTCGCCCGCGAGCGTCGCGGCCGAGCGGGAGGCGATTACGGCGTTGTGGATGGAGGTGTTTGGAAGAACCGCTTGAATGATTTCATCAATGCGCTAGAGAGACTGTCCCAGTGAATCACCCCAAGCTGAAGCTTGGGGCTTCTTCGCCACGGACCGGGGGCGCCTACGGCGCCAGTAACGTTTGTCTCACTCACCCCGCGATGAATGGCGGGGCTTGTGTTTGACTCGTGGTCAAAACCTTTCCATGCCCAACTTGTCATGCAGTGTCAGAGTGGAATTGTTGATTTCGTCACAGTCGATCTTCATCCTTATGCAGAAATGTTAGTTTATTAATTTACGGCTCCAGCCGGAAACAGAAAGCAAGAAGCAGAGTTGGTGCAAGTCGGAATGTGGAGTGAATTTCGTTAATGTAAACGCCAATGATGATTGACTTGGCAAAGAAGGTGCGCAATGTCTGACAACAGTTGCAATCGTCGCCATAGCTTCCGTCTCAATAGTATTGTTCGCAATTGGATTTTTGATGGGGATAAACTTCATCCATCAGTCCCTGGCTCGTTGAAAGCGATCTCGAGCGGAGCGCGGGACAGGGATTTGCGGCGTGCGATTCCCGCGGCATTGATCCCGGTATGCAGCATATTGGCGCTTTTCCAGCCTGACTTTGCGTGGGCCACCTGCACGCCCGCCGTGGCCGCCAACACCACGACCGTCTGTTCCGGAACGACGACCGTCACCGCTCCGCTTGGCAGCGGCCCGAGCGGCCCCGACAATGTCACCATCACAATTCAGCCCAGCGCCAGCGTTACCGCGGGCAATGTCAGCGTTATCAGTCTTCGGGACTACGCCACGATCTCGCTCGGAGCCGGCGCGCTCGTGCAGAATGCCGCCACGAGCGGCGGCGGGCTCTGGGCATCGGGCAATGACACGATCGAATTCCGTTCCTATGGCTCGCTAACGATCGCGGCGGGGGCGTCGGTCCGGTCCACCGGCTCGGCGACCAATGCCGAGGCCGTCAATCTCATGGGCGGCGGCAACAGCGTGACCAATTATGGCTTGATCTATGGGAATAACGCCGCGATTTGGTTCGAGGACAGGGTCGACGTCGCTTTGGCCAACACCATCGACAATTACGGCACCATCCAGAGCGGCAGTGGCCAGAGCCTGAACAATGTCATCGGCAATCAAGGCAACGGCAACGAAATTTTCATCAACAGAAGCAGCGGTATCGTTTACGGCAGCCTGTCCTTCGCCAATGGTAATGACAGCCTGACGCTCTATGCCGGCTCGCTCATCACGGGCGGCTTTAATGGCGGCGGCGGCACAAACTCCCTGACGCTCCACGGCACACTCGGGTCGAGCGACACGCTGGTGGGCAATATCACCAATTTCCAGACGCTGATCAAAGACGGCGAGGGCACGTGGACGCTGTCGGGCAGCGTCGGCAACAATAGCGGCGGTACACCGCTGGCGGTGACCGTACAGCAGGGCACGCTCGCGCTCACCGGCAACAACACCAGTTTCAACGGCTCCGTGGTGGTCGACCCCGCGGGCATTCTTCAAGCGCGCGCGCAAAGCTTGCCGCCGAGCGTCATCGACAACGGCCTCGTATGGTTCACCCAGCCCGATAACGGAATCTATGCGGGCGCCATTTCAGGGGACGGCGCCGTGCTCAAGACCGATGCCGGCGTGCTCACGCTGACGGGCGCGAAGAGCTATGCGGGCGGCACCACGATCCAGGGCGGCACGATCGCCGTCAGTGCCGACAGCAATCTTGGCGCACCCTCGGGGTCGCTCACGTTTGATGGCGGTGCGCTGGAGCTCACGAGCAGTTTCAATATGCCGAGCCGCGCAATAAGTATTACC
>WQYQ01000002.1 GCA_009781175.1 Betaproteobacteria bacterium
AACCAAAACTGATCATCTTGTCCCGCTGGCACGTCAAGCCGTGTCGATTCTGCGCAGCATCCATTCGATAACTGGAAGCAATGAGTTCGTGTTTCCAGGAACACGCCACGGCCGGCCAATCTCGAACATGACCGTCAATCGCGCTTTGCAAAACATGGGGTACGACACGCAAACCGAAATGACTGGACACGATTTTCGAGCAATGGCCCGCACCCTATTGGCGGAACAACTGCTCTTCAAGCCGGAAGTGATCGAGCATCAGTTAGCGCACAGGGTTCCTGACGCTTTGGGCGCCGCGTATAACCGGACGAAGTTCCTCAAGGAACGCCGTGAGATGATGCAATCCTGGGCCGACTATCTCTACCAGCTCAAGGCCGGCCATTCTTAACATGATCGAGTATGGTTTCTCTGCCCGGCGCTTCTTTCACGCGCGCGATCGCTGCAAGGAACGCCGCAGCTTTCTGCTTATCCGGCCTGGCGCTTTCGACGAGCCGCGCGCAGCAGCACAGGCGCGTCAAATCATAGACCCCGCCACGCCTGCGACACAGATCGCACGTCCGCTCCGGGGTCTGATTCACTGAATCGTAATGTCCGTATTTAACCCGCGCTCTGCCCTGCACTCGGCCACAAAGCTGTCCAACTCTTTGATGTGTTCATCGAGCGAATCCATCAAGGTTTTCGCTTTCGCGTAGCGGGCGCTTCGGGTGCGCCTCGGTGGCGTAGATGGCTTGGGCCCCGTTCTACGTTCCTTGTATAGCTCGATCACGTCATGCGCTTGCTTGATCGCCCTTGAAATCTCGGCGTGCCGTTGCGCATTGGCGTAGGCGTCAGTCATTTCCTTGATGACGCTTGGTGGAGCGGCCCATTCGTGCGCCCAGGAGACGAACTGCTCGAAGCTCGGCGGTGCATACGTGGCCTCTTCTTCGAATTCGTTGTGCTGGATTTCAGCAGAGCATTTCTGCGGCGTATCCGGTCCGAATTTTGAAAACGTAGAGTTATTGACACGAGTCCAAGGGCCCGCTTTGCGGGCCGACTTCAAAACCCACTCATGCATCCGCGTTACCTCAAGCTGCCCTGTTGTGGCATCGACCACCCCTATAATTGTCGGCGCGGCTTCCTCCCCATATCTGTTCGGCTTTTCCGCCGCTTCGCGCGCGAGCTTGACCGGCATGTCTTTACGCTGCGTCTCCCATCCGCCCATCACTTCCACAAAACGCGCCCAATTTCCGGCGTCCGCCGCCACCGCCGCGCGCAGCAGAATCGAATCCTCGCCAGCTTCTTTCGCGTTGAGACGCCGCAGATCGCGCCACACCGTCACAGGCGGTCCGCCTACTTGCTGAAATTGCCGTATACCCCATGTCGAAGCCCATGCGGTTACGCGCTGCGCGCTCGATTTCGCGTCCGCTTGTTCGCCGTCCGACTCAAAATCAGAGCCGATGCTTTCGCCATCCGCGCGCTCGCCGTCGATGTTCTTCGCGATGTACTTTGCGATGTAGCCGGCCGCCGTACCGCGCGTCCAATCGATCGCCTTGAATTTCACGCGCGCCTCGATCTGGCGCCAAACGCCACGCGGCGGATTACGCCAGAACACGGCCTCAATGCTTGCCAGTGCGGCAATCGCGCGTAGCGTCATGCCCTTCAGCGCGCCGGCTCCCTTCACCGCCCGCGCCTTTTCCATCGCGTCCTCTTTAGTCAGCACATAGCTCAGGCCAAGTTCGCCACTTTCCTCGCGCACCGCGTAGCGCGCCACGATGCAGCGAAACCGCGCGACATGCTCCGGCTTCATAAAGAACAAGCCGTGGAAATGCGGCGTTTCGTCGTGGTGTGGCTCGGCCACGCGGAACCCGAAGATTTTGATCTTGGCGCGCGCTAGCGCGGCGCTCGCTCTAGCCCATACCCGCAGAAGATAGCTTTGCGTTTCGCGCGGCATGCTCCCCTCCCACTTATCGTTACGCGATCCGTCATGCGCGTGGTGCGCGTGAAACTTGCTCGGCGCTGTGATCGTGACGAATTCGCCGACCAGGCCGCATTGCTGTGCGATGTACTCAAATCCTGCGACGCGCGTCATGAGTTCCGCGCGCCGGATCTTCGGGTTCGAAACCGATTTCTCAGCCAACTCCAGCAGCGTGAATTCGTCGCCGAGTTCGTTGATCGCCTCCAGTGCATCCAGCAATGCGCTATTTCTCCGCCGCTGTTCGGCGTGGCGCTTGAGCGCGTCCTCGCTGCAATACAGCGCGTTGCGCCGATGCACGGTGCGCAGATTGATCGCGAGCGCTTCGACCTTGCGCGCCGTCGCGCGTCTAATGTTTCTGCGCCACCATTGCTCACACGCCACGCGTGCGCGTATCCCCTGCTCCGTTTTGGCGTTCGGCAAAGCGAGCCCGCGCTGGGTGACAAAGTGCTTGAGGTGCTTTAACGGAACCTCCCGCCGAACAAGTTCCTGCGCCTCGCTCGCCCGAGCGCGCGCGAACTCTCGGATATCCGATTCCGACGCACCGAGTTCAATCTCTGGTCGTTGAAACCTCTCGCAAAGCTCGCGCAGCCAGGTATTCGCCTCGCTTTCGCGGCCGTCGTCGGCGACGCCTACCCTCTCCGCCATCGGCCGCAGCGGTCTATTTCTCCGGCTTGACCATTCGTTATGAATAGCGCCGCGCAGATGCCACGGGAAGGCGGACAGGCGCGCTTTGACATAGCCGTCTGGCGTGATGAACGCGGGAGCGGATGTCATGTGGTGCGTTTAGACGAGTCGCTAACCACATATCCGAGCCCTGATCGTTCGAGCGCATCAGCGTTGCTCTGACCGTATGCAATGAGTGAAATCGGATCGCCTGAATCGAATGGTGCACGCCGTCCATCTACATGGTGGAAGTGCAGTCTCCCGCGCACGAAAAGCACCGCATCAGCGGAACCCCATACACACTCGAAAAACATCTTTGTTTCCGTGCGTGCCGGAATCAACGCAATTCCGTTTCCGTGTTCTGCCATGCGCCGCAACCATTTAATAGCTTCTTTTCCAAACGGCGGATTGCACCAGACGCGTCCTGTCCACTGCTTTGACAGACCATCGTCTTTTATCGTGTAGTGCTGCCGCGCCATATCCCACGGTCTATCAATCGGCGCACACGGATCGAGATCGAAGCATCCGAGTGCAAGCAGAATTTCCGGCGGTGTCAGCCATTCATCCGACCCCGAGCGAGCGCTTTGATGAGCTGACAAACTCATCGTTCCTCCTGCGCACATTCCTGCACCTTGACAACAAACCAGCCGTCGTTAACGAAACCTTTGAATACGTCTCCGCTGATCGCAGCGCGCGCCGGAATCGTGTATGGCACAAGTGCTTCCACGACTGCACAAAACTGATCGAAACCGATGTTTAACTTATTCTCTAGCGCAACTTCAACGTCGTTGTAATCCGACTCTTCATGCAAACCAGTTATCAGCTTCGCCAGGTCTTCAATATCGTGCCAATCGATGATTTTTTTGCTCATGATTGGCTCCCTTAATAGCGCATCGGCATCAATGCGCCGTCGCCGCCGTCGAATTGAAAGTACGCGGCTTTTTCCGTGCCGTTCGGCGCGATCATCACGTTTGGAAGCGGCGCGATCAGCGCCAGAAAGCGGCGGTCGAAAGAAGCGTTTCCGACCTTGACCGGGCAATAGGGTTTTTCTCCCAGGCCGGCGCATTCCATGCATGACACCGCTTCACCCTCTCCGTATCCGAGCTGTCCGCATCCTCCGCACTCCTTGCAGTCATACAGATGGTTTCCATGTTCAAAATCGCCTACCCCATCGCATTCATCACACCGATATGCCTTCCCTGTTCCATCACAAAAATGACAGGGTTCCGCCGGCGGAAGCTCAGGGAGCGGTATCAGTTCCAAGCATGCAAAGGCGTCAAATTCGCCCATTCCGCCCGTTTTTACTTCTTCGATTCTTTTATTGACGTTCGGCCACGTGTCATTGGCCGAACGATCTGTCCGTCCGTGATCGATCCCGGATAAATTCACCCGCACGGCAATAGCGCCATTTGTCGCGATCGCGTACCCGCCTTGAATAAACGGTTTCCATAGTTTTTCCCGAGCGTCGTTCGCCTTGTTGGCGCAAAACTTGTTCAGATATTCCAAATTCATGTCGTCTCCCTTTCCACTGGCGCGACCGGCAGTCGGTTGAGCGTATCGAGCGCGTGGATGTGTCTTTTGAGGATTTTTTCGAGGCTGTCTAGGCGTTCATCGAGTTGCGGGCATTGCACGCTTCCCATTTGGATGCGGTGCGTGATCGCGATGTCGTTCAGTTCGCGCAGCGCGAGTGCAATCGAGTGGCCGACCTGCTTGATCCGCGCGGCCGCGGCAATCTGCTTGTCCGAAAGCAAGCGGTTCATCAATTCATCGGCCGACTCCGCGGCGTACTGGCGTTCGAGAATCTGCGTGCGCACCACGTCTAGCCCGCCGAGCGTGTGCAAATCGTTGAAGTCGCTCGGCCGGCTCTCCGGCTCTTCGATGTCGAACTCGGAAAAGTCCGGGATGACCACGGCGGCGCGCGTGAGTGTGGCGGCGAGGCTGGCTTTTTCCTGGCCCTTGCCATTGGCGTCGTTGTCGCCCGCGATGATGATTTGCCAATCCGGCAGCATCGCGCGCAGCTTCACCGCGACCGGCTCCAGGTTGCCCGCGTCGAACGCAATGACGACGGTCAGCCCGGTCGCCGCGTGAATGCTCGCGCCGGTGGCGAAGCCTTCGCACACGATCACGATTTTCGGCCCGCCCTTGGCGCGGCCGATGCTCATGTAGCAGCCGTGCTTTTCGCCGCCGCTCTTGAAGCGCTTCGTGCCGTCGGCCTGAATGAATTGCAGATTCACCAGCTCGCCGCGCGCGCGGTAGAGCGGCACGATCAGCACATCGCGGTCGCCGAACATCTTGCAGCCGTAGGGCTTGATGCCCTTGCGCTGCGTGTAACCGTTCGCGTCCGTGGCGTCGCGCGCCTTGGCCCATATCTCGCGGCACGCCGTCGCGGCCTCGGCGTGCGCGTCGGCAATGTCCTGCTCGCGTGCGGCGCGGGCGCGCTCAAGGTTGGCCTTGAGCTGGCGGCGTTCCTCGGCCGTCAGCGTGCGCGCTTCTCGGCTTGTCCAGGTAATCGCCTGATCCGAAATTTTCCAGTTTCCGTAAGCGCCGGCGGCAATGCCGTCGTCGAACAGGACATACCAGCCCGATTGCTTCTTGCCCTTGTCGTCGGTGGTGCGGCAGCGGTGAATCTTGCCGTCGGCCTCAACGTATTCAGGCTCCAGGCCGGCATCGATCAGCGCAAGGCGGAAGGCTTCGGCCGTCTGCATCAGTCCGCCTCGCGCAGGTCGTTGCAAATACGGCCAGCGCGCGGCGGCGCAATGAGCGGGGCGACGCGCAGCGCACCACCCACGAAGCAACACACCATCGTCGTATCCGGCGTGTCGCTCAAGTCGAAATCGATCGCCGGCGCGGTTTTGCGCTGCGGCGCGCGTTCCGTCACCACGTCAGCGGGCCGCATAGGTTTGCTCCGTGCAGGCATAAGGGGTCGCGTCGGCAATATCGTCCGCGGCGATGGCGTACCCCGCCAAAAAGATAATCAGCGCCCAAATCAAACGCAGTCCAAACCCCTGCGCTGGCCTGTCGTTCATCGGCTTATACGGATGACCATGAATCATGAATGCACCTCGTTAAACATTTCTTCCTGCTCCTGCTTGGTTCGCTTGCTCTTCGAAAGCGGCAGATTCACGCTTTGGTCCGGCATCGCCGATTGCTTAACCGCGTGCGAGATCTGCTCGAAGGCCACGAAGGAAAAGCTGCATTTCGGATTGCTGCACAGGTAGTAGGCTTTGCGCGTCACGTCTGACTGCTCCAGCGAAGAGCGGCGATTTGTGACGTGTTTGCAGTGCGGGCAAATCATTGTCATGGTCGGTTCCCGTCAGTTGAACGTCATGCGACGGCCGCGTGTTGAGCGCGCCGCGATCAGATCGCGCACCGTCGCGCGGCGCTCTTCTTCCGACTGGCCGCCGATCAATGCGCCGACGATGGTGTCAATCTCATCCGACGGCCACGCAATCGGCGCATTGTCGGAAGTTCCGAGCGCGATCCCAGGCGGCATCGTGCCGAGCGCAATCCAGCGGTAGAGCGTCGTTTTTTTGATGCCGATGCGCGCCAGCACGGAATCCACGCGCAGCAGCGAGACGCCTTGAGCGACAGCACTCATAGCGCCACCTCGCCGCAAAACGCTTGACGTATTACGTTTGACGTAATACCATGAGCGCCATGATTAAGTCCTTCCGATGCAAAGAGACCGAAGCCCTCTACGCTGGCGAATCGCCGAAACGGTTCCGGGCGATTGAAGCGGTCGCGATGCGCAAGCTTCAGATGCTTGAGGCGGCACACGAATTGAAAGACCTGCGCGCACCGCCCGGCAACCGGCTTGAACCGCTGCACCACGATCGCGCGGGCCAGCACAGCATCCGCGTCAACGGGCAATGGCGTATCTGCTTTGTATGGACGGACGGCGGTGCAACTCATGTTGAAATCGTCGACTACCACTGAATAGGAGGCCGTATGGTCAAGAATGGAATGCGCCCGGTACACCCTGGCGAAATCCTGCGAGAGGAATATCTGGTCCCGCTTGGGATGAGTGTTAACGCGCTCGCGCTCGCGCTCGCCGTGCCGGCAACGCGTCTGCACGAAATCGTGAAAGAGCGGCGCGGCATCACCGCAGACACCGCCTACCGGCTCGCGCGCCACTTCGACAGCACGCCCGAGTTCTGGCTCAACTTGCAGGCTGCGTATGATTTGAAAACGCTGCCGGCTCGCGCCGAAATCGAACGCCGGGTTCATCGGTACGAACCGCTGGTAGCGTGAAGCGTTGCGGTGAGAGGGTTTGTTGTTTGCCATTTTTTCGAGTTCTTTCGGTTTTTTGCCGTGTTGATTTTTTTCTTTGTGGCGAAATTTCTCAACGCTGAAACGTTGCCCAAAACCCCCTCTAAGGCGGAGAAATGGATTTCCGCTTGAAAATTTTTCATGCGGCGTCCCTTATTGATGCCCTGCGGCGGCGCTCATAGCGCGGCGCTTTCGCAGTAACGCGCTTGCAGCTTGGCCAAGCCTTGCAAGTAGCGCTGCGCGATGTTGTGTCCGTTCATGAAGGCGTTCAGCACGGCTTCCGTCGGCGAGGTTCCGAAACCCTGCGCGAGACCCGTTCTCGGCCCCTCGCCCACGCCTGCTCCGCCCTCGATCTCCAGCACCGCGTGACACTCCACGCCATACCCCAGCGAGCGGCGGCATTGCTGCACGTAGCCGCATTTCCGGCCGTCGACAACAATCGCCAGCGTCGGCAAATGTTCTTTGTCCTGGTCTTCCGATCTGAATTCGAACGTCATTGTTTTCTCCCCTTAATCTGCTTGCCGCGCGTAGGGCTCGCGCGCCGCGAGCCGCGTTTCAAGTTCCACAATCCGTTGTTCTTGCCGCGTCACACGAACGCGCAGCGCCTGGATGCAGGCGTCGGCGTCTTTTTCTCGATCCGCGCGGTCTGCGTGGCGCTCGAACTCATGGCGCGCACGATCGTGGAGACGCCATACCTTTCGCGTCACATCGAACAAGCCAATGTTGGTGAGGACCACCGCAACGGCCAAAAGAACGACCGGGGCAAAAATCAGGCTCGTCATTCCGTTTTCCCCGTCAGAAGTTTCTTGAGCAGCCGGTTTTCGCGCTCCAGTTCGTCGGCCTTTTCGCGCTCGGCGCGCAGACGGCGTTCCATTTCGGTTTCGAGCGCCACCAGCTCATAGCCGCGCGAGCGCGCCAGCCAGATCAGCGGCGCTTCGTTTCCGCAAAGGTCCATGTAGGTATTCAGGCGGTCCTGCGGAAAATAGTGCTGGCCGCTTTTGGTGATGCGCGACCACTGCGCCACGTCCGGCACGATGCCGTTCTGGCCGACGATTGCCTTGTCTTCCAAACCGCTCAGTTGCTGGCACAGGCGGATGGCCGCCGTCAGCGACGGTTGCGCATCGATCGCCCTCGCATCGACGTGCTGCATTTCCGGCTTGAGCCTCAGTTCCGCCTGCATCGAATCGCCTCGCGTCCTAGATGAATAAAAGGGAGGAGGCTCCAGCCATGCCAGAATTCAGTTTCCACACCGAAAAACCGATCACGAAAGGAGCCTCCAATGGACCTGTCAGCCATTACGGGCCTCGCTCAATCGATCTCCCTCACCAAGACGCTCGTCAAGGCCGCGTCGGAGATTCGCGATTTCAATGCGATGGCGGAGATCGTCAGCAAACTGAACGCTCAGATTCTCGATACCCAGGAGCGACTGTTCGCGCTCCAAAGCAGTCTTATGCTGGCTCAGCAAGAGTCCTTCGAGGCCGAAAAGACAATTCGAGAACTCCGCGAAGCGCTTGCGGAGAAGGAGCGCTACACGTATTTCGAACTCCGACCTGGCGCTTGGGTGTATCGGCGAGAGATCACCCCAGAGGAGCGCGCAACTCGACAGCCAGGCAGCCCGGAGCCGGAGCACTATTTCTGTCAGAACTGTTTCGCCAAGGGGCTGAAGATTTCTTTTGTTTTCCGCAGATGGAACCAGTTTGGAAGACCCGACTGGTGTTGCCCGAACTGCGAAGGAATGATCTTCCTGGACTAGTAGCGACACCGGTTTATCCCTTCCTTCCGCTTGCGCTTGCGCTTGCATCGAATCGCCTCGCGTCAAAATTTTTGTGTCGTGTTGTGCCGTTGATTTGGGCAAAAATTTTTTGGCTGTTAGGCCACGTATTTCTCGACGTACCGCTCCGGGAAAAGGATCTGAAGCTCGGTGACTTCGTTGTTGAAGAACTTTGCGAGCCTCTCCGCAACTTTTGTTGATGGGGTTTGGCAGCCACGCTCAATGCGGCTCAGGTTTCCGGGATCAATGCCTGTCTCGGCGGATATTTGAACGATTGTCAATTCGCGCCGTTCGCGTGCCAGACGAAGAGGGGTTTTCATGTGACGCCTTACGAAATATGCGTGCCACGCATCTTAATAGCAAAGAAAAATATGCGCAACACGCTTTGCGTGAAGCGCATATCGCCATAGAGGATTCAGGCTATGAGCGTCGGGGCAACCATCAGAAAGCTGCGCAAGGCTAAGGGCATGACAATCCTTGAGCTTGCAACCCAAGTCGGAAGCGACGTGGGGAACCTGTCACGTCTGGAGCGTGGAGTTCAAGGTTATAGCCAGGACACGCTGGAAAAGCTGGCGGACGCCCTTGGCGTTACTGTTGGCGACTTGTTCGCCACCGAGATCAACGTGGATGATCTGGCTATCCGTGGCCGCGTTCCCCTAATTTCATGGGTTGCGGCCGGTAGCTGGTGCAACGTTTCCGATCCTTACGCTGTAGGGGATGCAGAGGATTGGATTGCCTGCCCAGTTAAGCACGGTAGTCGCACCTTCGCCTTGCGCGTGAAGGGCGACAGCATGCACAACCCAGGCAGCAGACCGTCTTTTGACGACGGCGACATCATCTTCGTTGATCCTGATCGTGAGGCTGTGCATCGCTCTCTTGTGATCGTGCGCCTTGACGACGATAACCGAGCCACATTCAAGCGCCTGCTGATAGATGGCGACAATAAGATGCTGGAAGCTCTCAACCCGGCGTGGCCTAACAGAATTTTGCAAGTGAACGGTAATGCCACCATTTGCGGTGTCGTTATTGCTCGAATGGAAAGTTTTGTGTGACAGCCCTGTCACTTCGGATGGCATGAACGTGTGGTGCTGCATTTGATCCCAAAGGAGACAAAAATTGAGCATCAACCAACACGACCCCGAAGATCCGCGCCTGATGCGCCTACACGCGAAGCGATTGGTCGAGCGCGACATCAACCAACTGCTCGGAATTTGCGAATTCACGCTGCAAGACGGTCACATCAGCCAGGACGACGCCGAATCCATTCTTGAATGGCTGAACAATCACCGGGCCTGCCTTGGCACATGGCCGGCCAACGTCCTGTTTGACCGGCTCCACCGCATGCTATCGGACGGCGTGCTTGACGATGATGAACAAGGCGAGCTTCTGGGCCTGGTCATGAATATTGCCCGGCCCCGCACCGACGATGGCCTGATCGTTCCCACCGCTTTACCGCTCACATCACCGGCTCCAAAAGTTGTATTTAAAGGCCGAAGCTTCTGTTTTACCGGCGTATTCGATTTTGGATCACGCGCCAATTGCCAAGCCGCAGTTGCCGCGCGCGGCGGTATTCCGCAGCGCGGAATCAACAGGAATCTGCATTACCTTGTGATCGGGAACATCGGTACAAAAGCCTGGAAGCACACCAGCTTTGGAGAAAAAATCGCCAAGGCTGTCGAATACCGTAATCGCGGAATTCCGCTCGCGATCATTGCAGAGCCTCACTGGGTATCGCAGCTTAGGTAGTCAGAGCATGAACGTGTGACGCAGCATGTGTTCTCAAAAGGATACAAGATGTCTGAATTACGCTTCCTGTACCGTTCGCCCGACGGGCAAGAGTCGAGCCGGTGCCTTGTGCATTGGACTGAGGCTGGTCACTACGTAAAGGGCATCGACAAGTCGCTCGGGCGTTTTCGCACCTTCCGCAAAGACCGCATCGTCGAGTATCTGGATGGCGTCGCGGCGCAACTGAGCAATCCCTATCCGCCCCCTCCCTCAAGAGTCGAAACAACCCTGCAAATTCTATTTACCGGCTTTGCGGCGGCGCACCGCGAGCACCTTGAATCATTGGCAAAGAAAGGCGGTCTGAAGGTCGTCAAGGGAGTTACGAAGCGGCTGGCGTTCTTGTGCGCCGGCCCGAACGCTGGTCCGGCCAAGGTCCGCAAGGCCATGCAGCAATGCGCGTACATCATGCGCGAGCCGGCGTTTTACGCGCTGCTGGAAACCGGAGAATTACCCGATCACTTCATTGATGATTTGCAGCGGGAACGCATCCCGTCTGTTTATATCGCGTTCACAGACGCACGCAATGGCGTGAGCGGGTTCGCGAAGGATTGGTACTTTTGGGTTCCAGGTGAATTCAAACCCGCACTCGATATTGCATACAGCGAATATATAGATGAAGAAAAAACGCTGGCGCTGCGCAACAAGCGGTCGTATGAACTGTTTGGTTGTTCGCACGACGAACTTAAAAAACGAATCGAGGCGTCCTACGACGAACAGAAAAAACAAAGCGAGGCGGCTGGCGAAAAGCCCGGCAAAAAGCTCTCACTCTTAGATTCAGAAGAGCACAGACAAATCATGTCGTATGCAATCCGGTATCTGCTTGAGACGCAAGGTGAGCCGCCACTCTATGGTTTCCGCGAAACTGACAGCCTCGAAAGCAAATCAGGCGAGTGGTATGTGCAGGTGGAACAGGCGGTCGCCGACACGGAAGAACGGCAGGGAAACGTCGGCTTCCGGCTGTATGCGAAAAACCGTAATCGGCAAGCATGTGAAGGTGTTTGGGCCGCTGAAACTTGGTTCTCTACATCGCAGAGTGATTTTGTTGAACTACTGCGAACGGGTCGATGCAGCGTTATCGATCTGGCGCATTCGAAGGGCAACAGCCAGTAAGCTGAATGCCCCGCTCCTCTGCATCGTGCTGGCCGCACTGTTCCTGGCTACGCCTGTCAGCGCCAAAAAGAGCCGTATCCAAAAATCACCGCAAGACGAATTGCAGCTTGTCGAGCAAGGGAGCTACACCAACAAGGCCGGCGCGGAAGTGCATTCACCGGCGCACACAAAGGCCGGAAACGCGCCCACCGGCGCGACGGCAAGATGCCGGGATAACACCTACAGTTTCAGCCAGTCCCGCAGCGGCACTTGCTCACGCCATGGCGGCGTGGCCGAGTGGCTTTGAAATTCGTTGTGCAGACCCTGAGGGCTGTCCGAAATTGACGATTTGCTTGCTGTGAAATGAATAAAATTTACACGACTATGACAATCTCACATTGACGGCCAATAGCCGCGACGCCTAGAATTTCAACCAACACGGCCCCTCTCGGTGACTCCGCTTCGGCGGGGAAGCTGCTGAGGGGTTTTTTATTGCCCGCCGTCACCATGCAGTTTCCCAACCGGCGGGAGCGCCCATCCCTGCCAAGTTCAGACCAAGGTGGCTCAGATCCGGGAAGTCTAGCAGGTGCTTCTTCATCCGCTCCGGCCAGCTTGATCTAGGATTAACCACGCTCAGTAGATGGCTGGCGATCTTCAGCAGCAGAAAGCAGCGTGCACGCGCGTGCGTGTCAAACTCGAACGGAATGATCCACGGTAACTCAGCGGCCGACGGCAGCTTTGGCTGATCGACGATGTTGCGGTTCCACAAGCGGCTGTGATGCGCACAGACGTTGCGCAAGTAGTTCAGGCTTCGCAACCATGTCGCGAACATTCGCCCGTTGCTGATTTCGTATTGGTTGGCAATCGCATCTTGTTCGGCTTCGCGCATACCATTGAACAGCGTCGATAGCGTGCCAAAGTCCCACACCTCGCAGGCTACCCAAATCGCCAGCGGAAGCCCGTATTTTGTCTTATTGTGGCGCACAAACTCTTCTTTTGAGCGGCCAATCAGTTGAGCATGTTTGCCCATCCAGTCGTGATACCGAGTTACGCCACTGTCCTTATCCAGCTTGACGCTGAACTCTTCGTGGAACAACTCGGGCTTGATGTAAGCAAACCTGTCGAGCTTACCCAGCGTGTGGGACACATCCACCCGCAGCGCTATCTCAATGCGCTCCAAGGCATCCATCACAAGTAGCCGTAGCTGTTTGTCGAACACGTAGAGATCAACGGCATTTTGAAACGTTGTCCCGGAACGAAACGAGTCCAGCGCAATCCGCTCTTCGCGTATTTTCTTCGGCTTCCTTCCATCCTCGCCCAGCAAACACAATGGCTCACTACGCTCGCGGAACGCAAACCAGTAGCCGCTCAAACGGTAGTAACCAATGCGCTCTAAATAGTCGATGGCGTGAGGCCGATCGGTGACGGTCATGCCCCTTTCGATCAACAGATCCAGTTGATCGTCATAGCTTTTCCACGGTTTTGAGTAGCTCAATCGGTTCTTCCTTTGGCTCCGATCGAAAGCGCACAAACTTAACCAGTGGTGCGCCTTTAGTTAAGTTTCCGCGTTTTTCTTTACTTATCCCGCCAACACTTCCATCGGCACATGGAAACGCGCCGCCAGCGCTTTGACTTGGCGCAGATTGAGTTTGCGCCGTCCCGATAGCACTTCTGACACCACGCTTTGCGGCCCGATCTCCGACAGGTCTGACTGACGCAAGCCGTGCTCTTCCATCAGCAACGCGATCACGTCCGCGGCCGTCGCGGTATCCGGCCACGGATGCGCGCGCGCTTCATACTCGCGGATGCGATCCGATACGATCGCCACCAGCCCGAAGATCGGGTGGGCGTCGTCGCCGCCGAAACGGTCGAAGCATTCTTCTACAAACGCCAACAACTCTTCGTAGTGGCGTTCGTCGCGGATTGGCGCGGCCAGGCCGAGCGCATTGTTGAGCGCCGCCCAGGGCTCCAGCACATCGGTTACGCTCATTTCCAATCTCCTTTGTCGTATTGCTTGTGCGTCAGCACGGCTTTCACGAACACTTGCTGCGTGGCGAACGACACCGCCGCGATCAGCCTGTATTTGTTGCCGCCGATGTTGAAAACGATCCGATCGCCCACTTTGTCGGCGCTGGCGAATACCGCGCGCAATTCTGCAAAGTTCGCGAACATACTTTTCTCGATCAGCTTCCGCCACGCTTGAAGCGGCGCTCCGGCATCGACATGGAGGTCGGCGAATTCACGTAGCGCTCTGTTCGAGATCAGTTTCATGAAGCAAACTATATCGCAATCTGCGATATATCGCAAGTTGCTATAGATCTTGTTTGCGCAAATTCACAAACTCGCCCAAGCGTTTATTGCGCCGCGCTGTTGAGCCGCATTTCGAATTCGGCGTTCTGCGTGTAGCCGCCCGCGCT
Organism: Betaproteobacteria bacterium; assembly: GCA_009781175.1. Classification (GTDB taxonomy): domain Bacteria; phylum Pseudomonadota; class Gammaproteobacteria; order Burkholderiales; family Rhodocyclaceae; genus Niveibacterium. The sequence continues at coordinate 13,949 of WQYQ01000002.1, forward strand.
GTCGAGGCGATTGGTGACTTTGGTGATGAGCCAGGCAGTTTCGTCGATTTCGCGCTTGAAGCCTTGCACCCTGATCGGCACTTCCGGGAAAAGCTCCGGGTTGCCGGCGGCGAGGTCGATATTGAATGTCGCCACGCCGCGCTGGAGTTTGTCGAACGCGGCTTTCGCGCCGCGAATGGCGTTGGTGCGGGTCGAATAGGTATGGCGCAGCACCTTGGTTTTGTCGGCGCTGGGCTGGACCGGCTGTTTGACCACGGTGTGCGTGCGCTTGCTGGTTTTTCCCGTCTTGGTGATTTGGTGTTCGCGCACGAATTTTGTGTTTTTGTCGACCGTGACTTCGCCCTTCTTGCCGGTGGCGCGATCGTGCCAGTAGGCGGTGACGGCGGTGTAGTTCGCGCCGTCGTCGATTTCGTAGCAGTGCCGGTCGCCGTCGCGGCGCGTGAGGGTTTGTTCGGGCAGCGGCTTGCCGCTGGCCGTGGTGGCTTCGCCGCGCAGGATGAAGAGCAGCTTGCCGGCCTTGACGGTGGCGATGGCGTCGAATTGTTCGGCCATGCGGGTGAGGAAGTTGGTGTCGGATTCGCCGGTCTGGTCGATGTGGCCGACGGCTTCCTTGTCGAGCTTGGGGCTGACGAGCGGTTCGAGTTGGTTGTCGGCGGCGATCTTGCGGATGATTTCTCCAACGGTTTTGCCGTGGTAGGAGGCGTCCTTTTTCTGCATGATTTTTTCGCGCAGATCGACCGATGCGGCGCAGATGCGCAGCACGTCCGGCGCGCCGCTGTGCGAGATCCGCGTGACGGTGAATTCGCCTTTTTCGACCAGCCCGGTATGACGCCAGCCGAGCGAGAAGCGGATCTTTGCGCCGCGCGGCGGCAGTTCAACCGCGCCGTCGTGATCGGCGATGGTGAATTCGAGCGTGTCGGCGTCAAGCCCGCGGTTGTCGGTGTGGGTGAGTTCGACCAGGCGCGGGGCGATGTTGAGCGTGCGGTCCTTGCCGTCGATGATGAGGGAATAGACGGCGCGCGGCTGAGTCATGGCGCGGCCTGGGTTGCCGCAGCGTTGGCGGCGGCGCCGGCCGAGCGGAGGGTGTTGATCGTTGCCGCTTGCAGGCCTGTGGCGGCGGAAATGGCTCCGGTAATCGCGTTTTGCACTTCGGCCGTAGCCCCAATGGCGATTTTCGCTCCGGCCGCGCAGACGGCCACGACGGAGATGTCGTAGATCTTGTTTTTGATGGTGAGCGCGGTCTGGTCGATGACCGCGCCCAGGCTGACGAGATCGGGCATCTGGCCCGAGAGCAGCGTTTGCATGCCGTTGCCGAGCGCGGATTGCAGATCGCCGATGGCTTGATCGACGGCATCCTTTGCCGTACCGGCTTTGTCGGCGGCGTCGCGCGCGGCGTTCTGTCCGCTTGCGGCGGGCGCGAGATCGTTTTCGACGCGCTTGAGTTCGAGGTTGAATTCGATGCGCCGGGCAGCTCCATTGGCGAGGAATTCGGTACGCGTGACGCTGATCCGCTCGATGACGAATTCGCCGATGACGTTGAACAGGCCGTCGATCAGCATGTGGGCCTCGCCGGTGTCGGCCATGTCGCGCAGGCGCTTGAGCGTGACGATGCCGCCGGTGAAGCCTGGGTAGAGTTCGCCCGAGAGTTTGAGCTTGTCGTTCTCGCGGCCGGCGTATTGCGAGACGGGCGTTGCGCCGACGCGCGCGGATTCGGGATGCCGCCACGCCCATTCGTCGTTCAGCGTCTGGTACGGCGTGGTGCTGCGCTGGAACACGAAGTCGCCCAGGCACATCATCTTGTCCCAGAACAGCATGCTGCCCAGGGCCATGCCCTGTGACAGATTTTGCATGCCGAGCAGGCCGGGGATGTTTTCGATGTTGGGCAGGGTGACGGGGCCGATGTTCATGTGTCAGTCTCGATCGCGCAAGCTGGCGTTATAGGCGCTGGCGCGCGGGAGTTGTTCGATCTGGCGGCGGACTTCCTGCGCGAGCGCCACGGTGTCCATGCCCGGCGCGGCGGTTACATTGATGGCAATGCTGCCGATCTGCATGCCGGACGCGGCGGGGGCGCGCGCGGTGAGCGGCCCGCGCGTATCGAGCTTGGCGGCGAGCGTGACGGGATCGGCGAAGGCCGGCGCACCGAAGGCGAGCGCGCCCGCAGCGGCCACCCGGCGCGCGATGGCGGTGACGGTTTTGAGTGGGCCGCGTTGGCCTTCGGATAGTCCCTGGTCGAGGCCGGCCATGGTGAAGCCGCCGAGTTCGGCGAAGACGCGCGAGGGTGATTTGATTCCGAGCTTTTCCTTGAAGCTGTCCGGCAGCGCCGATGCGAGCGTTTTGATGACCGTGCCGATCATCGGGATGTTGAAGATCAGCCCTTTGATAAGCCCTTTGACGATCGATTCGCCGAAGCCTGAGAACTTGGTCGGCAAGTCTATTTCGAACCAGTCGAGCGTGGCCTTGAAGGCGCGCGTGAAAATGCCCAATGGCGACCAGCGCAGAATCAGCAGCAGGATTCCTTTCCATCCTCCATCGAAGGCCGTTTTTATTTCGTTCCACAGTCCGGCGAAGAAACCCTTTATCGGTTCCCAATAGCGATAGATCAGATAGGCGGCCAGGGCGATGCCGGTGATTGCGAGGCCGATCGGGTTCATGAGCAATGCGCGGCCGAGCCAGAGCAGCGCTTGACCGGCGATTCTGATCCCGCCTCCCGCCGTGATGCCTTTGACGCCGAGCATGGTCAAGCCGTAATTGACCAGCGCGAACGGCCCTATGATCGTTCCCAGCGTGAGGGCGAGCGTGCCGAGCACCACGGCGAGCAAGCCTGCGCCGGCGAGCGCGATCATCAGCGCTTTGGCGAGGCGCGGGTGCCGTTCCATCCATTGCGCCGCGCTGCGCGCTGCTGACGCGAGCTTTTCAAGCCCGGCGACATAGAGCGGGAGAACGCTGGTGCCAAGCTCGCGGCGCAGATCCTGTAACTTGGCCTGAAGCTCCGCTTCATTGCCCGACGCACCCTGAAGCGTTTCCTTGTACGAACCCTCTACTCCCTGCGCATGCTTGGCGGCTTCGATGTGTTTTGAGATGTTCTGATTTTCCAGATACATCGACGCGAAGAAGTCGCCGCCTTTGCGTGACGAGAAGAGCTGATTGATCTTCATGACCATCATTTCTTTCGTGATGTCGGCTTCCTTTACTCCGCTTTTTATGAAGCTGTCGCGAATGCGCGGGACGACTTCTTCCATCAGATATGCAAATGGGTTCTTGACGTATTTGTCGCCGCCGATCAGCGAGTCCGGCGCGAGTTTGGTCAGGCTGCCAACTTTGTTCTTTTTGATTGCCTCGGGCTTGATGAGGCCAAGTTTGACCATTTCATCACTCGCCTGGAGCGTGTTTCTGCTGGCGGCCCAATTCTGGAACGCCGACATCAGGCCGGTGCCGGCGCGCAGGCCGCCCATTTCCTGCGTGGTGTGCATGAGGCCGTAGAAAAACGATTCATCGGCCATGAGCTTTGCGCCGACGCCGCCTGTCTTGATTTGATTGAGCAGGTCTTCCGGCGTGACTTGCCCGCCTGACGAAACGTAGGTGCGCATCGCCATATCGACGGTGCGCTTGAAGGTGTCCATATCCTTGAGTGCGCCGCGCAGCTCTGCGGTTTTCACAAGATCCATGAACATGGATTCCATTTTCTCGCCGTGGCCTTCGCCGTGGCCCTGCTTGTTCATGACGTTCTCTACCGCGACCTTCATTTTCATGAGCGTCGGCACAATCTCTTCGGCGTGGTGCTGGTCGCGCGTGACGGCGAGCGCTTCCTTGTACATCTTCACGCGGTCTGTCAGCGAGCTGCCGATGATTTCATTGGCGCGCGCGAACTTCTCGGCTTCCGCTATTTCACGATCGCCCTGCCCCATTAAACGCAGTTGCTGAACTTGGCGCTGGTATTCCTTGGCGTCGTCGAGCACGGACCCCGCGCCGTGCAGCATGCGTTCGCCCACGTGCAGCATGCGTTCGCCCACGTGCAGCGCGCCGTAGCCGCCAATCGTCATGCGCGCGCCGAGCGCCTGGCGCTTTTGCAGCTTGTCGGCGGCTTCGGCCGCGCGTTTTTGCGTGGCGTTGAGTTTGTCCATCGCGGCGCGCTGCGCGGCGATGCTGCGCGTGGCGCTGTCGATGTCGGTGCGCAAGCGCCGTTCGTGTGTTCCAAGGCTATTGGTGCTGATACCCGCATCCGCGAGCCGGTTGCGCAGTTCCTGCACGCGGACGGATTGCTGTTTGTGCTGTTCGGACAGGGCCGCCGCCTCGCGCTTGGCGGCGGTGAATTCCTTCGTCATGGCGCGCGTGGGCGGCGCGGCCGCGTTGATCTGCTTGGCGAGTTGGTTGACGTTGTTCTGCGCCGCAGCGAGCTTGGCGGCGGTGTCGCTCAAGCCCGTGCGCAGCTCGCGGAACGCGCCCACCTGCTTTTGCACGGTGTTGAGTTCTTTGAGCTTGACGCGGTTGTTGGTGAGCGCTTGCGAGAGCTTCTTGACCTCGGCGGAGGTCGAGCGGAATACGGCGCTTGCTTTGTCGATCGCGGCGAGCACGACTTCGAGCCGCAGTTTGTCACTCATGGCCGGCCTCGTAGCGCACGCGGGCGCGTTCGCGCCACGCGGTGAGTTCTTCGAGCGTGAAGTCGGCCATGTCGGCCGGCCGCCAGTGGAAGACGAGCGCTATATCTGCCATGGCTTCATCCACGTCGTTAATCAGGCGTTGTCCGCTTCCCGCGCCGCCGACGGATCGACGAAAAAACCCTGCACCGCCATTCCAATTTTCGTGATGTCTGCGGGGTCGAGGTTGCGCGCTTCGATGTCGGTGAGCGGCGGCGTGGCGACGCGCTGCGCGAGCGTGACGATGCAATCGACGTCGAGCTGGAGGATGTCGAGAATCTTCATGCCGCGCATGTTGAGCGGCTTGGGTTTGCGGATGACGAGCGTGGCGATGGTTTGCGCGCCGCGCACGATTGGTTGGGCGAGCGTGATCGTTTCTTCGGTTTTTGGGGCGACTTGGGTGTCAAGTTCGGTGTCGTTCATGATGTTCCGATGCGAGCGGTGAAAGGTGCGGCGGGTCTGGCTGCGACCCGCCGCGTAAGGCCGCGGTTAGGCGGCAAGGGAGGCACAACACAAAGCTTCAGCCAAGGCCGATGTTCTTTTTGTGCTCGGCATACACGTCTTGCCCGCCGATGATGCAGATGAAGTTGAGCGGGTCGAGTTCGACTTTCACCGCGCCGTTCCAGATTTCTTTGTAGTAGGCGAGCGTGAATTTGAATTTCTGCTTGCCGATGTCGCCTTGCTTGGCGTTGTCGCGTTCGGCTTTTTCGATGCGGCCGCGCATGTGGATTTCCACCGCGTCGATCGCGCCGCTGGCGTCGTTTTGGACGCTGCCGAGAAACATGATGGGCACGCCGTCGAGCGTGCGTTGGCCCATCGTGGCGAGCACGTCGGGCAGCCAGCCGCCTCCGGTGAGTTCGGTTTCGAGCGCTTTGAGGCCCATGTCGATTTTGACCGGGCTAATCATTCCTCCACCGATGTAATCCTTCATTTCCATTTCGATGTCGGGGAGTTTGATTTCTTCATACTCTCCGACGCCGCCCTGGCCGTCGACATGCACGGTGAAGAACTTGAGAACTTTCGCGAGTGCCATTGGGACGGTCCTTTCTTACGCGGCGGCCACGGCGGCGGCGAAGTCGATGAGGTAGGCGTCGGTAATCGTTTGCCGCAAAACGAGGTTTTCCAGCGGCGGGACCGGCGTGTAGTTGTAACTGACCCAGAGCTTGCCGCTCTTGAGGATTTCGGCGCTGTTCAGCTCCGAATACCAGGCTTCGCCGCCGAGCAGGTCGCCTTCGCGCGTCATGGCGCGCAGTTTGGCGTTGATGCTTTCGATGATGAGCTTGACGCGCACGGGCAGCATATTGGTGTCGATTTCTTCGAACTACGCTTCGGCCACGGTGTCGGCGAGCACTTGCGCGGTGCGCGTGTAGGTTTCGAACATAAAATCGTCGTTCTGCGGCGCGCAGGTGCGCAAGCCCCAGAAGCGGAAGCCGTCGCGGCGGATCAGCGTGGTGATTTCGTGCGCGTTGAGGAAGCCGGCGTCGGTGTTGGGGTCTTGCAAGTCCCAACTGATATTTTGCGCGATGCCGGTGACGCCATTGACGACGATGTTGGAGAGCGAGCGCGACCAGCTTTGCTCGGCGTCGATCTTGGCGCGCAGGCCGAGCGCGCGCGCGACGGTGTAGGCGTCGTCGGTGCGCTGGGTGGCGGTGTCGAAGGCGGTGAAGTCGCCGTGGATCAGCATGAGTTCGCGTTGGCCGAAGTCCTTGCGGTAATCGGCCGCGGCTTCGATGGTGTCCGCATGCGTGGCGGCATACACCATGGCGCGCGTGGCCTGCGCGACGGTGAGGAGTTCGTTGGTGACGGCCGCGTTGTCGAGCACCGGCACGCCAAGGATGCGCGGGCGCACGCCGCATTGGCTTTGCGCGCCGAGCAGCGCCTGGATGCCGGTTTTGCCGCCGTCTGTGGTGACGCCGCCGATGATGTTGGCGGTCTGCTCGGCTTCGGTTTCGGACGCCGCGACACGCACGGCGACGAGCAGCGGGCGGGTTTGATCCGCGATCGCGTCGAGCGAGCGGGCGAAGGTGCCTTTTTCGCCGGCCTTGCCGAGCGCGGCGTAGATGTCGGTGATGAGCGTGGGCTGGTTGAGCGGGAAGGCGTCGGCGTCCGCGTCGTCGCCGGTGACGACGATGCCGATGACGCCGGTGTCGAGCGTGCGAATCGAGCGGATGGTGTCGGAGACTTCCTGCACCCGTGCGCCGTGGTGGTAATCCTGTGCCATGCTTGGCTTGCTCCTGTTGAGTGCGTCTGGCTTGTGTGATTGAACTTAGCGGGCTTGCGCGCGGCGCGCACGCTGCGCTTGTTGTGCGGGGGGTGGATACGCTTAAGGCCCCTCTCCCGGCGCTTCGCGCCACCCTCTCCCACAAGTGGGAGAGGGGCCGGGGGAGAGGGTGGAAAAGCAAACGGGCCTTGATTGGCCCGTGGTGTTTGTTTGTCGCGTGGCGTTAGTCGCGGTTGCGCTGGCATTTGAAGCCGAACGCGCCGCCGGGCGGACGCCAGCCTGCGTACCAGCGCAGCCAGCGGCCGGCGTGCGATACAAACGGGCGTGGGAACCAACCGCCTACCGTGCGGGTGACAGCCCAGTTCCAGCCGCGCGGGAGCACGAATGGCGTCGTCGGGTCTTTGCCTGTCGAGATTGTGTCTTTATCGGCGCAACCGATGACGTAGAACGTCAGGTTGTGGATGGGGTTGCGGAACCACCATAAAATGTGGCGAATCCAGTCTGACCAACCCCTCATGTATTCATGCGGTGGCTGCGGATCATCGGCGTTGCCGAATATGCCCCATACAATCCGGTCGATAAAGTGGTCTGGTTTTGCAATTGTCCGGCCTGACTGTTGAATGGTCTGCATGTCATGCTCCCGGCATTTCGAATGCGGGGAGGCTGGCTATCAAATCTTCCACGCTTGGGAGTTGATCGGCCCCCGACATGACCACATCCATTTTTGCGTAACACGCGTCCCACACACGCGATCTCCATGCTCTCAAGGTTTGGCCCTCAGCCTGGAATTTCGGCACGGCAGGCTCGTCAGCATACGTCACAGCGGTTTTGATGTCGTCGTAGCCGAGCGAGCGCGCCACAGAATCCATGTGCGTCTGCACTGCGGCGGCGAACTCGGCTTTAATCTGTTCGAGCGTGGGCTGAGGCGGTTCGACGGCAATTGGCCTCCCGGTGTCGTCTGCAACGATGCGCAGGCCATTGCTTTGAGCATCCAGCAGCGCGGCATGCTCTGATTCTGTGATTTCAACGGCATCAGAAGGGATGTTGTTGACGTGGATTTCTGCGGCGTAGAAGCCACCAGTATGTGCGGAAAAAAACATAGCTCCTCCTAATATCCAATTGCAATCCAACAGAAGGAACCCGCTCCTCCTCCGGTATAACAGAACAAAGTAAATCCCTCAGGGGTAGTAACCCCGGTGGTACTCGCCGCACCCGTTATCCATGTTGAAATATTAAAATTTGCCAACGCGCCTGGAAGTACCAACAAGGTTTTGTTTGGAAAGGCAACCGGATAGGTAATCTCCAAATTGGCGCCGCTGTTAATGTTGGGCGTCTGGGTTCCCCATTGAAAAATCAACCCGCTCGGCAGCTTCTGATAGCCACTCAATGCCAGGCTGCTCAAAAATGAGTCGAGCGGGGCGTACTGCGGATGCGGGTTCTGCGCGGCGACGTGCGCGGCGATTTGCTTGTCGGCATAGTCGCGCGTCGCGAGTACGATGGACGGATCGATTTTGAGTTCGACGGAATCCGTCGAGCTGACGATCAGGACCATGCGGATGACCTGTGTGCGGCCCGAGCCTTCGGGAAGCTGTGGTTTGTAGGAGGGCGCGCAGTTTGCGACAGCGATCAGGTCGCCGTCGGCGTCAAATAGGCCGAGTTCGCGTATCCACCAGCCGCCGACGCTCTCCGGTATCACTTGCTCGGCGATGATCTGATTGCCGTTTTGCGGATCGATTGAGATCTGATTGAGCGGCGCGCGACGCAGTTCGTGAATCAGGTTTTTTTGCAGCCGGTCCGGTATCGGGTTGGCTCCGTTCGCGTCACCGACCGCCATTTGCGTGATTTTGAGCGTTGTTCCAAGCGCCGCGGCGTTGGCGAGCTTGGCTTCGCCGATCGCGGTGAGTAAAGCGTAATAGGTCTGGCTCATGATGGTGTGATGGTCATGGTGTCGATGGTGTGCAGGGCTCCGCCGCTCAGGGCGAAACCTTCGATGACGATTTCGCTTGGCAGGTAGGGATAAACGGTGAGTTCGTCACCGAGATACGTTCCGCATGCAAGCTTGACGGCTCCTTGCGTTTCGAGGCTGATCGCGAGCCCGACGAGGTGGCGCGTGAGCGGCTTGGCGTCGTCGATCAGGCGTTCGATTTCGGCGTACATTTCGTCGGTGATGCCGGTATCGAGCACGCCGATGCGCAGTCTGAACGTGCCGCGCGGCTCTCCGCTCTGCCACCACTCGATCACGTCGATCAGATAGCCGAGCGGTTCGACGACGCGGCGCAGCGCGCCGATCGTGCCTTTCTTGCGATGCACTTCAAACGCCGCGGCGACGGCGGCGCGTTTGGCGGCGACCGGCCAGTCTTCATTCCACCAATCGACCGAACGCGCCCAGGCGAGGAAGGGCAGCACTTCTGCCGGACAGGTTGCTGGGTTCCACAGATCGCGCAGCGGAATCGGGTAGTCGTGCGCTGCGGCGAGCGCCTGCACGGCGGCTGTTTCGAGCGCGGTCGATGCGCTCGGCAGCAGGTGCGGCCTGCTATTCATCGTAGCCGCCCACGCTGACGGTGGCGTCGGTGCAATAGCCGACTTCGGTTTCGTCGAGCACGATGTCGGCGGCGGGGGACGCCAGTTCGACGCGCTGGACGCCCGGCGCGTGTAGCGCGGCGGTGATGGCGCTGCGGCGGATGTCGCGGCCGAGCTTGCGTTGCGCCTGAATGTAGGTTTGCAGCCGCGCGACGGCGGCCTGGCGGATCGGTTCCGACTCCGGCCCTGGGTAGATGTAGAGCGCGGCGTCGATCGTGTAGAACACGATGCGCGCCGATTGCACGGTGAGGCGGTCGCCGATCGGGCGTATCCATTCGTCGTTGAGTGCGGCGGCTACGATTTCGAGCAGGTCGGCCGATGCGCTTCCTGTTCCTTCGCGCGAGAGGATCGTGACGACGGCTTCGCACGGCTGCGGGCTGATCGCGGAGGCGTCCGCCACGCGCGCGTCGGCGTCGCGCGCATATTTGATGTAAGCGCCTTTCGGCCCGGCGACGGATAAGCCTTCGAAGGCTTGCTGCGCGCGCAGGCGCAAGTCGTCGTTAGCTTCCCATACGTCTGGCGTGGGCGGATTGGCGTTCGGGTCCGCCGGCGCGAGGAGGAAGCGTTTGATTTCGTAGTTCGCGGCGATGTGGTCGAGATCTTCATCGACGGCGAAGGCGAGCATGAGCGCCTGCGCGGCTTCGTTGGTTTCTTGGCGCTTGAGCAGTTCGCGCGCGACGTTTTCCTGAAGCAGCTTGGTGAGCGGCTCGCTTTCGAGTTCGAGCGTGGCCGCGAGTTGGGCGCGCGCGTCGTCGTCTTTGACGAGCGCGAGCAGCGCGCCGATGCGTTCGCGCAGCGTCGTTTCAAAGTCGATCTGTTTGACGACGTTGGGCGGCGGCAGGCTGGAGAGATCGACGATTTGCGCCATGTCAGACGGTGATTTGAGTGGTGAGTTGAACGCCCTGCCGCACGACGGTGGCGGTGACGCTGAGCAGCACGCCGGCATCCAGAATCGTGGGGACGATGCGCTGGACTTCGATGCGCGGTTCCCAGCGGCGCAGCGCGGCGCTGGCGCGCGAGACGAGCACGATCAGCGTGGCGCCGATGACGCGCGCGTCGATCGCGTCGAGCGCGGCGTTGCCGTATTCGCGCCGGTAGGCGCGTGAGGCGACGTGCGTGGTGAGGATGTCGCCGATGCTTTGGCGGATGTGGGCGAGATCGTCGGGCAGCCAGCGGCCGGTGGCGCGGTTCATCATTGCGGCGCTCCGGTGCTAGATCCGCCGGGCTGCACGCCGCCGTGGGCGTGGGTGGCGAGCACGATGCCGTTGGAGCTGAGCGCGCCGTCGCTTTGCGTGAGTGGGCCTTGAATGACGCTTCCAGCGCCGCCGCCCGATCCTGCCAGACCGGCGAGATAGCTGAGCAGTCCCTTGATAACCGCCTTGCCTTCGACGATAAGGTCGCCCGTGAGCGTGGTCAGCGGTGTGTCGAGCGTGCAGGAAACGGACGCCTGCACACGCGCGGTTTTCACGCCCGTGACTGCGAGCGCGCCGGTGGCATGGTTGTAGCGAATGCTGGCGCCGTCCGGGTAGAGCGCGAGGGTTTCGTCACCGTCGCTGCTCGGCGCGTTGTCGCTGTAGAGGCCAGCGATCACGCAGCCTCCGCCGTCGGTGTTGCCGCTCGGGCTGATCCAGAGACATTGTTCGCCGAGCGTCGGCGGGTTCCAGGTGCGTGTTTCTCCGCTGCGGAGTTCGAGCCACGGGAGCCATTCGCTTGTGAGGTTTCCGCACGCCACGCGGCACAGCGCTTGCGCGTGGTCAATCTCAGAGATTGTTCCAATGCGGATGATCTGTTCGAGGCGGCGTTCGAGGTCGGCTTGCATGAGTCCCGATTTTCTGCGCGGCGCGCGCGGGCGTCGTGGGTTGGCTGTTGTGTGGGGCGCGCATACGGCGCGCGGTGGTTCAAACTCCGGCGTTGGCGAGGTGCGCGAGCAGCAGGTCTGCGATCGCGGCGCGGTCGCTGGGGCTGATTCCGAGCAGCGGCCTGGCGGCGTAGCGGTGCCGGATGCCCGGCCGGACCTGATCTTCGAGGCCGAAGTGATGCACGCGCGCGATGCGGCCCGCCGAGACGCCGAAATCGACCACCGCCGCGGCGGGCGTGGCCTGCGCTTTGAGATACCGTGCGCTGATTAGCTTGACGAACATGCGCTGGCGCAAGCGCCCTTTCTTGCGCCCGCGCTGCGGCTGCGCGATGCGCGGGATATAGGGCGTTCCGTCCGGTGCGGTTTGCGCCTGGATACGCGCGCGGTTGGTTTCGCGCAGGCGCTTGGCGATTTGTTGCGCAAGCGCCCTCCGGGCGGCCGGCGCGGTGGCGGCAATCAGCGCGTCTATCCGGCGCACGAGGTCGTTGGCGTCTGTCATATCGGCATGCCAAGTTCGAGCAGTGCGCCTGTGATCCACTCGTTTTCCGGCTCTTGAATGTAGGTGACGACCGGCTTTCCGGCTTCGTCGTGGGTGACGATGACGTCTTCGGTGAGCGCGAGCGTGATGAGGATGTCGAGCGTGACGTGGGTGAGGTATTCGACTTCGAACTTGAGGCCGGCGGCTTGTTTTTCCGGGTTGGAGATCAGTTCTTGCTGCTCGCGTGCGAGCCATGCGCACAGATGCGCGAAGACTTCGGCGGGCTCGCCGGCGAAATCCTTGACGAGCACTTCGAGGTCGTAGGTGAAGGCGTAGGAGAGCGAGCCCTGCGTGTGGCGCGCGCGCAGCTTGCCGTTGACGACGAAGAGGATCAGGCGATCGGGATCGCGCGCGAGGTCCGGCATGGCGTCAGTGAGCGCGGCGCGCAGTCTTTCTGGTTTTTTCATTGCGCCCCCAGGCGGTGACGGTGTTCGTGGTCGCGCTGGCAGTCGATGCAGCGGCGCACGCCCGGCACGCGCGCGGCGCGTTCCGCCGGGATCGGTTCGCCGCAGTCTTCGCAGTGGGTGAGCGCCGCGCCTGCCGTGGCGCGGCGTTGGTGTTCGGCGAGCGCGATGTCGCGCTGCATGGCTTCGATCTGTTGTGCGCGGTCGAATTGGTCCATCAGCGCGCTTTAATCAGCACGGCTTCGGCCGCGCGCCGCAGCACCAGGCCGGGAAGTTTTTTTCCACCGCCCCAGATCCACTTGTTTATCTCAGTGATCGCGCCGTTCCAGTTTCCGGCATCGATGCGGCGCTTGAGCGTGCTGATTTTGTATCTAGAGCTTCCCAGGTTGTAGCAAAAATCCGCGATCGCGGAATGCTTGGCGTCGCCTTCGAGCCAGAGCCGCGGTGAGAGTTTCGCGGCCGAGAGATAGAAAACGCTGGCGTCGGCGCGCAGCAGTTCTTCGGCGAACTTTGGCGTGATCGCCGGGCCGCCGATTTTGACCTCTTTCCCGGTATGCCCGTAGCCGACTGTCGGCACGCCGGCCGGGCAGAGATAGGGTTTCAAGCGAAGTCCTTCGAATCTTCGAATCAGCGCGAGCAACGCTTCCGGCAGATCGATGCTCATTGGTTGAACATCTTTCTCAAGCTGCGATCGACGAGCCAGAAGCTCGCGACGCTGGCGGCCATGGTTTTTTCATCGACGCCGAACGCGGCGCGCAGCGCATCGAGCGGCGCGGTTCCGGTATGTACTGCAAGCCAGAATCCCGCGATGATCGCGGCGGGCCAAAGAAAAATAAGCCACTGAAGCGCAAGCAGCGGGCGAATCAAGCTGTTCAGGCCGTCGATCCAGCGGATACCCGTCGATGCGCTCTGCGCTTTCGTGGCTTCGATGATCGCTTGGATTTCCGCAGCGCCGATCGTCGCTTCGGTTTGCGCGTTGATCTGCGCGAGCGCTTGATCGCCTTTCAGCTTGTCGGCTTCGAGCTGCTTGTCGAACATCGAGAGTTCGTGCGCGCGTTCATCTTTGCGGTCCATCCAGCGTAAAACTTCCGGTATGAGCCGGAATGCGCCGCCGAACAGAGTGCCTAGCAGGGTTTCCAGCATGCGTGTTCTCCTTATTGATCGTCGCGGCTGTCGCTGGCGCGGCGGTGAAGGTGATTTCCAGCCTTGTCCGCTTTGCCTTCGAGCTTGTCGAAGATCTTGTCAAGCTTTCCGTCTATGCGATTGAGCGCGTTTTCCAGGTCCAGCTTGAGGGCGTACTTCATCGGCAGCCGCTCGCGCAGGAGTGCTATATCGGATTTGAGGTCTTTCACCGCCGACCACATTTCGCGCGAGAACCAGCCGAGCGCGGCCATGCAGGTGCCTAGCAGTACGTCGATGATGAGCCGGGTTTCCAAATCGTCTCCTTTCAGTCCCAAAGCTGTACGGTTGTTTTTACGCTGCCTTGCAAGGTTTCAGGCTCGGTCGGCAGAACGATCTGCGCGCCTTCTTCGAGCAGGATTCCGCGCGCGGCGAGGCCGCGATTGAGCGCCAGCGTCTGTTCGACCAATCCGGCGGCACCGCCGAGATGGCGGAAAACGAGCGCGTCGAGCGTGTCGTTCTGCTCGGCGCGGACGATTCTTGCCATGGCTTACACCAGGTCGATCAATGCGCGATGCTGGCCGCGGATGTCGCGCAGCGCCCATTGCGCTTCGCGCCGGTAGTCTTCAGCCGTGGCGTCGATGCGCTCTTGCGTGTGCAAGGTGGCGGCCTTTCCGGTGGCGTCGAAGTGGCGCAGGCGTTCGGTTATCTGCGCGGCGGCTGTGCAATAGACGGCGCGCACGTAGCGCACGCAGAGCGCGCTGCGTCCGTCGATGTTGTCGGCCGGAACCTGGTCGAGCGCGGCGTGGCCGGCGTTCATCTGTTCGCGTCGCCAGGCGTTGAGCTGGTCGTTGACGTGGGCGATGGCTTCAATAAGTGCGCCGCGCAGGCGCGCGGCGGTGACGGTGCCGTCGATGCGTAGGTGTTCTCGGCAGTCGGCGGGGTCGATGTCCGGCCAGAACGCGGCGTTGCGGATCGCGGCTTCGGCGGCGGGATCGGGCGCCGGTTGGGCGGCGATGAAGGGCATGTTAGTCCGCCTTGGCGCGCGGCTTTTTCGGCGCGGCCGTTCCGTTGAGGCGGGCGAGTTCTTCGTCGCGCTCGGCGGCGGTGGCGTAGGCGTACAGTTTGCCGTCGGCTCTGAAGAGCGCGACGTGATGTCCGTCCGGCCGCGCGCTTTGGATGCCGAACAGGGTTTCTTTTGCGCTGGTGTAGTCGCGGGCGCTGTATTTCATGGGCCTATCCTTTTTTCCGTTGAGGTGCGCGGTGGGGGGCGGAGTGTTGCCGCGTCGGCAGAATGCCCGGCGCTTCCCCGCCCCGCCGCGCGGCTCGCGGGGAGACTCAGTGTTGCGCGCCGGCTTCGCGCTTGGCGATGGCGCGTTCGATGCGTTCGATGTCTTTCTTGACGCCGACGGAAGCGTTCAAGGCTTGTGCGCGCTTGAGGTTCCACAGCGCTGGATCGGGCTGCTCCGCTTCGAGCAGCAGGCCGGTTTCTTTGTGCAGCTTGGCGCGGATCTGGTCGTGAATGTCGCGCTCGGCGGTGAGTTCGGCGACGCGTTCGATCACCTCGATGTCGAACGGTTCGCCGAGCGCACGGGCGGCCTTGGCGGCGTCGGCAATCTGTTCGACGAGCAGCGCCGCCACGTCGCGCTGGTAGTGCTCGGGGAGCTTCAGATCGTGACGCAGACAGTAGTCGCCGAGCGTGAGCGCGCGTTCGAAGTCGCCAGTGTCGAGCGACCAGACCATGCAGGTGGTGACGATTTCGTCCTCGCCGCCGGCATCGGCGACGAGCACGCCCTCTACCCACGCGAGGTATTCCGGAAGCATGCGGCGCTTGGCTTCGGCTTTTTGCTCAATGGACTTGATCGATTTGAGCGTGCGCCGGTCTTCGATGAGCTTGGCGAGCAGCAACGCCTGCCCTTGCGTGGGCTCGGCGCCGTAGCCGCTCGCGGGGCGCTGGGCGCGCGCGGCGGCTTCGGCGGCGAGGCGGTGGCGGTGTAGCGGCGTGCTCATGGTCATACGAACTGGATGTTTTCGACCAGCACCGCGCCGTCGTAGTCTTCGACTTCGTAGGCGTCGTTGGAGCTTTCGAAGTTTTCGATGGCGTCGATTTCCGGCGACTCTTTCATGTAGCGGCGACGGCCGCCGGCCTGGGTGTAGCGCGAGAGGTTCTTCAGCGAGGTAATCAGGAACGTGTCGTCCGGGAAGAACGGCGGCGTGACCGGGGTGAGACCGCCGATTTCCTTGGTCGAGGCGATGACACTCGCGGCGACCTGCTCGGTGGGGGCCTGCACGACGTTGATGAGGCCGTAATACTTGCGCAGCAGGAATTGTTCCGAGCAGATGATGACCATGCCCGGCGCTTTGCGATACCACGGGGCGATCAGGCTGTTCAGCGCGTCCATGACGAGCGCGTCGACGTTCTTGATTTCCTGCGCAGCGCCGACCTTGACGCTATCGACGTAGTGCTCAGCGCCGGCGTCGCGCATTTTTTGCAGCCAGCCAATATTCACGTCCTGCAGCAGAGGGTTGGTGACCGGGTTGCTGTCTTCGGCGTATTTCGTGCCGTTGAAGGCGATCGTCTGGATGTCGCGCGCTTGCTGGGCGACGATGTGATTGCGCAGACGCACCGCGAAGTCGGGGAACTTGGCCCATTGGTCGAGCAGGGCGTAGGGAATGCGGGTGTCGAAGTTGTTCTTGCGGCATTCGTATTCGCTGCCGCTGAGGTTCGATACGTCGCGGGTCTGGCGCGTTTTGCCGGGCGTTTGGGTGTTGGTGTTGCTGGCGATCGGGCGATTGACGCCGAGCGCGACCTTGGCGCCCTTGAGTTCGTCGACGATGAAGAGATTGACGGATTTTAGGAAGACGGCTTCTTCCTGGATCTGGTCTTCAAGCTTTTGCTGGATCGTCGGTTCGACGGCGAACGATTGCGCCGCGCTCGACACGCCGTTGAGCTTGGCGAGGTGTTCGATGATGGCGCTGCATTTCTGTCGCGTGGTGTTCTTCATTGTCGGCGTGTCCTGTTGGGGGGCTGGCTGCGTTGGATCAGAGGAAGTCCGGCAGGTCGTCCGCCGCGCCGGTGGCGGGCTTGCGCTGCGCGCCGGCTGGTTCCTGCGCGAGTTTGGCGACGAGTTCGGCGTGCGCGGCTTTCTGCGCGGCGAGTTCGTCAGCAAGCGTTTTGAATACGGCGGCGGCCTCGGCGGCGGTTTTGTCCTGGCTTTGTTTGAGCGCGCCGATCGCGGACGATAGCGCGGCGGATAGCGCTTCGAGTTCCGGCGCGACGTTTTCGGTTTCGCCGGCGTCGGGTTGCGCGTCGGGCGTGGGGGTGTTCGCGTCCTGCTTGCCTGGGGTGAAGAGGGCTTTGAGGCTGGCGATGAAGTCGGATTTCTTCATGTAGGGGTCTTCCTGGTTGTCCGCCTCAGTGCTGGCGAGGAACGGGTTGGCGATTTCGCACGCGGCGGATACGAGGCCGCCGTGCTGGGCGTTGAACTTCAGGCGCTCGGTGCCGACGCTCGCGGGGGTGTCGGTGACGGCGATCCCGGTGACGTAGGCGTGGCCGGTTCCGGCGAAGTTTTCATACACTTCGATCGAGGTGTAGAGCTTCTGGCCGAGTTTGTTGGTGATGGTGACCAGATCCGGGCGCGGGTCGATCTTGGCGAACAGCGCCATGCGGCCTTTGAGCGGTCCGTCGCTGAGTTCTTCGGCTTTGAGCGCAAGCACGTCGCCGTACTGGCGAAACGGGGATTCCGGCAGGTAGCTGGTGAGGTGTTCGATGTTGATCCGCGCGGCGTACAGGCGGGGGTCGTAGTGCTGCGCGGCTTCCTCGATCCAGGCGCGTTTGATCTGGCGTCCGTCGAGCGTGGGGCCTTCGGTGGCGACCTGGAAGAATTTGGGTTCGTTCGGCATGGCCCGATCAAACCGCATGCGCTGTGCCTCTCGCAATGCGCGTTTGTTGTGCGGAAGATCGGCACGCTTTGAACGCCGCGCGCGCTGCGCGGGCGCGCGTGCAGACTGCGGCGCATGCCTGACTCCACCCTATCCGATCCGACCTTGGATGCGCGCCGCCGCGCCGCGCTGCTTTACTGGCAGGGTTGGTCGGTGGCGATGATCGCCGACGAACTGAAAACGAATCCGAACACGGTGTATTCGTGGCGCCGCCGCGCGCGCTGGGATGCGGCGGCTCCGGTCGAGCGTATCGAGAAGACGGTCGAGAACCAGTACCTTCAGCTTGTGGCGAAGCCGCATAAGTCGGGCGCGGATTATAAGGAAATCGATTTTCTCGGCCGCCAGATCGAGCGCTTCGCGCGCGTGGGTAAGTATTCGGTGACGGGGCGCGAGGGGGATTTGAATCCGAACATCGCGCGGCGCAACGAAGCGCCGAAGCGGCGGCGCGGTCAGTTCGATGTGGCGGATGCTGCGGAGAAGGTCGAGGCGGCTTTTCTGGATTCGATCTTCGCTTATCAACGCGTCTGGTATGAGGCGGGCCTGGCGCATCGGATTCGTAACGTGCTGAAGTCGCGCCAGATCGGGGCGACGTGGTTTTTTGCGCGCGAGGCGCTGGTGGATGCGCTGAAGACGGGGCGCAATCAGATTTTTCTTTCGGCGTCGCGCGCGCAGGCGCATGTGCTCAAGCAGTACATCGTGGATTTTTTCAAGGATGTGACCGGCATGACGCTGCGCGGGGATGTCATCAAGCTGCCGAACGACGCGCAGCTTTATTTCCTGGGGACGAGCAGCCGCACGGCGCAGTCGTATCACGGCAATCTGTACTTCGATGAGTATTTTTGGGTGGGCCGGTTTCTGGAACTGCGCAAGGTCGCGAGCGGGATGGCGATGCATAAGCAGTGGCGGCAGACGTATTTTTCGACGCCCTCTTCCGTGGATCATGAGGCGTATCAGTTTTGGTCCGGCCAGCTTTTCAACCGCGGGCGGGCGAAGCGCGATCACGTGAAGCTGGATCTGTCGCACGCGGCGCTCGCCGGCGGGCGGGTGTGCGAGGACGGGCAGTGGCGCCAGATCGTGACGGTGGAGGATGCGCTGGACGGCGGGTGTGATCTGTTCGACCTTGAACAGTTGCGCCTGGAGTACAGCGAGGAGGAGTTCTCGAATCTGTTGCTGTGTGAGTTCATGGATGCGTCGCAGTCGGCGTTTCCGTTCGGCGCGCTGCAACGCTGCCTGGTGGATAGCTGGGAGGAGTGGCGCGATTTGCGCCCGTTCGCGGAACGCCCGCTTGCGGATACGCCGGTGTGGGTGGGTTTTGATGTGGCGCTGACCGGCGATAACTCTGCGCTTGCGGTTGTAGCGCCGCCGGCCGCGCCGGGCGGGGCGTTCCGCTTGGTCGAGCGCTTGCAGTTTTCCGGCGCGCAGTACCAGGCGCAGGCGGACGCGATCCGCGAGACGTGCCGGCGCTTCAATGTGCAGGATATTTCGATCGATACGACGGGCGGCTATGGCGAGGCGGTGTTCCAGTTGGTGAAGCCGTGGTTTCCGTTGGCGCGCGGGATTCGTTACGACTTGAACAGCAAGGTGCGCCTGGTGTTGAAGGCGCAGAGCGTGATTAACGCGGGCCGGCTGAAGATGGATGCGAAGGAGCGCGAGGTGGTGGTGGCGTTCATGGCGATCAAGCGCGTGCTGACGCCTTCCGGGCAGTACGTGACGTTCCGCGCCGGGCGATCGGAGGAGACGAGCCACGCGGATATTGCGTGGGCAATCATGCACGCGCTTTCCGGCGAGCCGATGGAGGCGGAAGCCGGCGAGGTGCGCACTACGAGAGTGGAGTTTTTTGAATGAGTAAAAACAGGAAGCATGCGGCGGCGGCGACTGGCCAGGGTGCGGGCGACGTTGAAGTTTTTACGTTCGGCGAGCCGGAGGCGGTGCTGGAGCGGCGCTGGCTGCTCGATTATCTTTCCTGCGCGAGCAACGGGCGCTGGTTTGAGCCGCCGGTGAGTTTCGCGGAACTGGGGAAGACGTTCCGCGCTGCGGTGCATCACTCGTCGCCGATCTATTTCAAGCGCAATTTGCTGATCGAGATGTTCGAGCCGTCGCGCTTGCTTTCGCGTGCGGCCTTCGGCGCTTACGTGCTGGATTTTTTGATCTACGGCAACGGGTATCTGCGTCGCATCGATAACCGCCTGGGCGCTCCGCTGCGGCTTGAGCATATGCCGTCGCTCTATACCCGGCGCGCGGAGGATCTGGTGGATTTCTGGTTCGTCGCGCGCACGCCGACAGGGGCGATCGATGAGCAGCGCTTCGCCGGGGCCTCGGTCTTTCAGCTCAAGGAGTATGACAGCGAGCAGGAGGTTTATGGCTTGCCGGAGTATCTGGCCGCGCTCAATAGCGCGCTGCTCAATGAGGCGGCCACGGTGTTCCGACGCCGGTATTTCAAAAACGGCAGTCACGCCGGGTTCATCTTGTACCTCACCGACGCGAAGCTTTCCGATGTCGATGCGGACGCGCTGCGGAACAAGCTGCGCCAATCGAAGGGCGTCGGTAATTTCCAGAACCTTTTTCTGCACGCGCCTGGCGGGGACAAGGACGGGGTGAAGCTGATCCCGGTCGGCGAGGTGGCGGCGAAGGATGAGTTCTCAAACATCAAGAGCGCGACGCGCGACGATGTTCTGGCTGCGCACCGCGTCCCGCCGCAGTTGCTCGGCATCCTGCCGAACAACACCGGCGGCTTCGGTGATGTCGAGAAGGCCGCGCGCAGCTTCTACTTCAACGAGATTCAACCGCTGCAACGGCAACTGGCCGCGGTCAATGACTGGCTTGGGGTCGAGGTCGTCAAATTCGGCCCGTACAAGCTGCTCGATAGTCTCGCAGCCTCTTCCACTCCGCCCGCCTCCTGATCTCCGCACACGCCGCGCCCCAGCCGCCCTACCGGGCGGCTTTTTTACGTCCAGAAGCACCACCCTCACCCCCTAGCGCGCCGTCTCGACCCCGCCGCGCCCTCGCGCTAAAATGACTTGTTTTTGTGCACCGATCATGGGCGTGAAGATTCATGCTGCATCGCACTAATCCCAACACAACGAAAATGCTGTTTTTCGTGCAGGATTAGGCATCTAAGAGGGTGCAAAATTTTGCTGCTCACCGAACCTTGGGGCATTTTTGGGGGCATCTTCTAAATGTAAAACCCTTAAAACCTAGCAACCATGCGTGTTTTGTTCCTGCATGTTTATTGAGCCCATCCCACCAACTGCTTTTCCAAAGCAGTCCAATGAAGGCCGAAAACCCCATATAAATCAAGGGTTCCGGCCTTTTTTATTATCGAATGATATCTACTGCGATCTCACCCATAAACGGGTAACTGCACGGGTAATGCGCTGAGCAAGTCAGTCCGTTACCCGTTTTTCGGCTGGAGATCGTTGTGGCACAAGGACAATTCAGACTCACTGCCGTCGAAGTCAGACAAGCGAAACCTGCCGAAACGGGTAAAGCACGCATCCTTGCAGATGGTGGTGGGCTGCGGCTCATCATCAAGCCCAACGGTAGCACGTACTGGCAGTTCCGCTTCGCGCAGAATGGGAAAGAGTCTTCGATTCAGTTGAGCAGTTACCCTGATGTGGATCTCGCCACGGCTCGGGCGCTTGCCAACGATCAGCGGCGGGTGGTGAAAGCAGGCGCCAGCACAGTTCTTGAGCAGAAGCTCGAAAAGCTCGGCAAGACTGCGGAAGTCGCCATCACCGTTCGCGGCTGGGCGTTTTTATTTTGCGGATTCCACACGCCGTGCAAGCTTCCCAGCCATTCTGCATGTACCAACAAGTAAGCCGGAAAGTTTTGTGCTATTTCCCTCACCTTGATCTGGTCGAACGGCTCGACGTAATCCTCACTTCTGTTGCGTGCGCGATACCTCACGACTAAGATGGTGCGCACAGTTGCGCATCTGACACCTGCGCATTTTCAACGGGATACGCACATCGCAATGAAGCAACGGAAACGCGGTACCTAATTACACGCGGCGCTTGTCCCCTCCTAGACTGAACACCATTCTTATCATGACGACGACGAATACCGAATCGAGAAAAGTGCGTGTCCTGCTGGCGGACGATGAAAAGCATGTTCGGCTGCTTATCAAAGCCGTGCTGACAACGCTCAATTGCGAAGTGGTGGCTGAGGCCGAAAACGGTGAGGAAGCCGTCCTCGCCTACAAGGAAAAGCAGCCGGACATCGTTTTGCTCGATGTAAACATGCCGGTCAAAGACGGTTTGGCCGCGCTACGTGAAATCAAGGCCATCAATGACAAGGTGGTGGTCATTATGCTGACGTCGCTCTCTGACATGGGGACGATCCAATCAGCACTTGAACTGGGCGCAGCGCAATATATCCGTAAGGACACGCCGGTCGCTGAAATGAGAGAGCTGCTAACGGAGGCGTGGCGGGATCACGTCGATCAGATCCAGAAGTAGTCATCCCTTGTACCGAACGAGAGGTTGCCCATGACGGAAAGTCCTTACAACATCGATGAGTCCCGGTTCGATCTACAGGAGATACTCAAGGAACTCGAATCGGAGCGCATCAGCTTGGTTCAAAAGAATGTCAAGCAAGCGGATATCGCAGAACTCTTCAAGAAGAAGAGCGGCCAACCTAAAGACGGCGAGCCTCAATGATGACTGAGACCTCATTTCTCCGAACCCTGATCGAAAACGGCCTGATCGACGAAATCGATGCACAGGAGTTGTCCCGCGAAGCGGAAGGCAACAACTTTGCCTTCGCAACGCGATTGTTTGAGATCCTGACGATCGACGAAGACAGGTACAAGCTAGCGAAGTTGTACGGAGACAGTATCGGCAAGGCGCATGTGCCGCTCGAGAAAACGCTGTTCGAGCGTCAAGCCTTGGACAAACTGCCACCGGAGATCGCGCACAGACAGACATGCATCCCGGTCTACATGATGGGCAATGCCGTCACCATGGCGATGGCACATCCCGAGGACACCGTGCTCATCTCGCGTCTGGAAACACTGATGGGTTGCACGGTAAGCGCAGTTTTCGCCTTCCCGCAAGAAATTGAAAATAGCATCGAAATCCAGTACGGCACAGGTGGCGAACTGGAGAAACTCTCCGATCAACTGGCTTTTGGCGTGAGCCAGGATGAGGAGATGAGCACCGAACAACTGCAGAAAGCGGCGCGCTTAATCGACGCCGTCAACCTGGTGCGCGGCCTGATGCTCCATTGCATTCAGCACAACGCGAGCGACATCCATATTCAACCGATGGCGAAAACCCTGGATGTCCGCCTGCGCGTCGACGGCGAATTGTCGACCCTGCTGAAACTAAACAGAAAGGCCATGCCACCCGTGCTATCCCGGCTGAAGATCATGGCCAATCTCGATATCGCCGAGCACCGGCAGCCTCAGGATGGACGCGTCTCCCTCGTGCTACGCCATCGCACTTACGATTTCCGCTTATCCACAACGCCAACGGTATTTGGGGAAAAGGCCGTCATCCGCGCGATCGGGTCTACAGAGCAACTGGCCAAACCATTTGACGAACTCGATCTGAGCAAACGCAATCTGCAACTGCTCAACCGGCTGATCAAGCGCCCCAACGGGGTGTTGTTCGTAACCGGCCCCACCGGGTCGGGTAAAACGACCACGCTCTACTCCGTACTATCCGAGATCAATCGCCCGGAAATCAACATCGTTACGGTCGAAGACCCGGTTGAACTGCGCATTGATGGCGTCACGCAGATACAGACCAACGCAGGCATCGGCCTGGACTTCGCAAAGGTGTTGCGCTCCGTTCTGCGGCAGGATCCACAGGTCATATTGATCGGTGAAATCCGTGATCTCGAAACGGCGAGAATCGCAGCCCAGGCCGCTCAGACAGGCCATTTGGTGATGGCGACACTGCACGCGAACAATGCATTGCAAGCAATCAACCGATTGGTCGAAATCGGTGTAGACCCGTTCCTGGTTGCGCCATCCGTCATCGGCGTCTTGTCGCAGCGTTTGGTGAAAAAGATTTGCGAGCATTGCAAAGAACGTTACGAGCCGCCGGAAAAGCTGCTCGATGAACTCTTCTATAACCGCTTAGACACTCCCGTCTATTTCTATCGCGGTAAGGGCTGCCCTCATTGCAACCAGCGTGGTTACGCAGGCCGGATTCCAATTCACGAGATATTCATTCTGACAGACCCTATCCGTGAGCTCATCACACGCCGAGCACCGTTCCTGGAGATACAGAGGGAGGCTTTGCGCCAGGGCTTCCGTTCGATGCGCTACGACGGCATCATGAAAATCATGCGCGGCTTGACCACCTTCGAGGAAGTAGACCGGGTCACTGCGGGCGAGTAGTACGAAGGGCGGCAAAGCCGCCCTTTTATTTTCAGCTATTTATTGTGTGCGGCAGGCGCGCCCAGAAGTAGGCGCCCTCTCCGGCTTGGCTTTCGCAGCCAACCGTTCCCTTGTGCAGTTCGATGATGGTCTTGACGATCGACAAACCCAATCCCGTCGAAGATTCGCCACCCGTCGGCCTCGCGCTGAGCTTCCTGAACTTGCCAAAAACTTTGGTTTTGTCGTCTTCGGTCAGCCCCTGCCCCTCATCCTTCACACCAAATTCAACCATATTCTGCTCGGGGAGAGCAACCAACCGTACTTCCACCGTCTTGCCCAACGGTGAGTACTTGATTGCATTGCTGACATAGTTCTCGAGCGCTTCACGCAAGCGCGTCTTGTTGCCCGGGACTTCGATGCCTGACTCGATATTGCTGAGCAAACGAATGTTCTTTTGCTGAGCCGGCGCCTCGCTGAAACGGACCAGTTCGGCGCACAGGGCGCTGAGGTCGACGCTCTGAGCATCGAAGGTCAAGGCCTGCTGTTCAATACCCTCGCTCTCCAGAATGCCCATGATGACTTCGGACATATGTTTGGAGGCATCGTAGATGTTTTGCAGGAACTCAAGGTCCTGCCCCGAGGCCGCAGGCTCGACCTTCTTCATCTCCAACATGATCTCGGCAAGGCCCGTGATAGCCGCAAGCGGATTCTTCAAATCATGGCTGGCAATCGCGAGGAGATCCCCCTTCGCCTTGTAAGCCGCCTCCGCCGCCTCTTTCTTGCTGCGCAGCTCTTCATTCTGCCGGCGCGTCGTAATATCAACGATGGAAGCCAAGGCCACCATGCCATCCTCGGTCTGGATCGGATTCAGGCCGACTTCAACCGGGAACTCGGTGCCATCCTTGCGCCGCGCGGCCAAATCGCGCCCGACCCCCATGAAGCGCGTCTGCGGCTTGGCGAAGAACGAATCCCGCAATGCGCCATGGAAACTTTGAGTCGTTATGGGTAAGAGCATCTCGACGCGGTGCCCTAGCATTTCTTCCTTGCTATACCCGAACAGCACAATAGCCTGCTGGTTGACCAATGTGATGAACCCCGCCTTATCCACGAGAATCATGGCATTGGGAGCCGAGTCCACCACTTGCCGGAAACGCGCTTCCGCCTGTTGCCGCTTAGTGATATCGATGATGGTGGCGAGAACCCAGGAGCCGTCGGCCAGCACCATCGGATTCAGCCCGATCTCGACGGGGAACTCGGTGCCGTCTTGACGCAGAGCAGTCAGTTCTCTGCCCGCACCCATACGCCGCAAGGATGGGAGTTTGCTGTAATCCATCCGCAGAGCGGCATGTCCTCCTTTGAAGCGTTCCGGAATCAACATCTCGACTGGCTTACCGATCAGTTCGGGAGCGGAGTATCCGAAAAGCGTTTCACACTGCCGGTTAACGTAGGCGATTCGTCCCTGCTCATTGACCAGCACGACGGCGCTAGGGGATGAATCGACGATTAGGTTGAAGGTAATTTCGGTGAGCTTGTGCCCTTTCGGATCCATTAAGTGCCCCTCAATTAATCAGCATTGGATTTGTGCCAGCCAAAGGGTTGGCACCTAATCGTGACATGATGCCGACGCCACCCGGCGAGGGCAACTCCAAGATGAAAGGGGAAGCCGTCCAGCTCGCATACCCACCCTCTTGCGCAACACCAAACCACGGACAAATTCTGTCGTAGCGTCCACGAACAGTTAGCTCGTGAAGAAAAGGCTATACAACATGGCCTGAGCACGAGTCGAACGCAAGCTCCGCCATTGACGGCGGAGTCAGCGAGACAAACGTTACGGACGCCGCAAGCGCCCCCGATTCGTGGCGAAGAAGCCCCAAGCTTCAGCTTGAGATGATTCACGCAATTTGTAGAAAAGCAAAAAACGCCTAGATGGATATGCGTCAACGTGCCCCTAAACGTTGCTGCGCCTCATCCAAACCACCGTAGTTTTCCACCTTGGAATAGCCCATTCCTTTTAAGACATGCAATGCCGTTTCGGCACGCCGCCCACTACGGCAGTAGAGGACGATTGGCGTATTCTTGTCGGGCACTGCAACGGCGATTCGCACGGAGATTGTGTCGTACGGCAAATTCAGCGCATCGTTAATATGACGTTGTGCGTATTCTTCCGAGGTACGCACATCGATGACGACTGGACCGACGGCGAACACCAGCAAACTACAGCTTGCAAGCAGGATCGCAGCCGTCAGTCGATAGATGAAATGACGATGTAACATAGAAATTCCCGTCCAAAAAACAAACGGCCCGCATTGCCGAAATGCTGGTTTCATATAATTCAAAACCAATCCCGCCCCCGTTGCGGCTGGTAACAACTCCGGCCGCGCCGGCAACACCTTTGCCCAAGATGGCTCCTAGGATGCAATGAGAAGGAGATGTGCAATGAAAGCCTTAGTCGCCCTATTAGCGGTTGTTGCAGGATTGAGCGGCTGCGTCGTCGCGCCGACTTACCCAAACTATGGCGTCGTCACCCCTGGCGTCGCGGTTGTCGCGCCAGCCCCTGTCGTCGTAGTGCGTCCCTTCTTCTATGGAAGCTATCCGCGCTACTACCGCCGAGGCTGGTAAACCCGGGCATGAACCGCCCCAAGCTGAAGTTTGGGGCTCCCTCGCCACGAATCGGGGCGCCTTCGGCGCCAGTATTGCTTGTTTCGCTGCTGTCGCCGGGCCGCCCCAAGACGGCAGCAGCCCCCTCCGGGGGCTGCTGCGTGGGGGTCCATAAATAAACCCCACCATGAATGGCAGGCTCGGCGCTCAACTCGTGCTCAGCCCCGCGCGTCGCAAACGCTGGCTTGAATCGCGGTCAGCGCAATCGTAAACACAATATCGTCCACCAGCGCGCCACGCGAAAGATCATTGACCGGCTTACGCAAGCCCTGGAGCATCGGCCCAACGCTGACAACGTTGGCGCTGCGCTGCACGGCCTTGTAAGTTGTATTCCCCGTATTCAAATCTGGAAAAACAAAGACCGTCGCATTGCCAGCAACCGGACTGCCCGGTGCTTTTTGTGCGCCGACTTCTTTGACCGAAGCCGCGTCATACTGCAAGGGCCCATCGAGCAGCAGATCGGGATAGCGGCTATGCGCAAGCTCCGTTGCTTCGCGAACCTTTTCCACATCCGCGCCGGAACCCGAACTTCCCGTGCTATAGCTGATCATGGCAACCCGGGGCTCGATTCCGAACGCCTGCGCACTATCCGCGCTCTGCTTGGCGATTTCAGCCAGCTGTTCGGCATTCGGATCGGGGTTGACCGCGCAATCCGCATAGACCAGCACCTGCTCCGGCATGAGCATGAAAAAGCACGAAGAAACGATCGACGAGCCCGGCGCGGTTTTGATCAATTGCAGCGCCGGCCGCACCGTATTCGCGGTGGTGTGAATCGCGCCGGAAACCAAGCCGTCGACCTCATCGACCGCCAGCATCATGGTGCCGAGCACCACATTGTCTTCGAGCAGTGGCAGCGCTTGCTCCACGGTAAGACCTTTGCTCTTGCGCAGCTCCGCCATCGCCGGCGCATAGCTGGCGCGCGCTGTTTCGGGATCGATGATTTCCAGGTCCGGCGGGAGGACGATGCCCTGTGCGGCAGCGACCGCTTCGATCTTCGCGCGCTGTCCCAACAGGATGCAATGCGCGATGCCTTTC
Organism: Betaproteobacteria bacterium; assembly: GCA_009781175.1. Classification (GTDB taxonomy): domain Bacteria; phylum Pseudomonadota; class Gammaproteobacteria; order Burkholderiales; family Rhodocyclaceae; genus Niveibacterium. The sequence goes on from WQYQ01000002.1 coordinate 41,263, forward strand.
TGCTGACAAATGACCGCCGCCTTGACCGTGCGCGGCTCCTCCCCTTCCGGTAGCACGATACGCTTATTGGCGGCGTGCGCTTTCTGAATCAACTGATGGCGGAACGCCGGCGGCGACATGCGCGTCGAGGCCGGCATAGCCAGATCTGCGGTCATGGCCGAGTCATCAAGCTGCTCGGCAATGCTCTCGAGCACCGCATTCATGCGCGGGAAATCGTCGGACGGCACGGCACTCGACAAACGGCTGACCAATGTCGCGGTACCGTAGGAATCCCCATCGCTGCGCAGAATCGGCAAGCCACCATTGAAAGCCAGGGCGCCGAGTTTCTGAATCCGCGGATTGATAAAGCTGCGATGCGTGAGCACCAGACCCGCAAGCTTGACCCCCGTGCTTTCGGCAAGCGCCGTTGCCAGCATCACGTCATCGCGATCGCCCGCACAGATGATGAGCGCGCCAGGCGTCAGACGCGGAATCACCTCCCCGACCGAACGGGCCGCCAACACGGTATCCAACACACGACGCGACGCCAACTCGCCCTCGACAATCACCTCGGCGTTCAAGTGCCGCGCGATATCCAGCGTGCGCGGAACCGACAAGGACGGATCAAACGCGACACAGCCCCAAATTGGTACGCCGGGAAATTCCAGCAGCGCACACTCGCGGTCGAACGTCTCACTGACCTTGTTGAAGACAATGCCCGCAACACGCAGCCCCTGGTTTTGGATCTGACTCACGCTCAAGTGCGCCTGGCTCAACCCTTTGCTGTCCTCGCCACTCGCAACAAGCACCACCGAGGCTTGCAAACTGCGCGCGATATCCCTACTCAAGCGAGGGATGAACGCTTGCGTCGAATCAGCATGCAAGCCCTCGACAACCAGCACATCGGCACCGTCGGCGGCGCTCAAGGTCAAGCCGACGATCTCTTCGAGCAGTTCGTCGAACTGGTCTTCCGCGACGCAAGTCTGGACATGTTCCATCGAAAACGGATCGGGGCATTCAATATGGCAGATCCCACGCACGAACTGCACCGAAGGATCGTTTTGTGGATCGGCCTGAGCGATCGGCTTGACGAAACGAACCCGCAAACCCTGCTTCTGAAAGGCCCGAACCATTCCAAGAGAAACCGAAGTAAGACCGACACGCTGCCGGCATGGCACAACATAAAAAATCTGCATCAAGAGACTCCGTTCAGGGGGTTTCGGAGGTATTACGCCAAGTTAGCGGAGGATCGCCCGCGCCAACCCGCATCGGACTACGACCGACCGTAGAGTAAATCGCATAAGGATTTAGACGCGGAGACAAACCGCAGGCAGTACCCGTAGTACGGCAAAGCAAAGACGATAAGTATAAATTCCTACCCGATTCACGATAACGAATCGCAGCCTGACGCTATAGCAACCCCTGTTCCATTACGAATTCGACTTTATACCGGGAAAGCACGCTTCAGGCCTTGATCCGACCGGCCTCAACACCGCTTTGGCCGCAGACTGTCGCACTGACACACCGCACAACAAGGATGCGACTGCGCAGCCGAAAAACCCGCCCCATGCAAGCCTTCTTGCCCTCCGTGCAGCGAACACGCTTTCTCCTCCTCTCGCGCTGCGGCACAATGCGAAACTCTGCAAATCAAAGACTCGCAATGGATTTCGACATCCTGATTGTCGGCGCCGGCCTCGCGGGCGGCAGTCTGGCCTGCGCGCTGGCGGGTTCGCATTTGTCCGTCGGCGTAATCGAACACCGCGCACCACATCGCCCCGAAGGCTGGGACGCACGGATTTATGCGATCAGTCCGGCCAACGTGGCATTTCTCCAACGCCTGCGGATCTGGCCGCATCTGGACGCGGCGCGCATCAGCCGTGTCGAACGCATGGCGGTATTCGGCGATCGCGGCGGCCGCCTCGATTTTTCGGCTTGGGAAAGCGGCCTCGACGCGCTCGCCTGGATCGCCGAAGCGGGGCCGCTCACGCTCGAACTCTGGGAAACCCTGCGCCGCCAGCCGAACGTTCGCGTGATTTGCCCGGCGCGCCCACAATCGTTAAACATTGATGCGCAAGCCGCCACAATCAGCTTGGACGATGGCCGCACGCTGCGCGCCAAACTCATCGTCGCGGCCGACGGCGCCGATTCCTGGGTACGCGGCAACGCCGGCCTTGCGATCCGCACCACGGCTTACCAAGAACTCGGCGTCGTGGCCAATTTCGAAACCGAGCTTGCGCATCGAGACACCGCATACCAATGGTTCCGCTCCGACGGAGTCCTGGCCTGGCTACCGCTACCGGGGCAGCGCATTACCATTGTCTGGTCCACCCCTGAAGAGCATGCGAAAGCCTTATTGGCGCTTTCGGCCGAGGAACTGGCCGAAAGCGTCGCTGCCGCAGGCGGGCGCTGCCTGGGCCAATTGAAAACGATTACACCCGCGGCAGGCTTTCCATTGCGCTTGATCCAAGTCCCGCATACGGTGGCGCCACGGATTGCCTTGATCGGCGATGCCGCGCACGCGATCCACCCTTTATCGGGACACGGCATCAACCTCGGCTTCCAGGACGTCGAAACGCTGGCCGCGGTGCTGAATACGGCCCCTGCCTGGCGCGATGTCGGAGAATTCGATTTACTGCGCCGTTATGCGCGCGCGCGCGCAGAAGAAGTGCGGCTTATGCAGGGCACCACGCATCTGCTCGACCGCCTTTTCCGTCCCACCAATCCCTTACTGGCCGGTTTGCGCAACACCGGACTCAACCTGACCTCACGCCTGCCGCTACTCAAAAGCGCGATGGTGCGCTACGCCGCCGGCTTGATTTAACTTTTACTGGAGCAAGGAATGAAGCGTTTCATGATGATTGCGGCACTCGCCGCCTGCCCCCTGTGGGCCCACGCCGACGAAAGCGACATCCGCAGATCGGTCAAGGATTTTCTCGGCGGCCAGGACGTCATTCAATCGATCAGCAAAACCCCTTTCCCCGGGCTCAACGAAGTTGTTCTGCAAACCGGCGAGATCATTTACACCGACGACAAGGGCAGCTTCATCCTTAATGGCGAACTGATCGACCCCAAACGCAGAATCAGCCTCACCGCAGATCGGCAGCGCATGCTCGAAAAAATCGACTTCGCGACCCTGCCGCTCGGCGACGCGATCAAAACCGTGCGTGGCAACGGCAAGCGGGTGATCGCCTCTTTTGAAGACCCAAATTGCGGCTACTGCAAACGCTTCGCCAAAGAGCTACAGGCGATGAATAACGTTACGATCTACACCTTCCTCTTCCCGATTCTGTCGCCCGACTCGGGCGAGAAATCGAAAAACATCTGGTGCGCCAAAGATCGCAGCCGGGCCTGGAACGACTGGATGCTCGAAGGCAAGCCAGTCAAGGAAGCCGACTGCAAAACGCCGCTCGACCAAAACCTCGCGCTCGGACAAAAGTTACGCATCAGCGGCACGCCGACGATTTTCCTGAGCGACGGCTCGCGCGTGAAAGGCATGCTCAGCGCCCCTCAGCTTGAACAGGAACTCGCCCAGATCGATCAAGGCAAGGGAAAGGCCCGTAAAAACTAAAACCGCCCGATTCCCCACTCCAAACGGCCCGAAGATGGGCCGTTTGTATTTTAGAGGCGCTCCTCAAACATGAACACACAACCCAGGAAAACCCTGATGCCTACTGGATTGACCACGAGCCGAGCGCAAACCCCGCCATTTATGGCGGGGTCAGAAAGACAAGTGTCACGGGCGCCGAAGGCGCCCCGATTCGTGGCGAGAAAGCCCCAGGTTTGGGGTGACTCACAAAACAGATCTCGGATTTTGGATGGCGCCCGATCATCCGTTTGCTCAGTTTTTAAGCGGAGGAACCATCCCCTTCAAGGTACGGCGGCGGCGGATACATTTCCACACCTTTTCCACATGCTGCCCACAAGGATTCCCACAGCTTCTGTGGATATGTGCGCCTGAAAACGCTAAAAACAGCACAAAGAAAAAATACTCTTCCTCATCCGCTTTCACGCCACGCAGGAAAACGCCCCCTGACTGAAACCTGGTTGTCCAAAAACTGTAACGGACCGTTCCGCGCAACTTAAAATTCACCCAATCGGAAAATCTCGAACAGGAGGTTCGCAGTGCGTGAACGCATCCACCTCGTCATCATCGACCCGCAGAACGATTTCTGCGACCTGCCCGCGGCCTGCCTGCCCTCAGACCAGACAAAGCCGGCCCTGCCGGTTGCCGGCGCGCATGCGGACATGCTGCGCGTGGCGGCGTTGATCGACGCGGCAGGCGCCGGCTTGAGCGATATTTCCATCACGCTCGACTCGCACCAGCATATCGATATCGGCCACCCGACGTTCTGGCGGCAAGCGGACGGCTCCGCCGTCGCGCCCTTCACACCGATCACGCTCGCCGATGTCAGCGCCGGCCGCTACATGCCGCGCTTGCCGAACGCGCTGCCGCGCGTGCTCGCCTATCTCGAACGGCTTGAAGCCGCGGGGCGCTATACCCACATGGTATGGCCGGTGCACTGCGAAATCGGCGCCTGGGGGCACAATGTGCATCCCGCCGTACGCGCGGCCTACAACCGCTGGGAGGAGGCGACGCTTAACTCCGTAAATAAAGTCATTAAAGGCGCCAACCCCTGGACCGAGCACTACAGCGCCATCCAAGCCGAAGTCCCCGACCCTGCCGATCCAGACACTGAAACCAATGCGGGCTTTATTGCGCTGCTGCGCGCAGCCGATCGCGTGCTGATCGCCGGCGAGGCGGGCAGCCACTGCGTCAAGGCCACGACCGAACATCTCGCCGACGCTTTCGGTCCAAACGAAACCGGCAAACTCATATTGCTGACCGATTGCATAAGCCCCGTCGCAGGCTTCGAAACACAGTACGCGCAGTTCCTTGCGGACATGCGCGCATGCGGCTTGCAAACTGCAAAGTCGAGCGATCTGCTGATCGATTTATTCAAGGGATTGTCATGAACGCATCCGCTCCCATCGTTCGCAGTTTGCTTGAGAACGATCTGTACAAATTCACAATGTGGCAGGCGCTGCTGCACAGCCATCCGGGCGCGCAGGCGGAATACGCGTTTATCTGCCGCAATCAACCGGCCTATCCGCTCGCGGAACTCAAACAAGCCGTCGAAGCGCAGCTCGATCATTTATGCTGCCTGACTTTTCACGCGGACGAACTCGACTATCTGAGCAGCCTGCGCTTCATCAAGAGCGATTTCGTCGACTTCCTTTCCGTATTCCGCTTCCAGCGCCGCTTCATCGAAGTCCGCGCCGAAGGCGAAAAACTCATCATCCATGCACGCGGGCCGCTTGTGCACACCACGGGGTTCGAAATATTCGTGCTCTACATCGTCAACGAACTCTACTTCCGTAAGCTCGTCGGCCCCGCTGCGGACGAAACCTTGCACGCGGCGCGCAAACGCCTGCAAGACAAAATTGAACGGGTGCGCGCGGAGCGGGAAAAACTCATGCGCGACCCCGCCTATCCCTTTGTTTTTTTCGACTTCGGTTTGCGCCGCCGCTTTTCGGGCGCCTGGCAGCGCGAAGTGATCCAGACGCTCGCGGCGCAACTGCCGGAACACTTTCGCGGCGCCTCGAACGTTTATCTCGCAAAAGAATTCGGTCTCACGCCGATCGGCACGATGGCGCATGAATACCTGCAAGCCTATCAGTCCTTCGGCTTCCGCCTGCGCGACTTCCAGAAAGCGGCGCTCGAAGGCTGGGTGCAGGAATTCCGCGGCGACCTCGGCATTGCGCTGACCGACATCGTCGGCATGAACGCGTTTCTCAACGACTTCGATCTCTACTTCGCCAAACTCTTCGACGGTTTGCGCCACGATTCCGGCGATCCGATCGAATGGGGCGAAAAAGCGATCGCGCACTACAAAAAGCTGCGCATCGACCCGACGACAAAGCGCCTCGTATTCTCGGACGCGCTGGACCTTCCGCGCGCCATGGCGCTGCACCAGCACTTTGCCGGCCGCATCGGCGCAAGCTTCGGCATCGGCACGAACCTCACCAACGACACACCGCACAAAGCGCTCAATATCGTGATGAAAATCATCTCCTGCAATGGACAACCGGTGGCCAAACTCTCCGACTCGCCCGGCAAAACGCTGTGCGAAGACAAAGTGTTTCTCGCCTATCTGCGCCAGGTGTTCAAGCACCCGGAACTTTGAAAATGCTTAGCGGCCCCAAGCCCAGCAAATCAACGCATCCGTGGATTTCTACCCGATATCGCGCGCAAGACATGAGATAATTCGGCCTCACTGAAGCCACCTCAATCAGCTCGATAACGATTAGCGTTTCAAGCGTTCTCGGCACTTGCTCTCCGCGCCGCTCCAATATTTTTATTTATGAATTATCAGCCGATGGCCGCGGTAGACATTGCCGTTCAGAAAATAGCTATTTTTCCAATTTCGCAATCTGAATTGGAATTGAATTCGGCGCTTGTCACCGCACTGCCATATATGTGGAATATTTGATGCATCACGGCAAGGAATTTAATCGGGCGCTACGCTGGCTGGCCGCCGGAAGGCTGGCCGCGCAAACCTTATCCTGGGCGATCACCATCCTGGTCATCCGCCTGCTCACGCCGGCCGATTATGGATTGGCCGCGATGGTGTCCACGGTAAGCACTCTGATTACTCTGGTTGCCGAATTCGGTTTCGGCGTCGCGCTCATTCAGGCGCGCGAAATCAGCCGCGAACAATCGGCCAATGTATTTGGCGCCGCGATCGTTTTTGGAATACTTTCGTCCCTGGTCATGATGGCTCTGGCTCCCGTGGCGGTAACTTTTTATGGAGAAGCCAGGCTTGCACATATCGTCCCCGTCACTGCCGCAAGCTTTTCCATTGCAGCGCTCGCCACGCTTCCCGACGCGCAATTGCGCAGGGAGCTACGTTTCAGAGCTTTGTCCTTTATTGATTTTATCAGCGCCCTGACCGGGGGCCTGACAACGCTCGCTTTGGCTTTCCAGGGCAAAGGAGTCTGGGCGCTTGTGTATGGACCACTCGCAGCGAATACGGCCAGGGTTATTGTCTTGCACATCATTATTCCAGACAGAATAATGCCGCGTTTCCAGCTAAGAAAAGCATTCCAGATTATCCGCTTTGGCGGACAGATCACCATTGCGCGCTTTGCCACTTATTTGGTTACGCAATCCGACATCCTTATTGCCGGACGTTTCCTGGGAAAAGACGCCGTGGGCTATTATTCCGTCGCGCTGGATCTTGCGATGCTTCCATTAAGCAAGATCATGAATATCGTCAACCAGGCCGCACTTCCGACATTATCCAAAATGGACCGTGAGACGTCCGACGATCAGAGACCAAAGCTGCTCGATGCCCTAAGGCGGGTCGGTTATGTGATTTTTCCCGGCATATGGGGCATTGCCGCCGTAGCGCCCTGGCTGGTGCCCGGCTTTCTCGGCCCCAAATGGGCGAGCGCCATCCTGCCTCTGCAAATAGTTTGCGCGATATTGCCGATCAGGATGGTCAGCACGCTTGTTTCAACCGCCATCACCAGTTTTGGCAGAGCCGACATCGAGCTTCGCAACGGACTGACGGCCATGTTCATCTTTCCCTTGGCGTTTTTCGCCGGCGTGCATTTTGGGGTTGTCGGTCTGGCAGGCGCATGGTGCATCGCATTACCGCTCAATTTATTTATAACCTTGTTCCGCTCAAAGAAAGTGCTTGGGTTTGGGCATTTCGAAATTGGAATGGCGTTGTCCCGGCCCGCCATGTATAGCGGGCTGATGGTCATTCTGGTGTACGGCACGGGACAACTGTTTATTGCGGACCCATTGAATCGCCAGGCAATCCTATTCCTTGTGCTGGAAGGCGCGGCGATTTATATCGCGACCTTATGGTTCGGCGACCGTAAAGCGAGCCTGGATTTGCTCACGCTTTTTCTGCCAAAATTCAAAGGCTTCCAATCAAAGCAGGCGTAGATTTCAACGCGCAGCCTGCGCCGAAGGCGCGGACAGGCTCGCAAGCACCCTGCGCCGTTCCTCGGGTGTTTTTTCGGCCAAGGTCCGCACCTCGGCAAAGAAACGCGGTAAATCGTCGTCATTTCGCGCAAGCATTGCGGTAAAGGCCGGCAGCCAACGCTTGTAGAGGCCGACAGAAGCGAGCGTGGCGTTATTGATTTCCTGACCGAACCAGCGGTCGTACCCGTTGAAGCCACTCCAGCGCTCGGTTTTGATTCGCGCATAGTCCTGTTGCAAACGCACAAGCGTTTGATGCTTGGCGGCAAGTTTTTCCGCGTCCGTCAGGCTGCTCGCGTAGAGCCGTTCGAGTTCGCCTCGGTAACGTAGAACAAGCTCGGCGAAATCGGCGCGCATGCGCTGCGCCTGTTCGAAGCCGGGCGCGAGCGCCGCCTTGCCTGGCTGGGCGAGCCAGCGCCGAATCCCCGCCTCCTCGACCGCCGCCGCAAATGATTCATTGAATTCGGAATCGTCCTTGACGTAGACGATCTGGTGCGCCAGTTCGTGAAAGATCAAGCGCGCCAATTCGGTTTCCGGCCAGCGGATGAAAGTCGATAGCACCGGGTCGGCAAACCAGCCGAGCGTCGAATACGCCGGCACGCCGCTGACATAGACGTCGAGTCCTTCGCCGCGCAGTTTATCGGCATGCGCGCGCGCCTCGGCCTCTGCAAAATAGCCGAGATACGCAACGCATCCCGCCACGGGAAGACACCATTCCTTCGGTTTGATCGAAAGCGGTTCCTGGGCGAAAACGTTCCAGACCACATAGCTGCGCGAAAGCTCCGCATAACTGTGAAAGCTCGCATTGTCGGGCAGCGCTAGTTCCCGGCTCGCAAAGCGGCGAATCTCGTTCGCCAGGACAAGGCGCTGTTTCAGCTCGGGAGCGATTGCCGGATCGGCAAGGACTTCGGGAATCGACCGCGCCTTGCGCCAAATCTCGAATTGACCGCCAGCGGCCTGCGAGTAATAGCTTGGCGAAACCGCGCAGGCGACGAGCAAGGGTAATGCAAGAAGCAACACGGGACGCAAGCGTTTCAAGCAGACCCCAGAACCTGTTCAGAATGCGGCAGTTCAGCCCGCGAAGCCCACGCACAGCGGCGCATGGACTTGGCGGGAAAAACTGCCGTCGTCAGCACGGTCCGAAACACGGCGCCATTCCTTCGCCAGTTCGATCTGTTCTTGCCGGCGCAAGGCTTTGCGGGATTTGCCGTGAGCGCCCGCCTTGCGCATCAGCGCAAGCGCGACCCCCGGATTGCGCGGGGCCAGTTTTGGTTTTTTCATGGGAAATACTCCAGAGTAGAAGGGAACACCTTGCGGACAGTTCTTCCTGTTCCGCAAGCGCCAATCATCGCATGAAAAGAAAAACGGCGGACTGGAAATAGTCCGCCGTGAGTCACCTAAATCCGAAGCTTGGAGCTTGCGCTCAGAATATGTGGCGCGCGATTTCCCAGGACAGGGCGGCGACAAAGGCCGAGCACGGAATCGTCAGCACCCACGCCCAGACGATATTGCTAGCAACGCCCCAGCGCACAGCTTTGACGCCGGTACAGGAGCCCACGCCGACAATCGCCCCGGTGATCGTATGCGTGGTGGAAACCGGAATCCCAAGCGAGGTGGCGAGGAACAGCGTCATCGCGCCGCCTGTTTCCGCGCAGAAACCGCCCACGGGTTTGAGCTTGGTGAGCTTTTGCCCCATCGTTTTGACGATGCGCCAGCCGCCGAACATCGTGCCTAGGCTAATCATGATGTAGCAACAAATGACGACCCACGCCGGCAGGTGATCTGTGGTGGCTTTCATCCATTCGGGAAGGCCGACTGCCGGCGAAGCGCTCGCCGCAATCAGCAGCATCCAGATAATGCCGGCGGTTTTTTGTGCATCGTTACCGCCGTGGCCCAAGCTGTATGCGGCCGCCGACACCAGTTGTAAGCGATGGAACCAGCGGTCGATACGGCGCGGCGTCATGCGTCGACAAATCCAAGCGACGGCCAGCATCAAAAGCGAACCCAGCAACATGCCCAGCATTGGCGAAACGACAATGAAAGCGACCGTCTTGAGCAGCCCCGATGCGATAAGGGACTCGGTTCCCGACTTGGCCACCGCGGCGCCCGCGAGCCCGCCGATCAAGGCATGCGAGGAACTCGATGGAATCCCGGCGTACCAGGTCACGATGTTCCAGATCACCGCGCCGATCAAAGCGCCAAAAATCACGTAATGATCGATGATCGACGGATCGATCGTGCCCTTTCCGATCGTGGCGGCAACCTTGAGCGGAAAGAGGAAATAGGCGACAAAATTGAAAAAAGCGGCCCACAAAACCGCCCATTGCGGCCGCAACACGCCGGTCGATACAACCGTTGCGATCGAATTGGCAGCATCGTGGAAGCCGTTCATGAAATCGAAAGCGAACGCCAGCAGAAGCAGGACTAGCAAAATCTCGAAGCTCATTGGGTTATCCCGGAAACCGTGAGGAAAGTCGGAGCGGAACGCTTAGGCGTTCTCAAACACAATGCCTTCGAGAATCGTGGCGACGATGTAGCAGCGGTCGGCCATGTCCTCCAGACGCTCGTACACCGTGCGCAGCTTCATGACTTGGCGCACATCCGGCTCTTCGCGGAAGATCCGGGCCATCGCGGCGCGCATCACATAGTCGGACTCGTCCTCGATCCGACCGACCTCCTTGCAGATTTCGAGGATGCGGGACGAATGCTTCATATCGGAAATCAAGGCCACACCTTCTTTGACAAGGGTCGAGGCCTCAAGACAGAGATCCGCGAGCTGCTTGGTTTCCGGCGTGAGCTTCTGGATATCGAATTCGGAGATCGTTGCGGCGCAAGAATGCGCCATGTCGAGAATATCGTCCAGGCGCGTCGTCAGCGCATGAATATCGTCGCGATCGATCGGCGTAATGAAGGTCTTGTGCAGCACCTGCAAGGTATCGTAGGTAATCGTATCGGCTTCTTTTTCCAAGGTGTCGATCCGCCGCATCCGGCTTTGCAGTTGGTCGATGTCACCCATCAGAGCAGCCAGTTCCCGGGCCCCTTCTACAACCTTGGCGGCAATGGCGTCAAAGAGCTCGAAGAAGCGTCCCTCGCGGGGCATCAGGCGGGAAAACATGGAATGTCATCCAAATGAAATAAAAATGAAATTTTATAGTGGAAAGACCTTGCTCGCATGACCAGTTTGACAAAAGCGCTCCCGGCTTGTCATGGGTCACCCTGGGTTGCCGCTCGGAGCCTTACTTGCGACAAGTTTGACCGCGAATCAAGCGCAAGCCCCGTGCTCGATCAGTCCGCCTCAAAGCGCTGGCCCAACTTGGCGCGGAATTTGGCCAGCTTCGGCGCGACCACGACCTCGCAATAAGGCTGATCGGGATGGGTTGCGAAATAAGCTTGGTGATAATCCTCCGCCACATAAAAAACCGGCGCAGGCTGAAGCTCGGTCACGATCGGGGCAGCATAGGCGCGCGCAGCTTCCAACTCCGCGAGCATGCTCAAAGCAATACTCTGCTGCTCGGGCGAAGTCCAGAAAATCGCGCTGCGATACTGGGTGCCAACATCGTTGCCCTGCCGATTACGCGTTGTCGGATCGTGAATCAGGAAAAAAATTTCCAGCAGATCCCGAAAACTGATCCGCGCCGGATCGAAGCAAATCCGCACCGCTTCCGCATGGCCCGTCTGTCCGTTACACACTTGCGCGTAAGTCGGATCGACGACAGCGCCGCCGCAGTAACCGGATTCGACACCGAGCACGCCGCGCACCCGCACATAAACCGCCTCCAGGCACCAGAAACACCCTCCGGCCAGAATCGCCGTTTCCTCTTTGGCTTGCGACATTTCGACCTCCCACTGATCCGCGCCGACGTACAGTCCTGCAGAAAGGCTTGTTAGCACAAATTCATATGATTTTTGGGAAAACACCTAATACCATAATGACTAACACAGCAGAATAAATAAGAATAAGCTGATACGATTTCTTAAGTTTTCTGCTCAATAATGCTCCTTCTTTCTGGCGAACAAGGATATTTATAAACCCCATCACTACCGCCCAAGGAAACAACGCAAGACCAAGAAATGAAATAAGCAGCGCTTTTTCTAGCAGACCATCTCCCCAAAAAACTGCGACAAAAGTAACCGTTACGATTGCAAAGATGGTACCGAAAACCCATGTTGTTAAATCTCCAGCCAGCCTTCTAACACCCGCGCCAAAACAGCCTTTCTTGGTATTCTGCCCCCAAATTTTGCCATCACTACTTTCTAGATCTTTGAACGTCAGGGCAACAACAGCAAGAAAAATCGAGAACACTCCAAGGGAGTTAAGCATCCACATGATTCTCGTGGTTGCTCCCTTCATGAACTCCAGTGCATTGATGCCCTCTACGTGAATTGCGTAGTAAGAAGCTATAGCAGAAATAGCAATTGAAACCGCCGCCCGAAAAATAAGGTCTCGATAGAGTTTTTCTTTTAAATACGTATCGAATTTATTGTCTTCTGTCGCCATGAAAAGAAATTCCTTATTAGATTTTGTCTGAGGAGCCCTCAGATTTAGAGCCAAGAGCGTTTTAGTAAAATAAAAAATTTTGGCTTGCGACATTTCACCCTCCGCTATCGACCCGCAGCGCTCAATAGAAACTTATCGAGTAAGTCAGGTCTAGTGCGTTATCGGTTCCCGCTTGCCCGACGAGCGACAATCTACGCGTCAGCGCATAGGTCAGCCTCACCAGACTGCCGGTTCCGGCCAGGCTCTGCTCGAAAGAAAGATTCAGCGTATTGCTCAGCCGCTTGACGAGCCTCACGACCTGCCCGTTCACGGTATCGGAACTTGCGGACGCGCTGCTGCTCGAAAAGCCTGTCGCCGAGCCCGCCACCTGGCTTGTCGTCGCGACGCCGAGCCCGCGCGATTCGCCCTGCGCGATCGTGATCTGGTCGACGCCGAAGGTATTCGCGATCTGATTCGCCAGCCCGCCGGTCGCCCCGCCCGTCAAAACCGAAGCCGCCGCGATCAACAACCCGACGTCGGCCTGCGAATTCGCCCCGCCGGGACCGCGCCCCAAGATCATCCAGGACAGCTTCTCCGCATCCGGCACATTCGGGTTGGAGACGAGCCGGATTCTCGGCCGCTGCGCCGAACCGGTGATCTGAACCCCCGCTTCGACGGGCAAGCCCCTGCGAATGGCGGTAATCGACAGCGTTGGGTTATCCGCTGGCCCCTGAAAGGTAATCAGCCCCTGCTCGATCGCCAGTTCCTGCCCGTGAATCTCATACCGGCCATCGCGCGTCACCACCTGCCCGGACACCCGCAAGGGCTCGCCCGGCCGCGCTTGCAGCGCGAGCTGGCCCGCCAGCCTGGTATCGACGCCCATTGCTCTCAGATACAAGACATGCCCCAAATCGACTTCGACATCGACGCGCGTCCGGAATGCCTGCGCGGGCGGAGCCTCGCGCCCGCGCACCACCACATCGCTGTCGAGCCGCGGCGCGCCGGCGGGCGCGAAGCCGATGAAGCCCGCCGGCAGATTCACTTTGCCGCGGATGCTGGCTTGCATGCCGTCGGTTTCCATTTCGCCGGAACCGGAAACCATGATCCAGCGATCCGGGAGCTGCAAAATCGGCAGGCGATCCGCGACGAGTTTGAAATTGCCGGCCAGCGTGGATAAATCGATCTGCCCGCTCAGCGCAGCCGTGCCCGGCTCGCGCGTCAGCTTGGCGTAGTCGATCCGTCTTTCGTCCGGGCGCACGCGGCTTGGCGAAACGAACGCAAACTCGTCGAGAAACAGCGTGTTGCGCTCGAAGCGCACGCGCAGCCGGCCGCCCTCCAGGCGCAAACCTTGATCGAGCATCAGCAGCGAGAGGTCGTCGCCATTGATCGCGCCGCTCGTGACCAGATCGTCGGGCGTGCCGGAAAGCGAGAAATCGCCCCGCACCACGCCCTGCGTGCGCAGATTCTGATCGACGATCGGCCCAAGCCAATCCAGCGTGGGCATATCGATCCGCGCGCGGCCAAGCAAAGCCTGCTCGCGCGCCAGTTCCCAGTGGCTGCCGTTGAATTCCGCCAGGGCCGTGGCTGAGGCCGAAATCGCGCCAATCGTTTTTCCGGCCGCCGCGAAGGAAAACGCAAGCCGGTCGTCGGTCGCTGCCAAAACCGCTTCGAGTTCGCTCAGCCCCAGCGCGACCGGCGCATCGCCCGCGAGAATAATGTCACCCCTCTCACGGAAAACGCGCACGACGCCATTCACTTTGGTATCAAGTTTGATGTTCCATTCAGCCCCCAAGGTCAGCGTTTCCCCATGCGCGACGACCTGGCGATCTTCGTTCAAGGCCAAGCCAAGCTTGAGCCCTGTCATATGCCCTTTGGCGATCAAACTACCCGGATGCCAATCGGTCGTTTCAAGCCGGATATCCGCCGTATCGCCTTTCAAGCGCGCCGCGCCCAAGTTCAGGTGATCCAACCCGAACGCCAGCATCGTCGGCTCTGCCAACACCAGCTCCTGCTGCCACACGATATTCAAGCGCGTCAGCATGCCGCTCCAATCAAGCTTGTCCGACAAAGCGCCTTGCGCGCCCAAGGAAACGCTGCGCCCACGCAGTAAATCCGCATCGAGGCTGATCGTGTGCTCGCCGCGCACGCCGGTCACCACCAGGGACGCACGGCGGATCGTCTGTTCAACGCTGCCGGCCATGCGCACGCCCGCCACCGCCACGCGCGCATCCACCAGCCCTTGCGCGCCTTCAAACAGGCGCGCGCGGAAATTCAAAGCGTCGAGCCTGTAGCCATTCGGCATCGCCAGGCGATCGGCCAGAACTTCGAGTTCCCCTACGGGCTCCCTATAAGTGCCGCCCAAGGAGCCGCGCGCGCGCAAGCGCCCGCTGAAACCGTGACCGATGCGATCGAGTTCATTCGCGGTAAGCCGGAAATCGAGCCGGTCGCCGCGCGCACCCAGCGCGCCGCTCGCCGTCAGCTTGTTGCCGAGCGCTTCGAGCGCAAGATCGATTTTCGCCAAACGCGTGCCACTGAGCGACACGCTGCCTTTACCCGTGAGCGGTAAACCGGCGAAGCGGCTATCGCCCAGCTTGATTTGCGCGTCGACATCGAGTTGCGGCAGCAGCCTGCCACTGCCGCTCAGCTCGCCGCTGATCTGCCCTGCCGGCGCGGCCGCCCAAAAGAAATGCGGATCGAAACGCTCTGCGCTGATTTCCGCGCTGAAACCGCGCGGCGCGGTAAGATCAAAATGTCCGCTGCCTTGCGCGTGCATCGCGCCCGCATTGACACCAAGCGATGCAATCTCGACGCGCCCGCCTTCATGGCTCGCATCGAGCGCAAGCTGCAATCTCGCGTCGGACAGCCGGGCGACGACGCGCTGCTTATGCCCTTGTACTTGCGCTTGAATCTGGCCGGAAAGCCGCGCACGCGGCAAATCGGCATACAGCGCGGACGGGTCGAGCGCGGCAAGGCGCAATTCACCCTCGACCTCGCCGACCGGATTACCGCTGCCTTGGCTCGGCATCGTCCACGCAAGGTCGCCTTGTATTGAGCCGCCGCCGCGTATCGTCCATTGCATTTGCGTGAAGCGCAAAAAACCGTCGCTCAGGCTCAACTGGCCGGATACGCGCTCGACCGGCAGCCGCCCCGCATCCAGCCGTCCTGGCTCGGCGTTACGAATTTCAACCGGCCCGGTAACCCGCAATGGCGCATGGCCGGCGGACTCCGGCGCACCGGCTGGCTGCGCATCGGGCGCCAGCTGCGCGTGAATCGACAAAGCCGCACGCGGCGCATCGGGGTGGAATCGGCGCGGATCGAGCACGCCGGCCTTTAATTCCAGTTCTCCGATCGGCATCGCGGCGAAAGCATGCAGCTTAAGCTGCGCCTCTGTTTCCAGGCCGGCCGCGGAGCCTTGCGCCGCAAGCTGCATCGCAACCAAAGAGCCGTCCGCACGGATTTTCAGATCAAGATCGTTTTCCCCATAGCGCGCGCGGAAACGTCCGCTCGCATCGAGCGCAAAAGGCGCCAGCGGCGCCAGCCGGCCTTGCAGTTCGGCATGCCCCCAATCCGTTTGTGCCTTCAGCGTGTCAATGCGCCAATCCGTGCGCTCAAGCAAAGCGCGCGCCGCCGTCTCACGCAGGCCAAAAATCCGCTTGGGCGTCTGGCCGCTCTCCTGCGAGAGCAAATCGAAACGTCCGATCTGGAGCTCATCCAATTGCACGGCCAGCGGCAAGGCGAAGGATTCCGGCGTATGCGCCGGGCCGGGCTGGCTCTGCAATGTCACCGCGAGCGTGCGCGCCGATAAGCGTTGCGCATGCACGCTGCCGACGAACAGCTCAGCGGGCTCCCAATCGAGTGCGAGCCCCGTGGCTTCGATTTTGATGCCGCCCGCGGCGACATGCAGACGTTCAACGCCGAAAGTATCCAGCAGGCGTCCGCTCACGCCGTTGAGCACAATCCGCTCACCAGAGAAAATCCGCAGCAGGTGCGCCGTCGCCTTGAAGCCTTCCGGCGTCCCGATCAGCCATGCCAGCAGCAACCACGGCGCAAGCACCGCGGCGATCCCAAGAGAAAGCACAAAGGGACGCCGCCAAGCACGGCGAAAAATCGAATGCCGCGCGGGAGCAGGCTGTGGCGCAGAAGGCGTCGCCTCCTTTGACGCCGGGCCTGTCGTCTCCGGGCGCTCGGTCATGTCATGCGAACAAACGCGCCAAGGCTTCGCCTGGTTCCAGCGCTCTCATGAAGGCTTCGCCAACCAGGAAGGCGTGCACGCCCTGTGCGCGCATCGTCGCCACATCTTCCGGCGCGAGAATTCCGCTTTCGGTGACAAGCGTTCGCCCGGCGGGAATCCGCGATAGCTGCGACAAGGTCGTCTCCAAGCTGACTTCAAACGTGCGCAGATTGCGGTTATTGATGCCGATGAGCGGCGTCGCAAGCTGCAAAGCGATATCGAGTTCAGCCGCATCATGTGCCTCGACGAGCACCGCCATGCCCAGATCGCACGCCAGGGTTTCAAGCTCAGTAAGCCCAGCCAGCGCCGCGCGCGCGGCCGAGCTGGAAACGACGCCCTCCGGCGGCAGAAAGGCCGCCACGATCAGCAGGATGCAATCGGCATTCATCGCGCGGGCCTCAAAGACCTGATAGGCGTCGACGATGAAGTCCTTGCGCAGCACCGGCAGCGAACATGCCGCGCGCGCCTCCCGCAGATATTCCGGCGCGCCTTGGAAATACTCCCGATCGGTCAGCACGGAAAGGCAGGTCGCGCCGCCTTTCTCGTAGGACTTCGCAATCTCCGCCGGCGCGAAGTCGGGCCGGATCACGCCCTTCGAAGGGCTCGCCTTCTTCACCTCGGCAATCACCGCGGCGTGTCCGGCTGCGATCTTCGCTCGGATCGCGCCGACGAAATCGCGCGGGACATCGCCACGCTGCGCGCGTTTGCACATCGCCTCACGCGAAATCTGCTGTTCGGCGATCTCGATCTCCCTGCGTTTGGTGGCAAGAATTTTTTGCAGAATGTCCGGCATTTTTAAAAGGTATCTGAAATCTGGAGTGGAATTTCGCCATGTCCTAGCACCAACATACTAGCGATCACTAATATTGAAAGGAGGCCCAAGTAACCTTGTTGATGCTTGGAGAGTCAGACGCTCCTACCATCGCGGTAAGAGCAGTCTCCGTGTTAGTGTCCATTCGTACCCGTGGTTGGGAGAGCACGCTCAGGAGCGACAGGGCACACCACCCGGACGGGCAAACCATCCTTGAAGTGAAAATACTCTTGACACTCCTGTCCTTCTTTCATGATTGGGCGCCGACCAATATCAATTGCCCGCAGCATCTCACTAATGGTGGTTTTACCGTTTGAATCCCAATCCATCTCTTGAATCGTATAGCCAGTCCTTAAAATCAGAATTGCCAGGCCAGTAACAACCACTATTGCCAGTATGCTAGCGACAGCAATTAGGCGCTTTACCTTGCCCATGGAGCACTTCTTCCGGCGGAGGGGGAAGTTGCAGGATAAAAAGTGCCTCCCCTGTTTTGCTCCACTATTTGCTGCATCACAAACAACTAGTTTTCGACATACAAAAATTACTGCCTCTTGTCCGGATTTTGATCAGAGATGCTTCCACGTGCGTCAATAGACATTAGGATCATGTCCGCAATTTCAATTTCACCGGAGGTTAAGTCATCCACTATCCATGCGTGCAAATAGTTAGGCCATTTCTTCTGGGACAATCTAATTAGCAACTCTCTCTTTATTAGTTTTCCAGCACGCCAGATAGAAATTACTTGCAGCCCATCAGAATATAACCTTGTTTGCAGCTCATGGCCACTAGCAATTTTTTTTGGAAATCCAGGTTGGTTTCCGATATAGACAGATACATACGGGCGGCCATTTTTTTGAATCGAATAAATTTCGAAATCTTCAACTGGAGACGAAGCCTTTACCAAAAAACCACTAGGGGTTGTTATGGCCATATTGCCGATTTTGTGTTCCACAGCGTCACTTGCCGAGGATAAATGTGCAGTGAGAAGAAGAAATATCCCTACGAGGAATTCTTTCATCTTTTATTGCTCCGAATTATCTCTGTGATGTCAGCCTCGCTAGGCATCCCATTTCTTACGCCCATAATATTTTTCTCATAACCCCGTTTTGCCCCTCCTTCATCAGAGTATTGATCATCAAGCCCCATCAAATGCCCTGCCTCGTGCGCAGCCGTCCAAGCCGGTCTATCTGAAGGCCAATTTCCGGCATTTCCTCCAACACCGTTTACATATGCTCGTCCATTTCCATTCGGAATATCAATAATATTTTTCTTGTCGGATGGACACTGGGCATCTGGCGTCGGAGTCCTGACTGTAACGTTGTATCGTCCAATCCGCCCAGACCAATTTTTTCGGATTCCATTGTTAAATTTATCGATCACAGACTGAGTTGCCCCTGGCCCGCGATATTCCATCGGTATGGTTATCGTCACGTTGTTACCGTTGGTATTTACCTCGGCATAGAGACCAAGCGGGTCGATATAGCTCAGCGGATTCCCAGCAACGTAGGCATAACGGTTCGGCCCACCCTTCAAACCAATCGGATCAGGCTGGATATACCGGGCCGATGCAGAGCCGTAGAAGCCTACGGCTGCCACAAGAAATGCTACGACCTTTTGTTTTCGTCCGAACATGCTCCCTCCTATTGAGCCAGTTTAGCCCGATTGACAGTTTCCATATATCGAACTTCTTGCAATTTGTCGGGTTCGCGCCATCCAAGAGATTCGGCCTTGGAATACCAGAATTCAGACTGCTCCGCGAGCCTCTGGTAATCGGGCCACTCGTCGCGGGGAATGTCTCGCGGAGTCCGATATCTCGATTGATACTTCTCTCGAATGAGTCGCCCGTAGGCGCTTCCCTTGAACAACATGGGTTCAACGCTCTTCGGAAGGAAACGGAGCAGTACATCGGCCACTGCAATCTCCTTCTCATATTCCTTCTTCTTGGCAAGACTCTCCGCAACAACTTCCGCCATCACGGCAGCGGTCTCTCGTTTGGAAAGCTTCCGGAGGTACACACCATTGGCAACGGCCTGATCTGTCATGGGAATTTGTTGCCTCATCCAGATTTCTCGTTGCGGCGTGGCGCCACTGGTAGCTTCCAGATTGTAGGTCACGCCGGCATCGTCGGTGTATTTCACGAACACATGTTCCGGAGCAGTCGAGGCTACCACGTTGAGACCCAGCCTCTGACCAAGGACGATGAAGAGGACAGGCATGCTGACGCATTGCCCCTTCTTGGTCGCCAGATAATTAGGGAGCAGCTTGTTGGCGATCTTGATGCCACGCAGATCATCGAAGTCATAGTGGTAGGCTTCAAAGCTATTCCACAGCCCAGGTTCGTAGAGGTAGCGCCTGAGCGCTTTAACCTTGTCATCGCTGGTTGGATTCGGGCCAGCCATCACCGTGATCTGGCTAACGATGGCGTCAATCCGTTTCAGGTTTGCTTCAACGTCAATTTTCGGATCGACCATCTTGTCAATGGTGAGCTTGATCCTGGCGAAATCCATCTTGTTCTCGGGTTGCTCAAGCAAGGCGACGAGGCGTTTGGCCTCAAGCGTCAGGTTAGCTCTGGCGACCGAACCCGCTTCACCCTGGGCGGATGAAATGCCAAATGCCAGCGAAACCAAGATTAGCAAGAGAGTCCGAAGAGTTTGCTTAGCCATGGATTACCTGCTCGAATAAGATTACCGCCTTCAGTCGAAATAGCCCTCTCGAAGTAAGCGACATAGAGTCGATAATATGAGGGCCGTAAAAACCTTCAACCCCGCGCAAAAGACCGCGTCTTGGTCACGAACTGATCGAGCTTGGCGCGCGCCGCGCCGGAGGCGATCACCTCGCGGGCGCGTTCGATGCCCGTGGCGATCGAATCTACCACGTTCGCGGCATACAGGGCCGCGCCGGAGTTCAGCGCCACGATCTCGCGCGCGGTGCCCGGCACATTTGCCAGCGCATCGAGCAGCATCGCTTTCGAGGCCGCCGCATCGGCGACCTTGATCTGCCGCGTCGAGGCCATATGAATGCCGAAATCCTCCGGGTGGATCTCGTATTCGCGTACCTGGCCGTCTTTCAGCTCACCAACCATCGTCGCGGCGCCGAGCGAAACTTCGTCGAGCCCGTCGCGGCCATACACCACGAGCGCATGTCTGGCCCCCATGCGCTGCATGACGCGCACCTGGATGCCGACGAGGTCTTCATGGAACACGCCCATCAGAATATTCGGCGCGCCGGCCGGGTTCGTCAGCGGGCCGAGGATATTGAAGATCGTGCGCACGCCCAGCTCGCGCCGCACCGCGGCGACATTCTTCATTGCCGGATGGTGCGACGGCGCAAACATGAAACCGATGCCGACCTCTTCGATGCACTCGGCGACCTGCTCGGGCGTGAGCATGATGTTCGCGCCGAGCGCTTCGATCACATCGGCGCTGCCCGACTTGGAACTGACGCTGCGGTTGCCATGCTTGGCGATGCGCGCACCCGCCGCCGCCGCGACGAACATCGAGGCGGTCGAAATATTGAAGGTATGCGCGCCATCGCCGCCCGTGCCGACGATGTCGATAAAGTGCTCATGCAGCGCGCCGGGTACTTCAACCTTGTTGGCAAACGCGCGCATCACGCCCGCCGCGGCGGCGATCTCGCCGATCGTTTCCTTCTTCACGCGCAGGCCGGTCAAGATTGCCGCCGTCAATGCGGGCGAGATTTCACCCGACATGATCTGGCGCATCAGATCACTCATCTCTTCATGAAAAATCTCGCGATGCTCGATGACGCGCTGGAGTGCTTCTTGTGGAGTCATGTGCAGAACCTTCAGGTATTCAGGAAATTGCGCAGCAGATCGTAGCCGCACTCGGTGGCGATCGATTCGGGATGGAACTGCACGCCTTCGATCTGCAATTCGCGATGCCGTACCCCCATGATTTCGCCATCCGCCGTCCACGCGGTAATTTCGAGACATGCCGGGCAGCTCTCGCGTTCAATCGCGAGCGAGTGGTAGCGCGTGGCCGTGAATGGCTGCGGCAGGCCGTGGAAGACGCCGATGTTCTTGTGCTCGATCGGCGAAAGTTTGCCGTGCATCAGGCGCTTGGCATGCACGATCTTGCCGCCGAAGGCCGCGCCGATCGATTGGTGGCCGAGACAAACACCGAGGATCGGCAGTTTGCCAGCGAAATGCTTGATCGCCGCGACCGAAATGCCCGCCTCCGCCGGCGAACACGGTCCGGGGGAAATAACCAGCCGCTCAGGTCGCAGCGCTTCGATCTGCTCAAGCGTGATCTGGTCGTTGCGGAACACGCGCACATCGGCGCCCAATTCGCCGAAATACTGCACAAGGTTGTAGGTGAAACTATCGTAGTTGTCGATCATCAGCAGCATGGCTTCGCTCCCACTCATTCGATCCGGGTGTCGAGGCCGTTCTCGGCCATTTCGGCGGCGCGCAGCACCGCGCGCGCTTTGCTCTGCGTTTCCTGCCATTCGGCTTCCGGGTTCGAATCGGCGACGATGCCCCCGCCGGCCTGCACATGGAGCTGGCCATCCTTAATCACGGCAGTGCGGATTGCAATCGCCACGTCGAGTTCGCCATCGAAGCCGACATAGCCGACCGCTCCGCCGTAGATGTTGCGCTTTGCCGGTTCAAGCTCGTCGATGATTTCCATCGCGCGCACTTTCGGCGCGCCCGACAGCGTTCCCGCGGGAAAAGCCGCGCGCAGCACGGCGATCGGCGCGGCGCGCTTGTCCTCGACTTCGCGCAGCTTTCCTTCGACGTTCGAGACGATATGCATCACATGCGAATAGCGCTCGATCGCGAATTTCTCGGTCACGCGGACCGTGCCGATGGCCGCGACACGACCGATATCGTTGCGCCCAAGGTCGAGCAGTTGCAGATGCTCGGCAAGCTCTTTCTCGTCGGAGAGGAGTTCCTTTTCGAGCGCGGCGTCCTCTTCCGGCGTAGCGCCGCGCCGGCGCGTGCCGGCCAGCGGCCGCGTGGTGACGACGCCGTCTTCGAGTTTGACGAGCAGTTCGGGCGAAGCGCCGACGACCTGAAAATCCTCGAAGTTGAAATAGAACATGTAAGGGCTCGGGTTGAGCGTGCGCAGGCTGCGATACAACGCCAGCGGGCTCGCGGCGAAGGGCTTGCTCATGCGCTGCGAAAGCACGACCTGCATGATGTCGCCGGCGACGATATATTCCTTCGCACGGGCGACGGCAGCCTTGAAAGCATCTTCACCGAAGCCTGAAACCGCGGGTACCGATGCGCTGCGTGTATCGGCGGGAATCTGCACCGGCTCGCGCAAGCGTGCGAGCAACTCCTTCAAGCGACGCCCCGCGCGGCGATAAGCGCCGGGCACTTCCGGCTCCGCATATACGACCAGCGTGAGCTTGCCTGAAAGGTTATCGACAATCGCGATCTCTTCGGACAGGAGCAGGATGATGTCCGGCGTGCCAAGTTCGTCCTTGGGCTCGTGCTGCGCGAGTTTGGGTTCGATATAGCGCACCGTATCGTAGCCAAAGCAGCCGACCAACCCGCCGCAGTAACGCGGCAAACCTTCACGCGGCGGCACTTTGATGCGTTGCAGGAACTCGCCAATATAGGCAAGCGGATCACCATAATCGCGGCGTTCGACGAGACGATCGTTCGTCAGCAGCATGGCCGAGCGGCCATAGACTTCGATGCGCGTATGCGCACGCAGGCCGATGATCGAATAGCGGCCAAAACGCTCGCCGCCCTGTACGGATTCGAGCAGATAGGTATTCGGTTCGTTGGCGAGCTTGAGGTAGATCGACAAGGGCGTGTCGAGATCAGCAAAGGTTTCCAGCGTCAGCGGGATACGGTTATAGCCCTGCTGGGCCAAGGCGAGGAATTCGGCTTCGGTCATCATGACTCCGGGATTTTTAGGCGCACAAGCCTCTTCTCGGCATCCTTGGCATAAGGATTTTTGCGCGGTGCAACCTGATCATCGAATCTCGCCGACGATTTAAAACCGCGGCAAGCAAGTTTGCGGAGCCTGGCGGCTCCGGCGCGTTAGCAAACGCGCCACACACATCCGCAGCATTGCCATCGCTCGGCAACGCAAACCGGAAACTGCTCCATTTCGATGTTTTGGCTCAGGCGCGTCATGGGGAATCAGGTATCGCCAGATCGGCGCTCGATATAGCGCAACAATTCGGGAAGAGCCGATATTACCCCGTCGCATTTAATCGTGTCCACCGGCCGGCCCTCGCTATAACCGTAATTCGCCAAGAGAACCGGCATGCCCGCGGCCTGGGCGGCTTCGGCATCGTTGGCCGAATCGCCGATCATGATCGCTCGTGCGGGGCTAACGCCAATCTGGGCGCAGGCGTGCAGCAAAGGCGCGGGGTCCGGTTTTTTTTGCGGCAGCACATCACCGCTGACAACGGCGTCGAAATACCGCGCAAGACCGACATGCTCAAGTAAAGGCAGCGTAAAAGCCTGCGCCTTGTTGGTCACAAGCCCAAGACGTATTCCTTGCGCCTTGAGTTGCTTTAGAGTGGGCTCAACGCCGTCGTAAATACGCGTCGCGTCGCCATTCACCACCGCGTAATGCCGCCTATAGACAGGCAGCCCGGCCTCGACGAGCGCGGGGTCGACGCTGCGGTCATCGCTTAAACAGCGCTGCACCAGATTGGGAATGCCCTTCCCGACGAAGCGCCGCACCTCCGCATACGTGCGCGACGCCTGCCCAAGCTCGGCCAACATGCGGTTCGCCGCGGTCAAAAGATCAGGCAGGGTATCCAGCAAGGTGCCGTCCAGATCGAACAGCACCGCATCGACGGCAAATTTCATTTAGAACCTGTTCAGAATCTGTCGCGAGAGCCCGTAACGCCACGAATTTGAAGCGCCTCCGGCGCTCATAAAGTTTGTCTCGCTTACGCTCGACTCGTGGTCAGCGGGGCGAAGAGCAGCGCAGAATCCGGAGTTTATGAGCGATAAATGAGGATTCCGAGCAGCACATGAGCCCCGATCACGGGATCGCAGCAAGATCATGAATAGGTTCTCAAACTTTCGCCAATTCGGCGCGCAGTGCTGCGATGACGCTGTCGTAGCGATGCGCATCCGAAGCCTTGCCAGCCCCAAAAACCGCCGAGCCCGCCACAAAGGTATCCGCCCCCGCTCGGGCGATTTCGGCGATGTTATCGACCTTCACACCGCCATCGACTTCGAGCAGCACTTGCTTTCCGGTCTTTTCCTGCCAAGCGTCGAGCCGCGCGCGCGCTTCGCTCAGCTTGCGCAACGTATGTGGAATGAAACTCTGCCCGCCAAAGCCCGGATTGACCGACATCAGCATGATCAGATCGATCTTGTCCATGACGTGATCGAGCCAGGCCAGTGGCGTGGCCGGATTGAAGACCAGCCCGGCCTGGCAGCCATGATCGCGGATCAAGGCCAGCGTGCGATCGACATGGCGCGAGGCTTCGGGATGAAAAGTAATGCAGTTCGCGCCCGCCTTGGCGAACATCGGCACCAGCGCGTCAACCGGCTCGACCATCAGGTGTACGTCGATCGGCGCATCGGTCAGGGGCCGCAGCGCTTCGCAAACCAGCGGACCGATCGTCAGATTCGGCACATAATGGTTATCCATCACGTCGAAGTGAATCCAGTCCGCGCCGGCCGCCAATACGTTCAACACTTCTTCGCCGAGCTTGGCGAAGTTCGCCGAAAGAATACTTGGAGCAATTCGATAAGTCACGCTACTTCCCCTCTGCAAAAATCCGCCTTGCTACAATATGAAAGATTCCCAATCGTTAAATGCTGACTAGGCGGCGCCCTCAAATACTTCCAGCGGCTGCGTCACTGCAAAACCTATCGACATAACGCGCAGAACCTGCCGGATTCGAAAATCTTACTTCGACTTGGCATTTGTGTTTAAACAAAACCATATACACCCCAAAGTTTCAGAACTAGCCTATCTTTGGTCGACCGCCATTATTTCATCGCGGGAAAACCTGGACACACTCATATCTACCGTTAAAGCAGCCCTGGAAGCTTCCACGACAAATGGAATCATAGATGTAGTGGTTAACGGAAATCCCAAACTGGCTATGGATCTAGCTGCCAATATCACAGCTTCAAATATTTTCAAAAGCTATCCAACTCCGCTTCGCATCTGGTCGATCCCAATAGGAGACAAACCTCACGCCTGGAATCAGTATCTGAATCACATATGGCCAAGGACTGAAACTACTTTTTTTATCGATGGCTATGTTCGCGTAAAAAACAAAGCGTTTAAATTAATTCATGACGCATTGACTAGCAATTCCAATTATTTTGCAGCAACGGGAGTGCCTACCGTAGGCCGCACAGCAGCTAAAGTTCGTGCAGAAATGCTTACCTCCGGCGGGATACACGGTAATTTATGCGCGCTCCCCTATCGCGTTATGCAAAAAATGTACGATTCCAATTTCCATATCCCGCTGGGCCTTTATCGCATAGACGCAACTCTGGGAGCCACGGTTTGCTTTGGGCTGGATCCGGCAAATCAAAAATGGGACGCAAAACGTATTTTTGTCCATCCCGATGCAACGTGGGATTTAGACGAAAAGAAATGGTGGAAATGGGCGGATATACGATCACAATTTAAACGCATACTCCGTCAAGCCCAAGGCGATTTAGAAAACATGGCAGTACGCCACCACATAGCAAAAATGAAAATGCCCGTATCCTCACTACCAACCACAGTAACTGAGCTTATTCAGCAATGGATGGAATCTTGCCCAGAGGAAGCGAGAAAACAACTCAATAATCCCCTGAGGCATTGCGCACTGCGGTTGCTGACTCAGCATCCGCGCGACTGGTCCCTCAGCAATCAAGCGCCTCAGTTTATCGCCAGCTTCGGCCCGAGCATCAACTGCGATAGTCGGCATTGATCTTCACATAGTCATACGAGAAATCGCAGGTCCACACCGTCGCATCGGCCTGTCCGCGCGCCAGATCGATGCGTACCGTGATTTCTTCCGCCTTCATCACGCGCGCGCCCGCTTCCTCGACATAGCTCGCGGCGCGTCCGCCTTTTTCCGCCACCAGGACCTCCTCGTTTCCGCTCGCAAGCCAAACACGAAGCTTGCTCACATCGAGATCGTCGACGCCGGCATAGCCAATCGCGGCCAGAATGCGGCCGAGGTTCGGGTCGGAGGCGAAGAACGCCGTTTTGACGAGCGGGGAATGCGCCACGGCATAGGCCACCTTGCGGCATTCGGCGCGATCTTTCCCGCCGCCGACGACAATGCTCATGAACTTCGTGGCGCCCTCGCCATCGCGCACGATCGCCTGCGCCAAGGGCACCGCGATATCGATCAGCGCCGCGCGCAGGGCCGCGAAATCGGCGCTCGCAGCATCCGTGATTTCCGGGGCGCCGCTTGCGCCCGTCGCGATCACGATGAAGGAGTCGTTCGTCGAGGTATCGCCATCCACGGTGATGCTGTTGAAGGAAAGGTCGGCGACTTCCTTGACCAGGGGATCGAGCAAGGATTGAGCAATCGCCGCGTCGGTGGCGACGAAGCCCAGCATGGTCGCCATGTTCGGTTTGATCATGCCGGCACCCTTGCTGATGCCCGTCAGGCTCACCGGCTTACCGCCCAGCGTAATACGCCGCGAAGCCGCCTTGGCCACGGTATCGGTCGTCATGATCGCATGCGCGGCGTCGAGCCAGCCGTCGGCGCGCAGGTCCGCCTTGGCGGCTGGCAAACCAGCCGTCAAGCGATCGACCGGCAGATGTTCGAGAATGACGCCGGTCGAAAACGGCAACACTTGCGCCGCCGTGATTCCGCACAAGGAGGCAACAGCCTCGCAGGTCGCGCGGGCATTGGTGAGACCGACTTCTCCGGTGCCCGCATTGGCATTACCCGTATTGATGACCAGCGCGCGAATCGCGCCACTCGGCAGATGCTCCTTGCAAACGGTAACGGGCGCGGCGCAAAAGCGGTTCTGCGTGAACACCCCTGCAACACGGCTGCCCTGGCACAGCTCGATCAAGGTCAGATCGCGGCGACTGGCCTTACGGATTCCGGCTTCCGCAACACCAAGACGCACACCGGCAACCGGAAAGAGTTCGGAAGCGGAAGGGGGATTCAAACGCACGGGCATAAGGGACTCCAAATCGTGGCAGCAAACGCAAGTTTCAAAGCAACCGGGCGCTCTTGAGCGCCCGGCAACGATACTGCATTTTATTTTGATCTGCTACGGCACCGTTCAGGTGAGCTTGCCGTGGCAGTGCTTGTATTTTTTACCTGACCCGCAGGGGCAAGGATCATTCCGGCCGATCTTCGGTCCAGCGTGGATCGGCATAGGCTTGGCCTCGCCTTCGTCCTGCGCCCCCAGAACCTCGTCATAATCGGCATGGTGATATTGAACGTTATCGGCCTCTTGAAGCAGCTCCGCTTCTTCGAGCTGCTCCTCGGAGCGCACCTGTACCGTCAGCAACAAACGCGTCACTTCCTGGCGCACGACATTGAGCAGGTTTTCGAACAATTCGAAAGCCTCGCGCTTGTATTCCTGCTTCGGATTTTTCTGTGCGTAACCGCGCAGGTGGATGCCCTGACGCAGATGATCGAGCGCCGCGAGATGCTCGCGCCAATGCGTGTCGAGGCTGTTAAGCATCACATTGCGCTCGAAGCCATGCCAGGCTTCCGAATTCACCGGCGCGATCTTCTCGGCGTAGGCGGCATCGGCCAGCTCAATCACGCGCTTCAGCAAATCCTCGTCGGACAAGCTCTGATCGGCCTCGCTCCAGGCGGCCACGGACGCCTTGACCTGGAATTCAGCCTCCAGCACGCGCTCAAAGCCCGGCAGGTCCCATTGCTCTTCAACGCTGTCCGCGGGCACATGCAGACGGAACATTTCGTGCAGCACGCCCTGGCGCATGCCCGTAATCGTTTCGCTGATATCGTCGGATTCAAGGATCTCATTGCGCTGAGCGTAGATAACCTTGCGCTGATCGTTCGCAACATCGTCGTATTCGAGCAATTGCTTACGAATATCGAAGTTGCGCTGCTCGACCTTGCGCTGCGCCGATTCGAGCGAGCGCGTGACGAGGCTGTGTTCGATCGCCTCACCCTCCGGCATTTTGAGCCGCACCATGATTGCATTGAGCCGCTCGCCCGCGAAAATCTTCATCAGCGGGTCTTCGAGCGAGAGGTAGAAGCGCGAGCCGCCCGGATCGCCCTGGCGGCCAGCGCGGCCGCGCAACTGGTTATCGATCCGGCGCGATTCATGGCGTTCGGTGCCGATGATCTTCAGGCCGCCGGCCGCAAGCACTTGCTCATGCACGGCGTTCCACTTGCTGCGCAACTGCTCGATCTGTTCGGTTTTTTGCGCGTCGGAGAGCGCTTCGTCCGCCTGGATCTGAACGATCTGCTTTTCGACGTTGCCGCCCAAAACGATGTCGGTGCCGCGGCCGGCCATGTTCGTCGCAATCGTAATCACGCCCGGCGCGCCGGCCTGCGCAACGATTTCGGCTTCGCGCGCATGCTGCTTTGCATTCAACACTTGATGCGGCAGCTTCTGCTGATCGAGCAAATGCGAAAGCAGCTCGGAGTTTTCGATCGAGGTCGTGCCGACGAGAACCGGCTGCCCGCGCTCATGGCAGTCCTTGATGTCGGCGATGATCGCCGCGTATTTTTCTTTCGCCGTGCGATAAACGAGATCGTTCAAATCCTTGCGGATCATCGGCCGGTTGGTCGGGATCACGACGGTTTCCAGACCGTAGATCTGATGGAATTCGTAGGCTTCGGTATCGGCCGTGCCGGTCATGCCGGCGAGCTTGCCGTACATGCGGAAATAATTCTGGAAGGTGATCGAGGCGAGCGTTTGGTTCTCGGCGTTGATCTGCACGCCCTCTTTCGCCTCGACGGCCTGGTGCAAGCCTTCGGACCAGCGGCGGCCGGCCATCAGACGTCCGGTGAATTCGTCGACGATGACGACCTCACCATTCTGCACCACGTAATGCTGGTCCTTGTGGAACAAGGTATGCGCGCGCAATGCCGCGTACAGATGATGAATCAGCAAAATATTGGCCGGGTCGTAAAGGCTCGACCCTTCCGCCAGCATCCCGGCGCGCGCGAGCAAAGCTTCCGCGGTCTCGTGCCCCTGCTCGGTCAACAGCACTTGGTGCGCTTTAAGATCGACCGAGTAATCGCCGGGCAGATTGGCGCGCTCTTCGTCCGACAACCCCTCGCCGCCTTCCTGCGGCTTGAGCAAGGGCGCGATGGCGTCCATCTTCAGGTAAATATCGGTATGGTCCTCGGCCTGGCCGGAAATAATCAGCGGCGTGCGCGCTTCATCGATCAGGATCGAATCGACCTCATCGACGATCGCGAAATTCAAACCGCGTTGAACCCGGTCGCCCGCGCCATAAACCATGTTGTCGCGCAGATAATCGAAACCGAATTCGTTGTTCGTGCCATAGGTAATGTCGGATGCGTAGGCGGCTTGTTTGTCCACATGGCTCATCTGCGAGAGATTGCAGCCGGTGGTCAAACCGAGAAAAGCGTAGAGGCGCCCCATCCACTCCGCATCGCGGCTGGCGAGGTAGTCGTTCACCGTCACGATGTGGACGCCCTTGCCCGACAAGGCATTCAAGTAGGCCGCCAGCGTCGCCATCAAGGTTTTGCCTTCGCCGGTGCGCATTTCCGCGATTTTGCCGTAGTGCAGTACCATGCCGCCGATGAGCTGCACATCGAAATGGCGCATGTTGAAAACCCGCTTGCCCGCTTCGCGTACAACCGCAAAAGCCTCTGGCAAAATCTTGTCGAGTGTTTCGCCGTTCGCGACACGCTGCTTGAACTCATCGGTCTTGGCCCGCAACTGCTCGTCGCTCAAGGGGGCGACAGTGGGCTCTAGCGCATTGATGGCGCGCACCGCCTGCGAATACTGGCGAATCAGCCGCTCGTTGCGGCTACCAAAGATTTTCTTGAGAAGACCGGCGATCATGTCTAAATGGTGGGCAGACGGCAAAGCGATGATGATAGCACGCCCCTCCTTCACCCCTTCCCGGCGAGCCCCCTATGGCGTGGAGTATGTGCAATGAAACAACGCGTGCAGACGATTGGCGACTGCCTGAACGGCAATTCGCCCTTGGCGCGGCTACAGGAACACGCCTTGCATCTTGGCCGCTTGCAGCGGCAACTGGCGTTACTCTTGCCGGACTATCTGCAAGACAGCGTGGCGGTGGCAAATTTCCGGCAGGGCGTGCTGGTGCTACACGTTGCGAGCGCAGCCATCGCAGCGCGCATGAATCTGATCCTGCCGCGCCTGCGCGAGGGCTTTTTTGCGCAGGGCTCCGCCATTGATGAGCTGAGGGTAAAGATTCGCCCGTCCCACGCGGAATATCGCCGCCCGGCTCCCACTCGGGCCGTCAGCGCGGAAGCCTTGAGTGGCATCGAAACGCTGCGCGCGGCCTTGCCCGGTGATTCACCGCTGTCCGAACCGCTGAACCGCCTGCTAATGCACGTTGCGCGCAAGCCGCGCAACGATCCGTTATCTAAATGACCGGCACGAACAGGCGTTCGCCGATCAACAGCGCGAAGAAAATCAATGCGGCATACACGGCAAAACGGAACAGCCTGCCCGCCAAGGTGAGATATTTGCGCTGGTGCGTAAAGATGTAGGCGCACAGCGATGCGCAGATGCCGAGACCGAGCAGGAGACCGATGAGCCGGAAAATCAGCATCGCACTCTGCTCACGCGAACTGAAGCGCAACTGCTTTCGCCAAGGTCGCAGGCACTGTGGAGTCCTGTTCAAAAGTGACCAGTTCCCATGCCGCAGCATCTTCAAGCAAGGCGCGCAGGATCTGATTATTCATTGCGTGACCCGACTTATGCGCGCTATAGGCTGCGAGTAAGGGATGCCCCGCCAGATAAAGATCCCCAATCGCATCGAGAACCTTGTGCTTCACGAACTCGTCGGCATAACGCAAACCATCGGCATTCAAAACCCGGTATTCGTCCATGACGATTGCGTTATCGAGACTGCCGCCGCGCGCCAAACCGTTGTCGCGCATATATTCGACTTCGTGCATAAAGCCGAAGGTCCGCGCGCGCGCAACATCGCGCGCATAGGATTGTTCCGCGAAGTCGACCGTCACTTCGGTTCCGGTGCGGTCGATCGCGGGATGATTAAACTGGATCGAAAACGCAAGGCGGAACCCATCGTGCGGCGCCAGACGCACCCACTTATCGCCATCCCGCACTTCAACCGTTTTTTTAACGCGCAAGAAGCGTTTTGGCGCAGGCTGGGCTTCGATGCCCGCGGACTGGATCAGAAACACGAAAGGCGCCGACGAGCCGTCGAGAATCGGAATTTCGGGGCCCTCGACATCGACATAGGCATTATCGACACCGAGTCCCGCAAGTGCCGACATCAGATGTTCGACTGTGCCGATCTTCGCCGCGCCATTCTGCAAGCCCGAGCATAGACGCGTATCGACGACGGAATAAGGGCTTGCAGGAAGATCCACGGGCGGATTCAGATCTACGCGCCGGAACACAATCCCCGTGTCCACGGCGGCTGGCCGCAACGCCAGAGTGACCTTGATCCCGCTATGCAGACCGACTCCAGTTGTAGTCACAACAGACTTGAGGGTGCGCTGACGAATCATGGCCGCCACTCCCTAAACCAAATAGCTAAAACTATGGAATTTTAGCATTCAAGCTGAAACATGAAAAACAAAGGCCCTGGGATAAGCCCAGGGCCTCGGAGCGAGGTCTATGCGACTCAGTCCGCCTGCTTGCGCAGGAAAGCGGGAATATCCAAAGTACCGAAACCGTTCGCGCTCATCGCCTCCACCGTGCTGCGGCGATGCTGACGGCGAATTACCGCCGGCTGTTCGAGATCGGCGTAATTGACTTCGATACCGACATTGTCGGTTCCGGTGCGAATGACTTGCATCGGCGGTTTTTGCGCAGCGGCTTTTGCAACCCCCAAGCCGGTTGCAACCACCGTAACGCGAATGCGATCTTCCATCGCATCATCGAATACCGTGCCATAAATGACGAAGGCATCCTGGTGGGCAAACGCACGCACAGTGCTCACCGCCTCGCGCACTTCGCTCATCTTCAAACTACGGCTCGCGGAAATATTGAGCAGCACACCGCGCGCGCCCGAAAGCTCGACGCCTTCGAGCAGCGGACAGCACGCGGCCTGTTCTGCTGCGATCCGCGCGCGATCCAGACCGGCAGCCTCCGCCGAGCCCATCATCGCGCGGCCCATTTCCGCCATCACGGTGCGCACGTCCTGGAAGTCGACGTTGACGAGGCCATGCACATTGATGATCTCGGCAATCCCGCCGACCGCATTGCGCAGCACGTTATCCGCCGAGCGGAAGCATTCTTCCACGCTCGCGTCATCGCCGTAGACTTCCATCAATTTCTCGTTGAGCACGACGATCAGGGAGTCGACATGCTTTCCAAGTTCTTCGATTCCGCTATCGGCAACGCGGCTGCGGTTTTCAAAATCGAAAGGCTTCGTCACGACGCCGACGGTCAAAATACCCATCTCGCGCGCGATCTCGGCAAACACCGGCGCCGCTCCGGTGCCCGTTCCGCCGCCCATGCCAGCAGTAATGAAAACCATATGCGCGCCTTCGAACGCGCTTGCGATCCGTTCGCGCGCATCCAATGCCGCGGTACGCCCCGCTTCGGGCTTCGCGCCCGCGCCCAGCCCTGTTTCGCCAAGCTGAATCTTGACAGGTGCGCTGCTGCGCTTGAGCGCCTGAGCGTCGGTGTTGGCGCAAATGAAATCGACGCCCTTCACCCCTTCACGGATCATGTGGTCGACCGCATTGCCGCCGGCACCGCCAACGCCAACCACCTTGATGACAGTACCGGTCGCTTCCTTTTCCCTGATCTCGAACATCCGAATTGCCTCCTCACTCAACCGGCAGCAGCAGCCTGCACGCTTTTAACAGGACCACCTAAATATAGTGCGCCGGCGAAATTTTATAACTAAATATTGGTGTCAAGCTATAGATTTTGTCGAAAGTGACAAATATATCGTCGCCTATGTCAGAAATTGCGTTCCAGCCACGCCATGACTCGCTGGAACGTCTGTTTTACATTGCGTGTTTCACGTGCCTGCATCCCTCGCCGGCGTTGCGCGGCCCCTTCGAAAAGCAGCCCCATTGCATTCGCGTACTGCGGATGACAAACCATGTCCGCAAGACTGCCCTGGTAATTCGGGATTCCGATGCGGACCGGGGTATGAAAAATCTCTTCACCCAATTCGACCACACCCGCCAACACCGCCGAGCCTCCCGTCAGAACAAGCCCGGAAGAAAGCAGCTCCTCATATCCGCTGCGGCGCAACTCTCCTTGGACCAACTCGAAGAGTTCCGATACGCGCGGCTCGATCACATCGGCCAATGCCTGGCGCGAAAGCTTGCGCGCCGCCCGCTCGCCAACGCTTGGCACATCGATCATCGCTTCGGGATCGACGAGCGCGGGCATCGCCACGCCATGACGAATCTTGATGTCTTCCGCCTCCGCCGTCGGCGTGCGTAACGCCATTGCGATATCGTTCGTGATCTGATCGCCCGCCACGGGGATGACCGCCGTGTGACGAATCGCCCCCTGCGTGAAGACTGCGATGTCGGTCGTGCCGCCGCCAATATCGACGAGACAGACGCCAAGCTCCTTTTCGTCCTCCGACAGCGTTGCAAAGCTCGATGCCAGCGGCTGCAACACGAGGTCGACGACCTCAAGCCCGCAACGGCGCACACACTTGATCAGATTCTGCGCGGCGGACACCGCGCCCGTAATGATGTGCACCTTCACTTCGAGCTTGACGCCGCTCATGCCGATCGGCTCGCGCACGCCGTCCTGGCCGTCGATGATGAATTCCTGGGTCAGGATATGCAAAATCTGCTGATCGGCCGGAATCGGCATCGCGCGCGCGACTTCAATGACGCGCTCGACATCAAGCGGCGTCACCTCCTTATCCTTGATCGCCACCATGCCGTTACTGTTAAAGCTGCGGATATGGCTGCCGGCGATGCCGGTATACACATCGCGAATCTTGCAGTTGGCCATCAGCTCAACTTCCTGCACGACACGCGAAATCGCATCCACGGTCGCTTCGATGTTGACGACCACGCCTTTACGCAGACCACTCGACGGCTGCGAGGTCGCACCAACCACCTCGAGACGGCCATCCGGCCTCAGCTCACCGACAAGGCAGGTGATTTTCGAAGTGCCGATGTCCAGCCCGACGATCAGATCCTTATGTTCCTTACTCATTGCTTGCCTCTGCTGGGGGGAAGAGTGGCATCGGCCACACGCACCGCAAATCCACTGGGATAACGAAGATCCGCTACGCTCGGCTTGCCTGGCAATTTGCTCCGGGCCTCGGGCCATGCGGAAACGAAACGCGACAAACGCGAAGCGAGCGGCTCCTGGGCTTGTTCTTTGCCAAGCTCCACGACCAGCCCATCGGACAAATGCAACTGCCACGCCTCACGCGGAGAAAGCGCAACCGCTGCGATTTGCAGTTTGAGCGGTACAACTTTTTCGGAGAATTGTTTGTAATGCTCCAACACCTCGCCCGCCGAACCTTCGGGGCCAGCAAACACCGGCATCCTGGCATTACTGGCCGCGGTAAACACTTCGCCGAACTGGTTCACCAGGCGCATATCTCCGCTGTCGCCGGACTTCCAGTAAGCCACCGCGACATGTTCTTCGAGCACGACCTCAAGCGTCGCGGGCCAGACGCGCCGCACTTCGGCGTGCCGGACCCAGGGCAGCTTTTCGAGCGCCGCGCGCGCATCGTCGAGCTTGAGGTTAAAGAAATTATTGCCATGCAGGCTGGAGCGCGCCGCGTACTCCAACTGTGCCGTCGTCACCTGCGACAAGGGCGATACCACCAGCACTTCCCTGAAACTGAAAATCGGCAGCGACAAGGCCAGCTTCACTGCCGCATAACCGATTGCGATCGAAGCGGCCAGCAACACCATATCGGCGAGCGGATTCATCCACTCGGGCCGATGCCAAAGACCGCGCGGCTCGCTCGCATTCGGTGTGCGGGCGGGCCCAGAACGGCCAAAGGCGGGTTGGTGTTCAGCCAAGACTTGCCCCTTGCAGAATTTCGAGACACAGCGCTTCGAAAGAAACTCCCGCGGCACGCGCCGCCATGGGGACCAGGGAATGCGAAGTCATGCCCGGCGCGGTGTTCATTTCGAGAAACGAAAAACTACCGTCGGCGCGCAGCATCACATCGGCGCGTCCCCAGCCACGGCAACCAAGCACGCGAAACGCACGCAATGCAGCCGCGCAGATCTGCTCATCGACCGCGGCGGCAATACCCGCAGGGCAGTGATAGTGCACGGCATCGGTGAAATATTTGTTCTCGTAGTCGTACTTGCCTTCCGGCGCTTCGATACGCACGAGCGGCAAAACCCGGTCGCCGAGCACGGCGGCGGTCAACTCCTGCCCGGCGATGAATTTTTCCGCGATGACAAGCGAATCGGATTTGCAGGCCAGCGCGAAGGCCGCATTCAATGCGGCGGCGCTGTCCACTTTCGTCACGCCGATCGAAGAACCTTCGCGCGCCGGTTTCACGATCAGGGGCAAGCCAAGTTCATCGACCACTGCGGCAAGATCGCTTTCCGGCGTCAACACCCGATAGCGCGGCGTCGGCACGCCGCTCGCAAGCCACACGAGTTTCGTCCGCCACTTGTCCATCGCCAGGGCGGAGGCCATGACGCCGCTTCCCGTATAAGGCACGCCTAGGGTTTCGAGCACGCCTTGCACTGTGCCATCCTCGCCGAAGCGGCCGTGCAATACGATGAAAGCGCGTGCGAAGCCGAGCCGTTTGATCTCCCATATTGGCTGCTCGGCCGGATCAAAAGCATGCGCATCGACACCCTGCGCTTTGAGCGCGGCCAGCACGGCTTCGCCCGAAAGCAGCGAAATCTTGCGCTCGGCGGAGTTCCCGCCCATCAGCACCGCAACCCTGCCAAGCTGTTTTACGTCACCCATATTGCCTACGCCTTCACCAGCTTGCCTGGCACGCCGCCAACCGAGCCGGCGCCCATTGTGATTACCACGTCGCCATCGCGCGCGGCTTCAAGAATCCGTTCCGGCATTTCGCCGATGTCTTCGACAAACACCGGCTCGATCTTGCCCGCCACACGCAGCGCACGCGCGAGCGAGCGGCCATCCGCGGCGACGATCGGCGGCTCACCGGCCGCATAAACATCGCTCAGCAGCAAACAATCGACCGATCCGAGCACGCGCACGAAATCCTCAAAGCAATCGCGCGTGCGCGTGTAGCGGTGCGGCTGGAACGCCAGCACGAGGCGACGCTCGGGAAACGCGCCGCGCGCGGCCGCCAGCGTGGCCGCCATTTCGACCGGGTGGTGGCCGTAATCGTCGATCAAAGTAAAGCCGCCGCCCGCCGGCAACGCCACTTCGCCGTAGCGCTGAAAGCGCCGGCCAACACCGCCGAATTCGGCCAGGCCCTTGGCGATCGCCTCATCCGATACGCCGACCTCGGACGCCACTGCGATCGCCGCCAGCGCATTGAGCACGTTATGCATGCCGGGCAAATTCAGCGTGACCGGGAATCGCACCAGAGAACCGTTCTTGCGCACGGCGTCGAAATGCATCTGCGCGCCTTCCGCACGGATGTTTTCGGCGCGCACATCCGCCGACGGGTCCAGGCCATAACGAATGATCTGCTTCGACACGAAAGGCATGATCTCGCGCACGTTCGGATCGTCGACGCACAGCACGCCCACGCCGTAAAACGCAAGCCGGTTCAAGAAATCGATGAACGCATGCTTGAGCCGCGCAAAGTCGTGCCCATAGGTTTCCATGTGATCGGCGTCGATATTCGTAACGACCGAAATCACCGGACTCAACATCAGGAACGAAGCGTCCGACTCATCCGCCTCGGCGACGAGAAAGTCACCGCTGCCGACGCGCGAATTGGCGCCGACGGCATTCAACCGGCCGCCGATCACGAAGGTCGGGTCCAGCCCGCCTTCGCGCAGCACGCTCGCCACCAGACTCGTCGTGGTCGTTTTGCCGTGCGTTCCGGCAATCGCGATGCCCTGCTTGAGCCGCATCAGCTCGCCGAGCATCTGCGCGCGCGGCGCCACGGGAATCGAACGCGCGCGCGCGGCGATCACTTCGGGGTTATCGCGCTGCACCGCCGTCGAGGTCACGACCACATCGGCATTCGCCACATTTTCGGCCGCATGCCCTTGAATCACGCGGATGCCCAGACTCGCCAAACGCCGCGTCGTCGCCGTATCGGCTAAATCCGAACCGCTCACCGTATAGCCCTGGCCAGCCAGCACTTCGGCGATCGCGCTCATCCCGGCGCCGCCAATTCCGACGAAATGGATGTGCTTGATCTTGTGTTTCATTTCCTGCGACCGCGAACCGAAAAGAAAAATATGCGATTGTACTTACAGATCACTTCGCTCCGCTCCGAATGTTCATTTTGTTTCATCATGCCGCCCTCTTTTCCGCCGTCAGCGACTCAAGAATTTCAGTGATCCGCTCGATCGCATCGCGCCGGCCGAGGCACCGCGCGGTCTGCGCCATCGCCAGGCAACGCGCGCGATCAAGCCCCGCCAGGCAGCGCGCGAGCGACTCTCCACTCAGCTCGGCCTGCGGCAGATAAATCGCCGCGCCCGCGCGCGCGAGCAGCTCCGCGTTGTCGCGCTGATGCGAAGTCGTCGACACCACCAGCGGCACGAGCACACTCGCGACACCCGCCGCGGTCAACTCGGCCACGGTAATCGCGCCGGCCCGGCAAATCACTAGATCCGCCGCGGCCAGGCGCTCCGGCATGTCGTCGATGAAATCGCGCAGTTCCGCCTCGACGCCAGCCTGCCGATACGCCACGCGCAGCGCATCGATATGCGCCTTGCCGGATTGATGCGTCACGCGCGGACGCGCCTCCGCCGGCAATTGCGCCAAAGCTTGCGGCATCGCTTCGTTCAAAACCCGCGCGCCGAGGCTTCCGCCCACAACCAGCACGCGCAGCGGCCCGCTGCGTTGCGCATAGCGCTGCTCGGGATCGGGCAGGGCGCAAATTTCCCGCCGCACCGGATTTCCGGTCACGACGGCCTTGTTTGCGAGCGCACCGAAATTTCCCTCAAAACCAAACAGCACCCGGCGCGCGAAAGGCGCCAGCAAACGGTTCGAAAGCAAGGGCGCGGCATCGGCATTAACCAGGGCCAGCGGCCGTTTGCCGAGCCCCGCCACGATACCGCCCGGAACCGTGACGTAGCCACCCATGCCGAGCACAACATCGGGACGCGCCTCGCGCATCAGCGCGCGCACGCGCCAAAGGCTGCGCAGAAAAGCCAGGGCGCCGCCGAACGCATGTTTGAGCCCCTTGCCGCGCAGCCCCGCAAAGGCGATCGTGTCGAGCCGAAACCCGTGACGCGGCACAAGTTCGCGCTCCATGCCGTGCGCGGTGCCGAGCCAGCGGATCCGCCAGCCGCGCTCCTGCATCGCGCTCGCGATCGCCAGCCCGGGGAAGATGTGCCCTCCCGTTCCGCCCGCCATCACCATCAATGTGCGCGTGGCGCTCATGCCCGGCCTCCGCGCATGAGCTGACGGTTTTCCCAATCAATACGCAGCACGACCGCAAGCGCGAGACAGTTCGCCAAAATGCCCGAGCCGCCAAAACTCATCAGCGGCAAGGTCAGGCCCTTGGTCGGCAAGAGGCCCATGTTCACGCCCATGTTGATGAAGGACTGCACGCCAAGCCAGATTCCGATGCCTTGCGCGACCAGACCGGCGAAGTGCCGTTCGAGCGCATGCGCCTGGCGGCCGATCGAGAAACAGCGCAGCACCAATATCGCAAACGCGGCGATCACGGCCGCGACACCGGCGAAACCGAGTTCCTCCGCGATCACGGCGAGCAGGAAGTCGGTATGCGCTTCGGGCAGATAGAAAAGCTTTTCGATGCTCGCGCCCAAACCGACCCCCGTCCATTCGCCGCGACCGAACGCGATCAAGGCATGCGAGAGCTGATAGCCTTTACCGAAAGAGTCCTGCCACGGGTCCATGAAGCCCAGCACGCGTTCGCGCCGGTAAGGCGAGAGCCAGATCAGCAAGACAAAACCGACCAAGGCGACAACGATCAGCAAGACGAAGATGCGCGCGTTGATGCCGCCAAGGAAAAGCACGCCAAAGGCAATCGCCGTAATCACGACGAACGCGCCAAAATCCGGCTCGCGCAGCAGCAAGGCGCCGACGAACAGAATCATCGCGGTCAGCGGCAGGAATGCGCGGCGGAAACTTTTCATCTGTCCGAGTTTGCGCACCGTGTAATCGGCGGCATACAGCGAGACCGCGAGCTTCATCAATTCCGACGGCTGCAAATTGGCCACGCCAAACCCGATCCAGCGCCGCGCGCCATTTACATCGCGGCCCACATGCGGAATCAATACGGCAAGCAACAGCACGACGCCGACCGCAAAACCATACGGTGCCAGTTTCTGCAATTGCGTTGTCGGCACACGAAAGACCAATGCGCCCGCGACCAGTCCGATCACCAGAAAAACGACATGCCGAATCAAAAAGTACATCGGCTGATAACCGGAAAAACGGCTGCCCTCGGCGGTTGCGATCGAAGCCGAATACACCATGACGACGCCCAGCAGCAACAAGGTGGCAGCAGACCAGATCAAGGCCGGATCGAGTTCGCGCGGCGTCTGCGCGACGCCCACGAGACGACCGACGGCGCGGCTTGCCGCGTGATGCCCCATCGGCAAGGCGGGCTCCGAGCGCCCCAGGAAAATACCGAACCGTTCCCGCAGATTCATATGCGGACCACTCCAGGCAATGCCCACGCCGCCGCGCAAAACACCTCGGCACGGTGCGCATAATTACGGAACATGTCGAGGCTCGCGCACGCCGGCGAAAGCAGTACAACGTCACCCGGCACGGCGCGCGCATTCGCTTCGCGCACGGCAGTGGGCAAATCATCCGCGAACACCAGTTCGACTCCGCTGGCGGCGACTGCCTCGGCAATCCGGCGCGCATCGCGGCCAATCAAAATCACGGCACGCGCATGCGCGGCCAGGGCGTCGCGCAGCGGGGTGAAATCCTGCCCCTTGCCGTCGCCACCCGCGATCAGCACGACCTTGCAACCCAGACCTTCGAGCGCGGCCAGCGTCGCGCCGACATTGGTGCCTTTCGAATCGTCGTAGAAGCGGACGCCGTCGC
Source organism: Betaproteobacteria bacterium (assembly GCA_009781175.1). GTDB lineage: Bacteria > Pseudomonadota > Gammaproteobacteria > Burkholderiales > Rhodocyclaceae > Niveibacterium. The sequence continues at coordinate 81,948 of WQYQ01000002.1, forward strand.
CGCGCTCGGCGATCTTTTCGACACGATGCGGCAGACCGCGGAAATTACGCAGACCTTCGATCATCGCGGGCATCGGCAAACCGATCGCGTCACCGAGCGCCAGCGCGGCCAAGGCATTGGCGACGTTATGCTCGCCGGCGAGCGGCAAGGCGTCACGCGCGAGCAGGGGTTCCTGACCGCGCGCCAGCCAACGCACACCACGCGTATCGATCACGCCGAAGTCATCGCGCTGCGTCGGCCGGTCGGTACCGAAAGTGAATACCCGCATGCCTGCGCGGCGCATTGCGACAACGCGCGCGTCCTGGCGATTCAGAACTTGAGCCGCGGCGCCGTCGAAAATACGCGCCTTCGCGGCGGCATAATCGTCGAGCCCGGTGTAGCGGTCGAGATGATCATCGCTGATGTTGAGCACACTTGCGGCATCCGGCGCCAGGCTGTGAACCGTTTCAAGCTGGAAACTCGACAATTCAAGCACCCAAGCCTGCGCGGGCCGTTTTTCATCGGCACGGCGCAGCCACTCGTCGAGCGCGGCGGGGCTGATATTGCCGGCCACCGCGGTTTCCAAGCCTGCCGCGCGGCACAAAGCCCCCATCAAACTTGTCGTCGTCGTTTTGCCGTTCGTGCCGGTAATCGCAATCAGCTTCGGACGGGGCCGCACAGCATTCAAAACCTGCGCAAACAACTCGATTTCGCCGGTGATCGGAATACCGCGCCGCACGGCGGCTTGCACGACCGCTTCACGCTGCGACAGGCCGGGGCTGATCGCCAATAGCGTCACTCCGTCGAGCAGGGATTCCGTAAACGGGCCGCACACCACTTCCACGCCAGCGAGCGCCCGCACGGTAGCGATGCCCGGCGGCTGCGCGCGCGAGTCCGCCACCCGCACACGCGCGCCTTCGCGCGCCAGATGCCGCGCCAGAGCGAGCCCTGATTCACCTGAACCCAGCACGAGAACGAGACGGCCTGTGAATTCCATAAACGCTTAGCGCAGCTTCAAGGTCGACAGCCCGAACAACACGAGCATCAAAGTGATGATCCAAAAACGCACGACAACCTGCGTTTCCTTCCACCCGCTCAACTCATAGTGGTGGTGCAGCGGCGCCATGCGGAAAATCCGCTTGCCGCCCGAATATTTGAAATACCCGACCTGAACCATGACGGACAGCGCTTCGGCAACAAAGAGCCCGCCCATGATGAAAAGCACGATTTCCTGACGCACGATCACGGCGACGGTCCCCATCGCGGCGCCCAGCGCCAGCGCCCCGACATCGCCCATGAACACATCCGCCGGATAGGCGTTGAACCACAGGAAACCGAGACCCGCGCCGCACAAGGCGCCGCAGAACACGGCCAACTCCCCGGCTCCCGCGATAAAGGGCACACCGAGGTATTTCGAGAACACCGCATGGCCCGCCACGTAGGCGAAGACCGCGAGCGCCGCCGAGACCATCACGGTCGGCATGATCGCGAGACCATCGAGCCCATCGGTCAAGTTCACCGCGTGGCCTGTCCCATTGATAACGAAATAAGTCAGCACAATAAAACCGAATATCCCAAGCGGATAAGCAACCGTCTTGAAGAAAGGCACGATCAGTTCGGTTTCGGCAAAGTCGGTCGCGCTCAGACCCAGATAAACCGCCGCGCCCCCCGCGATCAGCGAAGTCCACAAATACTTCCAGCGCGAGGCCAAGCCTTTGGGATCGCGATGCACGACCTTGCGCCAATCGTCGACCCAGCCGACCGCCCCGAAACCGAGCGTCACAAACAGCACAACCCAGATATAGCGATTCTTCAAATCGCCCCACAGCAATGTCGTCACCCCGATCGCAATCAAAATCAAAGCGCCGCCCATCGTGGGCGTGCCGGCCTTCGTCAAATGCGACTTGGGACCATCGTCGCGCACGGCCTGGCCGATTTTTTTGGCGGCCAGCCAACGGATCAGACCGGGACCGAAGATGAACGAAATCATCAGGGCCGTCAGCGCCGCGAGCATCGTCCGCAGCGTGATGTAGCCAAAAACATTGAAGGCACGGATATCTTTACCGAGCCAGAGCGCAAGTTCGAGCAGCATGCAGCTTGCCTTAATCCTTCACCGCGATCGCATCCGCGACGCGTTCCATTCGCATAAATCGGGAACCTTTGACCAGCACGGCCGTGCCGGGCGCCAGCTCGGCGCGCAACGCCGTGACCAAGGCTTCGGAGGAGCCGAAATGCGCACCGCCTTCACCAAAATTGCGCGCCGCTACTTCACTGTGTTCACCAAGCGCGAAAAGCATGTCGACGCCCTGGCTTTTGGCGTAACCGCCGATTTCATCGTGATACTGCGCAGCGCGATCGCCAATCTCGCCCATATCGCCAAACACCAGCAGCTTGCGGCCCGGCATCATCGCCAGCACATCGATGCCGACGCGCACCGAGTCGGGATTGGCGTTGTAGGTGTCATCGAGCAAGGTGGCGCCGTTTTCCGCCGCGCGCACCTGCAAGCGCCCTTTCGTGCCGGAGTAAGCGCCCAGCCCGACGGCGATGGTTTCCAACGCAACGCCCGCCGCCAGGCAGGCCGCCGCCGCCGCGCAGGCATTGCGCACATTGTGCAAACCCGGCACTTGCAACACGAACTCGCACTGACCCGCTGGCGTACTCAAGCTCACGCGGTTCGCCAGACCCTGCGGCCTGGCCTGCGCGAAAACATCGGCGGACTTGCTGAGGCCGAAACGCAGCACCGTGCGTCCGGCGTTGAGCGCCATCCACTGTTCGGCATGCGGATCGTCGGCATTGACGACCGCCACGCCCGCAGGTCCGAGCGCTTGATAAATCGCGCCTTTCTCGGCCGCAACCTCGCCAAGCCCGCCCATGCCCGCCAAATGCGCGCGCTGGGCGTTGTTGACGAGCGCAACTGTCGGCCGCGCAATATCGGCGAGATAGGCAATTTCGCCGGGGTGATTCATGCCCATTTCGAGCACCGCCGCGCGATGTTGCGCGCGCAGCATGAGCAGCATCATCGGCATGCCGATGTCGTTGTTCAGATTGCCCTGCGTCGCCAGCACCGCATCATCGCCCGCCCCGGCTGCATGCGCATCCACGCGCAAAATCGCGGCACACATTTCCTTCACGCTGGTTTTGCCGTTGCTGCCGGTTACGCCAATCAGCGGCAGATCAAAACGCGCGCGCCACCAGGCCGCCAAGCGCCCGAGCGCAAGACGCGTATCGTCCACCACCACGACCGGCAAGGGGAATTGCCCCGGATCGCCGGCCCGCACGTCAACGAGCGCCGCGACGGCGCCGCCGGCGGCTGCGGCCGCGAGATAGGCATGCCCGTCGAAATTCTCGCCGCGCAATGCGACGAACAACTGTCCCGGCGCGGGTTTGCGCGAATCCGAACCGACCGACGCGATGTCCACATCAGCGCCGAATTGCCGCCCGCCGGTTGCCAGCGCTACATCAGAGAGCCGCATCACGACTAGCCTCCCTTTCCGCGCTGGCGCAGCGCGGCGCGCGCATGTTCGGCATCCGAAAACGGGAACTTCACGCCTGCGATTTCCTGATAGGGTTCAGCGCCTTTGCCTGCGATCAGAATCACATCGCCGCTCGCAGCCTGCTTGAGCGTTTCGGCAATCGCTTCCGCGCGGTCGACGATCCGCAGCGCAAACCCGCCCGTGGTCCGCGCAACCTGATCGACGATCGCCGCCGGGTCTTCGGTGCGGGGGTTATCGCTCGTCACGACAACTCGATCGGCGAGCCGCGCCGCAAGCGCCCCCATCAGCGGGCGCTTGCCCGCATCGCGATCGCCGCCGCAGCCGAACACACAGATCAATTTTCCGCCGCGCTCTTTCGCGCTGGGCCGCAGCGCCAGCAAAGCCTGCTCAAGCGCATCGGGGGTGTGGGCATAGTCGATGACGACAAGCGGCTCCATCCCGCCGCTAACAATTTGCATACGGCCCGGCGGCGGCGTTAAGCCTTTGACGGCTTCGCATGCCTGCTCGAACGCGATCCCGCCCGCGAGCAGGCTGCCCAGCACCGCCAGCAGATTCGCGACGTTGAAGCGCCCGACGAGCGGCAGGTTCAGCGTATGACGCCGCCCTGCCCACACCACATCGAAACTCATTCCGGCGCCGGCGGCGCGGATATCCGCCGCGGCCAATACGAACATGTCGGCGGGCGGGTTTTCGAAATGCGCCTCCAGCGTATAGCCAATTGTCAGCGGTAGACTTACGGCGCATTCCCGCGCCAACTTCAAACCGAATGCGTCGTCGAGATTGATGACCGCCGCGCGCAGCCCCGGCCACACAAACAGCCGCGCCTTGGCTTCGGCGTAGGCTTCCATCGTCTTGTGATAATCGAGATGGTCGCGCGTGAGGTTTGTGAACACCGCCGTATCGAAACTCGCGCCGTTGAGCCGCCCTTGTTCGAGCCCGATCGAGGACACTTCGAGCGCCGCCGCCTGCGCGCCGGCCGCCACGAATTCAGCCAGCGTGGTCTGCAAGGAAACCGCATCCGGCGTGGTGTTCGCCGTTTCGACGAGCGCATCGGGAAAGCCCGCGCCCAAGGTGCCAATTACCCCGCAAGGCTTCTGCAAAGCCGCATAGGCGCGCGCGATCCATTGCGTCGTCGAGGTTTTGCCGTTGGTGCCCGTCACGCCGATCAAACGCAGTTGGCGCGAGGGTTCCCCGAAAATCTGTGCGGCGATGTCTCCCGCCAACGTCTGCAAATTCTCGCACGCGAGATTCGGCGCCGCATGGCCGGTCTGCCAGGCGTAACCCTCGCTCTCCCACACAACCGCTGCGGCGCCGCGCTCGATTGCGGCGCCGATATGCCAGCGCCCATCGCCGCGCTGCCCCGGATAAGCCAGAAAGAGATCGTCCGGGCGCAGCGTGCGCGAATCGGCGCTCACGCCCCGCGCATTCGCGCCCAGCGCGGTGAGCGCCTGAATCAAGTCCATAGCTTGATCGCGCGAACTCACATCGACTCCTTCACGTCTTCCGTCCGCAGGTCTTTGGCGACCTGCAAGGGCCGCAGCGGGGCATCGGGCGGCACGCCGAGCGCGCGCAAAGCGCCGCCCATGACTTGCGAGAACACCGGCGCGGCCACTTCTCCGCCGTAGTGTTTGCCGGCCGACGGTTCATCGATCATGACGGCGACGATCAAACGTGGATCGGAAATCGGACCGATGCCGACAAAGGAAGCCACATACTTGCGCGCATAAACGCCGTTTTCGAGTTTGTATGCAGTCCCGGTTTTGCCGCCCACGCGATAGCCCGGCACTTGCGCCCGGGTCGCCGTTCCGCCAGGCTGAGTAACGGTTTCGAGCATCATGCGCACTTCATGCGCAGTCTGCGCCGAGAAGATTGATCTGCCATGCAGTGGTGGCGTATCAAGCCGAGTCAAGGAAATCGGAATCTCGTCGCCATCGCGCGCGAACACGAGATACGCCTGCGCGAGCTGCATCAAACTCACCGAAATGCCATGCCCGTAGGCCATCGTGGCCTGCTCGATCGGCCGCCAGATTTTTGCCGGACGCAGACGTCCACCCGTCTCGCCCGGGAAGCCGAGTTTCACCGGCGAGCCGAATCCCAGCGCATCGTATTTCTGCCACATGTCGGCGGGCTTCATCGTCAGCGCAATCTTGGCCGAGCCGATGTTGGAGGATTTCTGGATCACCTGGGCAACAGTCAGCAACCCGAGCGGGTGCGCGTCGGAAATTGTTGCCGTGCCGATCGTCATGCGCCCCGGCGCGCAATTGACGACCGTATCAGCGCGATAACGGCCGGAATCGAGCGCCATTGAGACGGTAAACGGCTTCATCGTCGAGCCGGGCTCGAAGGCATCGGTCAACACACGATTACGCAATTGCGCACCCGACAGGCCGACACGATTGTTCGGGTTGTAGGTCGGGTTATTCGCCAGCGCGAGCACTTCGCCCGTCTTGGCATCCAATACGACGATGCCCCCCGCTTTAGCCTTGTTTTCGGCCACCGCTTGTTTGAGCGCGCTGTGCGCGAGGTACTGGATCTTCGAATCGAGCGCGAGCGAGATTTCACGGCCTTCCTGTGGCCGCTTGATCGATCCCACGTCCTCCACGATCTGGCCGCGCCGGTCTTTAATCACGCGGCGGCTGCCCGCGCGGCCGATCAGATCATGCTCAAAAGCCAGCTCCATCCCCTCCTGCCCTTTGTCGTCGACATCGGTAAACCCGACGACATGCGCCACCACTTCACCGGCCGGGTAGAAACGGCGATACTCATTCTGGGTGTAGATCCCCGGGTAATTCAGCGCCGTCAAGCGCGTTGCGATATCCGGCGGAAGCTGCCGCTTGAGGTAGACAAAGTCACGCTCGGAGGCGAGCTTGCGGCTGAGTTCCGCGACATCGACATCGAGCAGACGCGCGAGTTCGCGCACCTGCGTCGGCGTCAGCTTGGCGTCCTCGGGAATCGCCCAAACCGAACGTACCGGCGAGGATACGGCCAGTACATCGCCGTTGCGGTCGAGAATCCGGCCGCGCGTCGCGGGCAGCTCAATCACGCGCTCATAGCGCGACCCCCCTTTGGCCTGCAAGAAGTCATTCTTGACACCCTGCAACCAAGCGGCACGTGCCAGCAGCACGCCCGAGGCCAGCAGCATGACAAGCAAAACGAAACGCGCCCGCCACACGGGAAGCTTTTCGGAAAGCAGCGGGTTGTGATTGAACGTAAAGCTCTTCGTCATCGCGCACCTCCCGCTGAATCCAGCACCACGATTTGAGTCGGCGAGATCATGCGCAGACGCTCGCGCGCAGCCTTTTCAACCCGGGCATGTCCGGCCCAGGTGCTTTGCTCAAGCTGCAACTGCCCCCATTCGACCTCAAGCGCACGCATCCGGCTTTGCTCGCGCTCCAGTTCGGTAAACAGCTTGCGCGACTGATGCTGCGCGGCGACGACACCAAGCGCACTTGTCAACACCAGAACAAGAAGAATCATGCTGAATCTGAGCATCGGCTCACACCCTTTCCGCTACGCGCATGATCGCGCTGCGCGCGCGCGGATTCGCGGCGACCTCGGCCGCGCCCGGCCGCACCGGCTTGCCGGCCAGGCGCAGCAAGGGCGGCGGCAAATCCGCCGCGCGCACCGGCACGCCACGCGGCGGCTCGACGGGTTTCGCCGCCTCGCGCAGCACGTTCTTCACGATCCGGTCTTCCAATGAATGGAAGGCAATCACAGCCAGACGTCCTCCTGACTTGAGACGCGCAATGCACTGCGGCAAGATCAGCGATAGCTCCTCAAGTTCGCGATTGATGTAAATCCGTACAGCCTGGAAGGTGCGCGTCGCCGGGTGCTGCCCCGGCTCGCGTGTACGGACGGCTTTTTCCACGAGCGCGGCAAGCTGCCGCGTGGTTGTAATAGCCCCCCCTGCCCGAGCAGTAACAACCGCCTTTGCAACCGCATTAGCAAACCGTTCTTCACCGTAATCCCTCACTACCGTTGCAATTTCTTGGGCGGATGCCCGCGCCAGCCATTCGGCCGCCGTTTCTCCACGGCTGGTATCCATCCGCATATCGAGCGGCGCATCAAAGCGAAAACTCATTCCGCGTGTTGCGTCGTCCAACTGCGGCGAGGACACCCCCAAATCCAGTAAAACCCCATCCACCCGCGTGACGCCCGCATCGTTCAGCCGCTCGCCGAATTCGGAAAACGGCGCATGAATCAGGGTCAAACGGGTATCTTCAATCTCGCGCCCGGCGGCAATTGCCGCTGGATCGCGATCAAATGCGATCAAACGCCCTTGCGGCCCAAGACGCGCCAGGATGCCGCGGCTGTGTCCTCCGCGCCCGAACGTGCCATCGATGTAGACACCTCCGGGCTGGATCGCGAGTGCTTCGACCGCTTCTTCCAGCAGGACCGTCACATGGGCCTGCAATGTGCTCACAGCGACAGCGTCTCCAAGCCCGGCGGCAGGAGGTCCGCACCCAGCGCCAGCATCTCTTCCTGCTGTTTCTGCCAACCCGCGTCGGACCACAGTTCGAAATGCGAACCCTGCCCCACCAGCCAGACCTGTTTCTCCAACTGCGCAAACTGCCGCAATTCCGGCGCAATCAAAACACGCCCCGCGGCATCCATTTCTTCTTCGCGCGCGAAGCCGACCAGCAAACGCTTCAAAAGCGCCGAGCGCGCTTCAAGACTCGGCGCGGCAAGCACCTTGTCGCGAATCGGCTCCCAGGCCGGCTGCGGATAAACCAAAAGGCAGCGGTGCGGATGCGCCGTGACCGTGAGCTGTCCGTTACCCAAGGCCATCAGCGCGTCACGATGCCGCGACGGGATCGCGAGGCGACCTTTGGCATCGAGACTTAGCGCGGCGGCGCCTTGGAACATCACAACCCTTTCTTTGCATTAGGGAAGGGGTTTTCGAATCTCCCACTCTGCGACTTCAGAGAAGGAGGAATGTCCACTTTTTCCCATTTTTTTCCACTTCATACCACTTTAGAAAAAAGGGGAACCCCGGTCAAGCGGCGGCTCAGGCGCTTTTCCTAGAAAACACAAGGGCTTATCGGAGCCGAGCTGGCCCCTCAAGGCAATTTCCGAATAAATCCAAAGAGATAGATCAGAAATCGAAGAAAATAATTGATGCTTTATTGCCTAATCCAATTGTTGTGAACGCAACGTTCAAGGCGCGCAAACCATCGGTTCGCACCCGAATCGGATTTACAAAGTGAAATTTAGGAAGGTCGCTGAGCTGAGCAACACGGCAAAATGGAAGTCCGCCGATAAGCCGGGTTCTGTCGCGCACTCTTGCGAGCGCGGGGCAGTCATTCCTCTGGGCGGACGCATTGCTGCGCCGCTCAAGCAGCCTACCCGGGAGCTCGGCGGGCCGCCTCGACGCTCCCCTATTTGGCCTTGCCCCGGATGGGGTTTGCCGTGCCATGCGTGTTACCACGCACGCGGTGGGCTCTTACCCCACCGTTTCACCCTTGCCTGATCCCGAATTAAATTCGGGCCATCGGCGGTCTGCTCTCTGTTGCACTTTCCGTCGCCTTGGGCCTTACGGCTTATAGCGCCCGGCCGTTAGCCGGCATCCTGCCCTGCGGGGCCCGGACTTTCCTCGATGCTTTACGCACCGCGACTGCCTGGCGGACTTCCGGCTAGCATTCTAACAAACAGGAACGCAAGCCGGACATGTCAAAGCTTCTTCGGCACGATCGCCAGCGCGCCCGTGATCAGGCTCGCGAGGTCGCCGAAGTTGGCCGGCACGACGACCGTATTGCCTTGCTTAGCGATATTCCCGAACGCGGCGACATACTGCTCCGCCACTTTCAGCGCTACGGCCCGCTCGCCACCCTCGGCCCCAATCGCGCTGGCGATCATGCGAATCGATTCGGCGCTGGCCTTGGCCACCAGCATGATCGATTGAGCCTCGCCTTGTGCACGGTTGATCGCGGCCTCCTTGTCGCCCTGCGAACGCGCGATGGCCGCGGCGCGATCGCCCTCGGCCACGTTGATCTCCTGCGCCTTTTCCCCTTCGGATTTGGCGATCAGGGCACGTTTCTCCCGCTCCGCGGTGATCTGCTTTTCCATCGCCTTGAGCACCGACTCGGGCGGTACGATGTCCTTAATTTCGTAACGCAGAACCTTCACGCCCCAGCCCGGCGAAGCCTCGTCGAGCGCGGCGACGACGGACTGGTTGATCGCCGAGCGTTCTTCGAGCAGCTTATCGAGATCGCGTTTCCCCGCTTCGGAGCGCAGCGTCGTTTTGGCGAGCTGTTCGATGGCGAATTCGAAATTCGAAGTGCCGTAAGACGCCAGCCGCGCTTCGGTCACTTGGTAATACAGAATCCCGTCGATTTTGACCTGGGAGTTATCCCGCGTGATACAGACCTGCGGCGCAACATCGTAAGGAACCTCTTTAAGGATGTGTTTGTAGGCAATCCGATCGATGAATGGCACGATCACATGCAGGCCGGCTTCGAGCGTTGCGCTGTAGCGCCCCAGGCGTTCGATGACGTAGGCGCTTTGCTGCGGCACGACAACGATGGCCTTGGCGACGAAAATAACGGCAACAAATAGCAGCCCCAACAAAAATACCGGACCTAAAGACGCATCCATGCAATCCCCCTGGCGTTAGTCAAGTTTTAGAACCAATAGATTGGCCTCGCGGCCACAAATCTTTCCCAGCGCATCGGGCGCCGCGCGTTCGCTGCCGCTTTCGATGCGGGCATCCCACTCAGTGCCACGGAACGCCACCCGCCAACGGCCGGCGCCGAGCGGCCGCAACAGGCGCGCCTCTCCACCCCAATCCACGTCGCGCATTTTTTCTCCCAGCCGGACCTGCCGCCGCACCCGATGCGCGACAACGGAACCCGCGGCAGTCACCGCCGCCGCAACCATCGCGGCAAGCGACCAGGAGCCCGTCAGCCACTGCAACAGGCCGCCCGTGGCCAGCCCAACCGTCCAGGCAAGCAGATAAATCGTTCCCAGCAGCAGTTCCAAGACCAACACCGCCAGGGCGGTACCGGCCCATGCGAAGGTCAGTACATCCATATCAATTCATCCTTCCCGCAGGCGCAAGCTCACACACCGTGTTTCAAAATTATGGCTCAAGCGTCACCCCTCCTAACCGTTAAAACTAAACGCAATCAGTGGAAACATCAAAACTTTCATGGCGCATTCGATTAAAAGGATTTCCATCCAACAACTGCAGCCAGGCATGTTCCTGCACGATCTCAACTGCGGTTGGATGGAGCACCCCTTTCTACGCAATCGCTTCATGATCCGGGAAGAAAGTCAGATCCAGAAGATCCGCGAGGCCGGGATTCAAGAAATCTACATCGACACGGAGAAAGGGCTGGACGTTTCGGACGCGCCGACGGAAGAGGAGGTTCGCCAATCACTCGAACGCGAAATGATCGAAATCATTGCGTCGGGGCCGACCATCCCTGTCAAGGTGGAGTTGAACGCCGAACTCGTCCGTGCCACACATATCCGCGATCAAGCCCAGCGCCTTGTGCACGATGTCATGCAGGACATCCGTTTAGGCAAGGCGGTCGAGCTTGAACGGATCAACCCGATGGTGCAGGACATCACCGAATCGGTCCTGCGTAACGGCGGCGCCCTCATGACGCTGTTACGCATCAAAAATAAGGACGACTACACTTTTCTCCATTCGGTCAGCGTCAGCACTTTGCTGATTGCCTTTTGCCGCGCACTCGGCATGGATCTGGACACCACCCGCGAAGCGGGTATCGGCGGCCTGTTGCATGACACGGGCAAAGCCTTCATATCGGATGCTATCCTCAACAAACCCGGCCGGCTGAGCGAGGAAGAGTTCGAAATCATCAAACGCCATTCAGACGACGGCTGGAATGTGCTCCAGAAAACGCCGGGCATCGGCCCGATTCCGCTCCACATCACACGCCACCACCATGAACGCGTCGACGGCAGCGGCTATCCGGACAGTTTGAATGGCGAGCAGATTTCCCAGCTTGCAAAAATGGGGGCGATCGTGGACGTGTATGACGCGATCACCGCCGACCGCGTCTACCACAAAGGCATGTCGGCCACCGATGCGCTGCGCAAGCTGTACGAATGGAGCAAATCCCACTTTGAACCCTCGCTCGTGCAGGCTTTCATGCGCTGTGTCGGCATTTACCCGGTCGGCGCGCTGGTGCGTCTCGAGTCGGGCAAGCTCGGCATCGTCGTCGAGCAAAACGAAGCCGACCTGCTGACGCCTAAAATCAAAGCGATCTTCTCGACCAAATCGAACGGTTACATCAAGCCCTATATGGTCGATCTGTCGCGATCGATGGGCTACGGCGGCGCGGACAGAATCGTCGGCCACGAAGATCCGCATGCCTGGAATGTGGACATCCTGCATTTCATGGGCACTTGAAAGGCGAACAAGGTCCGCTGTGCGGAGCCTCGTATAATTCGCTTTTTGCCCGGACACACCGCCATGACCCAGCCGCTTTACGAATCGACGATCCGCAGCCTGCCCTTGCTCGGCCGCGGGAAGGTGCGCGACATTTACGCGCTGGATGCAGAACGTCTGCTCATCGTCACCAGCGACCGGCTTTCGGCTTTCGACGTGGTGCTGCCCGACCCGATTCCGCGCAAGGGGCAAGTGCTCAGCGCGCTGGCGAACTTCTGGTTTGAACGTCTTGCGGGCGTCATCCCCAACCAACTCACCGGTATCGACCCGGAAAGCGTCGTTGCGCCCGATGAGCGCGACCAGGTGCATGGCCGCGCGCTGGTCGTCAAACGCCTCAAACCACTGCCGATCGAAGCCGTCGTGCGCGGCTACATCATCGGCGGCGGCTGGAAAGACTATCTCGCCACGGGCGCGGTGTGCGGCATCCGGCTGCCCGCGGGGCTGAAACAGGCGGCCAAGCTGGCCGAACCGCTGTTCACCCCTTCGACCAAAGCCGAACTTGGCACGCACGACGAAAATATCGATTTCGCCGCATGCGAACGCCTCGTCGGCGCCGCGCTTGCGGCGCAGGTCCGCGACACGGCGATCAAGCTTTATACGCAGGCGCGCGACTACGCCGCAGGCCGCGGCATCATCATCGCCGACACCAAGTTCGAGTTCGGTCTCGACGCCGCGGGTATATTGCATCTGATCGACGAAGCCCTCACGCCGGATTCCTCACGCTTCTGGCCCGCCGCCAGCTACCAGGAAGGCATCTCGCCTCCCTCTTTCGACAAACAATTCGTGCGCGACTATCTCGAAACGCTGGACTGGAACAAACAAGCGCCCGCACCGAAACTGCCCGCCGAAATCATCGCAAAAACCTCTGCGAAATACGTCGATGCGTATGAACGGCTGACAGGCAAGAAACTCGCCTGACCCCCAAAAAATCGCCCGGCACGCAACGCCCCAGCAATGGGGCGTTTCTTTTTTCACGTGCAGAACTTCGCACCGCCACTGCGATCAAAAAGCTTGTTCATGTCATCGGGAGAGGTAATCATGGACCAGCCGCTTTATCACGGTTTCGACGACACTCTGGCGCACTTCCGTTTCCAGCACGTAACGGCTTCGCGCCCTTTCATCTGGCTGTCCCGAGGGCTCTCGGACATGCGCGACAACCTGCCAGCCAGCCTTTCCTGGGGTATCTGTTTTGCGCTGCTTGGTTACTTCATCCTCGCCTACGCAGCCAATCGCCCCTATCTCTTCACCGCCGCCGTATCTGGGTTCTTTCTCGTCGGACCGCTTGCCGCGGCGGGGCTGTACGAAATCTCGCGCCGTCACGAAAAAGGCGAGCCGTGCACGCTCCAGGATTCGATCCGCGGCCTGGCCGGGCATGGCGACTCGCTGCTTTACTTCGGACTTTTTTTCGCCATCGTCATGATTTCCTGGGAGCGAATCTCCGCCATCCTGTTCGCGCTGTTTTACACCGGGCAGAGCCTCTCCATGTCGAACGTCTACCGCGAGATATTCACCTCCGGTAACTATGTTGATTTTGTCCTTGCCTACATGCTGATCGGCGGCGCTATCGCGGCAGTCATTTATGCGCTGAGCGCAATCGCGCTGCCTCTAATGATGGACCAGGACACCGACATCATTACCGCCATGGTGGCCAGCACGCGCGCCGTCAGAGGCAACCTCATCCCAATGACGCTCTGGGCGGCAATGATCGTCATCCTCATCGCGATCGGATTCGCGACCTGGATGGTCGGACTCGCGCTCACACTTCCGCTGGCGGGCCACGCGACCTGGCACGCCTATCGTGACCTGATTCAACACGATTGATCCCCGCACAGCATTCCACACAACGTGGGCGCCCGGCTGCCGCAATAGCAGACTGGCGCCCGCGGCGCATTAAACACACGTTGCGCCATCTCGGCCATCCACTCCCCTGTGGATTTGGACATCACCTGCTCCGCAATCGGCACGCCTTTGCGATAAGCTAACGCCATGACAACCCTGCGTGTTCTCTTTGTCCTGCTCGTCATTGGCAACCTGTTTCTAGCCGCGGCCAATCTGGGTAATTTCTCACGCGTGCCGGGCGGAGAGCCGGAACGGCTGACAAGTCAGCTACGCCCGGAGAAACTCCGTCTCGTGCAGCCCCCCAAGGAATCGGGCGAAAGCAAACCCGCAACGCCTGAACCCACCGTTAGCACACCGGAGCCGCAAGCCACCGCCTCACCTCCAGCAGCCTCCGCTTCTACCCCAAGTCTGGCATGCGTGCGCTGGACGGGTTTGACCTTGTTACAGGCCGATCAAGTCGTCCAAAAAGCCAAGGCGGGCGGCATGCGGGCCACGGTCGAAGCGACGGGAACGCCGACATCCTGGTGGATTTATTTACCGCCACAAGCAGACCGCGCCGGCGCGGAGAAGAAAGCCGAGGAATTACAGCGGTTAGGCGTGAAAGACTACTTCATCATCAATGAGTCGGGCCCAAACCAGAATTCGATCTCGCTCGGACTCTTCAAAAGCGAAGACGCCGCCAAACGCATGCTGGAGCAACTCCGCCGCCAAGGCGTGCAAAGCGCGCAAGTCGCCCCGCGCGGAGCAAACGGACTCAAGGTCGAAGTCAGCGGCCCGGCAAACCTGATCACTGATTTTTCCAGCACGACTTCCGCCCGCCTCGCCAATGCACAGCGCTCAAACTGTCCAGCAGGGGAATAAACGATGACTCAGCCGTTCGTGATCGGGCTCACGGGGGGAATCGGCAGCGGAAAAAGTGCGGTTGCACATTGCTTTGCCGCCCACGGCATAGAAATCGTCGATACCGACGCGCTCGCGCATGAACTAACGGGAGCCAAAGGCGCGGCGATGCCGGCGATTTGCGCGGCGTTTGGCCAACAAGTGATGTGCGCCGATGGCGCGCTCGACCGCGCCGCAATGCGGGAGATCGTTTTCAATGATGCAAGCGCGCGCGAACGCCTCGAAGCGATTCTGCACCCGATGATTCGCACCGAAAGCGTCGCACGTGTGCGCCAAGCAACAAGCCCTTACGTCATTCTGGCCGTGCCTTTGCTGATTGAAAGCGGCGCTTACCGGGCCCGCTGCGACCGTGTGCTCGTCATCGATTGCCCCGAAGCGCTCCAGGTGGAACGCGTGCGAATTCGCAGCGGACTCAGCGAATCTCAAACCCGGGCGATCATGGCGGCCCAGGCCAGCAGAGCCGACAGGCTCGCTGCGGCGGACGATGTGATCGACAATAGCCGCGATCTGGACGCCCTGACTGCGCAAGTTGCCGCATTGGATCGGCATTATCGCGCCATGGCATCGGGATTACCCGGCTCGCTCAAGTAATCCCTGTTATGATTTAAGGTAACTTCTCAACATTTGACGTTAAGTGCGTTGAATGACTTCCTCTCAGGCCGGAAACCAATCGCAGTGATCACATACGAATATCCGCTGAACGAGCGCATTCGAACGCTGCTTAGGCTGGAGGATCTGTTCGAAAAAACCCTGCACTTTTCGCGCGGAGCCGATGGCTACGAGCATCATGTTGCGCTAGTCACGCTGTTCGAGATTCTCGAGGTCGCCGGGCGTGCTGATTTGAAAGTCGACCTGGTGCAGGAGCTTGAGCGCCAGCGGCAGATTCTTATGTCCTATCGCAACAACCCCGACATCTCGGAGACCGCGCTCGCGGGAGCGTTGTACGAAATCGAACAGGCCAGTGCGGCATTGCTTTCCATGGCAGGCAAAATCGGCCAATACCTGCGTGAAAACGAATGGCTGATGAACATCCGCAGTCGCGCGGCCATCCCCGGAGGCGTCTGCGAATTCGATCTGCCCTCGTACCATTTCTGGCTGCACCGCAGTCCTGAAGAACGCCAAGCCGATTTACACGGCTGGGCCGCCCCGATGATGCCGATCCGCGACGGGCTTACGATCGTTCTGCGTCTGTTGCGTGCCAGCGGCCATCCGGAACATCTGCTCGCCCGGCGCGGCCAGTATCAGATGATGATGGGAGGGCGCTCCGCGCAGATGCTGCGTCTGCAACTGCTGCGCAGCGAGACATCGATCCCCGAAATCAGCGCCAACAAATATGCGTTGAACATTCGCTTCCTCGGCACCGAGTGTGTAGCGCGGGCGCGCCAAGCGGAATCGGATGTCGCCTTTGAGCTAACTTTCTGTAATCTCTGATCGGCCCCCCTAAATGACCAAGCCGGCCCGAAAAGTCCAGTGCCCGACTTGCGGAAAGCCTGTCGAATGGCGTCCCGAAAATCGGTTTCGCCCATTTTGCAGCGAACGCTGCAAACAAATCGATCTGGGAGCATGGGCCTCCGAAACATACCGGATTCCCGGCGACACGCCGAGTCCCGACGATCCCGACGCAGAGCAACGCAAGCCGTAACGCCTGCACCGCCAGCGCAACGCAACATGCAGGGTTTTTCTGGCGGCGCTTAGCTCCAGATGCCGCGAATCGCCGCCAAACCATGAGCTCCCGCTTCACGCGCGCGGGGCAAATCGTCTGGACAGAGACCGCCGATCGCAAAAACCGGAATCGGCAGACCGGCGACACGTTCCGCGAAATGTTCCCATCCGAGCGCCGGGACGCCTGGATGACTGGCCGTTTCCGCAACGGGCCCCAGCAGCGCGTAATCCAGCTCAAGCGCAACGGCCCGCTCCAGTTCGGCACGGCTATGGCACGAGGCCCCGACCCAGGCGAAACTCGGGCGGGAATCCAGCATCGCCAGCCGGGCGGAAGGCAGATGCAAACCATCGGCGCCAAGCTGGGTCGCGAGCGCGCTATCGCCATTGATTAGAGCAATCGCATTCGCGGCGCGGCAACGCTTGACAACCTCCTGGGTAAAGCTCAGCCGCTCGGCGGCATCGAGCCAGCCTTCACGAATTTGCACAAGCCGCAAGCCATGCGCGAGCGCCTGGTCCAAGACTGCAAGCTGCGCGGCCACGCCAAGCTCCGCCGCATGTGTAACGGCCATGATGCGCGGCAAGCGCAGCGCCTTGAGCACCGGCGCATTGGCGGGAAGCATCGGGGAGACGCTGAGCTTGTCGGCCCGCTGCCAGAGAAGCGCGCTATGCACGTGATCGTTCGGCTCTCCCAGCCATTCGGTGACTTCGAAGAAATGCAAGCGCACATGCGCATGCTCATAGCGATGCGAGCGGACCAGCCACGGCGTGGCCTTCAATACAGTCAGCCCCAATTCTTCCTTCAATTCACGGACCAAAGCCTCACGCGGGGTTTCGCCGGGCTCGACTTTGCCACCCGGAAATTCCCAATAGCCAGGATAAAAGCTGCCTTCCGCCCGTCGGCCGAGCAGGAAACTGCCGTCGGGGCGTGTAATCACCGCGGCGGCGACATCGACTTCCTTAACCATGCTGTATTTTTTCTCTTGAGAAATTAAACGTTTCCCCGTCCGGCGAAGTCGCGCGCGAATTGCCAGGCCACGCGTCCGCTGCGCGAGCCGCGCATCAGCGCCCATTGCAGCGCATCGAGCCGCGTCGCTTCCGCCTCGATCAGCGCTGCGGATACATCGTATTGAGTGAGCCAGTGGTTGACGACGTGCAGATACTCTTCCTGGCTGAAGGGATAAAACGAAATCCACAGGCCGAAGCGTTCCGAAAGCGAAATCTTTTCCTCGACCGCCTCGCCGGGATGGATTTCGTCACCAATCTTCTGTGTTTGCAGATTCTCGGCGTGATACTCAGGCAAGAGATGGCGCCGATTGCTCGTTGCGTAGATGAGTAGATTTTCGGGCGCGGAGGACAGGCTGCCGTCGAGCACGCTTTTGAGCGCCTTGTAGCCGGGCTCGCTGTCTTCAAAGGAAAGATCGTCGCAGAACACGATGAAGCGCTCGGGGCGGCCGCTGACGAGATCGACGATTTCCGGCAGGTAGAGCAGATCGGTCTTGTCGACCTCGATCACGCGCAAACCCTGCTCCGCGTATTCGGTCAGCATCGCTTTGACGAGCGAGCTTTTCCCGGTGCCGCGCGCGCCCGTCAACAATACGTTGTTCCCCCGTCCGCCATGCAGAAACTGGCGCGTATTCGCATCGCAACGCTGTTTCTGGTCTTCGACGTCTTTGAGATCGGAGAGGCGGATGCGGTGCGGCGCATGGATAGGTTCGAGCCAGGCACGCGCCTGGCGTGTGCGTAAACGGTAGGCGGGCGCAGACCAGTCAACAGGCGGCGGAGCGGGAGGCAGACTGGCCTCGAAACGGGCCAGCACGGCCTCTGCGCGGGCGATCAATTGTTCAAGAGCGTCGGGATTCATCAGATGGGCAGCAAAATGACAGCAAGAAAGATCATGCATAAATTCGAAGGCGAGGCCGGTATACTGCGGCACGCCGAATTAACCGCAGTGTAGCCGATTGATGCCGAGTCTCCGTTCCCTTGCATTTTGTTTATCTTCCCTCTTGCTTGCAGCCTGCGCCACGACACCGAACCCGCCGGCTGACTCTCGCCCGCCCAACTGCCCGGTTTGCCCTGGTGGCGAGAAGCCCGAGTCTGTACAACCGAAAATCGAGCCGATACAGCCCGCCGCATGGGAAGAGCTGACCGGCTGGCAGGAAGATACACTCAGCGATGCCTGGGGCACTTTCCTCGCCTCTTGCCGCAGCCTCGCAAAATACCCGGAATGGAAGTCGGTCTGCGAAGCTGCGCGCGGACTCGGCAACACGCCGGACAGCGAATCGATCCGCGCGTTTCTCCAGGCGGAAACCCAGGTCTGGCGGGTCACGAACCCGGATGGCAGCAAGGAAGGCTTGATTACCGGCTATTACGAACCCTTGATCAAAGGCAGCCGCACGCGCGGCAAGCAATTCGCGACGCCGGTCTACGCCGTGCCCGACGATCTGCTGGTCATCGATCTGAGCGAGCAGTACCCCGAACTCAAGGGCATGCGTCTGCGTGGCCGCCTCGAAGGGCGCAAGGTTTTGCCGTACTACTCGCGCGCGCAGATCGATGCGCGCGCCGATAAGCTTGCGGACAAGGTGCTGCTCTGGGCAGCCGATCCGCTCGATTTCTTCTTCCTCCAGATTCAAGGCTCGGGCCAGGTGCAACTGGCGGACGGCAGCCGGGTGCGAATTGCCTATGCGGAACAGAATGGCCACCCCTACAAGGCTATCGGCCGCTGGCTGATCGACAACGGTGAGCTGAAGGCCGATCAGGCGGGCATGGAGAATATCAAGGCTTGGGCGAGGAACAATCCGCAACGGCTCGACGAATTGCTCAACACCAACCCCAGTTACGTTTTCTTCAAAGAACAAGCGGCGAATGGCAGCGGCCCGAACGGCGCGCTGGGCTTACCGCTGAACGCAGGCCGCTCGATTGCGGTCGACCCGCGCAGCCTCCCATTGGGAGCGCCGGTGTTTTTAAGCACGAGCTGGCCAAATACCGACAAGCCGCTGAACCGCCTTGTCGTGGCGCAAGACACGGGCGGCGCAATCAGGGGCGCGGTGCGCGCGGACTTTTACTGGGGCTTCGGCCCGGAAGCCGGCGCGCAAGCCGGCAAGATGCGCCAGCACGGCCGGATGTGGATGCTCTGGCCTAAAGGGGCGACGCCCCCTGGCGCGAAGGCGGACAGTTAAGACCGCCTAGAATCTGTGTTGCAAGAGGCTGTGAGCGGGATGAAGCGCAGCACAGTTTATTAGTGGAGCGCTTTTCCAGTTACTGATAGGAAGAGATTTCACTGAGCATGTGATTTTTCCTTCGCCTGTCTTGCACTCTTTTTCTTGTTCGTCATCAGCGAAGTGCTCGCTGCCGTATTGGGGAGTTCAACGTGCGCGACGAGTTGGCGCGGCTCGGCGACGAACTTGTCCAGAACGGCATACAATTCATCGACCAAATCCCGGCCGAATGCTTCCTCGATGATTTTGTACTGAGCTTCGACCA
Source organism: Betaproteobacteria bacterium (assembly GCA_009781175.1). GTDB lineage: Bacteria > Pseudomonadota > Gammaproteobacteria > Burkholderiales > Rhodocyclaceae > Niveibacterium. The sequence goes on from WQYQ01000002.1 coordinate 101,718, forward strand.
AGGGCAGGATTGCGGCGGCCATCTTTTCTCCGCGCGAACTCAACCGGACAATCACGCGCCGTTGGTCCTCCGGAACTCGGCTGCGAATCACCAAGCCCATGTCATCCATGCGCGCAAGCACCCCCGCCAGGCTGGGACTCAAAATCTGACAGATTTCACAGATCTCCCACGGCTCCAGGCGCTCACGGTCGCTCAAGGCACGCAAAATCCGCCATTGCTGCTCAGTCAGGCCAAAATGATTCAAAATTGGCCGAAAATGGCACATTAGCGATTCTCGGGCTTTGAGAAAGAATTGCGGCAGGTTACGGTAGGAAATGCCACTCATATCGGGAAATGTTCTTTCGCTTGCTTGGAATGTATAGCGTTGGACAGACGATTCAAGCTACAGGCGGGACGATTATAGAGGCCATCGCATCTTGAGCAACTACTAATCGAAGCGCATGAGTGGCAGGGCGGGAAATCATGGAGAAACGACGCGCCGAGGCGATCCCGGACATTTATGTCAGCCGCGCTTATGCCGGGAACGATTCCGATTGCGAGGTCCACTATGAGACCTTCGGCCGCCTGGCGGAGATTTTCGGCCGCAACACCCCGCCCCACCGGCATTCGCGTTTTTTCCAGATCCACCTGTTGTGTTCGGGCAGTATCCGTCTCGAACTCGACGAACAGCTCTACCTCAGCCCCGCACCGCTGGTTTTTCTGACGCCGCCGGCCGTTCCCCATGCGTTCTATTCAGAAGACGGTTCGGACGGTCATGTGATTACCGTGCGCCAAGAGGTCGTGCGCCGCTGGTATGCGTCGATGCCCGGCCTGTGGCCGGAAAAACAGCTGCGCACAGCGGCATTTTTACCCCTGGGGAACGTACAAGCGGAATCCCGCCAGGAGCTTGATCGCCTGATGCAGCTTGCCGACCTGATTCAAAGCGAATTCAGCGGCCGCGGCCTCGGGCGCACGACCGCGGTCAACGCGCTGGGACTGTGTTTCTTTATCAGCCTGAACCGCTTATTCGCCGCCCAGCGCCAAGCCGAACCGCAGAAGCGGGAGCGCAACGAAGACCTGAGCATTTTCCTCCAATTCTGCGACCTGGTAGAGGCGCGCTTCCGCGATCATCTGACGCTGCCCGAGTATGCGAAACAAATGGCCGTCACCGAAGCGCGACTCAACGATGTGTGCCGGCGCATGGCGAATCTGGCCTCAAAAGAACTCGTGCATGACCGCCTGCTGCAAGAAGCGCGCCGGCTGTTGCGCTTTTCTTCGATCGCCGTTGGCGAATTGAGCTACCAACTCGGCTTCAAAGACCCCGCGTATTTTTCGCGCTTCTTCACCCGCGGCACCGGCCTCACGCCGAGCCAATTCCGCACGCATCATCAAGATCAAGTACGTTAATCGACCCATAAACGAAAGTTTGAAAAGTACAAGTCATTGCGCTGATCGTCCATTCACTAACATGTTAACGGTTGGTTTAATGAGCACGAGTCGAGCGCAAGTCCCGCGCTTTCCGTAGCGTCATTCGAAGTGAGGCGAACCATGACTGACAAGCCGTTCGATGTAAGCCGACGCTACGTTCGCGTAGCCGAAGTCCGCACAGATGGATTTGTGGAATTCGAATTCTCGGTCGGCGAGCCGGAAATGATGGTCGAACTCGTCATGCCCAAAGATGCCTTCGACACTTTCTGCGCCAACAACCACGTCATATTCCTGGAAAGCAAACCCCGCCCCAAGGAAAAAGACTCCGCAAACGCCGAATGGCAATGGAATCTGCACGACGCGACACACCAACGATTTCGCTGAGCTTCGAGTTCTCGGAATTCAGCAGTATTAGGAGGAAGACATAAATGACCATGGATTTGCGCACCATCACCATCCAGCCGCTGCGGCAGACGTTCGGACATCTGGCACGCCGAATGGGGGCTGACAAGCCAGCCTCCCGCTACATGGAAGGCACCATGGATCTCCAGCCGGTGGAGAACTTTCACTACCGTCCGACCTGGGATGCCGAACACGACATCTTCGATCCCAGGCTGACCCGCATCGTCATGAAGGACTGGTACGCACTCAAAGATCCGCGCCAGTTCTATTACGGCGCCTGGGTGCTGGCACGCGGACGGATGCAGGAAACCGCGGGAGCGGACTTCGACCTCGCCGACGAACAGGGCTTGGCTGCGGGTTATTCCGCCGAAGGCAAGCAGCTCGTGAATAAGGTCCTGCTACCGCTGCGCCATGTCGCATGGGCCTCGAACATCAACAACTCATTCGTCTCCGCGTATGGCTACGGCATCGCGATTGCGCAAGCCGCCGCTTATGCGAGCATGGATCAGCTCGGTATCGCTCAATACATCACGCGCCTGGCCATCTCTTTCGAAGAGATCGATGCGCTGAATGAAGCGAAAACCGCCTGGCTGAACGCCCCGGAGTGGCAAGGTCTGCGCCGCTGGGTTGAAGACCAGATGGTGATGCAGGACTGGTTCGAACTCTTCGTCGCGCAGAACTTCGTCCTTGAAGGTCTGCTCTACCCGCTCGTTTACGAAAAATTCAACGCGAAACTCAATGCCGCCTACGGCCCCGTGGTGACGATGCTGACGCGCTTCCAGCGCGAGTGGTATGCGGAAAACGCCAAATGGGTCGACACGGTGCTCAAGGCCGCCGCGGCCGAAAGCCCGGAAAACAAGGCCGTGCTGGCTGAATGGGTGCACAACGCCAAACAGCGCTCGATCGAAGCGCTGACGCCGGTGGCCGAAATCGCTTTCGGTGCCGATGCGAACAGCATCATGGAATTGCTCGTCGGACAGATTAACGCGCGTGCCATCAAGGCCGGAATTGGCGCGTGAGGAGAAAATAGATGTCAAATGCATTCATAGCGTTCCAGAAGAATGATGAAACCCGCTGCATCGTCGAGGCGATCGTCGAGGACAACCCTGGCGCGATCGTGGTCGACCAACCCGCGATGGTGAAGGTCGACGTGCCCGGCAAGTTGGTCATCCGCCGCAGCACGGTCGAGGAAAAGATGGGGCGCGAATTCGATTTGCAAGAACTACAGTTGCACCTGATCACGATCTCCGGCCACCTGGACGAGACCGACGACGAATTCACCTTGAGCTGGCAAGGTTAAAGAGGAGCGAACACGATGGATATGAAAGTTGCAAAGAAGCTCGGTCTCAAAGAGCGTTACACGATGATGACGCGCGACCTCGCGTGGGATACGACCTACCAGCCGATGGACAAGGTGTTCCCGCAGGTCACCTACGAAGGCATCAAGATCCATGACTGGGACAAGTGGGAAGACCCGTTCCGTCTGACGATGGACGCCTACTGGAAATACCAGGCCGAGAAAGAGCGCAAGCTTTATGCGATCCTCGACGCTTTCAACCAAAACAACGGCCACCTGTCGGTGACCGATGCGCGTTACATCAACGTGCTCAAACTCTTCCTCGGCTCGACCCCGCCGCTCGAACTGATGGCCGGACGCGGCTTCTCGATGGTCGGGCGCCAGATGGTCGGGGCCGGTCCACGCGTGGCATGCATGATGCAGGCCGTCGATGAGTATCGTCACTGCCAGACGCAGATCCATTCGATTTCGAACTACAACAAGTTCTACAGCGGGCTGAGCGAATTCGCGCATCAGCAATCGCGCATGTGGTACCTGGCGGACGGCAAATCCTTCTTCGACGACGCGATCACCGCCGGCCCGTTCGAATTCATGGTCGCAATCGGTTTCGCATTCGAATATGTGCTGACAAATATACTGTTCGTACCGTTCATTTCAGGCGCGGCCTACAACGGCGATATGGCGGCGATGACCGTCGGCTTCTCGGCGCAGTCCGACGAAGCGCGTCACATGACGCTCGGCCTGGAATGCATCAAGTTCATGCTTGAGCAGGACCCGGACAACCTGCCGATCGTGCAGCGCTGGATCGACAAGTGGACGTGGCGCGGCACGCGCAAGCTCGCCTCGGTCGGCATGATGATGGACTACATGCTGCCCAAGCGGATCATGAGCTTCAAGGAAGCCTGGGAAATCTATTTCGAAGAAAACGGCGGCGCGCTGTTCAAAGATCTCGCGCGCTACGGCGTGACGGTGCCGAAGTGCTTCCCGCAGACGATCGAAGAAAAAGAACACATCACGCACCAGTCCTGGATCGGTTTCTACATGAAGCCCGATGCGATGAGCTTCCACACCTGGTCGCCGAGCCCGGAAGAGCTGGATTGGCTGTCGGAAAAATATCCGAACACCTTCGACAAATATTACCGGCCGGTCTACGAGCACTGGGCGAAGATGGAGAAAGCGGGCAAGCGCTTCAACAATAAGACCCAGCCGATGAACTGCCAGGTTTGCGTGACCACAGTGAAGTACAACGAGCCCGGCGATCCGATGACGACCTGCTTCCGCGAAAGCATCTACAAAGGCGAGAAGTACCACTTCTGCTCGGATCACTGCAAAGAGATCTTCGAGCACGAGCCGGAGAAATACATCCAGACCTTCATCACCTCGCACCAAGTCCTGCAAGGCAAGTGCGAGCCGGAAGGCGTCGACACCGATGCGCCGGACTTCAAGCCGGGCAGCCACATGATGGAATACTGGCGTCTCGACCCGGACGTGCAGGGCGATTTCAACGGCTCGCTCGATCAAAAGAATTTCGCTGCGTGGCGCGAGCTTGCGACCAAGAACTGAGAACCCGTTCGTAATCTTGCTGCGAGCCCGTGATCGGGGCTCATGCGCTGCTCGGAATCCTCATTTATCACTCATAAACTCCGGTTCCTGCGCTGCTCTTCGCCCCGCTGACGGGCTCTCGCGACAGATTCTGAACTGGTTCTAGGAAGGAAGAGAAACATGTCCATTACCGCTTTGGGACCCTACGAGTTCAAGTCGCGCGACGCGGTCGAGAACTACAAAGGCAAGCAGCTCATGTACGTCAACTGGGAGAAGCATCGCATGTTCTCCCGTCCGTTCGTGATTGCGGTCGAACCGTCGCTGAAGTTCTCCGAACTGATCGAAAAATTCGTCACGCCAGCCTACGAATTCCACCCGGATTTCGCACAGATCGACTGGAGCAAAGTCGTGTGGCAGAACTCGAACACGCCCTTCACGCCGCAGCTCGATAAGAGCCTGGCCGAGAACGGCGTCGGTCACAAGGATCTGATCCGCTTCACCACGCCGGGTTTGGATGGTTTGAACGGAATCGGATACTAAGCAAGGCGATAGGGAGGCAATTCACAATGAGCCATGAGCTGACGATCGAGCCCCTGGGCCGAACCATTGAGGTTGAAGAGGGGCAGACAATCCTTGATGCAAGTCTGCGCGCCGGCATTTATCTGCCCCACGCCTGCGGCCAGGGCTACTGCGCCACGTGCAAGGTCACGATCACCGACGGTGAAGTCGACCACGGCAGCGCTTCGAACTTCGCGCTGATGGATTACGAACGCGAAGAAGGCAAAACCCTGGCGTGCTGCGCGACGCTCGAAGCCGATACCGTCATCGAAGCCGATATCGAAATCGACGAAGATGCGCGCGATATTCCGGTGCGCGATTTCCACGGCACGGTTTCGCGCATCGAGAATCTCACGCCGACAATCAAAGGCATCTGGCTGCGCCTGAACAACGGCGAAGTGCTCGATTTCCAGGCCGGTCAGTACATCAATCTGAATCTTCCTGGCGACATCGGCGCGCGTGCCTTCTCGCTCGCCAATCCACCATCGACCGGCAACGAAATCGAATTGAATATTCGTATCGTTCCCGGCGGGCGCGGAACCGGCTGGATTCACGAATCGCTCAAGGTCGGCGATAAATTGAGCTTGTCCGGCCCCTATGGACGCTTCTTCACGCATAAGTCAGCCGGCCTGCCCTCGCTGTTCATGGCGGGCGGATCGGGTTTATCGAGCCCGCGCTCGATGGTTCTGGAACTGCTTGAAGAAGCTTCGACGCTGCCGATCACGCTCGTGTATGGCGCGCGCAATCAGGCCGAGCTGTACTACCACCAGGAATTTCTCGACCTTGCCGCGAAGCACCCCAACTTCACCTATGTTCCGGCGCTCTCCGACGAGCCGACCGATAGCGGCTGGAGCGGTTTCCGCGGTTTCGTGCACGAGGCGGCGAAAGCGCACTTCGACAACGACTTCCGCGGCAACAAGGCTTACCTCTGCGGCCCGCCCGTCATGATCGAAGCCTGTATCTCGGCCTTGATGCAGGGACGCTTGTTCGAACGGGATATCTATACCGAGAAATTCTTTAGCGCCGCCGACGCGCAACAGGTCAGAAGTCCCCTCTTCAAGCGCGTGTAATTTTTTGGAGGGTGATGCGGGTAAGTCCTAGCCTCATCACCCCAAATTAAAAATTTTTCTATCTATGCATAAGGCATTCAATTCGCCAATATGTTAGTGAATTCGGATAGGCCGGTTCGTTACGGAGACAAACGATGAATTTCATGAAAACACTGATCGCGGGCGGACTGTTGCTTGCCGCCCCCGTTTATGCGCAGCAGGTCACTTTGAAAGTCGCGCACTTCCTCCCAGCCGGTGCGCCGACTCAGCAGCGTGTTCTGCAACCTTGGTGTGACGAGCTCAAGCAAGAATCCCAGGGGCGCATCGTGTGTCAGTTTTATCCCGCGATGCAGCTTGGCGGCACCCCGGCTCAGCTCGTCGACCAGGTCAAGAACGGTGTCGCCGACATCGTATGGACCGCGCCGGGCTACTCTACCGGCCGCTTCCCGCGTATCGAGGCTTTCGAACTGCCCTTCGTCGTGGCCGATGCCGTCTCCGGCAGCCGCGCGGTGTGGAAGTTCTATCAACAGTATGCGCAGCAGGAATTTGCCGCATACAAAGTGCTCGCATTCCACGTCGACGGCGGACAGGCGGTGCATACCGGCTCCAAACAGGTCAAGACGCTCGGCGACTGGAAGGGTTTGAAGCTGCGCACCTCGACGCGCCTCGGCACCCAAACCGCTGCCGCCCTGGGCGCCACGCCGGTTGGCATGCCGCCTTCGCAGCTGACCGAATCGATTTCCAAAGGCATCGTGGATGGCGCAATGGGCGCCTGGGAACTGGTCGTGCCGCTCAAGCTCGACGAAGTGACCAAATTCCACTCGCAGCCCGCGGCGGGACAGCCCTACCCGTCCGCGACCGTGCTCATGGTTCTCATGAACAAGCGCAAATTCGACGCCCTGCCCGCCGATCTGAAAGCCATGATCGAAAAGCGCAGCGGTCTCGCGATGACGGAAAAGCTTGGCCAGGTCTTCGACGATCAAAACTCACTGTCGCACAAGAAAGTGCTTGAGCGCGGCAATACGGTGACCGATTTCTCCGCCGCCGAAATGGCCGCGATGCGCAAGGCGACCGCGCCGGTTGAGGCCGAATGGATTCAGCAAGTCACCGCCAAGGGCGCCGACGGCAAAGCGCTCGCCGCCGCCGCGCACAATCTGGCGAACCAGGAGCTTGCGGCGGAAAAACGCTAAGCGCGCCTATTCAGAATCTGTCGCGAGAGGCGGAGAGGCGGTCAGCGGGGCGAAGAGCAGCGCAGGAACCGCAGTTTATAAGTAATAAATGAGGATTCCGAGCAGCGCAGGAGCCCCGATCACAGCCTCGCAGCAAGATTATGAACAGGCTCTAAGGCTTGTCTCGCTTACGCTTGACTCATAGTCGGCGGAGCGAAGAGTTGCGCACGAGTTCCGATCACACGCTCGCAGCAAGACTATGAACAGGTTCCAAGGCGGTTGAAGTAATTAGAGGAATTGAGCATGAGTGGTCAGATTAAAGAGTTGACCGAGCCGATCATCGGTCATCAGCACGGATGGACACATCGTCTGCTCGTAGCTTCAAAAGGGTTTTCGCTCATAGGTGGCGCGCTCTTTGTTGCGATGGTCTGCCTGTCGGTGGTGTCGATTGTCGGACGCAAGCTGTGGAGTTCGCCGATCAATGGCGACATCGAACTGTTGCAGATGGGGACGGGGATCGCCGCGGCGGCGTTCTTCCCCTACTGCACGATGATGGGCGAACACCTGCGCGTCGAGTTTTTCACGACGAAACTTTCGGTGCGCGCCCATTCGATTCTGGACGGCATCGCGAACGTGCTGCTTGCCATTGCGATGGCATTGCTGGCGTGGCGCAGTTCGGTCCAGGCACAGGAGATCTATGAGGCCGGTGAGGTCACGATCATGCGCAATATCCCGGTGTGGATTCCGGTTGTTTGCCTCGTGCCCAGCCTTGCCTTAACGGCGCTGTGTGCCGCCAATCGTGCGCTTCACCACTTCGTTGCAGCAAAAGGAGTCGCGCAATGAGCGGCATCACTATCGGCCTGGCGGGCTTCATCTTCATGCTCGTCCTCTTGACCCTGCGCATACATATCGGGATCGCGATGTTCGTGGCCGGCTCCCTGATCTACGTGGTCATCAACAGCGGCGATCTGAATTCGCTGTTGTTCACGATGAACGATCTGGCCTATGCGCGCCTGTCGAACTACAACCTGTCGGTGATTCCGCTGTGCATGCTGATGGGCCAGTTCGCCACGCATGGTGGCTTGTCCAAATCCTTGTTCCGCGCGGCGGGAACCTTGATCGGACACTGGCGCGGCGGTCTCGCAATGTCCAGTTCGATGGCCTGTATCGGCTTCGGCGCGATCAGCGGCTCCTCGCTCGCGACGGCCGCGACGATGGGACAAGTGGCCTTACCAGAATTGATGAACAAAGGCTACTCCGGCCGTCTCGCAACCGGAACGCTGGCCGCCAGCGGCACGCTCGGCATCCTGGTGCCGCCGTCGGTCCCGCTCGTCATCTATGCGGTTTTGACGCAGGAATCGATCGGCAAGCTGTTCGCGGCCGCGGTCATTCCCGGCCTGATCGCGCTGTTCGGTTATTTCGCCGTCATCCGTTTCATCGTGATGCGCGATCCGAGCGCGGGACCGGCGAGTGCAAAGGCGACCTGGCGCGAGCGCATCATCGCGCAGTTCAAGGTTCTGCCCGTGCTGGCGCTGTTCCTGTTGATCGTCGTCGGTATCTACGGCGGATGGGCGAGCCCGACCGAAGCCACGTCGGTTGGCGCGGCGGGCTGCGGGATCATGGCGTTTATCTCCGGCGGTCTGCGCGGGAAGCAGTTCCTGAATTGCATCTACAAAACCGCAATCGCAACCGCGATGATCTTCCTCGTCCTGCTCGGCGCAGACCTTTTGAACTCGGCGCTCGCGATCTCGCAGATGCCGGTCGAACTGTCCGAATGGGTCAAGAACAGCGGCATGTCGCCGATCCTGGTGCTGGTCGCCGTATTGGGCATCTACATCCTGCTCGGCTGCGTAATGGATTCGCTCGCGATGCTGTTCCTCACGATCCCGATCTTCTATCCGATGATCATGGGTCTGGACTGGGGCATCCCGCCCGCGGATGTTTCGATCTGGTTCGGCATCCTGGTGCTGATGGTCGTCGAAATCGGCCTCGTGCATCCGCCGGTCGGCATGAACCTCTACATCATCAACAAGCTCGCCAAAGGCGTGCCGATGAGCGAAACGGCATGGGGCGTGGTGCCCTTCCTCGCGTCCGATTTCGTGCGCATCGCGCTGCTCGTGGCCTTCCCCATCATTCCTCTGTGGCTGGTGCATTTGAACCAGGCTTGATCGTTCCCATTCGGATAAAGGCAATCACATGATTTACGGTGTCATCCTGAACGACGCGGCATCGCTGAAAAAGATCGGATCGCTCGACGAAGCGCCCTACAAGGGCGCGCCGAAAGCGCCGGTGCTCTATATCAAGCCCGCCAACACGCAAGTGGCGGACGGCGCTGTCGTTACGCTGCCCGCGGGTGCAAGCGCGGTCGAAATCGGCGCCACGCTCGGGCTGGTTATGGGCCGCGCGGCCAGCCGCCTGAGTGCCGACAACGCGCTCGCCGCCGTGGAGGGCGTTGTGCTGGCGGGCGATTTGAGCCTGCCGCACAGCAGCTACTACCGCCCGGCGATCCGCGAGAAATGCTTCGACGGCTCGCTGCCGCTCGGTGCGCTCAAGCCGCTTGGCGACATTGCAAAACTAACCCTGGTGACGGAAATCGACGGGCAAATCGTTGCGCAACGCGCGTTCGCCGATTTGATCCGCCCGCCGGCGCAATTGCTCGCCGATGTTACCGAGTTCATGACGCTGGCGCGCGGCGACATTCTGCTCGTCGGCGTGAGCTACATGGCGCCGCAAGCCGCCGCAGGCAGCCAGGTCAAAATCAGCGCGGACGGGCTCGGCAGTCTGCAATTCACCATCGCCCAAGGAGCACAGCAATGAAACATGGACGCATCGCTTGGCAAGGCGCCATCCATGAAGTGACTCCCGCGGGCGACGGCAAGCTCCGCCTCGCCGATGGCCGCTACGTGGCCGAATCCGAAGTCGTCTGGCTGCCGCCGGTCGCGGTGAATACGGTGTTCACGCTCGCCCTGAATTACGCCGATCACGCGAAAGAACTGGCCTTCAAGGCACCGGAGTATCCGATCGTGTTCCTCAAGGGCCCCAACACGATCATCGGCCACAAGGCGCTGACGCGCCGCCCGGCCGACGCCACCTATATGCACTATGAGTGCGAGCTGGCGGTGATCATCGGCAAGAGCGGCTATCGCGTAAGCAAGGAACGCGCGATGGAGATCGTCGCCGGCTACAGCGTGGCGAACGATTATGCGATCCGCGACTACCTCGAAAATTATTACCGCCCGAACCTGCGCGTGAAGAACCGTGATGGCTGCACGCCGCTCGGCCCGTGGATGGTCGATCGCGACGACATTGCCGACCCGATGAAGCTCACGCTGACGACGCGCATCAACGGCAAGACCACGCAGACCGGCACCACCGCCGACATGATTTTCGACATTCCGGCACTGATCGAATACCTCTCGTCGTTCATGACCCTCGCGCCGGGCGACGTGATCCTGACCGGCACGCCGGAAGGTCTCGCGGATACCAAGGCCGGCGATGTCATCGAAACCGAAATCGAAAACATTGGCTGCCTTATCAACACCATCGCCGACGACGCAACGTTTTTCGCCGCCGCACGCTAAGAATGCAGGAGAAATGCATGACTATTAAACATCTCATTAACGGCAAGAAAGTAGAAAGCGCCGAAACTTTCGCAACGCTCAACCCCGCCACCGGCGAAGTGCTGGCGCAGGTTGCGAGCGGCGGACAGAACGAAGTTGACGCCGCCGTCGCCGCGGCCAAAGCGGCTTTTCCGGCCTGGTCGAAAACCCCGGCCAAGGAACGTGCGCGCCTGATGCGCAACGTCGGCGACCTGATTATCAAGCATGTACCCGAGCTTTCCGAGTTGGAGACGAAGGATTGCGGCCAGGTCATCGGCCAAACCAAAAAAGCGCTGATCCCGCGTGCCGCCGACAACTTCTACTACTTCGCCGAACTCGCCCAGCATCAGCATGGCGAAACCTACGATTCCGACACCGGCCACCTCAACTACACGCTGTGGCAGCCGGTCGGCGTATGCGCGCTAGTTTCGCCGTGGAACGTCCCGTTCATGACGGCGACGTGGAAAACCGCGCCCTGCCTCGCGCTCGGCAACACGGCGGTGATGAAGATGTCGGAACTCTCGCCGCTGACCGCCGACCGGCTCGGCGAACTGATTCTCGAAGCCGGCGTGCCACCGGGCGTGTTCAACATCGTGCACGGCTTCGGCCAGAGCACCGGTGAACCGCTGTGCGTGCACCCGGACGTGCGCGCGATCTCGTTCACCGGATCGACGCTGACGGGCAACCGCATCATCAAGGCCGCGGGACTCAAGAAGTATTCGATGGAGCTGGGTGGCAAGTCGCCGTTCATCGTTTTCGCCGACGCCGACTACGAGCGCGCGCTCGATGCGGCGCTCTTCATGATCTTCTCGAACAACGGCCAGCGCTGCACCGCCGGTTCGCGGATTCTGATTCAGGACTCGATCTACGAGCGTTTCGTCGCGGACTTCGCCGCCCGCGCGCAGCGTCTGACGGTTGGCGATCCGCTCGACCCGAACACGATCGTCGGTCCGATGATCAGCCGCGGCCATTGGGAAAAAGTCACCGGCTATATCGAGATCGGCAAGCGGGAAGGCGCGCACCTGGTGTGCGGCGGCGGCACACCCGATGTGCCCGCGCACCTGAAGGGCGGCAACTGGGTCCAGCCCACCGTTTTCGCCGATGTCGACAACAAGATGAAGATCGCCCAGGACGAAATCTTCGGCCCCGTGCCCTGCCTGATCCGCTTCAAGACCGAAGAAGAAGCGATCGCGCTCGCCAACGACACCGAGTACGGCCTGTCGTCCTATCTGTGGACCGAGAACACCGGCCGCGTGCTGCGCATGGCGAAAGCGATCGAGGCCGGCATGACTTTCGTGAACAGCCAGAACGTGCGCGACCTGCGCCAGCCCTTTGGCGGCGTCAAAGCTTCCGGCACAGGCCGCGAAGGCAACCACTACAGCTACGAGGTGTTCTGCGAAGCGAAGAACGTGGCGGTTTCCTACGGCAGCCATTCGATTCCGCGCTGGGGCATCTGAAAGCAATACCAACAATCAGGAGACACACTATGGGTAAGCTGGCACTCGCTGCAAAAATCACTCACGTACCGTCGATGTACCTGTCCGAAATGGACGGGCCGCATAAAGGCTGCCGGCAAGCCGCCATCGACGGGCATATCGAAATCGGCCGCCGCTGCCGCGAACTCGGCGTCGACACCATCGTCGTCTTCGACACGCACTGGCTCGTCAACTCCGGCTATCACGTCAACTGCCGGCCGCACTTCAAGGGCGTCTATACCAGCAACGAATTGCCGCACTTCATCAAAAACATGCCGTTCGAATACGACGGCAACCCCGAGCTTGGCAAGCTGATCGCACAAGCCGCCACGGATGCCGATGTATTCACGCGCGCGCACGATTCGACGACGCTCGAAATCGAATACGGCACCCTGGTGCCGATGCGCTATATGAACCAGGACCGCCATTTCAAGGTCGTGTCGGTCGCCGCGCTGTGCACGGTGCACGACCTCGCCGACAGCGCAACGCTCGGCAAGGCGCTGCGCAAAGCGATTGAAGAGAAGTACGATGGCACGGTCGCGATCCTCGCGAGCGGCTCGCTCTCGCACCGCTTCGCGCAGAACCGCCATGCCGAGGCGTTCCTGCACAAGCTCTGGAGCCCGTTCCTTGAAACGATGGATCGCTCGGTCATCGAAATGTGGAAGAACGGCGACTGGAAAACCTTCTGCGAAATGCTCCCCGAATACGCTGCCAAGTGCCACGGCGAAGGCAATATGCACGACACCGCGATGCTGCTCGGCGCGCTCGGCTGGGATCATTACACCGGCAAAGCTGAGATCGTGACCCCGTACTTCGGCAGCTCGGGCACCGGCCAGATCAACGCGATTCTGCCGGTTCTCTGAAAGGAGCGACGTATGCCGCACATCATCTACGAATACACCGACAACCTGAAAGCGGAAGGGAAGATCCCCGAACTGCTGCGCAAAACAAACCAGATTCTGATTGCGCAGGGCGGCGTATTCCCGATTGGCGGCATTCGTTCGCGCGCAATCTGCCTATCGGATTACTGCGTTGCCGACGGTACGTCCGACGACGCCTTCGTGCACGTCACGATGAAGATCGGCGCCGGGCGCACGTCGGAGGAAAAACAGAAGGCCGGCGACGAGCTGTTTGCAATGATAAAAACACACTTCGCCGACCTCTTCGCGCGCCGGCCGCTCGCGCTCTCAATGGAAATTACCGAATTTTCCGAAGCGGGCACCTGGAAACACAATAACATTCACGCGCGTTATCGCAAGAACTGATCTTTAGAATCAGGGAGGCTCTATGCTGCACACAGAGATTCATCTCAAGCTCGCCCAACAACTGCACGAGGCCGAAAAGACCCGCCAGCAAATCAAGGCGCCGTCCTTGCAGTATCCAGAGATCACGATCCCGGATGCCTATGCGGTGCAAAAGGCGTGGATCGAAATCAAGCTCGCGGAAGGCCGCATCATCAAAGGCCACAAGATCGGGCTGACATCGAGCGCGATGCAGCAGTCCTCGCAGATCGACGAGCCCGACTACGGCACGCTGCTCGACGACATGTTCTTCGACGACGGCGCCGACATTCCGACCGAGCGCTTCATCGTGCCGATGATCGAAATGGAGCTTGCATTCATCCTCGGCAAACGCCTCGCAGGCCCGAACGTATCCTTGTTCGATGTGCTGTCGGCGACCGATTACGTCGTGCCCGCGCTCGAACTCATCGATGCGCGCTGCCATCGCGTCGACCCCGAAACCAAGCGTCCGCGCCGGGTGTTCGACACGATCTCCGACAACGCTGCCAACGCGGGCCTCGTGCTCGGCGGGCGTCCGATCAAGCCGATGGACATCGACCTGCGCTGGGCCGCGGGGCTGCTCTACCGTAATGGCGTGATCGAGGAAACCGGCGTCGCCGCCGGCGTGCTCAATCATCCGGGCAACGGCATCGCCTGGTTGGCGAAGAAGTTCGCGCCCCATGGCGTGGCGCTCGAAGCGGGTCAGGTGATCCTGGCCGGCTCCTTCATCCGCCCGGTCGCCGCGCGCAAGGGCGACACCTTCCATGCGGACTATGGTCCCCTCGGTAACATCACTTGTTATTTTGCGTAATCAGCGGAGCACTCTCATGCAAATGCCATTGAATGCATTCAAGCGCGCCTTGCACGCCGGCGAAACCCAGATCGGCGCCTTTCTCGGCATGTGCGATCCCTATGCGGCCGAGATCATGGCAACGGCTGGTTTCGACTGGCTGATGATCGACGGCGAACATGGGCCGAATACGCCCGCCAGCGTATTGCGTCAGTTGCAGGCGCTCGCACCGTATCCGGTGCACCCCGTCGTGCGCACGGTCGACCACAATCCGGCGCTCATCAAGCAATATCTCGATGTCGGGGCACAAAGCCTGCTCGTGCCGATGGTCGAATCGGCCGCGCAGGCGCGCGCGCTGGTGCAGGCGATGCGCTATCCGCCCAACGGAATCCGCGGCGTCGGCACGGCCTTGGCGCGCGCGGCGCGCTGGAATGGCATCGAAAATTATTTTGACCAGGCGGATGCCGAAATGTGCCTGATCGTCCAGATCGAAAACCGTGCCGGACTGGCCGCGCTCGACGAAATCATGACTGTCGAAGGCGTGGACGCCGTGTTCGTCGGGCCGTCCGATCTGGCCGCCTCGCTTGGCCATCTCGGCAACCCGGGCCATCCCGAAGTGAAAACGGTCATAGCCGACACGCTCACGCGCATCCGCAAAGGGGGCAAGGCCGCGGGGATTTTTTCCGCGGATCCGGCCGCCGCGGCGGATTACATCCAGAGCGGCGCAAGCTTCCTCGCCGTGGGTGTGGATGCGCTCTTGCTGCGCAATGCCGCGGCCAAGCTCGCGGCAACGTTCAAGAACTCGGGAACCGGACAAACCGGCGCCGCCTACTAGAACAATTTTTGTTTCATCGTACACACCCAACCACCCCAAAATTTGGGGGTTGGGCTAAGCGCGGCGAACCCCAACAGCGCAGCGATACTCAAGGAGTGCCTTTGCCGCTCCATGTTGGGGTTCGCTGCGCTCACCGCCAAGCTACGCAGTAATGGCCTGACGCGAAGCGCAAAACGGAATCGAAGGAGTGCCACATGCTTGAATTGAAAGACCCCAGCCTGCTCAAGCAGGCGTGCTACATCAATGGTCAATGGGTCAAGGCCGACAGCGGCGATAGCGTGCCGGTCACCAATCCGGCCGACAATTCGGTCATTGCGACGATACCTTATTGCGGCGCGGCAGAAACCGAGCGCGCCGTGCAGGCCGCCGACACCGCTTTTGCGACATGGCGTGAAACGACGGCGGCCGAACGCGCGCGGATTCTGCGCCGCTGGTTCGACCTGATGGTCGCCAACACGGATGACTTGGCGAAGATCATGACGGCCGAACAAGGCAAACCGCTGGCCGAGGCAAAGGGCGAAATCGCTTACGCCGCGGCCTATGTCGAATGGTTCGCCGAAGAAGCCCGCCGCGCCTACGGGGACATCATCCCTTCGCCGCTGCGCGACCGCCAGATCGTCGTCACCAAAGAGCCGGTCGGCGTTTGCGCGGCGATTACGCCGTGGAATTTCCCGGCCGCGATGATCACACGCAAGGTCGCGCCGGCGCTGGCGGCGGGTTGCACGATCGTGCTCAAGCCGGCCGAGCAAACTCCGCTCTCGGCGCTCGCATTGGCCGCGTTCGCCGAGCGCGCCGGCGTGCCGGCCGGCGTATTCAGCGTCGTCACCGGCAAGGCGCGCCTGATCGGCGGCGTGATGACATCGAGCCCGCTCGTGCACAAACTGACCTTCACCGGCTCGACCGAGGTCGGACGCCTGTTGATGGCGCAATGCGCCGACACCATCAAAAAACTCTCGCTCGAACTCGGCGGCAATGCCCCGTTCATCGTCTTCGACGATGCCGATATCGATGCCGCCGTCGCGGGCGCAATGGCCTCGAAGTACCGCAACGCGGGCCAGACCTGCGTGTGCAGCAACCGTTTCCTGGTGCAGGACGGCGTGTATGAGCGTTTCGCCACAAAGCTCGCGCAGGCTGTCGCTGAATTGAAGGTCGGCAACGGCATGCAAGAAGGCGTCGCGCAAGGGCCGCTGATCGACGAGCCCGCGATCGCCAAGGTCGAAAGCCTGGTTGCCGACGCCCTTGGCAAAGGCGCCAAAGCCCTTACAGGCGGCAAACGGCATGCGCTCGGCGGCACCTGGTTCGAACCGACCGTGCTGACCAACGTCACGCCGGAGATGGCGGTCGCGCAGGAAGAAATCTTCGGCCCCGTGGCACCGCTGTTCCGCTTCAAGACCGAGGAGGAAGCGATCGCGATGGCCAACAATACCGAGTTCGGTCTCGCCGCGTATTTCTACTCGAAAGATCTCGCGCGCGTCTGGCGCGTTTCGCGCAAGCTCGAATACGGCATGGTCGGCATCAACACCGGCTTGATTTCGACCGAAGTGGCGCCTTTCGGCGGCGTGAAAAGCTCCGGCATCGGACGCGAAGGCTCCAAGTACGGTCTCGATGAATACATGCAGACCAAATATCTGGCGATGGGTGGTCTGTGACGCAAGGCTCGGGCATGCCTTCCCTGAGGCTTGGGGAAGGCGGCCTGCTTCTTCTGCTCGGCACACTCGTCGCATTCGGCCCGCTTTCGATCGACCTCTACCTTCCCGCTTTGCCCGCGATCGCACGCGGCCTGGCGGCAAGCGCCGAAACGGTGCAGCTCTCGGTGACGGTTTTCCTCGCCGGCTTCTCGGCGGGAATGTTGTTCTACGGGCCTATATCCGACCGCTTCGGACGCCGCCGCATCGTGCTCTCGGGGATCGCGCTGTTCGTCCTCGCCACGCTCGCCTGCGCCTTCGCAAACAGCGCCACAAGCCTGATCGCGGCGCGCTTCCTGCAAGCCTTGGGCGGCGGCGCGGCATCGGTGCTCGCGCGCGCCGTGGCACGCGATGTGTACCCGCCCGTCGAAGCGCTACGCAAACTCTCGCAGATGGCAATGGTGACGGCGATTGCTCCCTTGCTTGCACCCGTCATCGGCAGCGGTGTACTCCTGTTCGGCGGATGGCGTGCAACCTTTGGCGTGCTGCTCGCATGGGGAGCGATATGTTTGGTTGCGACCTGGACTTGTTTGCCTGAAACGCTACCGCCCGAACGTCGCGGCACCCTGAAAATCGGGCAAGCCTTCGCGGCCTATGGCCAAATCCTCACGAATCCGGGCGCGCTCGGACTCATCCTCGCGGGCGGCGGTTCCTTTGCCGCCATGTTCGCCTACATCACGGCGGGGCCGTTCTACTTCATCGAATTGAACCGGCTCAAACCGTATCAATACAGTCTGATTTTCGCGCTCAACGCGATCGGCATTTTTTGCGCCAATTATGCGAACAGCCGCTGGGTGCGCACCCAGGGCGCGCGTCGCTTGGCCGGCGCCGGTTGCGCGCTTGGCCTGCTCGCCGCCCTGTGCCTGCCGTTTCTCGTTGCGCAGCACAATCTTGCGGCGGTCATAGGCGCCCTGTTCTTCGTCGTCAGCGTCACCGGACTGCTCGGCGCGAATTGCGTCGGCTTGCTGATGCACGGCTTTCCGCGCAATGCGGGCGCGGCGGCGGCGCTGTTCGGCACCGGCCAATTCGGCCTCGGCATGCTCGCAAGCTGGGCGGTCAGCCACACGCACGACGGCACCGGCATGCCAATGGCCTGGGTCATGCTTGGCGCATCGGCCACCGCCGCGCTCGGTTTCACGCTGCACTGCATGCTGGCCGACCAGCGTTTCGCGCCGCACCCGGAAACGCGCGCCTGATTCGGCCTGTCCATAGCAGGCGAAACACGTCAAAATTATGTGTTTCGCCTTTCAGCAGGTCCGCGCATGAACACCTCTCCACTCCCTCCCGATCCGCTCACCGCGCAGATTGCGCGCGACACTCAACTACAGGCCGCGCGGCTTGCCCAGGAAGCGTTCGCCACCGCCTTTCGTCTCGGCGCCGAGGCCCACTCGGACGAGCAGTTCCGCGCAAGCATCGCGCAGTTGGCGAGCCACCTGAACAAATGGGCGGGAATGGCGAACGCCGAAGAGCAGATTTTGCGACGTGTGCTATTACTGACGGGGATCGATCAGTGGGGGCTCGCCTACAGCCAGGTTTTCGGCGGCGCCGCGCTGGGCGGCATTACCGCGCTGATCGGCGCATTGCGCGAGCCGATCCGCATCGAAGACGAAGCGCACAGCCAGGAGTTATTCGAAACGGTGCGCAGCGACGAGGCCGCCGCATTCGACTTCAAGGTCGAATTGCGGCGCGCGCTGCATCTGGCGCTGTGGCATTCGATGATCGCAAGCGAAGACCGCGACGAGGCGTTTGCGATTCTCCAGGCGCTCGGCGGAATGATGCTGGCATTGATCCGCGAAATGCCGAGCCTGGGCTGGCGTTTGATTGCCGATACGCTGGCGCTGATTCAAATCCGCTGCCTCAGCCATGCCCTCGCATCGCAAGGGCTCGCGCGCGAAACCACGACGGAACTGTTTGGCGCATTGGCGCGCGACCTGCCCGAAAACGTGCGCCAAGCCGCGCTGCAAGCCGCAGCCGAAGCGGTGCTCGCTTGGCAGCAGGCGCAACGCGGCATGACGCATTGATCCGATCCTGGCGTGCGCTTGGCCGCAAGCGCATAGCCCGGTTAATGCACGTTATTTTTCCGCCTTTCCATGTATGACCATGATGGTCTGCTGCATGAGGGCGCACAGCGTTTCTTTGCTATTTTTGACCGCAAACACCTCGGCTTTGGTGACGATCAGCGTCCTGCCGGGGCGGACCACTTCGCCGCGCGCAACGAGTTTCTCGCCGTCCGTCGGTGCGACAAGGTTTATCTTGTATTCGACGGTCAATACCGACGCGCTTTCAGGAACAACGCTCATCGCCGCATAGCCGGCGGCCGAATCGGCAATCATCCCGACCACCCCGCCATGCACGAAGCCGTGCTGCTGCTCGATGCCGTCCCAGTGCGGAACATGGATTTCGGTGCGCCCGTGTTCAACGACCGGCAACACGGCTCGAATCAAATGCATCGCGCTTTGGCGATCGAAACTGGCTCTGACATGTTCGGCGAAGCGGGGATTGGCGATAGGGGTCATGGCGTCTCCAGATGGTCGATCAACTGTAATTTACGCCGGCTACTCGGCGAGGTCGCTCTCCGGCGCGACAGTCAACTTGGGTATGCGTGCCCGGCAATTTGCGTAGGCTTGCTCAACCCTGACCACAACGACCGCTTGAGCCATCGGCCAAGTCTCCCTGACCTCGGCGTCGGCCGGAACGATCGCGGCCTTGCCATTGACACGCGCACGCCGCTGGTGCTGAAAATCCATGAAGAGCATGCCGATATGGGGATTTTCGGCAATATTCCCCAGGCTGTTGTAGAGGCCATTTCCCGGATAGTCCGGAAATACCAAATGGAATTCATCCACGACCCATACCGTGGGCAGAGGCTTCCCAAAGGTGGAATATTCCCGGCCGCGAAAGCTTGCATCGCAATGACCCTGCATACTGGCCGTCGCGATAAAGAAAAACTGCTGCGCCTCAATGAAACGCGCCAAGCCCGGAGAAATCCGGTCCCGGATCATTCCGCTGGCGGATGTTTCGTCCCACTGGTACGTGGACGGGAAACGTTCTCGCATGCGCAGCTCGCCGGAATGGCCCGAGCGGGAGTCCGTTATAGACTCCCCGATTTGCAGCATATTCACCAGCTCACTGAACTTTCCCATTCATTTTTCCTTTGGGTCGAATTTAGCCTGCCAAGTTTACGTAACCAATAAAACCATCATTTAACCGTTATGAGTGCAGACTAAGCGCATGTTGCGTAACTTGTCAACACTTAGTTTGATAGTTACAATATCTCCCGCTTCGACGCTTGCTCACTTTATGTCGACAATGGATTCGCCCCCTCCTGCGGAACCTTATGTGCTCGCGGATCACCCCGCTCTGGATCTGCTGAATACCGTCGCTCTCATCAACGGGACGGCTTGTGACTATTTCCAGTCCGATGCTGACGTTCTGCGCTGGCTTGCCAGAATGGGCGTGCCGGCCTGTGTCGAAGCGGGAGCGCTAGAGGAAGGCGAAGTGCTCAGGAGCGCGCGGACATTGCGCGAAGTCGTGCGGACACTGGTTATCCGCCGCAAGGCGGGCGAAGCTGGAAATTACGCGGCTTTGAATGACTATCTGACCAAATGCCCGAGTTATCTTCAGCTCAGAGCGGTTTCCGCAACCGGGTTGGAGGTGGAGCGCCGCGCCGCTGGACTCACGCCGGAAAGCCTGCTCGCGCCCCTGGCCGAGGCGGCAGCTGAGTTACTCGCGCACGGCGATTTTTCCTTGGTGAAACATTGCGAGCACTCGGATTGCATGCTGTGGTTTTACGACCGAACGAAATCGCATCGGCGCCGCTGGTGCAGTATGTCTTTGTGCGGGAACCGGCATAAGGTCGCCGAATTTCGCAAGCGTCAGGCACAAGTGACGCGTACTGGTTTGGACTGAATCCGATGGCCCTTAAATCGACAATTTTCAAAGCGACGCTACAGATCTCGGATCTCGACCGTCACTACTATGCCGAGCATGCGCTGACGATCGCGCGGCATCCGTCCGAAACCGATGAACGCATGATGGTGCGGCTCGCCGCATTCGCGCTCAACGCCAGTGAACGGCTCGAATTTGGGAAAGGGCTTTCCACCGACGATGAGCCAGATTTATGGCAGCGAGATTTGACCGGCGCAATCGAAACCTGGATCGAGGTCGGCCTGCCGGACGAGCGGCGCCTGCGCAAGGCGAGCGGACGCGCCGCGGCTGTCAAGCTTTACGCCTACGGTGGCCGTGCGGCCGAAGTGTGGTGGGACAACAATGCGCGCGAGCTGAACAAGCTCGACAAACTCAGCGCGTTTTTCCTTGACGCGGAAACGACGAGCGCGCTGACGGCGCTTGCCGAGCGCACGATGCAGTTGCAGGCGATGCTGCAAGACGGCGAGCTGTGGCTGTCGGCGGCCGACGGGCGCGCGGTCAAAATCGCGCCCGCCGTGTGGAAAAAATCGTCCGCTATCTGACGGTGTAGCCACGCCCATCCATGCAGGCGCTCATGGCGCGGCCGTACTCCGAGCGGTGCGCATCGACCTCACCCGGACTGCCGGATTGCGGCCGTGTCGGGTCGAAGCCGCTTTGCCCGACCGCCCATTCGTGGCACTCGAAATGGTCGCGGTCCTGCTGCTCCACGCTCTGCCCGGCGCGCGGATAGATGAACGGCTGCCCGAGCGTGCTCGGCACGCCTTGCTGCTGCGTCATCATCGCGCCTTCCGGCGGCGCGACGACGACATAACCGGGCCCGGCGGGATTCGCGGTGTAAAACACGTCGTTCGCGACAAAGAACGTGCTTTGGCCAAACGGCATCACAGCATAGGCGGGCGGCAGGACCGGAACGACGATCCCGATCGGCGGCGCAACCACGGTAAAGCCGACGCCATAGGGGCGATACCAGACGCCGCCGGCCCAGAAATAGTTCACCCCGCCCCACACGACAACACGGTGCTGGGGCAGCGTCCGCACGACATAGCCGGGCCTGGGATAGCGCGTGGGCACACCATAGCGCGGCCCCCAATAGCGCTGATTGCTCCAACCCGGTCCGCCGGGCCCGGGCGGTCTCCCGCGCCAATCCGATCCGCCGCGCCCCGGCTGCCCCGAGCTCCAATCCGGTCTGCCTCGATCGGGCGGCCCGCCGCGTTGTCCCGATCCGCCGCCACGCCAATCCGACCCGCCGCGCCCAGGCGGTCCTCCGCGATCAGCCGACATACCGCGGCCATCGGAACCCCGTTCACCGCGCACTTGCTGCGGATCGGCCAGAACCGACACACTCATCCCCGCGATCAGCGCGGCAAGCGAGCAACGCGCAAAAATTTGCAGCAAGCCTGTCATTTTCGTCTCCTTGGGATGCACCAATTCACCTGACCGTATAACCGCGGCCTTCAAGGCAGGCGCCCAGCGCGCGGCGATAGCTGTCGGCGCGTTGATTGAGTTGGCTCAATTGCATATTGCCGCGGTTGTTCATGGCATCTTCGGTACGCTGGGCCGCGGCTTGGCGCGCCGAATCGGACGCCGCACCGAGCAAGCCACCGATCGCCAATCCGGCCAGTGCCCCACCGCCGGCATTGCGCGGATTGCTGACCGCCGCGCCGATTATGGCGCCGGTAATGCCAAGCGCCGCGGTATCCGTGCCCACGGGCGGATTGGGTTCGACACGCACGCTCGCAGGCGGAGCGACTTCGTTCATGTTCATCCGGCCGGGGTCGAACCCGCTTTGCGCAACGGCCCAGTTATGGCACTCGAAGCGGTCGCGCCGCTGTTGATAGTCCGATTGCCCATTGCGCGGATAAGCGGCCACATCGACCTGCGGCAAGGCTGGCGCCTGCATGACCGGCATGGGTTGAGGCGGAGCCGTCACGCAGCCCGCCAACAAGAGCAAACCCATGGCGCAGGAAATACCCACGGGTATAGAACGATAAAAAACGTTTTCCATATTCGCACTCCGGCACAAAGCCGGTGATCCGGCGCATACGAAAATCATCGCCCAACTCCTTGTTGCCGTGCTTAGGATAGGGTTTCGATTTGTGTCGCGCTTTCCGGCTCACACCGCAGCTCAAAAAGCTGGTCAGGCAGCATCTGATGCAGAACCCGCGACGCGCTTGGCGGTGTCAATGGCGTGTAGCACCCCTCGCGCGGTGATCAATGCCAGATCCCGAGCAACCCCATCGCCATCCGCACCAATCCGAACGCCAGCCAGTTCGCGATCCGGCGCAAGCGCGGCGCGCGGCGCCAATCTTTCGCGAGCAACTCCCGGGCGCCGGCATCCATCGCATCGGCCAGGCTGGATCGGAGGCGACAGGTAAAAACTTTGTTACGCACCACCACGTTCGCCTCGCGCGCAAGCAGCAGACTGAAGGGGTCGATATTCGAAGAACCGACGGTTGCCCAGTCTTCGTCGACCACCCCGACCTTGGCGTGCAGGAAACTGGTGTGATACTCGAAAATCCGCACCCCGCCAGACAACAAATGCGAGTACAGCGCGCGCGAGGCGTAGTGCAGCAGCGCGTATTCAACCCGGCCTTGCAACAGCAGCACAACGTTCGCGCCACGCTGCGCCGCATCGATCAGCGCCTGGCGAAAGCGCCGTCCGGGCAGAAAGTACGCGCATGCGATCAACACCTCGCTGCGCGCGCCCTCGATCGCTGCGAGATAAGCCTCCTCGATCGAACGGCGATGGCGCAGATTGTCGCGCACGATGAAAGCCGCGCGCATATCGCCCACGCGCACAAGCCGCGGACGCTGCACATAGCGCCACGGCGGCCGCTCGCGTAACGTCGCCCAGCCCAACATCCACCAGAGGCGATAGGTGTTGTGATAGATCGGGCCAAGCAAGGGCCCCTCGATCTTCACCGCATAATCGAAACGCGGCGGAATATGGCCCGGCGTATTCTGATCGTCGATGATATTGATGCCACCGACGAAAGCCACTGCGGCATCGATGACCGCGACTTTACGATGCAGGCGGCGCAAGCGGCGGCGCGGGAAACTCAGAGAGCGGATTTCGCGCCGGTAAATCAGCACTTCGACCCCCGCCGCGCTGAGTTCCGGCAAGGTGTCGACAACGAAATGGCGCCCGCCAAAACCATCGACCATCACGCAAACCTTGACCCCGCGCGCGGCCGCGCGCTTGAGCGCCGTCGTAATCAGATCGGCGCTCTCATCCTTCTCGTAGATATAGGTTTGCAGATGGATTTCGCTGTGCGCGGCATCGATTGCCGCGCACAGCGCGGGAAAGAAAGCCGCACCACATTCGAGCAGTTCGATCCGGTTGCCCCCGATGAAGTGCGGGCCGCTCATCCAGGCAAACGTTCGAGTTCCGCGATCAGCGGCGAATGGTCGGAAATCCGGGCCCACTCGCCGCCATGCGGCACATTGGCAGAGAGCGGCCGGAAACCGCGGATATAGATCCTATCCAGCGACAGCAAAGGGAAACGGCTCGGAAAACTGCGCGCCGGCCGGCCGCTGAGTTGGGTAAACACCTCCTGCATGCCAAGCTGGCGCGCGAGCCACGAATTGGCCTTGTTGTGCCAATCGTTGAAATCGCCGGCGATGATGACGGGCGCATCGGCGGGAATATCGTTGTGCACCCGTTCGATCAGCGAAGAAAGCTGACGGCGCCGCTGCGTATCGGTCAGCGACACATGCACGCAAATCGAATGCAGCGGCGGGCCGTCGGGCAGTTCGATCACGCAATGCAGCAACCCCCGGCGTTCCAGGCGCGTCAGACTGACATCCTGATTTTCGGCCTGCAGGATCGGCAGCTTCGAAACGATGGCATTGCCGTGGTGCCCATGTTCGTGCACCGCATTGCCGCCGTAGGCCGTCTGCGGCCATACGCCCTGCGCGATGAATTCGTGCTGCGGCAGCGCGGGCCATTCCGGGTGCCGCCGCGCATGCCCCAAGTGCATGCCCTGCACTTCCTGTAGGAAAACCAGATCGGGCGTCAAGGCGCGCAAGCGCTCGCGCAGATCATGAATCGCCACGCGGCGGTTGAACTGCGAAAAACCTTTATGAATGTTGTACGAGCAAATGCGCAGGCGCATCCCGGGTCCCAAACTGCGTGAGATTTGAAGTGTGCCGCGAGCATCCCGCGTGCGCCAGAAAAAACGCCACGCTCCCGGCTGCCCGCGCAGCAAGCTAGGTCTTTACGCCACCTGAACATCCCGACGCTGCGCACGCACGGAACGTTTTCGATTTCCAATCAGGACACGGCAAGCATTCGATCGAGCGAAAGCTTGGCCTGCACGGCTTCATGCTCGGGCACGGAGATGCGGTTCACGATCTTGCCCTCGGCGAGGTTTTCCAGCGTCCACGCCAGATGCTGAGGGTCGATACGCTGCATGGTCGAGCACATGCAGACGGTCGGCGACATGAATTCGACGATCTTGCCTTCGGCCTTGACCTCTTCCGCCAAACGGGAAACGAGATTCAACTCGGTACCGACGAGCCAGCGCGTGCCCGGCGCACCGGCTTTGACGGTTTTCAAAATGTATTCGGTCGAACCAACATAGTCGGATTGGCGGCAAACCTCGAACGGGCCTTCCGGATGCGAAATCACAAGGCCATCCGGGTGCTTGTTGCGCCAACGCAGGATGTGCGCGGGCTGGAACATCTGGTGCACCGAGCAATGCCCCTTCCAGAGCAGCATTTTCGCGGAGCGGATCTGTTCGGGCGTCAGACCGCCGTATTCGAGGTCGGGGTCCCAAACGCACATTTCCTCCAGCGCGATGCCCATCTGATGTCCCGTCCAACGACCCAGGTGCTGATCAGGGAAGAACAGCACCTTGGGCCGCTGCGCGAAGCTCCAATCGAGAATCGTGCGCGCATTCGAACTGGTGCACACGATGCCGCCGTGTTCGCCGCAGAAGGCTTTCAAATCGGCCGCGGAATTGATGTAAGTAACCGGAGTGAATTGCGCATCCGGCGCTTCACCCAGCACCTCCGCCAGTTCGCGCCAGCAGCGTTCGACCTTGGCAAGGTTCGCCATGTCGGCCATCGAGCAGCCGGCGGCGAGGTCGGGCAGGATCGCGATCTGTTCCGGCTTGGAAAGAATATCCGCCACCTCGGCCATGAAGTGTACGCCGCAGAAAACGATGAACTCGGCCTCCGACTCGCTCGCAAGCCGCGCGAGCTTGAGCGAATCGCCCGTCAGGTCGGCATGCTGATAAACATCCGCGCGCTGATAGTGGTGCACGAGCAGCACCGCTTGCTTGCCGAGCTTCGCACGCGCGGCGCGAATCCGCTCCTGCGCCTCTTCATCGCGCAAGACATTGAAACGATCGAAATTGATTTGAGCGACTTCCATCGCAGTCCCTTCACAACGGAAATAGCGTGACGCATGCCGGTGCATGCATAACCGGACACCTCGCGACGCTTTGGAATGATTAGCGCGTGAGCGCTTCAGCTTTGTGACCAGGGCAAGCCGGCATGCCGCCAACCCCCAATATGGCCGCGCTGGCTGCGCGCATCCAGGTCACCCTCGAAACCTTCGAGAACGTTATAGACCGAGGTATAGCCAAGCTTGCGCGCGAGCAGCGCGGCATTGTGCGAACGCCCCCCGCTGCGGCACAGGAACAGAACCACCGCTTCAGGATCAACCTGACGTTTAAGCTGAGCCTCAAAATCCGGATTCAGTCCGCCACCCGGCCAGGTTTTCCATTCGATCTCGACCGCGTCCGGCACACGGCCAACCCATTCGAGTTCGGCATGGTTTCTCACATCAACCAGCATGGCGCCCGGTGCGAGCTGCAAAACCTCGTGCGCCTCCTGCGGCGTCAAAGCGCCGGCATAATCCCAGCCCGCCGCTTCACTTCTGACGCGCGCCAGCTCGAACAAATCGCTCAAACGTCCCATCGAAATAGCCCTAGACAAGTTCCAAAACGGGTGGGCGAGTATGCGCCCCGCTTGCCGCGGCTGCAAGCAGGCTCCCCCAGGCCGAAACACAAAGCTTCCGCGCCACTACCGTAATCCGAGGAGCCTGCGAACCTCGACATTTTGGAGGAAGATGCACGCTGTAGGAAAACCGGCCACTTGTGAAAGAGGACATTCCATGCACACACCCAGGATGATTTCCGCCGCCGCGGCCTTGGCCGCCTGTCTGTCCACGCCCTGTCTGGCGGCGGACGTTCCGGCCGTGGTATCCACCGCCGTCGCCGACAGCGCCCGCCCCGCCGCGGACACCGCGCGCGATGCAAACCGCAAGCCGGCGGAAACGCTCGCCTTTGCCGACATCAAAGCGGGGGCGCGGATCGCCGAATTGATGCCCGGAGGCGGCTATTACACTCGCCTATTGAGCGCACTCGCCGGGCCTGGCGGGCATGTTTACGTACTCACTCCGCCCCCCCGCCCGAATGGGCCGGACCCGGCCGCGGCGGCCCAGGCCATCGCCGCCGATGCGCATTACGCCAATATCACGGTACAGCCTCTGTCTTACACCGATCGTGCGCTCGGTCTAGCGCAGCCGGTGGACGTGGTGTGGACCTCGATCAACTACCATGACATCCATAACAATCTGGACAGCGCCGGCATGCAGGACTTCAACAAGCACGTGTTTGAAGCGCTGAAGCCCGGCGGTATGTACATCGTGGTCGATCATGCCGCCGCGGCCGGTCGCGGCGCTGAAGATACCCACAGCTTGCACCGCATCGACCCGGAAACGGTCAAGGCCGAGGTGACCGCCGCCGGTTTCAAACTCGTCGGCAGCAGCGATGTGCTGCACAACGCAAACGATCCGCACACCGCGCCGGTCTTCGACCCCGGCATTCGCGGCAAGACCGACCAGTTCATCCTGAAGTTTGTGAAGCCTTGAGTGGGTGAAAGACGAACCCGGACCGCGCGTGTCCGCGCGCCCGGGATGCCTGGCTATCGAGTCGCTTGCGCAGGGATTTGCTGCGCGCGCCTAGTCGCAGAGCAGGCATCGCTTATCGGCCCGCCCCACGCAGGAAGCAAACGTGCTTACCGCTCCAGCTTTTGCTGGCGTTGTTCATCTTCACGCATTCGATTGCGCACGAAGAAGAAGAGGTAGAACGCCATGCAGATGATGAACACAATGGTAAACAAGCTCAGCAAGCCCACATCGGACGTGAGCAAAGATTTCAGCGCCGCCATATCGTTTCCTTCTGAAATTGATCCATACCTGCCAACCCTACAGACAGTAGGGTTATTCTATTCTCATTCTATTGCGCCCGCGTGTCGAATGCTTTGCTCTGGCCAAGAGGCTCCCTTCGTTTGGCACAAAAACAGTGCGGCGAGCATTTTTACGCACCAAAAAGGGGCTTCTATCCGCGCCAAAGTTTCCCGGCCCGCTATGGTGGAATACCGGCGCAAATTCCGCATCGCCCTCACAGGCCCGCTGCCGGCTGCCGCGGCAACAAATATTCTTTCGTTTGGCACACTACCTGCTATACCGAACCCAATCACCCCAAGCTGAAGCTTGGGCCTTTTTCGCCACGAATTTTAGGAGCACCTATGTCCCCGCAAGACGTCATGAAGCTGGTCGAGGATAACGAAGTCAAATTCATCGACTTCCGTTTCACCGATACCAAAGGTAAGGAACAGCACGTCAGCGTGCCCGCCAAGGCATTCGACGAGAGCAAATTCGAGGAAGGCCACGCTTTCGACGGCTCCTCGATCGCCGGCTGGAAAGGTATCCAGGCTTCGGACATGCTGTTGATGCCGGACCCCGCATCCGCTTTTATCGATCCTTTCATGGACGAGACGACGCTGATTCTGTCTTGCGACGTGCTCGAACCGGCCGATATGAAGCCGTATGACCGCTGCCCGCGCGGCATCGCCAAGCGCGCCGAAGCCTACCTGAAGTCGACCGGCATCGGCGACACCGCCTACTTCGGCCCGGAGCCCGAATTCTTCATCTTCGACAGCGTTGAATGGAATGTCGACATGTCGGGCTCTTCGGTCAAAATTTTCTCGGAAGAAGCCGCGTGGTCGTCGGATCACAAATTCGAAGGCGGCAACACCGGCCACCGTCCGCCCGTCAAAGGCGGCTATTTCCCGGTTCCGCCCGTCGATAGTCATAACGACATCCGTGCCGCGATGTGCTTGGCGCTCGACGCCTGCGGCGTCGAAGTCGAAGTCCATCACCACGAAGTCGCAACCGCCGGCCAGAACGAGATCGGCACCAAGTTCAACACGCTGACGCGCCGCGCCGACCAGACCCAGGTGCTCAAGTACATCGTGCACAACGTCGCGCACCAATACGGCAAAACGGCGACCTTCATGCCGAAACCGCTCGTCGGCGACAACGGCTCGGGCATGCATGTGCACCAGTCGATCTGGAAGAACGGCAAGAACCTGTTCGCCGGCAACGGCTACGCGGGCCTGTCGGATACCGCGCTGTACTACATCGGCGGCATCATCAAGCATGCGCGCGCGCTCAACGCGATCACGAACCCGCTGACAAACTCGTACAAGCGCCTGGTTCCCGGCTACGAAGCGCCGGTCAAGCTGGCCTACTCGGGCCGCAATCGTTCGGCTTCGATCCGCATCCCATTCGTGCAGTCCGAAAAAGCCCGCCGCGTCGAAATCCGCTTCCCGGACCCGGGCGCGAACGTCTACATGGCTTTCGCCGCGCTGCTGATGGCCGGCCTCGACGGCATACAGAACAAGATTCATCCGGGCGATGCCGCCGACAAGAACCTCTACGATCTGCCGCCGGAAGAAGACGCGAAGATCCCGACCGTCTGCTCCTCGCTCGACCAGGCGCTTGAAGCCCTCGACAAGGATCGCGAGTTCCTGACGCGCGGCGGCGTGTTCTCGAACGATTTCATCGATGCCTACATCGAACTGAAGATGGAAGATGTCCAGCGTCTGCGCATGACGACCCATCCGGTGGAATTCGATATGTATTACTCACTGTAATTGAGCAGTCGGCGCATTGCGCACAAGGGACGGGCCATGCCCGTCCCTTTTTACTTTTCGGCTTGGCAAGCCGGGACGTGACGCCTACACTCGCCTTTCGACGATGGAGCTTGACGTACGCATGAAAGCAACTTTTCGCACAGGTTTTGTGATTGCCGCCATCCTTGCCGCCGCCAGCGCGCAAGCGGACGTCTACAAATGTGTCGATCCCGTTTCAGGCCGGATCACTTACACCAACTCCAAAACGGGCGAAAAGGGTTGCACCCTACTGCAAAAAGAACAAGCGCCGGTGAGTTCGATCCCCTCGCCCGTGGGGCGCAGAGCCGCAAGCGCAGCGTCGCCGGCGGAATTCCCAAAGGTCGATTCGGAGACACAGCGCAGCCGCGACGACGATCGGCGCAAGATTCTCGAAACCGAACTCGCAACCGAAACCCAGGCACTCGAAGACGCCAAAAAAGCCCTCGCGGAACAAGAGAGCGTGCGCTTTGGCAACGAAAGAAATTTCGCCAAGAAGCTCGAACGGCTTAAACCGTTCCAAGAACAGGTCGACTTGCATGAGCGGAATATCGAGGCCATCCGCACCGAAATCGGCCGCCTGAGGTAAAGCCACGCCCGGAGGTCTGGATTCATTGGCCTGCTTTTTGCTGACCACTCCGGTATGGACCCTTATCCTTCGCCATCGTCCCAAGCCGCCGCCGCTCGCGATCCGCGTACCGCGGGGCTTGAACTGCTCGCGTCGGCCGTGATCCTCGTCGATGCCGAGGCGAAAGTGCGCTACATCAATCCTGCGGCGGAAAATCTCTTCGCGATCAGCGCGCGCCAGGCTTTCGGCCAATCGGTCTTTGATCTGCTCGGCGATCCGCCGGGCCTGAGCGCCGCGCTCGACAACGCGCTGATTAACAACTGGAGCTATACCGGCCAGAACCTGGTGCTGCAACGCGGACGCGGCGACGCACTGCATGTAGATTGTACCGCCACGCCGGTCGATGTCGCCGGCGCGCGGCTGCTGATGGAATTCCGTCCGCTCGATGCACAGCTCAAGGTCGCGCGCGAAGAACGCCTGATCGAACAGCAGCAGCTCAACCGCGAACTGATCCGCAACCTCGCGCACGAGATCAAAAACCCGCTCGGTGGCATCCGCGGCTCGGCACAATTGCTCGAACGCGAATTGAGCGATCCGCAGCTCAAGGAATACACGCAAGTCATCATCGCCGAGACCGACCGCCTGCAAGACCTGATGCACCGGCTGCTCAACCCGCATCGCGCAATGCATCCGGCACGCCTGAATATCCATGACGTGCTCGAACGCGTGCAGCGCCTCGTCGAAGCCGAATTCGAGCGCGTGCGCATCAAACGCGACTACGACATCAGCCTGCCCGAACTGACGGCCGATCGCGAGCAGTTGATCCAAGCGGTCTTAAACATCGCCCGCAATGCCGCGCAGGCGATCGGCCCCGGCGGAGAAATCATCTTCCGCACCCGCGCCGCGCGCCAGGTCACCGTCGCCAAGCGCCGCTTCAAGCTGGCGCTCGAATTGCAGGTGATCGACAACGGACCGGGCATCCCCGCCTCGATCCGCGACCGTGTTTTTTATCCGCTCGTCTCGGGCCGCGACGGTGGTAGCGGCCTCGGGCTTTCGCTTGCGCAAAGCTTCGTCGAACAGCACCAGGGCATGATTGATGTCACGAGCGAGCCTGGCCACACTTGCTTCAGCGTGCTCTTGCCGATTCTCGAAAATGCCTGACATGAACCCGATCTGGATCGTAGATGACGACCGCTCGATTCGCTGGGTGCTTGAAAAAGCCCTTGCGCGCGAAAACATTCCACATCGGAGCTTCGGCTCCGCAAGCGAAGTACTCGCCGCGCTCGACGGCGGCTCCGCCGCGCCGCAGGCCATGCTGTCCGATATTCGGATGCCGGGCGAGTCCGGCCTTGATCTGCTTGCAAAGGTCAAGGCGCGGCATCCGAATCTACCCGTCATTATCATGACCGCCTATTCCGATCTCGACAGCGCGGTCTCCGCTTTCGAGGGCGGCGCTTTCGAATATCTGCCGAAACCCTTCGATGTTGATCAGGCGATCGAACTCGTCCGGCGCGCGATCGCGCAATCGCGCCAGCGCGGCCCTTCGGCGGAAGAGTCCGCCAAGGTGCCGGAAATTCTCGGCCAGGCGCCCGCGATGCAGGAAGTTTTCCGCGCCATTGGACGCCTCTCGCAGTCGCATGCGACGGTGATGATCAACGGCGCATCGGGCTCGGGCAAGGAACTCGTCGCGCGCGCGCTGCATCGGCACAGCCCGCGGCGCGATGCGCCTTTCATCGCAATCAACACGGCCGCGATTCCGAAAGACCTGCTCGAATCCGAATTGTTCGGCCACGAGCGCGGTGCGTTTACCGGCGCCACGGCGCAGCGGCGCGGGCGCTTCGAACAGGCCGAAGGCGGCACGCTGTTTCTCGACGAAATCGGCGATATGCCGCCGGAACTACAAACGCGGCTGTTACGCGTGCTTTCCGATGGCCACTTCTACCGCGTCGGCGGCCATCAACCGATCAAGGCCAATGTGCGCGTCATCGCCGCCACGCACCAGGACCTCGAAACACGCGTCAAGGACGGCCTCTTCCGCGAAGATCTGTTTCACCGCCTCAACGTGATCCGCCTGCGCCTGCCGCCCTTGCGCGAGCGCCGCGAGGATATTCCGCTGCTGGTGCGCCACTTTCTCGCGCGCAGCGCGCAGGAACTCGGCGTCGAGCCCAAGCGCCTGTCCGATGCGGCGCTCAAATATCTGCAAACGCTCGATTTCCCCGGCAACGTGCGCCAGCTCGAAAACCTCTGCCACTGGCTCACGGTCATGGCGCCTGGCCAACTCGTCGATGTCGGCGATTTGCCTGCGGAATTGCGTGAAGTACCAGCGCGCGCTGAAACGGTGGCGTGGACCGACGGGCTCGCGCTGGAAGCGGACCGGCTGCTTGCAGCCCAACCCGGCGAGGTCTTCGCACGGCTTGCGCAGGATTTCGAAAAGACGCTCATCCGCTGCGCCCTGAACGCCACCGGCGGACGCCGTATCGAAGCCGCGCAACTGCTCGGCATCGGCCGCAACACGCTGACCCGCAAGATCCACGAATTGGGCATCGAAGACCCGCAGCGTTAAACATTCGGCGTTGTCTTTACGCTTTCTTGACACCCGCCCACGCAATCTTTGCCCCATCTTTGCGCGCGCCCGCCTAGAGTAAAAACCATCCAATCAGCAGTTTTACCTGGAGGCACAATGGATCTCCTCTTTGTCCTCGTCACGCTCGCTTTCTTCGCCGCAAGCGCCTGGCTGTGCACAATTTTCGAGCGTGTCAGGAGCCGCAAATGAACGCGCTTTATCTGATCGCGCTGGCGCTGGTTATCGGGCTCATCGTCTATCTCGTTCGGGTGCTGTTTAACCCGGAGGATTTCTCATGACGGGCAACGCCTTCATCCAGGCCGGGCTGTACATCGTCACCCTGCTCGTACTCGCCTGGCCGCTCGGCATCTACATGGCGCGCGTGTTCGAAGGACGCCCTCCCGTGTTCATGCGCTGGCTCCGGCCTGTCGAACGCGGCCTCTACAGGCTTGCAGGCGTGAAGGAGGACGAGATGGGCTGGCTGCGTTACGCGGGCGCGCTGCTCCTTTTCAACGTCGCCGGCCTGCTCGCCGTGTATGCATTGCAACGGCTGCAAGCCTGGCTGCCGCTCAATCCGCAGCATTTCGGCAATGTCCCGCCCGACCTCGCCTTCAATACCGCGGCGAGCTTCGCCACGAACACCAATTGGCAGAGCTACAGCGGCGAGAGCACGCTGTCCTATCTGACGCAGATGCTCGGCCTGACGGTGCAGAACTTCGTTTCCGCCGCGAGCGGCATCGCGGTCCTGCTTGCGCTCATACGCGGTTTCACGCGGCGCGAGACGGACACGCTCGGCAATTTCTGGGTCGATCTGACGCGCGCGACGCTTTACGTGCTGCTGCCGCTGTCCTTGCTGCTGTCGCTCGCGCTCGTGGAACAGGGCGTCGTGCAAACCTTCTCGCCCTACAAGGAAGCGGCGCGCATCGAGGCCATCGCCTACGACGAACCCATGCTCGACGCGCAAGGGCAGCCGCAGCTCGACGCCGATGGCAAACCGGAAACCCGCCATGCCGAGGCGACCACGCAAACGCTGGCGCTCGGCCCCGCCGCCTCGCAGATCGCGATCAAACAGCTCGGCACAAACGGCGGCGGTTTCTTCGGCGCGAATTCCGCCCATCCGTATGAAAACCCGACCCCGCTGTCGAACTTTCTCGAAATGCTCGCGATCCTTCTGATCCCCGCGGCGCTCTGCGTCACTTTCGGCCGCATGCTGCACGACGACAGGCAGGGCGTCGCGATTCTCGCCGCGATGACGATCGTGCTGGCCGCCCTGATGGCGGTGTGCATCTGGGCCGAACAGGCCGGCAATCCGGGCTTTACACAGGCGGGGCTCGCCACTACGGCGTCCGACATGCAGCCCGGCGGCAATATGGAAGGCAAGGAAACGCGCTTCGGCATCGTCAATTCGGCGATCTGGGCGACCGCCACGACGGCGGCCTCGAACGGCTCGGTCAACGCCATGCACGACTCCTTCACGCCGCTCGGCGGGCTCGCGCCGATGTGGCTGATGCAGCTTGGCGAAGTGATTTTCGGCGGCGTCGGTTCCGGCCTCTACGGGATGATCGTATTCGCGCTCGTCGCGGTGTTCATCGCAGGGCTGATGATCGGCCGCACGCCGGAATATCTCGGCAAGAAAATCGAGTCCTTCGAAATCAAGATGGCGGCCGTCGTACTGCTCGCGCCCGCGGCGGCGGCGCTCATCGGCGCAGCCATCGCGGTGCTCGTGGACGCCGGCGCGGGCGCAGTCGCCAACCCCGGCGCGCACGGCTTTTCGGAAATCCTCTACGCGTTTTCATCCGCCGCGAACAACAACGGCAGCGCGTTTGCGGGGCTGAACACGAACAACTTCTTCTACAACCTCACGCTCGGACTCGCGATGCTCATCGCGCGCTACTGGGTCATCGTGCTGGTGCTCGCGATCGCAGCCTCGCTCGCCGCAAAGAAAATCGTCCCCGTATCGAACGGCACGCTGCCGACGCACGGGCCGATGTTTGTGGCTTTGCTGATCTCGACCGTCGTCATCGTCGGCGCGCTGACCTTCCTCCCCGCGCTCGCCCTCGGTCCGATCGCCGAACAGCTCCAGATGCTTGCGCACTGATATGAAACACACGCCTCCCCTCCCGCACTCGTTACTGCCCGCCACACCCGTCCACACAGCCCGGACCGGCGACGCTGCAAAGCCGCCCGAATGCCTGTCGCTGTTCGACCGCAAGCTCCTCAGTGAAGCGCTCGCCGAATCCTTGCGCCGCCTCACGCCGCGCCATCAACTGCGCAACCCGGTGATGTTCGTCGTGTGGCTCGGCAGCCTGCTCACGAGCGCCCTCTTCGCCGCGGCGCTCCTCGGCCACGGCGAAGCGCCCGCCGGCTTCACCTTCGCGGTCGCGCTGTGGCTGTGGTTCACCGTGCTGTTCGCGAACTTCGCCGAAGCCGTCGCCGAGGGCCGCGGCAAGGCGCAGGCGGCCGCGCTGCGTGGGCTGCGTAAAACCGTGTGGGCCAAGAAGCTTGTCGAACCCAGACACGGCTCCGCCTCGCATCCCTGCGCATCGGAAGAACTGCGCCGCGGCGATGTCGTGCTTGTTGCAGCCGGCGACACGATTCCCGGCGACGGCATGGTCATCGAAGGCGTCGCCTCGGTCGACGAGTCGGCGATCACCGGCGAATCCGCGCCGGTCATTCGCGAGGCCGGCGGCGACTTCTCGTCCGTCACCGGCGGCACCCGCGTGCTCTCCGACTGGCTCGTGGTCCGCATCGAAGCCGATCCGGGCGAAACCTTCCTCGACCGCATGATCGCGATGGTCGAAGGCGCTCAGCGCAAGAAAACACCGAACGAAATCGCGCTGACGATTCTGCTCGTGAAGTTCACCCTGATCTTCCTGCTCGCGGTCGCTACGCTGCTGCCGTTCTCGATTTTCGCAGTCGCCGCGGCGCGCAGCGGCGCGGTCGTCACCGTCACCGCGCTCACCGCCCTGCTCGTGTGCCTGATCCCAACCACGATCGGCGGGCTGCTTTCCGCAATCGGCGTGGCCGGCATGGGGCGCATGATCGCCAAAAAAGTTATCGCCACCTCCGGGCGCGCGGTCGAAGCGGCGGGCGACGTCGATGTGCTGCTGCTCGATAAAACCGGCACGATCACGCTCGGCAACCGCCAGGCGCACGCTTTCGTTCCCGCACCGGGCGTGAGCGAGAAACAACTCGCCGAAGCGGCCTTGATGAGTTCGCTCGCCGACGAAACGCCCGAAGGCCGTTCGATTGTCGTGCTTGCCAAAGAGATATTAGGCGCCCGTGGGCGCGACATCTCGGCTGAGGGCGCGAGCTTCATCCACTTTTCCGCGCACACGCGCATGAGCGGCATCGACTGGAACGGCCGCGTGATCCGCAAGGGCGCGGCGGATGCGGTGAAACAGCACATCGAGACGCAAGGCGGCGAGACGCCGCGCGAGATTATGTTGACGGTCGAGGACATCGCGCGGCGCGGCGCGACGCCGCTCGTCGTCGCTGAAGGCAGGCGCGTGCTCGGCGCAATCGAACTCAAGGACGTGGTCAAGGGCGGGATCAAGGAACGTTTCGCCGAACTGCGCCGGATGGGCATCAAAACGGTCATGATTACGGGCGACAACCGGCTTACCGCGGCGGCCATCGCGGCCGAGGCCGGCGTCGACGACTTCCTTGCCGAAGCCACGCCGGAAGCCAAGCTCGCGCTGATCCGCGACTATCAGAAGGACGGACGGCTCGTCGCGATGACCGGCGACGGCACGAATGACGCCCCCGCGCTCGCGCAGGCCGATGTCGCCGTGGCGATGAACAGCGGCACGCAGGCGGCGAAAGAAGCCGGCAACATGGTCGACCTCGATTCGAATCCGACCAAGCTCATCGAGATCGTCGAAACCGGCAAGCAAATGCTAATGACCCGCGGCTCGCTGACGACGTTTTCGATCGCCAACGACGTGGCGAAATACTTCGCCATCATCCCCGCGATGTTTGTCGCCACTTATCCGCAGCTCGGCGCGCTCAATGTCATGCATCTGGCGACGCCGAACTCCGCGATTCTCGCGGCGGTGATTTTCAATGCGCTGATTATCGTCGCGCTGATTCCGCTCGCGCTCAAAGGCGTGCGCTACCGGGCGCTTGGCGCGGCCGCGCTGCTGCGGCGCAATCTCGCGTTGTACGGCATCGGCGGCCTGATCGCGCCGTTCATCGGCATCAAGGCGATCGATCTGATCCTCGCCGCGCTGCATCTCGTTTAAGGAGAGGCAATGAAAAACGAAATCCGCCCGGCGCTCGTTCTGCTGCTCGCCTTCACGCTGATTACCGGACTCATTTACCCGGCGCTCGTCACCGGCATCGCGCAGCTTGCTTTCCCGCGCCAAGCCGAAGGCTCGCTGATTTTGCGCAACGGCAAGCCGGTCGGCTCCACGCTGATCGGGCAGAATTTCGCAGCGCCGAAATACTTCTGGAGCCGTCCGTCCGCCACAGAGCCGATGCCCTACAACGCGGCGGCGGGCAGCGGCAGCAACCTGGGGCCGCTCAATCCGGCGCTTGCCGAGGCGGTCAAAGCCCGCATTGATGCGCTGCGCGCGTCCGACCCGCACCAGAACGCGCCGATTCCTGTGGACCTCGTCACCTCATCGGCGAGCGGGCTCGACCCCCACATCAGCCCCGCCGCAGCAGCTTGGCAAGCGCCGCGCGTCGCCAATGCGCGCAAACTGCCGCTGGAACAGGTTCAAGCGCTGATCGCGCAGCATACGCAAAAACGCCAATGGGGCGTCCTTGGCGAACCGCGCGTGAATGTGCTGGAACTCAACCTCGCGCTCGATGCGCTCCCGCATGCTAAAAATTAAGAACACGCTACTTTAGGCGTCCATGACCGAACTCGACCAGCGTCCGAATCCCGATCTCTTGCTCGCCAGCATCGCGGCCGAAAACGAACGCGCCCGGCGCGGCAAGCTGCGCATTTTCTTCGGCGCGAGTCCCGGCGTCGGCAAAACCTTCGCCATGCTCTCCACGGCGCGCCAGTTGCAGGCGCAGGGCGTCGATGTCGTAGTAGGCATTGCCGAAACGCATGGGCGCGAAGAGACCGCCCGGCTGCTGCAAGGTCTGGAAGTGCTGCCGCGTCGCAATGTCGCCTATCGCGGCCACAACCTGTCCGAATTCGATCTCGACGCGGCGCTTGCGCGCAAGCCGGATCTGATCGTTGTCGACGAACTCGCGCATACCAATGCGGCGGAATCGCGCCATCCGAAACGCTGGCAGGATGTCGAAGAGCTGATCGCCGCGGGCATCGACGTATTCTCGACCGTCAACGTCCAGCACCTCGACAGCATCAGCGATGTGGTCGCGGGCATTACCGGCATCCGCGTATTCGAAACGGTGCCGGACCGCATTTTCGACGGCGCGGACGAGGTCGTCCTCGTCGATCTCACGCCCGACGAACTGTTGCAACGCCTGCATGAAGGCAAAGTCTATCTACCGGAACAGGCCGAACGTGCGATCCAGAACTTTTTCCGCAAAGGCAATCTGCTCGCCTTGCGCGAACTCGCCTTGCGCCGCACCGCGGATCGTGTCGATGAAGATGTGCGCGACTACCGCCGCCAGCGCGCGGTCTCGCGCGTTTGGAAAACCGGCGATGCCTTGCTCGTCTGTATTGGCGCCGACGGCGATGGCGCGCGTCTGCTGCGCGCGGCGGCACGGCTTGCCAGCGAGCAGGAAGCGCCCTGGCATGCGATCTATGTCGAGACGCCGACGCTGCAACGCCTTGCGCCTCAAGAAAGACATCGCATCCTGAAAGATCTGAGCCTGGCCGAATCGCTCGGCGCGCGTACCGCTGTGCTGGCAGGCGACGATGCCGCCACGGTCGCAACGCAATATGCGCGGCGCGAAAATATCGGCCGTGTCGTGGCCGGACGCCGCCGTCCGCAGCGTTTCAATTGGCGGCCCGGATTTGTCGAACGGCTCGCGGAACAAGCACCCGAGGTTGATTTGCTGCTGCTAGCGCGCAATTCTGTGCACAAGGAAACCCCCGGCGCGGACGAGGCGCGCAGCCTGTTCACGCGTGGCGCGTGGCGGCGCTACGCTATCGCCTGCACGCTTGTAATCGCCATCGCGGCGCTTGCCGCGCCGCTCACCAGCGCGCTCGATCTTGCGAACATCGTGATGATTTTTCTGCTCGCGGTGCTCTTCGCCGGCGTCAAATTAGGGCGCGGCCCGGCGGTGCTGGCGGCATTGTTGTCGGTCGCCTGTTTCGATTTCCTCTTCGTGGCGCCGCGCCTGTCCTTTGCTATCAGCGATGTGCAGTACATCGTCACCTTCTTCGTCATGCTCGCGGCGGGGCTGATTACCGGCCAACTCGCGGCGGGACTGCGTTTCCAGGTCCGCGTGGCCGAACAACGCGTCACGCGCTCGCATGCGCTGTATGAAATGGCGCGCGAGCTTTCGGCCGCACTCACCAGCGAGCAGATCGTCGAAGTTGCGCAACGCTATATGGAACATGCGATCGATGCGGGAATCGTGCTGCTGCAAGCGGATCTCGAAAACCGGCTGCATGTCGATAACGCCGCGCTGGCGCAAGGCATCGACACAGGCGTCGCGCAATGGGCGCTCGATCATGGCGAAGAAGCCGGCTTCGGCACCGGCACGCTGCCCGCGAGCCGCGCGCTGTATGTGCCTTTGCGCGCGCCGATGCGCGTGCGCGGCGTTCTGTGCATCCGGCCAAACACGCCGGACTGGAAACCGACACCCGAGCAGCGCCAGCTCATCGTTACCAGCGCGGCGCTGCTCGCCATCGCGCTCGAACGCCTGCATTACATCGAAGTCGCGCAACAAGCGCTGCTGCAAATGGAATCCGAACGGCTGCGCAACTCGCTGCTCGCCGCGCTGTCGCACGATCTGCGCACGCCATTGACCGCGCTCGTCGGGCTGTCCGACACGCTTGTGCTGAAAAACCCGGGCCAGCCCGCGGAATACGCCGCGACCGCCAACGCGATCCGCGAACAAGCGCGCCGCACGAGCACCCTGGTCGAAAATCTGCTCGATAT
The DNA here is from genome assembly GCA_009781175.1 of Betaproteobacteria bacterium. Classification (GTDB taxonomy): domain Bacteria; phylum Pseudomonadota; class Gammaproteobacteria; order Burkholderiales; family Rhodocyclaceae; genus Niveibacterium. The sequence goes on from WQYQ01000002.1 coordinate 141,859, forward strand.
GGCCAGACTGCAAGCGGGCGGAATCAAGCTGCGGCGCGAATGGCAACCGATCAATGAGGTGATCGCCGCCGCGCTCGATGCGCGTGCCGAAACACTCAGGCAGCATCATGTCCAAATCGAAATTCCCGAGGATTTCCCTTTCGTCGACATCGATGCGGTTTTGATGGAGCGCGTGTTCGTCAACCTGTTCGAGAACGCGGCCAAGTACACGCCGCAAGGCAGCGTAATCGAAGTGAGCGCCGCGCGGCGCGAAGAGGCAGGCCGCGCCGTCGTCGAGCTTGCCGTGGCGGACAATGGCCCCGGTATTCCCGTGGGCCGCGAAACATGGCTGTTCGAAAAATTCACGCGCGGCAAGGACGAATCCCCAATCACGGGGGTTGGGCTCGGGCTTGCCATCGTGCGCGCGATCGTCGAAGCTCATGGCGGCAGCGCGCGCGCGGAAAACCGGCCGCAATGCGGCGCGCGTTTTGTGATCACCTTGCCGGCAGGCACGCCGCCGGATATGCGCGAGATCGAAAATGCATGAATCGGGCCCGGCTTCCGTTTTGATCGTCGAGGACGATCCGCAGATCCGCCGCTTCGTGCGCAGCGCCGTGGAAACGGAGGGCATGACGGCCTTCGAGGCAGACTCGCTCAAACGCGGGCTGATCGACGCCGCAACGCGACGCCCCGATCTGCTCGTGCTCGACCTCGGCCTGCCCGATGGCGACGGCATCGAGTTGATCCGGGAATTGCGCGCCTGGTCGAACGCGCCAGTCCTCGTGCTCTCCGCGCGCAGTCATGAAGAGGACAAAGTCAAAGCGCTCGACGCGGGCGCGGACGATTATCTGACCAAGCCTTTCGGCGTGCCTGAACTGCTCGCGCGTATGCGCGCCCTGCGCCGGCGGATCGTCCAAACCGGCGCGCAAACCTCGCCCGAACTGCGTTTCGGCGATGTCGTGCTCGACCTCGCGCGGCGCGAAGTCGCGCGCGCGGGCCGGCCCGTACATCTGACGCCGATCGAATTCCGGCTGCTGAGCCTGCTCGCAACAAATGCCGGGCGTGTGCTGACGCAGCGCCATCTGCTGCGCGAAGTCTGGGGCCCGGCGCATGCCGAGGATGGACATTACCTGCGCGTGTTCATCGCCAATCTGCGCAAGAAACTCGAACCCGATCCGCTACGGCCAATTTATCTGCGCACCGAAATCGGCGTCGGCTATCGCCTGAGCCTCAACGATCCAGAAGCCTAATAATCTGTCGCGAGAAGCCGTAACGCTACGAGTTTTGGGGCGTCTTCGTCGCTGCGCTCGCGCTCGATTCGCGGTCATTCTGCGCGGAGCGAAGCGCAGTCGCAGAATCCACTCGCGGAGGACAAATGGATTCTGCGACTTCGCGCAGAATGACGGTGCGGAGGCGGGGAGGCTTGGAACCTATTCATAACCTTGTCGCGAGTGTAGCAACTGAGTACGACCGGGGCTCGCAGTAAGAGAACAGGTTCTGAACGGCAGCGATAGCGCTACACTGCGGGGTTTATTACAGATTCATGTAAAACTGTCCGTGAGTGCTCATACCGACTCTCTTCTCGCCCGCCTCAAGCCGCTGCTCGGCCCTTGGGCGGCGCGCTTCGACGCCGACCTGCTCGAAACATGCGCTTCAACCAATAGCGAACTGCTGACACGGGCCGCGGCCGGCGCAGCTTCGGGCACCGTATTGTGGACGCTCGAACAAACCGCGGGCCGCGGCCGGCGCGGTCGTGGGTGGGTTTCGAACGGCCTGATGTTTTCGCTGCTGTGGCGCTTCGAATCGCCCACCGCGCTTTCCGGCTTATCACTCGCGGCGGGGCTCGCCGTGGCGCGGGCGCTCGACAAGCTTGGCGTTCCCAATGCGGAATTGAAATGGCCCAACGATATCTGGCTCGAAGGCCGCAAACTCAGCGGCTGCCTCGTCGAAATGAGCCAGAGCGGCGCACGCACTAGTGCCGTGATCGGCATCGGCCTGAACCTCGCAACACCGGCTTCCGACAAGGTGCACGATCAAGCCGCGACGGGCCTCGACACGGCCTTGCCGAATCCACCCGAGATGACGTTCGTGTTGGCCGAACTGCTCAAGCAGCTCGGCGAGGTTTTGTCCGAATTCGCCCTACGCGGCTTCGCGCCCTTTCAGGCCGACTGGAATGCGCGCAACGCGCTGCGCGGTGCCGCAGTGCGCGTGATCGACGGCGCCAGCGAAACGCAGGGCGTCTGCCTCGGCGTCGACGTCCAGGGCGCTTTGCTGCTCGAAAACGAGCGGCGCGTTCTGAGCATCGTCGGCGGCGATGTATCGCTGCGGAGCCTGCGCGCATGAAACTCTTAATCGATGCCGGCAACACACGCATCAAATACGGATGGCATGACGGGCGGGACTGGATCTGCCGCGAAGACATCTTGCACGATGCGCTCGACGTTTCCGATTTCACCCGCTTCGGCGAACCCGAGCAAATCGTCATCGCCCATGTCGCCTCCGAAACCGTGCGCGCCTGCCTGGAAGCGCAACTCGCCCCGTGGCGCGAACACACCGAGTGGCTGCGCGCATCGGCCACGCGCTGCGGTCTGCGCAATCTCTACGCGGAGCCGGAACGCCTGGGCCCCGACCGCTGGGCCGCCGCGATCGGCGCATGGTCGCGCGTACGCGGCGCGTGCGTCGTCGTCTGCGCCGGCACGGCTACGACGATCGACGCGGTCGACGCGGAAGGCCAGTTTCTCGGCGGGCTGATCGCGCCCGGCCACGGCCTGATGCTGCGCTCCCTCGCTGGCGGCACGGCCGCCTTGCCGATGGCGCAAGGCGCCTGCGAACCATTCCCGCGCAATACGCATGACGCGATCGAAACCGGCATTCGCTATGCCTTGGCGGGCGCCGTCGAACGTTTTCGCGCGCAGCTTCCGAATGCAACGCCCGTAGTGCTTTCCGGCGGTTCGGCCGCAGCGCTCGCAGCGCTTATTGCGCCGCCGCGCATCGATTTCCCGAATCTCGTACTCGAAGGTCTGTTGCAGATCGCTTGCGCGGCGCAAGCTTGATAATCATTCAAATGCAAACGCGGGGGCGACGTGCATTCTGGCGACGGGCAAACGCCGTCTGTCCCACTGCTTGAGCGCCCAATCGAGCAAAACACGCGGGGACTCGCCGCGTGACGCTCCCGGCAGCGCTTGCCCAAGAAATACCAGCGCGGCCCGCAATAACTCACCCGAATTCGCCAGGGACGCGGCGCGCGCGAGCGTCTGTTTGGAAAGCTTTTCTCCCGCCGGATTCGTTGCGACGGGCAGATGGAGATAGCGCGGCTGCGGATAGCCGAGCAAGCGCTGGAGAAAAATCTGGCGCGGCGTCGAATCGAGCAAGTCCGCGCCGCGCACGATATCCGTCACGCCTTGCTCCGCATCGTCGACCACCACGGCGAGCTGATAGGCGAATACGCCATCACCGCGTAGCAGGACGAAATCGCCGACGTCGCGTTCGACGTCCTCGCACACCCGGCCCTGTAACGCATCGTCGAAACACACTTCACCGGGCTCGCTGCGTACGCGCCACGCGCGCACCACACGACCCGGCGCGAGGCCGTTGCGGCAGGAGCCGGGATAGCGGCGCGAGCCGTCGCGCGCGAGCTGCGAATCTCCGATCTCGCGCCGCGAACAGGCGCAAGGGAAAATGCGGCCGGCCTGGTCGAGCGCATCGAACGCCACCCGGTAACGGCTGCCGCGACGGCTTTGCCAGACCGGCTCGGCGTCCCACTCCAGCCCGAGACGCCCGAGATCTCGCAAAATTTGTTCTGCCGCCCCGGGAACTACACGCGGCGTATCGACATCTTCAATTCGCACGAGCCAGCGGCCGCCCACCGCCCGGGCATCGAGCCAGCTACCGAGCGCGGCGACAACCGAGCCGAAATGCAGCGGCCCCGTCGGCGAAGGCGCAAACCGGCCGACATAGTGCGGAAAGGCCACGCATCGATTCAAATTCGCGGAAACTTGCGCCATACGCTTGAAATTCTGGACAGTCGGCAGGAGTGTACCAACAGCTATGCCTACTACAGCCGAAACCTTAACTCACCCCGATTTCGTTCCACAACGACGCGTACTGCTCGCGCGCATCGCGCTGCTCGGCCGGGGCTGCCGCTCGGCGGGCTTCGCTGGCGTTTTGGGCGTGCTGATCACCGCGCTCGGACTTGCCCTTTTCAAATCGCCCGGCTTCACGCTGGGCTGGTGCGCGATCATGCTGCCGCTCACGTTATCGAACTTCTGGTTCCAGAAACGCATGGAAGCGCCGGCTTTGAGCCCCAACCAAGCCGATACATTGGAATGGCTGCATGCACTGCGCTCCGCCTTTTCCGGCGTCGGCTGGGGCAGCATTGCCACGGCGATCCATCCGGACGGGGAACAATCGTTACAGGTGCTTTTCGCGTTGCTCGTCATGGCCATCGCCACCGCCAATGTCGCCGTGCTCGCAGCCAGCCGGAAATCGTTCCTGGCCTTTCTTTTTCCCGCGCTCGGCCCGCCCGCGACGCATTTCATCATCGCCCCGCTCGCAGCGCTTCCGCTCACCGGCTGGGGCATCGTGCTGTTCATGCTGATCCTGCTCGCCCAGCATGATTCCCTGCATCGCACCCTGCTCGATACCCTGCAGCGGCAGATGGAAAGCGACGCGACGGCGCAGGAACAGCAAGTCATCTTCGACACATCGGCCGAAGCGATCCTATTTGTCAAAGAGGACTACATCCTTAAATGCAACCGGCGCTTTGCCGAGTTGATGCAAGTCTCCGAGTGGGAGGCGGCCGGCAGTCCGATGTGGATCTGGCATGCCGACGTGGCGACGTGGAAGCGCCACGCCGAAGCCGCGCAAGCGGCGAGCAAGGAAAATAAGCCTTATCGCTACGAAGCCCAATTACGTCGTCGCAATGGCGAGACCTTTTGGGCGGAACTGACTGGGCGAGCCATCGACCCCGCCGATCTCGCTGCGGGAATGGTCTGGGTCGGCGCCGACATCACCCATCGGCTGGCCGCCGCGGCGGCATTACGCGCCAGCGAAGAGCGTTTCCGCAAACTCATCGCGATGTCCTCCGATATCTACTGGGAATCCGACGCGGCGCTGTGCATCACACACGTTTCGGGCGCGCAGCTTAAATGGCTGCAAGCGATAATGCGCAAAGCGATTGGCCAGCCCCCTTGGGAGGCCGCGACGATCGAAGGCGTCAGCGCAGAACAATGGGCGCATCACAGAAGCCAGTGCGAACGACAGGAAACGTTCCGCGATTTCGCTTTTCAATTGCGCGACGATATGCACGAGCGCCATTGGTTTTCGGCAAGTGGAACGCCGATGTTCGATGCGGAAGGAAAGTTCCTCGGCTATCACGGCATTTGCGTCGACATCAGCGAACAGCTTCGCAACGCCGAACGCTACCGGCATCTGGCCTATCACGATGCGCTGACCGGCCTGCCCAACCGGCGCCTACTTGCCGACCGGCTTGAGCAGGCAATCATACTGGCGCAGCGGCACGGCTCGCTGGTTGCGCTGATGCTGCTCGATCTGGACGACTTCAAAATCATCAACGACACCGACGGCCATTCGGTCGGCGACGCCGTGCTCGCCACGGTCGCGCATCGGCTGCGGCTGATCGTGCGCGGCAGCGACACGGTTGCGCGTCTTGGCGGAGACGAATTCGTCGTGTTGCTGCCCGAGGTCGACTCGCCCGCAGCCTGCTTGACGCTCGCCAATAAACTTATCGAAGCCGTGCATGAGCCGGTTTATTCGGATCAGCGCAGCTATCTGCTCGGCGTATCGATCGGCATCGCGCTCTTTCCGAGAGACGGAGAAACGGGGGAAGAATTGCTGCAACATGCGGATCGCGCCATGTATTACGCAAAATCCACGGGCGGCCGTCGTGCAGTCTTTACAACACAGGATGCGTACCCGACCGCAGCGGCCGATACACGAGCGCCACTGGCCGACTAAAATCAAAATGCTAGGTCCACAATTTCAGTTTTTCATTTTTATTCCGATAAACCTAAAAACCATCGGTTCCAAGGAAAGGAAAAAAATGTTTCACTTGTTCAAACAGCATCAGACTCCAAGCATTCAGGCCAATGCATTTGAAGCGGAAATCTCTGCGCTCAAAGCCGAGCTCTCGAATGCCAAAACCGCGCAGCAGGCTGCCGAACGAGAAACCGAAACGACAAAAGCTCAACTGCATTTTTTCCAGGGCCTGAGCGCAAACCTGCAAACCTTCAGCCAATCGATCGGCGAATCCCAGAAAAGTCTGGCGATGCTGGCGCACAACATGGCGGAAGAGCGTGACGAGGCAGGCCATACGGCAGAGGTTTCAATTGAAAACGGGGCCTTGGTCGAGAAGATCTCGCAGAACCTCAACGAGCTCGCCTCGCAATCGAACGAAAAAGCCGATGCGATTCGAACCCTGTCCGAAAGAACTTCCGAAATCGGCGGTATCGTCAAACTGATTCGCGCCATCGCGGATCAGACCAACCTGCTCGCCCTCAACGCCGCCATTGAAGCCGCGCGCGCGGGAGAAAGCGGGCGCGGCTTCGCCGTGGTCGCCGACGAAGTACGCAAGCTCGCCGAACGCACCACCAGCGCCACGGGGGAAATCGAACGTCTGGTCGGCGCGATTCAGGCCGATACCCACAATGCGAGCGAAGGCATTCTCTTCCTCGCCAATGCCGCGGCGGAAAACAGTCAGGCTGGCATGGAAGCCAAGCAATCGATGCACTCCCTCGAAGTGCGCGCACACGATATGCAAGAGGTGATTTCCGGTTCCGCGCTCCGCTCATTCGTGGAAGTTACAAAGATCGACCACCTGCTCTTCAAATTCGAGGTCTATCGCGTGGCAATGGGCTTGTCGGAAAAGGAAGAAAAAGACTTCGCCTCCCACATGCAGTGCCGGCTCGGCAAGTGGTATTACGAAGGAGAAGGCCATCAGTGCTACGCACATCTTCCCGGCTTCAAGGAAGTCGAAGAGCCGCATAAGCGCGTGCATCGTCACGGCGCCGCCGCCGTGCATGCCGTTCTCCACGATCAACTCGAAACAGCCTTGGCCGAAATCGAGCAAATGGAACGCGCAAGCCTCAGTGTGCTCAACTACCTGGAACAGATACAGAACTCCAGCACAACGCACACGGAACCCAAAGTTTCCGTGCCCGAGCAGGCCGCAAAGGCGCAGCAGCGGGCCGTTGCCGCGTAAGCTCTAAATCTCCGCCCATCACAAACACAGACACTTGAACGTGTCTGTGTTTGTTTGATTTCAGCGCCCTAAATCCTGCGCGGGCACACCGCCGATGCCCCAATGGGCGCTCGGGACTTCCTGAATCAAAACACGAATGCTTTGCTGCGGTGCCCCAACCGCTTCGACCAGCGCTTGCGTCACTTTTTCGATCACCGCGCGTTTCTGCTCCGGCGTGCGGCCTTCTATTAACTGAATGGTTGCGAATGGCATAGCGATCACTCACTCCAAAAATAGCGATAGGTTTTATTCCGTTTCTATTTCAATCGAGTACGCGAAGGCGAAGCGCAGACAGTACTGTAGTACGGCAAGCGAAGCCGACAAAGTAATCGGTTGAAAGAGAAATGGAATTACTCGAAACGCACCGAGACACTCCCCAGCCCTTGAGCCCTGAGCGTAATCGCATCGCCCGGCCCGACCGCGACCGCTTCCGTGATCCCGCCCGAAAGGATCAGCGTCCCCGCCGGAATTTCCTCGCCGCGCGCGCCGAGCCGGTTGGCCAGCATCGCAATCGCGGTGGCCGGATGGCCGAGCACCGCAGCACCCGCGCCGAAAGCGACCGGCTCGCCGTTTTTTTCAAGCACGACGCCAAGCGTGCGCAAATCGAGTTTCCTAGCGTCACCGATCGCGCCGCCGACGACGAAGCGGCTTGAGGAGCAGTTGTCGGCAATCACACTCTTCAAGTCGAATTTGAAATCGCGATAACGGCTGTCGATGATCTCGATCGCGGGCAGCACGAAATCCGTTGCCGCGAGCACCGTGCCGACATGACAGCCCGGCCCCTTGAGCGGCGCCTTGGTCACGAACGCGATTTCGGGTTCGACCTTGGGATGAATCAGTTCGGAACACTTGACCACACCGCCTTCCGGCACGCTGAAATAGTCGGCGAGGAAGCCGAAGACCGGCGTATCCACGCCCATCTGCTTCATCTTCGCATGCGAGGTTAGACCTGCCTTAAGGCCCACGACACGCGCGCCGCGGGCGAGCTTGCGTTGGAGGATCGCATCCTGAATCGCATACGCATCGTCCCAATCCATATCGGGATGCGCGTCGGTGATTTTGGGCGTGTCCCTGGCCTCCAGCTCGCAGTTCTCGAGATGTTCAGCCAGCCGTGCAATGGTGTTTTTATCGAGTGCCATGCTGATGTTTCCTCAAACAGCCTGCGCGGGCGACAGGCCGCGTTCACGCGCCATCGTCAGCGCCGTATCTTCGATCATGTCTTCCTGGCCGCCGACCATGCCGCGCCGCCCCAGCTCGACCAGCAGGTCGCGCGCGGGAATGCCGTACTTCTTCTCGGCGCGCTTGGCGAACAGCAGGAAGGAGCCATACACGCCCGCATAGCCCAGCGTGAGCGCATCGCGGTCGATGCGAATCGGAAAGTCCATGATCGGAACGACCAGATCCTCGGCCACATCCTGAATCCTCCAGACATCGACGCCGGTCGCGATGCCCATGCGCTCGCACACCGCGACGAGAACCTCCAGCGGCGTATTCCCCGCGCCCGCGCCGAGCCCCGCGGCAGCGGCGTCGATACGTGTCGCGCCGGCAGCAATCGCGGCAATCGAATTTGCGACGCCCATCGCGAGATTGTGGTGACCGTGGAAGCCAAGCTCGGTCTCGGGTTTGAGCGCCTGGCGCACGGCGCCGATGCGCGCCGTCACGTCGTCGGGCAGCATATAGCCTGCGGAGTCGGTGATGTAGATGCAGTTGGCGCCATAGCCTTCCATCAGCAGCGCTTGTTTGACCAGGCCCTCCGGGCTGTTCATGTGGCTCATCATGAGGAAGCCGACCGTATCCATGCCGAGCTTGCGTGCGAGGCCGATATGCTGCTCGGAGACGTCGGCCTCGGTGCAATGCGTGGCGACCCGGATCGTGCTGACGCCCAGATCGTGCGCCATTTTCAAATTGTCGACCGTGCCGATTCCCGGCAGCAGCAGCGCGGACACTTTCGCGCGCTGCATCAGCGGAATCACGGCGGAGAGATATTCCTCGTCGCTGTGCGCGGGGAAGCCGTAGTTGACCGAGCTGCCGCCCAGGCCGTCGCCGTGCGTGACTTCGATCAAGGGTACGCCGGCCGCATCGAGCCCCTGGGCGATCGAGGTCATCTGCTCCAGGCTCATCAAATGCCGTTTCGGATGCATGCCGTCGCGCAAGGTCATATCGTGCAAAGTGATGTGCTTGCCGTGCAAATTCGTCATGATTATTCCTTTCAGGCCGCGGCGGTCGGTGCGAGGGTGAGACGCCCGGCGAGGATTTCCTCGGCGAACATTTCGGCGGTGCGCGCGGCGGCGGCGGTCATGATGTCGAGATTACCGGCGTACTTGGGCAGGTAATCGCCGAGCCCTTCGACTTCCATAAATACGGAAACGCGATTGCCGTCGAACACCGGCCCGTTGACGAGTCTGTAACCCGGCACGTACTTCTGCACTTCGCGGATCATGGAGTAGATCGAATTGGTGATCTTGGCCCGGTCCGGCTCCGTCTCGGTCAGGCAATGCACCGTATCGCGCATCATCAGCGGCGGCTCGGCCGGATTGATGATGATGATCGCCTTGCCCTTTTCCGCGCCGCCGACCCGCTCGATCGCGCCGGCCGTGGTGCGGGTGAATTCGTCGATGTTCTTGCGCGTGCCGGGGCCGGCCGAGCGGCTTGATACCGTCGCGACGATTTCGCCGTACTTGACCTTCTGCACCTGCGCTACCGCCGCCACCATCGGAATCGTCGCCTGCCCGCCGCAGGTGACCATGTTGACGTTCATCTCGCGACGGCCGACGTGATCCTTGAGGTTCACCGGCGGCACGCAGTAGGGGCCGATCGCGGCCGGCGTGAGGTCGATCATCAGCACGCCGAGCGCGTTGAGCTTGCGGCTGTTCTCGGCATGCACATAGGCGCTCGTGGCGTCGAAGGCGATCTGCACCCCGTCGGCCTGCACATGCGGCAACAGGCCATCGACACCTTCGGCCGTGGTCTTGATGCCCATTTCGCGCGCGCGCTTGAGCCCATCCGACTCCGGATCGATGCCGACCATCCAGACCGGCTCCAGTACCGGGCTACGCTGTAGTTTGGCGAGCAGATCGGTGCCGATGTTGCCGGGACCGATCAGCGCGCATTTGATTTTCTTACTCATTGCCAGAATCTCCTGCAAATCAAACGAAGCGGACCGAACAGCCGCCGATACCGCCGATGCTCACACGCAGGTTGTCGCCCGCTTTGACCGGCACCATCGCGGCCAGGGAGCCGGACAGAATCACTTCACCGGCGCGCAAGGGAATATCCAGACGGCCAAGCGTGTTCGCGAGCCAGGCCACGGCATTCGCGGGCCCGCCGAGCGCCGCCGCGCCCGCGCCGGTGGCGACGATTTCACCGTTCTTTTCGAGCACCATGCCGCAGGTATTGAGGTCGACATCGCGCGGATCGACGAGACGCTCGCCCAGCACGAAAACCCCGCACGAGGCGTTGTCCGCAACCGTGTCCTGAATCTTGATCTTCCAATCGCGAATACGCGAATCGACGATCTCGAAACAGGTCATCACGCCTTGCGTGGCGGCGAGCACATCCGCCGCGGTGACACCGGGGCCGCACAGGTCTTTTTTCAGGACAAACGCGATTTCACCCTCAGCCTTCGGCTGGATCAGCGTATCCGCGGCAATCGCCTCGCCTTCGTTGTAAAGCATGCCGTCGAGCAGCATGCCGAAGTCGGGCTGATACACGCTGAGCATATCCATCACCGCTTTCGCGGTGACGCCGATCTTCTTGCCGACGATGCGCTCACCGGCTTCAAGGCGGCACGCGATCATGCGCTGCTGAATGCGGTAGGCGTCTTCGATCGTGATTTCGGGATGGCGCTCGCTCAGCGGCGTCACCATCTCGCGCTTGAGCAATGCCTGGTAAAGCTCCAGACCAAGCTGGCTGATGCGTTCTTCGTTCATGAAAGCTCTCTCAATTCAGACGTGACGTTCATTTGAACCTGCTCATAATCTTGCTGCGAGGCTGTGATCGGAGCTCATGCGCTGCTCGGAATCCTCATTTATCACTTATAAACTCCGGTTCCTGCGCTGCTCTTCGCCCCGCTGACAGCCTCTCGCGACAGATTCTGAACAGGTTCTTACAGCTTGATGCAGATGTTCTTGAGTTCGGTGTAGAACTCAAGCGAGTGCACACCGCCTTCGCGGCCGATACCCGATTGCTTGGCGCCGCCGAACGGCGTGCGCAGATCGCGCAGGAACCACGAGTTTACCCACACCAGACCGGCTTCGATCTGCGGCGCGATGCGATGCGCGCGCGCCAGATCGCGCGTCCAGATCGAGCATGCCAGGCCGTACTGCGTATCGTTGGCGCGGCGGATCACTTCGTCCTCGCCGTCGAAAGGCTGAATCAAAGTGCACGGGCCGAAGATTTCCTCGCGCGCGATCGGAGAGTCGTCGTCCAGCCCGGTCCAGATCGTCGGCTGAACCCACGCGCCATCCTTAAGGTGCTCGGGCATCTCGGGCACGCCGCCGCCGGTAACTACGGTGGCCCCCAACTCCGCGGCGCGTTTGTAATAGGACAGCACCTTGCTCTGGTGTTCGCGCGAAATCAGCGGCCCGATGCCGGTCGTGGCATCTTCCGGCGGCCCGATCTTCAAGCCTTCCGCACCGCGCTTGAGCGCCGCCACGAAACGCTCGAAGATCGGCCGCTCGACGTAAATGCGTTCGGTGCCGAGACAGACCTGGCCGCAATTGGCAAAAACCGAGCGCAGCGTGCCTTCGATCGCGGCGTCGAAATCGCAGTCGGCGAACACGATCGCGGGATTCTTGCCGCCCATTTCGAGCGACACGGGACGCCCGCCGTTCGCCGCCGCTTGCATGATCGCGGCGCCGGTACGCGTTTCACCCGTAAAGGTAATCGCATCGACTCGCGCATGCGTGGTGACGAATTCACCGGCCGAATTCGGGCCGAAGCCATGCACAACGTTGTACACGCCCTTCGGAATGCCAACCGCGTTCATGACCTCGCCGAGCAAGGTTGCCGTCTGCGGCGTTTCCTCGGACGGTTTGACGACGACGGCATTGCCGCATGCGAGCGCGGGTCCGACTTTCCATGTCATCAACAGCAGCGGCAGGTTCCACGGGCAGATCACGCCGACGACGCCAACCGGACGGCGCACGGAGTAATTCATCGCACCGCGCCCATCCGGCGTCGCCATCTCGAAGCATTCGGTCGGCACGTTTTTGATCACGTCGGCGAAGATTTTGAAATTCGCCGCGCCGCGCGGAATATCGAGATGCCGTGCAAGACTCATCGGCTTGCCGGTATCGGCACATTCAGCCGCGAGGAATTCGTCGAAACGCTGATTGATCCCGTCCGCCACGCCATACAACAGATCCACGCGTTCGGCCACCGTCAGTTTGCCCCACGGGCCCGCCAGCGCCGCGCGCGCGGCCGCCACCGCCGCATCGACTTCACCGCGGCCGGCTTCGTGAACCTTGGCGATGATTGCGTTATCGAGCGGAGAACGCTTATCGAACGTTTTCCCAGTCGCGACGAACTCGCCGTTGATGAAATTGTGGATCTGCTTCATTGTCATTTTTCTCCTAAAGCGGCGAGTCGGCACCGATCGCGGCGAGCCCCGCCCGCGCGCACGCTTCGTCCTGCTGTTCGGACGCGCCCGACACGCCGATTCCGCCGGCCAGCGTTCCGCCCACGCGAATAGGTAAGCCGCCGCCAAACACGATCAGCCGCGGCTGCGCGGAAAAACCAAGCTTCATCGCTTCGCTATGGCCGATCATGCTCATCCAATCCGCCGTGGGAAAACCGAAACCGCCCGCGGTGTAGGCTTTATCGAGCGCGATTTGTATCGATTGGGGGAAAGCCCCCGGCATGCGCAGAAAAGCGACGAGATTCCCGGCGGCATCACTGACCGCGACATTGATCTTGACGCCGATTTTTTCGGCATGCCGGACCGCTGCTTCGGTTGCCGCATGGGCGGCCTGCCAGGATACGGTGCTCTGTGTCACTGCGATTTCCATTGCCGGATTCCTTTCCGTTACTGCTCTGCTCCGCATCACACGGACAATGCACGATATTAAAACATTATCTCGATGTCAATATTATTTCTCGAGATTTTTGCTCGACGTCGAATAGCTGCTCAACTAAAATCGATATAAGTTCAGCCGTTCCACCTTTGCCATGCATAACACACTGACTCCATCCAATGACGCCACCGATGCATCGGGCCCCAAGACTCTGGTCGAAGCAGCCTATAAGAAATTGCGCCGCGACATCATTGAAGGCGTTCGTCCTCCAGGCGAGAAACTGCGCGTTGAACATTTGAAGGATCAGTACGAAGTTGGCGCGGGCACGCTCCGCGAAGCTTTGCAGCTTCTCGTCACCGACGCGCTGGTCGTCGCCCAGGGGCAGCGCGGCTTTCGCGTCGCGTCGATTTCGGTCGCGGACTTCGAGGACATCACCCGCACGCGCGTGCTGCTCGAAAGCGAAGCTTTGCGCCAGTCGATCACATACGGCGACGACGCCTGGGAAGCGGCGCTGGTCGCGGCTTTCCATCGCTTGTCGAAAGCCGAAGAAAAACTGGCCGAACAAGGCAGCGCGACGGAGGAATGGGAACAAAGAAACCGCGGCTTCCATGAGGCCCTGATCGCCGCCTGTCCCTCCAACCGGATCGCTCACTTTCAGCACATCCTCTATCAACAGTCCGAACGCTACCGGCGCATCAGCCTCTTTCGTCACCCGATCGCGCGCGATGTCCACGCCGAGCACAAAGCGCTCTTCGACACCACGCTCGCACGCGACACAACGCGGGCGACCTCGATCCTGACCGAGCATGTGCTGCGCACACTCGATGCGATCAAGCAAATGCCGGAAGACTTTTTCATGCATCCATCCGCGTCCGAACGTTAAACACGGCATACGGACGGCGCACGGCACCGCCCGCATGCCGTGCGCCGTTCAGGAAACCACGTCCAAAAAGCGCTCATTCAGCTTGCGGTCGTGATAGAAGATACCCGTGCCAACTTCGTCCCAGGTCCAGGTGATCGGCTTCCCGTCCGGGTAGCACTGATAACCGCCGCAGAAAGTTTCGAAGCGGTTGCCGGAGGGATCAAAGGCATAAATCGTCGTGCCGCGTGTCACGCCGTGGCGCGTCGGGCCAATGTCGATCGACACTTTGTTCATCGACATGATGTCGGCGGCGCGCAGCACCTTCTCCCAGCTTTCGAGCAGGAAGGCGACATGGTGCAGCTTGCCCGGTTCGGGATGGCGCACGAAGGCGATGTCATGCGCCTTGATCGAGCAGGAAAGCCAGATTGCGAGATCGGTCTTGCCGTCTTCCATCAGCACGCGCTCGACCAGATAAAAGCCCAGCACGTCCACAAAGAGTTTCTGCACCTTTTCGATATCCGGCCCGTAGAGCAGGCAGTGGTCCATGCGCACCGGGGCGATCCCGCGTTCGGCCTCGGCGGTCCACGGCGGCGGATTGGTGTAGGTCTGCGCCGAACCGATATCCGTCTTTTCGGCATACAGCTCGAACACATGGCCGGAAGCCGCCTCGAAGCGGACACGCTCGCCCGTTTCCAGCATTTCTCCAGCGGGAATCCGCTCGGTCTGCACGCCATATGCGCGGAGATCGGAATTGAGTTTTTCCAGGGTCGCCTTGTCGGCCACTTTGAAGCCGAAGAAATCGATCCCCGCCGAATCGGCTTCGCGGATGATCACGCTGTTGTGATCCCGCTCATCCCATGCCTTGAAGTACACCCGCCCCTGTTTATCCCGCCCGGTTTCGATCAAGCCGAGAACGTTTTTGTAATGATTGATGCCTTCCTCCAGATCCAGGACGCGAATCGCCGCGTGGCCTGGACGCATCACTCCGGTTATAGCCATGATTTCCTCCTCCTTGAAAATATGCCGGTCCAGATCGTTCGTCCGAAGCCGACGCCGAATTCAATAACTCTGCTTAAAAGCGGCTCTAAATCCGCTTGAAAAGGGGACTCCTAACCTGCTGCGCATCCGCCGCCGAAAAAAACTTCTCGGTGTAAATATCGTTCTCGAAAAGCCTACCGCGCATGAGCGTGGTGATGCAGGCGTCGATCATCGGCGGCGGTCCGCATAAATAGGCTTTGTGGCCGCGGAAGTCACCGCCGAAATGGGCTTGCGCGGCCTCATGCACATAAGCGCGTAATCCATTCCAATCCGATTCGACCGCTTCGTCGGACAGCGTGGGGACATAGCGAAAGTTCGGATGCGCGGCCGCCAGTGCGAGAAATTCCTCGTGGTAGTACAGCTCCGCGCGTGTGCGCTGTCCGTAAACCAACGTCATGAGCCGGGTATCATGCTTTGCAAGCAAGTCGAAAATCATTGCGCGCGGGCTCGAAAGGCCGGAGCCGCCCGCCATGAAGATGACTGGCTCCGGCAGCGATTTACGCACGAAGAAGCAGCCATACGGCCCTGACAGGCGCACCCTGTCGCCAAGCGCAAGCCGTTCGTGCACCCAGCCCGTTCCCACGCCGCCCGGCACACGCCGGATGTTCAGCTCGATGCGCCGTCCGTCGGCCGGCGCATTCGCGATCGAGAATGCCCGCGAGCAGGCTTCGCCAGCGATTTCCAGATTGATATACTGGCCCGCCTGAAAGTGCATCGGCTCGTCCAGCTCGATGACCACGCCTTTGATGCTCGGCGTCAGCGCTTCGATGTGCTGCACGCTGCCGTCGAAATCGCGCACGGGGATGATTTCCGCATCGGGCTCCGCGTCGATCTCGGCCTCAATCACCACATCGGATTGCAGACGCGCGCAACATGCGAGCGCCTTGCCTTCGTCGCGCTCGAAATCCATCAGCGCAAAGCTCGATGCTTCCCCATGCTCGACCTCGCCTTCGAGCACTGTGATCTTGCATGTCGCACACAAGCCATGACAGCACGCATGCGGCAACCAGACCCCGGCGCGCAAGGCGGCATCGAGAATCGTCTGCTCATCCTCGACCTCGATACACTGGCCCAAGGGTTCGATCGTCAGTTCAAAACTCATCGCTTGCCCATCCCAAACTCCGGCGGCACCACGCCGCCGGATCGATACCTGTGAATCAACTGCAAGACCCCGCGATGCCGGTCAAGCCCGGGGTGCGGAAACGAATCACGTCCTTATGGCGCAAACCGTTTTCGGCCAGCGATTTGGAGGCATCCGGCCGCCAGGGTTTGCCGGACTTGAACCATTCGGCCTTGGCCCAATCGACCCGCGCAAAATCCGGGTGGTAGCCGTATACGGGTGGCAATACCTGTTCGAGCAGCGCGGCGAAGGGCATGTTCGGCGGCAATGGGAACGCAAATGGCGCACAGAACATCAAATGGTCTTCCCAGCCCACATACAGCAACTGGGCGCCATGAAACTTATCCACCGAGTCGGCAGGCGCAAACTCGTATTTTTTGATTGCGGCAACGCTCATGTCATGTCTCCAGTTTTTTAAGCATTCGTCGTCGCCTGACCGCGCCAGGCCGCGAAATTCCGCTGGTCTTCCGAACCTTCGAAATCGAGGTTGTCGCGGCCGGATTCGAGATGGTAGTAACGCAGCACCGCGGCCAGCGGGTCGAAACCTTCGGCAGTTGGATCGGTGCCTTCGGGGAAGCAGTTGCCTTGGTAGACCTGATGCACAGGGAGCCAAGCCTGAATGTATTTCTCCGGCTCGTTTTCGAAAATTTCCTTGCAGCCGTCCGAGCAGAAGTGATACTTCTCGCCTTTGTAATCGGCCTCGCGGTAGCAGATCTTCGTCGGGTCGCCCGGCTCGGTGAACAGCATCGGAATCTGGCAGGTCTGGCACAGCATCGGCAGCGTTTTGTTGTAGAAGCGATTGCCTTGCGCGGCTTGCTCGCGCCAGTATTCGAGACGGGGCCGATAGTATTTGTCGAAACTATTCGGATACTTGCGCGCCAGCCAATCCATTTCTTCCTCGGACGGAATCCAGGTGTGGAAATTGGCCGCCAGCGCGTAGTTGTAGAACGTGCACCATGCCTGATGGGAGATGTGATCCTTATCCTGCGCGATCTGGTCGAGCCACTTCGGCGGACGAATGCCGTAGCGCGCCAGATCCTTGAACAGGGCGCCGCCGTTTTCTTCGAAATAGACTTCCCACGCCTCTTTCCAGCTCATGATCCGCTTGGGCAGCATGTAGTCCATCATCATCGCGACGAGCGTCAGCACGCGATAGCCGCGCCAGGTCCACTTGTCGATCCAGCGCTGCACGATCGGCACGTTCGCCGGGTCCTGTTCGAGGATGAACTTGATCGCCTCCAAGCCCAGCGTCATATGCCGCGCCTCGTCTGACTGCGCCGAGAAGCCAAATGTCATCGTCCCCATGTCGCCGTTGTAGGCGGCGCCCGAGACGAAGGGCACGAAGAGCAGATTCGTCAGCACATATTCGAACGAGAAGCCGATCGAGACGATGAATTCGAAAGGCCCTGCGGAAACGGCATCGTCGAAGAAGGAACGCGACACGGAGAGGAACCACACGCGTTCGAACATATGCGTGAATTCGTGGAAGCCGTTGTAGAACTTGTTGTAATTCGACAGCGAGTGGATCTGGGTCTGCGCGTGGCGAATTTCATCGAGCGACTGCATCAGGCACGCCACGCGCGGCCCCGCGCCGGGGAACTGGCGCCCGGCATGGGCAAAACCGCGGTGCGCCATGTATTCCAGCGGTGTCACGCCCGTGAGCAGGATTTTGATGGCATTCAAATAGCGCGCATCGGTGACGTTCAAGTGGCCGTTGTTTTGCGCGTAGGCGTCGATGATCGCATAGAGCTTGCGCTCTTTCTCGGCCTGATATTTCCAGTACGCATCCATCGTCAGACGGAACGGGTCTTCCCACTTTTCCCAATCGTGGATCTTGACGCCTTCGTAGCTCGCATACGGGTAGATATCCTCAAGCTTTTGGTAGCTCGGGTTCCAGTCCAGGTCGCGTGTCATCGCCCGGTATTTTTCTTTGAGGTTCAGCTTTTTCTTTGTTGCCTGCATATCCATAATGGTTCTCCTCCCGCCGCTTCAGGCGTTCCAGCTCAGCGTGAATTCGTCTTCGGTTTCGTCGATGTGGCCGGAGAGCGTGATCAGATTGACTTGCAGCTCCTGCAGATCGAATGCGCGCCCAAGCCGCTCTTCGATCGAACTGCGGCGCACCACGAGCCGGCCTTCGGCATCGATCTTCACCATCCCCGGCGCTTCGTTGAGCACGGCATGCGGGTTGTCGGCACAGATCGCCTCGATGATCGGACGCGCATCCTCATTAGCTTGCAGCGCAATAAATACGGTAGACATCGGCGCACCTCAGAGGGAAAGGCCGGCTTTGGCGAGCCGGGCGTTGAACTGCTGGACGACATCGCTCATGACGGCATCGCTGTCCAGGTCGGGAACGATCCGCGCGATCGGCAACAGCGCCGCCGCGGCGCGCTCGCCCCAGAGACGGAGCCATTTTTCGAGCTGCGCCTTGTTTTCAGCCGATTCCGCCGCCGCGGTTTTGAGCGTGGCATCGACCCATTTGCGCGTTTCGGCAAACCACTCGGTCATGAACTGCGTCAGCAATGCAAGCGTGGTGCCGCCGCGCGTGGCCAGCACATCGTCGACCAGCGTTTCGTAGACCAGGGCGTAGAGCAATCCATCGAGCGCGACGTTTTGGGCGACATACAGCTCGAACGGGTCTTTGATCACGAAGCTGTCTTCAACATAACGGCGCAAACCCTGCCAACGTTCGTCCTCCAGCCACGCACGCTTGGCCTCCGCAAGCGCTTCGGTGTCGCCAAACAACAAGCCGATGCGTGTCAGATATTGGGCGATTCCCAGATGGTCGAGCGCATGAAAAATGCAGGGCTGCGTGAAGGTCGTGCCGTAGCCATACGCGCAGATCGCGGCGTTGTTCGTATTGCCGCCCCAAGCAACATGGCGCAACGGTAAAAGCAAGGCCAGCGCCTGCGCTTTCAATTCATCCGGCAGCGCGTCCGCAAGCTGGCGTGATTCAACGAAATCGAAATTGGCTTCGGCGGCATCTTGCTGCTTGGCGCGCGCCAAGGTGTAGGCGCCATAGTAAAACTGGCGCGGGTCGCGGAAGGCATACCAGTCCGCCATGCGGATCGCGCTGCGCGACGCATCGAACAATTTGTGATCGGGATCCCAGGTCGGGCGGTAATGAAAGTTTGTCGTCGCCTGAAGGTCGAAACTTCCTTCCTGGTAACGGCTGGCCGGCTTATCTGCTCCAATCCGCCGGGCCACATGGTCGAAGGTTTGGCGCAACGGTTTGATCGACACCGTTCGCAAATCGATGTGCATGAATTTGTCTCCTTTGTTTTATGCCCATCAGCGAAAGCGCTGGTGGGGTACTTAATGCAGACGCCATGCCCAATCGTTCGCGTTGACCTCATGCGGAGTTGAACTCCGCTGTATTCCCGGCCATTGCTACCATCCTGCTGATTTGATGCTTTGAGTCTGCGTCCGGCTGCTATCAATCAAATTTTGTGCCCAATTTCATCAAGCGCTTGAAATTTCGACAAAAATTATTTTTATCGAGATTAAAACCAAGTCGTCAAACTTGAAAGTCTTTACCAATTGATCAATCGAGCGCTCCGAGGTAATCAATTGATCGATTTGCTTTTCCGCACCGCAACAGGAGAAAGGCGCACAGAACATGCGCATCGATGCGGAAGCTAGGTGCATCACGCTTTGGATGGCAGCTTGAGCGCTTTGCTGATCTTGCCGATCACACGAATCCGCAGATCGCTAAGCGGAAACAGCTTGCAGGCCAACACGACGCCTTCCGTCTCTTCCTCTGCGGCAATGCAGGCTCGGCTCATTTTGCGGGTGCGGTAACGGCCTTGGGTAACGAGCACTTTGCAGACGCCACAGGCGCCGCCTCGGCAGCCGACAGGAATGCCGCGCCGCCCGAGGGCTTCCATTGCGCGCAACAGATCCTGCGCGGCCCCGCAGCGGAACACTTCATCAATATCTTCAACATGAATAACATAGCGTTCGCTCATCCCTTGCTTCCTCGCATGGTCAATCCGTCCCAGTGGTGCCTGGCGCGTGCAAACGCCACATCAGCAATATCGATATTATTTTCCACCGTCGAGATAATGTGATTTATCCTCGGAATGACAGTTGGATTCGTAGGCGAGGCGGCCGCACTGGTATAAGCCCCCTCTCGAGCAAAGAAACGGGCAAGGAGAAAACTTGGCAGAGATCCATTACCCGGAGAACTCCGACCTGTGTCAATTGCTGCGTTTCCGCTCGAATGATGGCCTGATCTACCTCGGCGAACACCGCATGCTGCTTTTGCACACGGCGGCGTTTTCCGCACTCAGAAAGGAACTGTTCGGATCGGTCGGCGCGCTACAGGCGCGCCGCATCCTGACGCGCATGGGTTTCGCTTCCGGCCTGCGCGATGCCGAGCTGGCCCGCAAGATTCGCGGCGCGGGAGAATTGCTCGACGCCTTCGTCGTCGGCCCTCAACTGCATATGCTCGAAGGCTATGTGCGCGTCGCGCCGGTCCGTCTCGATATCGATGTAGACAAAGGCAAGTTCTACGGAGAATTCATCTGGGAAGACTCTTGGGAGGCGGAAATCCATGAGCAGGAATTCGGTGAATCCGACTCGCCCGTATGCTGGATGCAAATCGGCTACGCTTCCGGTTACACCTCCGCATTCATGGGACGCTTGATCCTGTTTCGCGAAACGGAATGTGCCGCGACGGGAGCGCCGCATTGCCGAATCGTAGGCAAGCCGGTCGAGGAATGGCCCGATGCGGATGAGCTGAGGCCCTACTTTGAAGCGGATTCAATCCTCGCTCGGATGCTGGAGCTGCGCGCGCAGGTCGAAGCGCTGCGGCAAAGCCTCACGGCGCCCTGCACGATCCCCAATCTGATCGGAAGCTCGACGGGCTTCCGCCAAGCCTACGACCTGGTTGTCAAAGCGGCGGGCACAAATGTCGCCGTCCTGCTGCTCGGTGAAACCGGGGTCGGGAAAGAGCGCTTTGCGCGCGCCCTGCATGAACTCAGCCCCCGCCGTGGCGCGCCCTTTGTCGCCGTTAATTGCGCGGCCTTGCCGCTGGAGCTTGTCGAATCCGAACTCTTCGGGGTCGAACGCGGCGCCTACACCGGCGCGCATGCCGCCCGGCCAGGCAAATTCGAACGCGCGGACGGCGGCACGCTTTTTCTCGATGAGATCGGAGATTTGCCGCTCTCGGCCCAGGCAAAATTGCTGCGCGTGCTACAGGAAGGCGAAATAGAGCGCCTCGGCGACGATCAGGTCCGCAAGATCAACGTCCGCATCGTCGCCGCGACGAATGTCGACCTGCTTGGCGCAGTGAATACCGGCACTTTTCGGCGCGATCTGTTTTATCGCTTGAACGTTTACCCGATCACGATCCCGCCCTTGCGCGAACGAGTCGCCGACATTCAGCCGCTTGTCGAAGCGATGATTGCGCGCTTCTCCTCGCTGCACGACAAACGTGTCCTCGGTATGACGGACAAGGCACTGCGTGCCCTGAAACGTCACAGCTGGCCCGGCAATATACGCGAACTCGAAAACGCCATCGAACGCGGCGTCATACTCGCGGCGCAAAACGCCTGGATCGAGACCGAACATCTATTCGCCGGCCCAGTGCCGCCCGACTACGCGAGCAGCATCGACCATACAGGCGAACTGCGCCCGAGCGAATCGAACCTGGACAACGCGCACCAACTCACGCAAACCGTGCTCGACGCGGGCATTTCACTCGACGCTTTCGAGCAGGAACTTTTGCGCGGCGCGGTTCGCCGGGCCAACGGAAATCTTGCCGCGGCAGCCCGTCTGCTCGGCATGACGCGGCCACAACTCAACTACCGGCTGAAAAAATGCGCGCAGCCCAGTGCGGAAGAAAGCGCGGAGCAATAGGCTTCAGCGCACAGGCGCAAGCCCTTTTCTCGCCCGCGCGATCTCACCACCCTACAGGTCGAAAGCCCGCACTCCAGGCGCTGCGTCCCGGCATGTGCTGGATTCACGTGGCCGATCAAAAATCAGCTTGCCGAATATTCTATAAAATAATATTATATAAAAATATATTTTGTTTGGCCGGCGCAAATGCAAGACACCTCTGTCATTCGATTGCGGCGGCATGCGGCTACTTCGCTTCTTCCAGAAAGGATGAAAAGAAACATGGCAATGATCAAGAAACTGGTGATTGTGGGCGGAGTGGCGGGCGGCGCGTCGGCCGCAGCGCGGGCGCGGCGTTTGAGCGAGGCCGCGGAAATCGTCATCCTGGAACGCGGCCCTTATGTGTCCTTTGCCAACTGCGGCCTGCCGTATCACATCGGCGGAGAGATCGAGAAACGCGACGCGCTGCTGCTGCATACGCCAGACTCCCTGCGCGCCCGCTTCAATATCGACGTACGCACGCAGCATGAAGCAACCGCGATCGATCGCGCAGCGAAAACGGTGACGGTGCGTAATCTCCAAACCGGACAGGAATACATCGAGCAATACGACGCATTGATTCTCTCCCCGGGCGCGGCCCCGATACGCCCGCCCCTGCCAGGCATCGACGATCCGCGCGTGCTGACCTTGCGCAATATTCCCGATATGGACCGGATACTGGCCGCGCTGGATTCAGGCGCGCGCCGGGTGAGTGTCGTCGGCGCCGGTTTCATCGGCTTGGAGATGGTCGAAGCCCTGCGGCATCGCGGTCTGGAAGTCACGCTAATCGAACGCGATCCGCAGATCCTGACGCCGCTGGACGCGGAAATGACCGGCCCTTTGCTCGAAACGCTGCACAAGCAACAGGTGAAATTGCACATCGGGGATGGTCTGGCGGCCATTGTTCCGCAGCCACAGTTGCAAGTGGTGCTGGCTTCCGGCGTCAAAGTCGACACCGATCTGGTGGTGCTGTCGATCGGCGTGCGTCCGGAAAACAAACTGGCCCAGGACGCCGGGCTGACACTGGGCGTCGGCGGCTCGATCGCCGTCAATGCGCAGCAACAGACGTCCGACCCGGCGATCTATGCGGTCGGCGACGCGGTGCAGGTTCAGCATGTGGTCAACGACCGCCCGGTGGTCCTGCCTCTGGCCGGACCGGCCAACCGGCAAGGGCGGATTGCGGCGGATGTCATTTTTGGCCAGCAGGCCAGTTATCGGGGTTCGCAGGGAACGGCCATCTGCAAACTGTTCGAGATGACGGCGGGGGCGACGGGTCTGAACGAGAAGGCGCTCAAGGCCGCCGGCATGCCCTATCGCAAGATCTACATTCATTCAAATGACCATGCCGGTTATTACCCCGGCGCAAAACAGATCAGCCTCAAATTGCTGTTTGCTGAAGATACTGGGCGCGTGCTCGGCGCGCAGGCCGTCGGCGAAAGCGGCGTGGACAAACGGCTCGACGTGCTGGCAACTGCGATTCAAGCACGCATGACGATCGACGACCTGGCCGAGATGGAACTGAGTTACGCGCCGCCCTATGGATCGGCCAAAGACCCGGTCAACCTTGCCGGCATGGCGGCGCAGAATCTTGTCGCGGGGCTCTCCGCGTTCATCGAGTCGGAGGAACTGGAGGCCGCCGTATCCGCTGGCGCCATCCTAATCGACCTCCGTCAGCCTGGGGAACTGAAGCAGGGCCAGATTCCCGGCGCGCGGAACCTGCCTCTGCCACAACTACGCACGCTGGCGGCCGAGTTGCCGAAAGATGTGCCGCTGGTCGTGTACTGCCAGGTCGGATTGCGCGGCTACATCGGACAGCGCTACTTGCAGCAGCAGGGATGGTCGGTGCGCAATCTGAACGGCGGATTCCGCACCTGGAAAATGCTGCAAAGCACTGAGCGGTAACGCAGCCTGATGGTTTGAGTGAAAACAAAAGGCGCCGGATCAACCGGCGCTTTTTACAGTCAGCGGACCAGCAATACGGGGCAAGGCGCGTTTTGCAGGACATCTGAGCTTACCGAGCCGAGCAACATGCGCTTGGCCAGATTCAGACCCCGGCTTCCGGTCAGGATGAGATCGGCGGAAACCTGGGTCGCCACATCAACGATGATATCGCGCGGGTCTCCCGCCACGACCTTGGCCGTCGCGGCCACGCCGATCTTCGCCAGATCCTGCTTCAACAGTCCCAGGGTTTCTTCCGCGCGCGCTCTTTCCACGGGATCGCAATCGACAGCGCTCCCCGCTTCATCCAGGGCCGGACCACCCCGCAGCGCCGTGACCAGGACCACGTTCAGGCTGCTCGCCGGCCACCAGGATAAACAGTCGATGGCCTTCTTGGCTTGCTGCGACCCATCGTATGCCAGTACAACTTTCAACATATCAAACCTCGAAATTTTCAAAAGCTCGAAATCAATTGTCTTTCACGACTCCCGACTGCGAGAAGAACAAGGGAATCCCTCGCGAATTGGCAACCACGGCGGTCAGCGAGGCGCGGTCCTGGCGCTGCTGGAGGTCAAAAGTGGCCCCGCGATCCTTGCTCAACAAGGTGACGCCATCCATGCCCACCAGCAACAGGTCGCCGCTGGGCATCTGAGTCATGTCGGTAATCGAGCGGTTGCTGGGGGCGTCGATGCGCGTCCAGGATGCGCCGGCGTCCGCGCTGCGGTAAATATTGCCCCGCAGGCCCGCCACGACGATCGAATCGTCGTCGAGAACACGTCCGGTCCACAATGTGCCTTTCGCGCCCGTCTGCATGATTTCCCAGGATTTTCCGCCGTCCCGCGAGCGATAAACCATGCCTTGCTCGCCCGTCAGCAGTACGTTCCCCTGCCGATCAGGAAAAATGCTGAACAGGTTGAGGTCCGCGCGCTTGTTTCCCACCCCCGGAAGCTTGATCTGCTCCCAGGTTTTTCCGCCGTCGCTGGTCGTCAGCAGGAGCGAGAACAGCCCGGCGGCGAATCCCTTCTGGTTGTCCTTGAACCATACGGAAAACAGGGGCTGATCGTTACCGAGGTCGTCGCGCTGCAATTGCCAGGTTTCTCCGCCATCCTGGGTATGCAGGATCACGCCCCAGTGGCCGGCGGCCCAGCCGGTTTTGTCGTCGACGAAAGTGACGGAGGTCAGCGTCGCGCGCGTCGGCACGTCCTTGGCCTGCCGGTACGTTGCGCCTTGATCCTCGGAAAGCAGAATCACACCGCGGTCTCCGACCGCCACGATGCGGTCCCCCGCCGAGGTCGCCGCCAGCATCGAGTTGCGTTCCGGGCTGGCGAATTTGACGGCCGGCTTCTCGACAACGCCCGGTGTCGCCGGGGCATCGGTTTGCGCGGACGCCGCCAGGCTCAGCAGCATGGAAATCGCCACGCAGGCAGCCCTTGCTATGTGTTTGTTCACTTGATTCTCCAGCCTAGTGATTCAGGATGCCGGGTACTTTCACCGGGCCGCGGCGCGGGAAAACCTTCTCCAGCAGCACGACGAAAGCCGGCAGGGCGGTCATGGCCATGATGAGGTTAATCATGAACATGAAAGCCAGCAATTTACCCATGTCGGCCTGGAATTTAAGTTCCGAGAACGCCCAGGTCGCAACGCCAATGGCGAGCGTGATGGCGGTGAAGATTGTCGCCATGCCCACTTCGAGGATGGAAAACTCCAGCGCCTTGACGATATCGCGCCCCGCGGCCAAGTGGATTTGCAGGCGGTTGTAGATGTAGAAAGCGTAATCGACGCCAATGCCGACCGCCAGCACCATGACCGGCAGGGTGGCGACCGTCAGGCCGATTTCGAATTCCTTCATGAACCAGTAGCCGATGAAGGTGGCGACGGTCAGCGGCAGGCAGCAGGCGACCACGGCGCGCAGGTCGCGGTAGGCGAGCAGCACGAGGATGGCGATCGCGCCATAGACGTACAGCATCATCGGCAGTTCGCTGTGTTCCACCTCGTCGTTGATGGCCGCCAGGACGCCGGCGTTGCCCGCCGCCAGGCGCACCTTGACGCCCGCCTCCTGGTTGTTGGCGCGGAACGCCTTGACCGCCGCGATCACGCCGTTGATGGTCGTCGCCTTGTGGTCCTTCAGGTAGAGGTGCACGGCCGTCATGCTGCAATCGGTATTGACGTAGCCGCGGGTGCGCGCGATCTCGGTCGCCAGGGTCGCCGTGATCGACGGGTCGATCGGAATCACCGACATCTTGGGATTCCCTTCGTTGTACCCCTGGCTGTAGGTGCGCAGTTGGTCGGAGTAGGACTTGATCGCCTGAATGCCGGGAACGGATTCGAGCGAGGCGATGAAATCGTCCTGGAATTTGCCGATGGCGACGTTCTCGCAGGAATTCTCCGGCGCTTCGAACACAACCGTGAGCCAATCCAGCCCCATATCGTAAGAAGAGGCGATGGCGACCGCATCGCGGTTGAAGCGGGCTTCCTGGCGCAATTCCGGCGCGCCGGGCTGCACGGTGCCGATCACGCGATCGCGGCTCTGCCACACGGAAAAGGCAAAGATCGCCACAGTCACCGAGGCGACGATCACCGCATTGCGCGGCTCGGCCACGCGCGCCAGACCGCGCAGCCATTGCGAGCGCCGTTCGCGCTTGAGCATCGCCTTGTCGGCGTACTCCTTGGTGAAATTGAAATACGACGCCGCGACCGGCAGCATCACCAGATTGGTGACGATCTTGTAGGCCACGCCGATGGCGGAAATGATCGCGAGTTCCTTGACCATCGGAATCGGAATCAGGAGCAGCGTGATGAAGGACACGAAAGCCGTCACCAAGGCCAGGGTTCCCGGAATCAGGAGGCCGGTGAAACTGTGCCGCGCCGCTTCTTCGGTGGTTTTGCCGTGGGCGATTTCGCGCACGATGAAATTGATCTGCTGGACGCCATGCGACACCCCGATGGCGAAGACCAGGAAGGGCACGAGAACCGCCAGGGGATCGAGGCCGAAGCCCATCAGGCGCAAGGTGCCGAACTGCCAGACCAGCGAGGTCAGGGAGCAGGCGATCGGCAGCACCGTCAAGCGCAGCGAGTGGCAGTACCAATACACGGCCAGCGCCGTCAGCAACAGGGCCACGATGCAGAATTCGAGAACGCCTGAAGCGCCGTCGGCAATGTCGCCGATCTGCTTGGCGAAACCGATGATCTGGATCTCGAAATTCGCGTCTTCGAATTTCTTGCGGAGCTGTTCTTCGAGGATTCTGTTGTAGGCGATGTAGTCGAGCTTCTCGCCGGTAGGGCTCACCTCGGCCAATTCGGCGGTAATCATCGCGCTGGTCTGGTCGCGGCTGACCAGGGTGCCGATGTACCCGCCCTCGCTGGTGGCGCTGCGGATGCTGTCGATCGCTTCCGGCGTCAGGGAGTCCACGGTCACCGTGCCCGGAATAATCGGCTGAGCCCGGAAGCCCTCTTCAGTGATTTCATTGACGAAGCTGTTGGGCGTCCACAAAGACTGCACGCCCAGCCGGTCCACGCTCGGCAGGTAAATCACCGCCTGCGTCACCTCGTAGAGTCTGGCCAAGGCTTCCTTGGCCCAGATGCTCCCATTCTTTGCCTTGACCACCACGGTCAGCCGGTTGGCCCCGAAGAGCTGGTCGCGGTATTTCTCGAAGGTTTCGATGTACTCGTGCCCCTGCGGCATTTGTTTTTCGAAACCGGCTTCCATGTGCAACTTCATGCCGAAAAACGCGAAGATGGCGGTCAAAGTGGCGAGAAAACCCAGGACCCAGGCGCGCCGCCGGAAAAGAAATACTTCAAGACGATAAACCAGGTTGTTCAAGATGAACCCCCTACAACATGGACCTGGGCCGCGCGCTTGCGATCACCCGGGAAAGGGAGACCCTCTCGGCGGCTGTTCCATGCAATGTTGTTCCAGAGAAACCCCGGGAGGGTGTTTCACCCCCCGGAAGATGCGCTTAAAAATTGCGGGAAACGAAGGCTCCGAGGAAATCACGATCCTTGAAAACCTGACGCAGCGGATCGCTCTTGCCGCCGAAATACGTGGCGTAGTTGAGGCCGGCCTGCCAGACGGTCGGGTTCTGATTGAACATCACATAGAAGTTGGCCGCCTTCGCGCCTTCCAGGTAGTTCGCCGTCACGCTGGGCGTATCGCCTTTGACCGAGTGCGAGAAGGTCACGCCCGGCGTGACCTGCCAGCCCGGAATCAAACGGCCGTCGTAGGTCCAGTTGAAATCGATCGTGTAACCCCAGGAAGTCGCCGTGCCGCCGCCGGCCGCGATCGGCGTCGTTCCGGCGTTGATCGTATTGCGGTCGAGGAAGATCAGATAACCCGCCATCGGCACCTGGTCGACCATCATGCCGCCGATGTTGCGCGTAATCCGCTTATCCTTGCTGATGCCGGGGTAGTTGATGACCACCGCTTCGACGGACAGGAAGCCGCCATCCGCTCCGAGCGGATCAAGCACCCAGCCGTGATCGCTCGGATTCAGGTTGAGCATGCCGGTCACGAGGAACTGATAGCGTTTGTTGTCGATGTACTGCGGACAGTTGGCGACAAGCGCGCCATTGTTCTGAAAGTCCAGCGCGCCGCCCGAGCCGTAGCAGGCGGAAAGGGTCACCGCATCCCTGGGACGATAGGAAAGCTCCGAGCCGATGGCCCAGTTGCCGATCTGGGTATTCATGCTGACGCCGAACAGTTGCCGGTTCTTCAGGAACTCCCACTGATACTCGGAACCCATATTGTTCAGGTTCAGCACCGGCGATTTGTCGTGGTAGTTCAAGAAATAGAAACCAAAATCATAGTCCCCGCCGGTCGGTTTGTAGTGCAGGGCGAGACCGTACTGGCCGCCCTGGCTGGGTTTCAGGTCGGGTTGTATCGGCGCGCCGACCACCGTGCCGCCGGTGGCGTCGTAGATCGCCATCGCGTTATAGCTGCGCAAGCCGGAGAGCGAAGCCGCATCCTGCCCGGTCAAGTTGGCGTTGTAGCCGTTGAAAGGCACCGCCTCACGCCCCTTGCCTATATAGTCGCCCGTGGAAAAGTAGCTGCCTGCCGGCGGAAGCAGGTTGCGGTTCCACATGAACTGGTAGTAAGCCTCGACATTGAAGCCGCTGCCCAGCGAAGAAGCAAAACTCACCATCGGAGCCGGCAGAACGGCTTCCTTGATCTGCGCGCCCGGAGTCATCAGACGCTGGAAATCCAGCGCATTGGTCGCATTGATGCCGCCCAGCGCGAAGAGGCTTTCGCCCCAGTTGATAACCTGATTGCCGACGCGGACACGGGCTCTCTGGTCGCCGATGGAGAATTCCTTGCTCATCCAGAGATCGAGCAGGCGCATGTTGTTGACGATCTGCGCCCTGGCGTCGTCGGACAGGTCGGTGCGGCGGGTATCGGCGGCTGCGAAGTCCTTCATCCAAGTGCCGCGCGCCATGAATTTAAGCCCTTCTTCGGGCTTGCTGACGAGTATTTCATGGGTGCCCTTGAGATAGGCGGTGAACAGATCGCCCTTCTTGTAGTTGAGGTTGCCGTTGTCCCCGGCCGACCACTGGCCCACGTTGGCGCTCGCGCCGCAGGATGAGTTCGGATCGCCGACGAGATCGCAGTTCGGCGACTTCATGCGCACGCCCAGGCCCAGGGTAATCGTCGAATTGAACGAGCCCTCAATGTTTTCACCCATGTCCAGCGTGACGGCGTGTCCCAGGGACGGCAGCATGCCAATCGAGGCAATCGCAACGGCGATGGGCGTGTTGAATACTTTTTTCTTAAACAATTTTTGTCTCCCCTTTTTGTTTTAATTGGAAGCGGGGCCGGAAATCGCCAGCCCCGCCATTCCTCAGCGGTCGCTGATCGCGCGCAGACTCTCGGCAGTGAAGAAATCCAGTTTCAAGCGGGGATTCCCTTCCGCTTCGGGATAGAAGCGAATCTCCTTGCCGCCGCCCAGCACATTGGAATCGGTGATGTAGCGCCCGTTCACCAGGTCGTGCAGGAAATAAAGCCCGGTGTTGGTGCAAGCGCCGATCTCCCAGGCCGGCCACACGGCGGCTTCCTTGTGCCGCCAGAGCTTGCCCTTGCTGTCGTAGTCCTCGCTGGCGACAAGCAGCCAGGTATCCTCGTCGAAATAGAAAACCTTCTTCGGCGAGCTATGACGGACGCCGGCCTTGACGTTCGCCTCGACTACCCAGACGCGATGCAGTTCGTAGCGGCGGACATCGTTGTCGATGAAGGGCTGATCGATGCCTTGCGCCTTCTGCTTGGGGTCCACCGCCGCGAAATTGTTGTACTGGATGTACATTTCCTTCTTCCCGACCAGATTCCAGTCGAAGCGGTCCGGATTGCCGTAAAAGAGCAGGATGGCGTCATTGGGAAACTGGTTTTCGAAACCGATGATCGGCGTGTCGTAGGAATAGTTCGGCATCCGGCGGACGCGCCGCTGGCCGGTGAAGTAATAGAAGGTTTCAGAATCCTTGTTCATGAACTGGACCTGCACCAGAGCCTGGCCAGCCAGCGCGGCAGGCTCGCGGAAGCTGTAGAAAAAGCCCTGCTGGACGTGGTCGACCTGCGCCGGCGAAACGCTGCCCTTCTTGCCCCAGGGGAAGAAAACCGCCTGCTCGTAGCGGGTGACGATCCCGCCGGTCGTGCCCGGCCGGGGGGAAACGGTGGCCTTGGCGTCGGGCCATTCGACCCCCACTCCCTGATAACGCATCAGGTAATTCCAGATCGCATCGACGCCGGCCTTGGGCAACGGGAAAGGAATGCTGGGAAGCACCGCATCCTCAAGCGACCAGCCGTCGCTGCCGATTTTCGATTTGCTCGCGCCCGTCTTCGTGTTGGACAGGACGAAATCCGGGTAGGAACAGTCCCGATGCGTCGGGAAGACATTCATCTTGTAGCCATTGAGCTGCTTGAGCATGGCCAGTTGCCCCGGGCTCAGCTTGTCGGCGTACTTGTCGGCATTTCCGGCCTCGATGACCGCGATCGGTTTTTCCCCCTTGTGCTTCCAGAAATCGCCGCGCGTCTTGCCCCAGGACCAGCCGTCCTGCGGTTTGTCGGTCGCCCCGCCCCACGCCGGAATGGAACCGTCCTTGTTGCCGGCTTTCTCAGCGCCGACGGGAGTCAGTTCCTTGCCCAACTTGTCCACATCGGCCGCGCCCGGCGCTGCGCTGACGGCCAGCGCGGTCATACCAAAGGCCGCTAGCACCATCGACAGAAAAATTCTCTTCATTTATGTCTCCTCCTTATGAAATTTGATTGCAAGCGACCGCTTCCCACGCACCCGGCAGGCGACGATTTCAGGGCTGCGCCCGTTCCGTCTTTCAGATGTT
Organism: Betaproteobacteria bacterium; assembly: GCA_009781175.1. GTDB lineage: Bacteria > Pseudomonadota > Gammaproteobacteria > Burkholderiales > Rhodocyclaceae > Niveibacterium. The sequence continues at coordinate 173,268 of WQYQ01000002.1, forward strand.
TTGGTCTTCTCAATCAAGGATCGTGCCAATAAAATTTATGACATAAAAATCAATCGCTTAAACAAAATCACCCGGTCCCGCCACACGCAGGCTCCGGGCAAATCCGATGCAGAACTGCATCACACTTTTCAGCGCGCGGTCTGCGACGACGGCAACTTGAAGCGGCTAGGCGTCCAGCAAAAAAATAGGTCGCCGAAGCGACCTGAAAAGACGTCAATCACCCCAAGCTTGGGGCTTCTTCACCACGAATACGCGAGGATTGCAAAGCGTATATATACGCTATACACTCGATCCATGATTGTCGGATTCCGCCATAAGGGGTTCGAAGATTTCTACCGCACTGGCGCGACCAGGGGGATTCAGGCCGCCCATGCGCGGAAACTCGGAATGATCCTCGCCGCGCTCGATGCGGCAAGCGAACCCAAGGACATAAATTTGCCGGGCCTGCGCTTGCACCCGCTCAAAGGCGATCTGAAGGGCCATTGGTCGGTAGAGGTAAACGGCAATTGGCGCGTCACCTTCCGATTTGCCGGGACCGATGTCGAACTTGTTGATTATCAGGACTACCACTGAGGACATGACCATGATCCACAACCATCCTCATCCAGGCGAGTATCTGAAGGAAATGGTGTTCGAACCGCTGAATCTGTCTGTGACTGATGCGGCCGGCCGTCTTGCAATGTCTCGTGTCGCGCTGTCGCGGGTGCTCAACGGCAAGGCCGGCATCAGCCCGGACCTGGCGGTACGTCTCGAAAAGGCCGGCGTGAGTACGGCACGCTTTTGGGTCAATTTCCAAGCCAACTATGATCTGTGGTGCGCGATGCAGCATGAGCAGCCGCATATACGCGCTTTGCAGGAGGCTGCTGCGGCGGGTAACGATCAACGGCCGTAAAGCTACACACCGCCCCCAAAAGACCGGAAAGAGAAAGGGTTAAATTCCGTGCGACCGCATCCCCTGGAAAAATATCAACCCTTTCAGCCTCCCGCGATCGCCGCCAGGCTCTGGTTGGCGACCACCAGCAGGGCAAGACTCGGGGCCTCTCCGCGCCGGAGATCGCCGGTCAGCGTTTCCAGGCGTTTTTTTTGATAGCTTTGCGCCGCCAGGACATCATCGAACGCCGCGCCGCCGTCGCCGGTCTGGAAGCCGGGCTCTGCGGTAATGCGGCCGACCAGGTGGACAAAAGAATCGCCGAGTTGATCGACCAAGCCGGTCACGGCCACGCTTTCCAAGGCGTCGCGGCAGGGGATGGCGGCCGCCGAGGTTTTCAGCAGCGGCAGACCCAGGGCTTCGTCGACCGAAAAATACAGCCGGCCGATTTTTTCCACCGGCATGTCGAAATGCTCCGCCAGCAGGGTCACATCCAAAGCGCATTCGAGATCGCGCATGGCGGCATGGAAGCGCGCCAGATCCGCCGGCACGCCGAGCGCCAAGTCCACGTTTAGGCGAGCCGCGTAATCCGCCCGCCGGTCTGCGCCAAGCAGCTCGGGCAGGCGCTCGATCAGCTCGGGGACGCGCGCGCCCAAACGCCGCGCCGCGGCCGAAACATCAATCGGACCGACCACGTTGCGCAGCACCCAGAGCGTGGAGGCTTCCACCAGCTTGCGCGCCCCGAGCAGCAGGGCGACCTGCGTCGCGCCCGCCACCTTGCCGTCCAGCCCTTCGACCGCGGCCCAGAATTTCTCCAGGCCAAACACGTCACGCACCACGGCATAGGCGCGCATCACCTCATCGTCGCTGCGCCCGGTTTTTTCCTGCAAATCATTGACGAAGCCGCTGCCGACCCGGTTGACCATGCCATTGACGACCATCGTCGCGACGATTTCCCGGCGCAGCGGATGACCGTCGATTTCCGCCGCGAAACGCCCTTGCAGCGGAGTCGGGAAATATTCCACCAGATCGCGCGCGAACAAGGGATCGTCCGGCAGCCGGGAACGGATCACCTCGGCGTAAATGGCAACCTTCGTATACGCCAGGAGGACCGCCAGTTCCGGCCGCGTCAATCCGAGGCCCGCGCTGCGGCGGGACTTCAGTTCTTCGTCGTCGGGCAGGGCGGCGACCTTGCGATCCAAGTGCCCGCTGCGTGCGAGGTACTGCATCAGGCGCTGGTGGGTGTCGATCATGGCCGGCGCGTTGGCCAGGGCCATCGACAGCGCCTGGCTCTGCAAATAGTTATCGCGCAGCACCAGGCCGGCGACTTCATCGGTCATGCTCGCGAGCAGGGCGTCGCGCTCCTGCCGGTCGAGCTTGCCAGCCTTGATCGCCCGCTCGAACAGGATTTTGATATTGACCTCATGGTCGGAACAATTGACCCCGCCGGCGTTGTCGATGGCGTCGGTGTTGATGCGTCCGCCACCGAGGGCGTATTCGATCCGCGCGCGTTGGGTGAAGCCCAGGTTGGCCCCCTCCCCCACGACACGGCAACGCAACTGCGCGGCATCAACGCGCACCGCGTCGCAGGAACGGTCCCCGACCTGCTCATGGCTCTCGGTCGAGGCTTTAACGTAAGTGCCGATCCCGCCCAGCCAGAGCAGGTCGGCGGCGGCCTTCAGCAGGGCGGAAATCACCGCATTGGGCGTGGTCTCGACGCTTGGCAAATCGAGCATCTCGCGCGCGGCCTCGCTGAGCGTGATGCTTCTTGCCGAGCGTTCGAAGACGCCGCCGCCCGCGCCGAGTTCGCTCGCCGCATAGTCCGCCCAGGACGAGCGCGGAAGCTTGAACAAGCGCTGCCGCTCGCGATAAGCGCGCGCGGCGTCGGCATTCGGGTCGAGAAAGATATGCCGATGGTCGAACGCCCCGATGAGCCGGATCTTGGGTGACAGCAGCATGCCGTTGCCGAACACATCGCCCGACATGTCGCCGACACCGACGACGGTGAATTCCTCGGTCTGGATATCCTGCCCCATTTCGCGGAAATGCCGGCGCACCGATTCCCATGCGCCGCGCGCCGTAATGCCGATCTTCTTGTGGTCGTAACCGACCGAACCGCCGGAGGCGAAGGCGTCGCCGAGCCAGAAGCCGTATTCGGCGGAAATCCGGTTGGCCACGTCGGAAAAGGTCGCGGTGCCCTTGTCCGCCGCCACAACCAAATAGGGATCGTCGCCGTCCCGGCGCACCACCCGGCGCGGCGGAACAACGGCGTCGGCGGCAATGTTGTCGGTCAGGTCGAGCATGCCGCGGATCAGCGTCTGGTAACAGGCGACGGCTTCCTGGCGCAGAGCCTCACCGCCGCCCGCCGGGGGTTGCTTCACCACGAAGCCGCCCTTGGAGCCTTCCGGCACGATCACCACGTTTTTCACCATCTGCGCCTTGAGCAGGCCGTGGATTTCGGTGCGGAAATCCGCATGGCGGTCTGACCAGCGGATGCCGCCGCGCGCGACCTTGCCGCCGCGCAGATGGATGCCTTCGGTGCGCGGCGAATAGACGAATATCTCGACGAGGGGACGCGGCAACGGCAAGCCTTCGAGAGCCCGGCTGTCGAGCTTGAAGGACAGGTAGGGCTTGGCTTGCCCATCCGGCGAGCGCTGGAAGTAGTTGGTGCGCAGGGTGGCTTCGATCAGCATCAGGTACTGGCGCAGGATGCGGTCATCTTCGACCCGCTCCACGCTCCCCAGGGCTTGCAGCACCGCATCCTTCCGCTGTGCAGCCACCGCCGCGCGTTCTCCCTCGAAGTCGGGGTCAAACAAGGTTTCGAACAGCCGCATCAGGGCCAGCGTCGCCGCGCCATTGCGCCCGAGAGCGGCCGCGATCTCGCCGCCGCCGATAGGGAAGCCGATCTGCCGCAGGTAACGGCTGTAGGCCCTGAAGACCACGACGGCCTGCCAGGAAAGCCCGGTTTGCGTGGTGATGCGGCAGAAATCGTCGGACTCCGCTTCGCCGCGCCAGACGCTGCGCAGCGCTTCTTCGAGTTGAATGTGATCGGACTTAATCCAATCAAGGCTCTCCTCGGCGAGGATGAAGTGATCGACCCAGGCTTGAGCGCCGCCCGCCCCGCTGCATGGAATCGAGCGGTAATCCGCAACCTTCAGGCCGAATCGCTCGATCACCGGCAGGCTCTCGGACAGGGCAACCCGCGTTCCCGAAAAATAGAGCTTGAGGCTCATCCGCTCATCGGTGGCGGCGGCCGGCTCCAGCCTTGCATCATTCACTGTTGCCTCGGCAACCATTTTTGTCTCCTACTTGACGAAGCGCGATGCCTGCTCGCCAGAAAAAATTTGGGGCGCTTTCGCGCCCCTCATGTTTAAGCAGCGGTATAGGCCGTTTTCACCGTGGTGAAAAATTCCGCGGCATAGCTGCCCTGTTCGCGCGACCCAAGGCTGGAAGCCTTGCGCCCGCCGAAGGGCACGTGGTAATCGACTCCGGCCGTGGCCAGATTCACCATGACCATGCCGGCCTGGGAATGCCTCTTGAAGTAAGTCGCGTATTTCAGGGAGGTGGTGCAGATCCCGGCGGATAATCCGTACTCGGTATCGTTGGCCACCAGCAAGGCTTCCTCATAGGTCGCCACGGGAATGGCGCAAGCCACCGGGCCGAAGATTTCTTCGCGGGCGATCCGCATGCGGTTATCCGCATCGGCGAAAAACGCCGGGGCCATGTAGAAGCCGTCCTTGTCGCGGGTCAGGCGATTGCCGCCGCAGGCCAGCCGCGCGCCTTCCTCGCGGCCGATCGCCACATAAGCGAGATCCTGATCGAGCTGGTCCTGATCGACCACGGGGCCAATATCGGTTCCCGGCTGGAGGGCGTCGTCCACCCGCAGCGCTTCGAGCCGCTTGGTCATTTCCGCGACGAAAGCCGGGTAGATGCCTTTCTGGACGATGAATCGGCTCGATGCGGTGCAGCGCTGTCCGGTCGAGTAATACGCGCCCTGGATCGCGCAATTGACGGCCACGTCCAGGTCGGCGTCGTCGAGGATGACGAGCGGGTTTTTACCGCCCATTTCGAGCTGCACCTTAGCCAGGCGGCGCGATGCGCCGTCGAGAATGCGGCGGCCGGTGGTCGTCGAACCGGTGAAGGTGATGGCGTTGACGGCCGGATTGTCGATGAGGGCTTGCCCAACCCGGCTCCCCGGCCCCATGACGAGGTTGAAGACCCCTGCCGGCAAACCGGAGCGGCTGATGATTTCAGTCAGCGCCCAAGCGGACGCGGGTACCAGTTCCGCCGGCTTGAAGACTACGCAATTCCCGTAGGCGAGCGCCGGCGCGATCTTCCAGGCCGGAATGGCGATCGGGAAATTCCACGGCGTGATGATGCCCACCACGCCGACCGGCTCGCGGGTGATCTCGATGTCCACGCCCGGCCGCACCGAAGCCAAGCGCTCGCCGCGCTGCCGCAGCACTTCGGCGGCGAAGAACTTGAATATCTGACCAGCGCGCGCCGCCTCGCCGATGCCTTCGGGCAGGGTTTTGCCTTCCTCGCGCGAAAGCAGCCGGCCGAGTTCTTCCTTGCGCGCCAGGATTTCCGTGCCGATGCGGTCGAGGCAGTCGGAGCGCGTCTGGATATTGCCGCTGCCCCAGGCGGGAAAGGCCGCGGCCGCGGCGGCGATCGCCAGCGCGGCCTGTTCGCCATCGGCCTGGGCGTACTCGGCGATGATGTCGGAGGTGTCCGAAGGATTGATGTTCGGACGGCTGGCAACGCCGGGAACGAATTTCCCGTCGATGAAATTAGCTTGCATGCTTACTCCTTAGATCACGCCGGAATTTCTGAGGGCCGCGACCGTTTCCTCGGACAGGCCCAACAGCCGGTGCAGAATTTCGTCGGTGTGCTGCCCGAGCGTGGGCGGGGCCGAACGGTAGGCGACCGGGCTGGCCGACATGCGGATCGGGTTGGCCACGCCCGGAGCGCTGCCGGCGACGGGATGGGGCAAATCGATGCGCAAGCCCCTGGCGAGCACCTGGGGATCGGCGAAAACCCCTTGCAGATCGTTGATCGGGCCGCCGGGAACGCCCGCCTGTTCAAACGCGGCGATCCATTCGGCGGTCGTGCGCCGCTTGGTTTCCACGCGCAGCAGTTCGATCAGCTCATCGCGATGCGCGACCCGGCTGGCGTTGGTTGCGAAGCGCGCATCGCCGCCCCATTCGGGATGCCCGAGCAACTGACATAGCTTGCGGAACTGGCTGTCGTTGCCGACGGCGATAATCATGTCGCCATCGGCGGTCGGGAAATCCTGGTACGGCACGATGTTCGGATGCGCGTTGCCCATCCGCTTCGGCGCGACGCCGGTCGTGAGGAAGTTCAGATCCTGGTTGGCGAGACAGGCGATTTGAACATCGAGCAGGGCCAGGTCGATATATTGCCCTTCCCCGGTCCGCGCGCGATGCGCCACGGCGGCGAGTATGGCGACGGTGGCGTACAGGCCGGTCATGACATCGGTCAGGGCGACGCCGACTTTCTGGGGGCCAGCGCCCGCTTCACCATCCTTGCGCCCGGTGATGCTCATCAAGCCGCCGAGCCCTTGAATCAGGAAGTCATAGCCCGGCCTGGCCGCGTAAGGGCCATCCTGGCCAAAGCCGGTGATCGAGCAATAAATGAGGCCGGGATTGGCCTCGCGCAGGCTGTCGTAATCAAGGCCGTATTGCTTGAGGCCGCCGAGCTTGAAATTCTCGATCACGATGTCCGACTTCCCCGCCAGTTCGCGCACCAGGCGCTGCCCTTCGGGCTGGGTGATGTCGATCGCGATCGACTCTTTGTTACGGTTCGCGCACAGGTAGTAAGCCGCCTCGCTGGTGTCTCGGCCCGCGGCGTCCTTCAGATAGGGCGGCCCCCAGGCCCGCGTGTCGTCACCGCTTCCGGGCCGTTCCACCTTGATGACTTCCGCGCCCAGATCCGCGAGGAGCTGGCCGGCCCAGGGACCGGCCAGAACCCTGGAAAGATCGAGCACCCGAAGCCCCGCCAATGCTCCGCTCATGGCTGCCTCACTGTTCCGCGGCGAACGCCTGGATGCCGGTCTGGGCGCGCCCGAGAATCAGCGCGTGAATGTCATGGGTGCCTTCGTAGGTATTCACGACCTCTAGGTTCACCATGTGCCGGATGACGCCGAACTCATCGGAAATGCCGTTGCCGCCGAGCATATCGCGCGCCACCCGCGCCACATCCAGCGCCTTGCCGCAGGAGTTGCGCTTCATGATCGAGGTGATCTCGACCGCCGCAGTGCCTTCGTCCTTCATGCGCCCAAGGCGCAGGCAGCCTTGCAGGGCGAGCGTAATTTCGGTCTGCATGTCGGCCAGGCGCTTCTGCACCAGTTGATTGGCCGCCAGCGGACGGCCGAACTGTTTGCGGTCGAGGACATATTGCCGGGCTATGTGCCAGCAGGCTTCCGCCGCCCCGAGCGCGCCCCAGGCAATGCCGTAGCGGGCGGAATTGAGGCAGGTGAAGGGGCCGCGCAGGCCGGACACGCCAGGCATCAGGTTCTCGGCCGGCACGAAAACATCGTCCATGACGATCTCGCCGGTAATCGAGGCGCGCAAGCCGACCTTGCCGTGAATCGCGGGCGCGGAAAGGCCCTTCCAGCCTTTTTCCAGGATGAAGCCACGAATCTTGCCGTCGTCGGTCTTGGCCCAAACGACGAACACATCGGCGATCGGGCTGTTGGTAATCCACATTTTCGCGCCCGACAGGCGGTAGCCGCCTTCGACGGAACGCGCCCGCGTCACCATACTGCCGGGGTCGGAGCCGTAGTTGGGCTCGGTCAGGCCGAAGCAGCCGATCCATTCACCGCTGGCCAGCCGGGGCAGATATTTCTGCTTCTGTTCCTCGGTCCCGAACTCATAGATCGGCACCATGACCAGCGAGGACTGGACGCTCATCATCGAGCGATAGCCCGAATCCACGCGCTCGATCTCGCGCGCGATCAGGCCATAGGTCACGTAATTGAGCCCCGCACCGCCATACTGCTCAGGGATCGTCGGACCGAGCAAACCGAGTTCCCCCATTTCGCGAAAGATGGCCGGATCGGTCTTTTCCTCGCGAAAGGCTTCGAGGACGCGCGAGGCCAGTTTATCGGCGGCATAAGCGCGCACCGAGTCGCGCACCATGCGCTCCTCTTCGGTGAGCTGTTGATCCAGCAGCAGGGGATCTTCCCAGTTGAAAGTGGCTTGCATAATTTCCTTGAACAACGATTGCTTGATATGAGTTGGGAAAAAATGACGGAGGGAATCGGAGTACCTTCCGTCACGCGCCGATCATCGGCTATTAGAGCGGTTTTGGTTTATGTGTGGACACTCCCTCTCCCCCAGCCGGCTCCGCCCCCCTCGCTGCGCTCTCCCCGCACGCGGGCGAGGGGAGCGTCTTCCCCTCTCCCACTTGTGGGAGAGGGTGCCCCGAAGGGGCGGGAGAGGGAAAGCGAAGCGTATACATTTGAATCAAAAATGCTCTAAATTTTGCCGGCAGCGGCCAAGTCATCCAGGATTCCGCTGATGACAGCAAGGCCCTCATCGAGAATCTGGTCGGAAATCGTCAGCGGCACCATGATCCGCAGCACGTTGGCATTCACGCCGCAGGTCAGCAGGAGCAGCCCGCGCTTGAAGGCTTCCGCCTTCAACTGGTTGGCGATATCGGCGGAGGGTTGGGATTTGTCGCCGCCCTTGAAAAACTCCACGGCGGTCATCGCGCCGAGGCCGCGGACATCGCCGATACAGGCGTGTTTTTTGGCGAGGCTGGAGAAAAAGCCGCGCAGGCGCTCGCCGATCGCCATGCTGCGCTGGCACAGGCCCTCTTCCTCAACGATGTCGAGCACCGCATTCGCGGCCGCGCAGGCCAGCGGATTGCCGGCATAGGTGCTGCCCAGGCCGCCAGGGCTACAGGCATCCATGATGTCGGCACGCGCGACGACGGCGGAGATCGGCGTACCACCCCCGAGCCCTTTGGCCATGGTGATGATGTCCGGCACCACGCCGGCATGCTCCACGGCGAACATCTTGCCGGTGCGGGCGACGCCCGTCTGGATTTCGTCGGCGACGAGCAGGATGCCGTGCTGATCGCACAGGGCGCGCAGGCGTTGCAGAAAATCCGCCGGCGCCGGCGTGTAGCCCCCCTCGCCCTGCACGGGTTCGACGAAGATCGCCGCCACACGGGCAGCCTCGATGTCGTTCTTGAAAATCTTTTCGATACCGGCGATCGCATCATCGGTGGAAATGCCATTAACCGCGGAGGGGAACGGCGCATGGAAAATTTCGCCCGGGAAGGGTCCAAAACCCGTCTTGTAGGGCTCGACCTTGCCGGTGAGGGACAGCGAGTACATCGTGCGGCCGTGGAAAGCGCCGTTGAAGGCGATGATTCCCGAACGCCCGGTGTAGGCCCGCGCGACCTTGATGGCGTTCTCGACAGCTTCCGCCCCGGTGCTCATCAGGAAGGCTTTTTTCGGCGCGCTGCCCGGAGCCAGTTTGCACAGGCGCTCGGCCAGGGAGATATAGCTTTCGTAGGCGACCACCTGGAAGCAGGTATGCGTGAACAGGGGAACCTGGGCCTGGATCGCGGCGACAACCTTCGGATGGCAGTGGCCGGTATTGACCACGGCGATGCCGGCGCAGAAATCGATATAGCGCTTGCCCTCCACGTCCCAGACTTCGCTGTTCAGCGCCTTGCTGGCAAAGATCGGATGCGCGTTGCCGATTCCGCGCGGAAGCGCGTCGACGCGGCGCGCCATGAGTTGAGCATTGGTCTGGGCGGTCGAAGCCATGGAGTTTTCCTTTCGTATAGTTAATGACCCTAACTCTAGGCGCGCCCCCGTTCCCCTCCCATACACAAGCGCCGCGATTTTGCGCGGTACTGTACTGGTGCCGCGGGCAGCACAATTTCGCCGCGCGGCGGGCGTACAATCAATGCTCCGCGCAGTAAGCCTTGCATGCGGGCAAAGCCACTGAACGACCCATCGATGCTGACCCTCGATCCCACTTCCCAGCAGCCGCTCGTCCTCCAGATCGTCGAAGGAATCAAAACCCTCATCAGCGAACGCAAACTGCGGCCGGGGACCAAGCTCCCCTCCATCCGGCAGTTCGCGGAAACCCATGGTGTCAGCGTTTCCACGGTTGTCGAAGCCTATGATCGCCTAGTTGCCGACGGCCGCCTCGTATCGCGCCAGAGCGCTGGTTTCTACGTCCGCGCCTCGCCGCAAGGCATTTACCGCGAGGAAGCCCAGTCCCTGCGCAACATCCGCTTCGATCCGTTGTGGTTCGTGCGGCGCGCCTGGGAAAGCCAGTCGGCGGAAGTCACCCCGGGCTTCGGCTGGGTTCCCGACGCCTGGCTCGACGACGAAGCCGTGCGCCGCGCCCTGCGCAGCCTGGCGGCCAAACCGCTGAGTCCAATGGTGGGCTACGGCAACCCGCGCGGACAGATCAACCTGCGGCTGAAAATCTGCGACTGGCTGGCGGAACAGGAAATCGCCGCCGCCCCGGACCAGATCCTGCTGACCACTGGGGCCAGCCACGCGATCGAACTCGTATCCCAATATCTGCTGCGCCCCGGCGACGCCGTGCTGGTGGATCAGCCGGGCTACAGCGTCACGATGGCCAACCTGCGCGCCAGCGGCGCGAAACTGATCGGCGTCCCCTGGACGCCGCAAGGGCCCGACGTAGGCATGCTCGAAAAGCTCGCGGCGGAACACCGTCCCCGCGCCTTTTTCACGAATTCACGCCTGCACAACCCGACCGGCGCCAGCTATGCGGCGGCGACGGCTCATCGGGTGTTGCAACTGGCCGACCGCCACGATTTCGTGGTGGTCGAGGACGACGTCTGCGCCGATCTGGATTTGAGTTCGCGCCGCAGCCTGGCCTGCCTCGACCAACTCAACCGCGTCATTTACCTCACCAGTTTTTCGAAATCGATTTCGCCCCGGCTGCGCGTCGGCTTCATCGCCGCGCATCAGGACGCGATCGAGGACATCACCCAGATCAAGATCATGACGGGCCTGACCTCCTCCGAGATCGCCGAGCGCCTGATCTATGAGATTCTGACCGAAGGGCGCTTCCGCAAGCATGTCCGCACCTTGCGCGAACGCCTCGGCGCGGCCCAGGAGGATACGGCGCGGCGCATCGAGCAAGCCGGACTGGAACTCTTCGACACGCCCAAGGCGGGCCTTTTCCTGTGGGCGCGCCATCCGCGCTTTTCCGATTCCGCAGTGCTTTGCAACCAGGCGATCGAAGCCGACCTGCTCCTCGCCCCCGGCCACCTGTTCATGAGCGAGGGCCAGACAACCCCCTGGATGCGCTTCAACTCCGGCTACAGCGACAGCCCGCGGCTTTACGCTTTTCTTGAGGTGCTAAACACCTAGAGGCTGTCGTCCTGCAGCCGGCAGCGGACAGTCGCAGTGAACTCCGCGCAGGAGGCCGTTCCGCCCAGGTCCGAGGTGCGCACGCGGTCGTCGTTAAGCGTCGCCACGATGGCGGCGCGCAGGCGCGCCGCGGCGGACGCCTTGCCGATATGGTCGAGCAGCATGGCGCCGGCCAACAGGAGGGCGCTTGGATTGGCGACGCCATGGCCGGCGATGTCGGGCGCCGATCCGTGCACCGGCTCGAAAAGGGCGAGCCCTTCGCCGATGTTGGCGCCCGGCGCCATGCCCAGGCCGCCGGTCACGCCGGCGGCGAGATCGGAGAGGATGTCGCCGAACAGGTTGGTGGTGACGATCACGTCGAAATGCTCCGGCGTCATGGCGAGCCGCATGGCGCAGGCGTCGACGATCATTTCCTCAAGCTCAAAGCAACCGCTGTAGTGAGTCTGGTAAAGGTCGCGGGCGGTTTCGAGAAAAATGCCGGAGAGGATCTTCAGGACATTCGCCTTGTGCACGACAGTGACCTTGTTCCTGCCGTGCTTCACGGCATGCTCGAAGGCGAAACGCAAGATCCGCTCGCAGCCGGCGCGCGTGTTGTAGGCGGTCGCCACGGCAACCGCCCGCGGGTCGTCGCCGACGGCGATATAGGCTTCGCTGGCCGCGTAAAGCCCTTCTGTGTTTTCGCGCACGACGACGATATCGAGCGGCGGCCGGCCCGATCCGGTAAGAAGGGTACGGTTCGGGCGCAGATTGACGAAGAGCTGGAATTCCTGGCGCAGCCTGACCAGCGGAGAGCGGAATCCGACCGCCAACGGGGTTTGAATCGGGCCTTTGATGGCGAGGCCGGTGTATCGCAGGCTGGCGACGGTTTCACTCGGCAGCGCCTCGCCCGACTGCTCGAAAGCCTTGGCGCCCATGCTTGCGGGCCGCCAGCCCACGGGTTGCCCGAGCGATTCGAAGACCGCGACCAAGGCCGCCGTGATTTCGGGGCCGATGCCGTCCCCTTCGATGAGCGTAACCGGTACTTGCTTTGCTTGGTTCATGGATTCAGCGGTTCGGTGGACTGATAGAGCGCAGCCAGAGTGATGCAGTTACGCAGCGTAAAACTCCAGGAAGCTGCATGGCTGCATCGTTGGTCGGGGCAGCGCATTTCGTTATCCGTTAATTTGTTGATTCATAAGGGTTTATTTTGTTTCGCGCACGTGGCACGGATATTGAGAGAGGGGTAACCCAGGGGGGAGGGTTTCCCACTCTCCTGAACAAGTTGCCAATCAATATTTCCCGAAGGAGGACCCTGTGGCACGCGATACAAAATACGATATCTTGTTCCAGCCGATCAAGATTGGTCCAAAGCAATCCCGCAACCGGTTCTTTCAAAGTTCCCATTGCGCCGGTCCCGGGTCCGAGCGGCCGGGAGCCAATGCCCATCTGCGCGGCATGAAGGCCGAGGGCGGCTGGGGAGTGGTGTTTACCGAATACTGTTCGATTCATCCGGAGGCGGATGAGTACCCCTATATCTCGGCCCGCATCTGGGACGAGGGCGATGTACGCAACCTGGGTTATCTGTGCGATGTGGCGCACAAGCACGGCAGCCTGGCGGGAATCCAGTTGTGGTACAGCGGCGGCAACGCGCCCTCGCTGGAGTCCCGCGAAATCGGGCGCTCGCCGAGCCAGTGGGTTTCCCCGATGTTCGCCACGCGCACGGTTTACGGCTACGAGATGGATGAGTCCGACATCAAGGCGGTCATCAACATGTACGTCGAGGCCGGCAAGCGGGCGGAGCAGGCCGGTTTCGATCTGCTCGAAGTTTCGGCCGGCGACGACACGCTTCCGATCCAGTTCCTCGAACCCCGTTTCAACAAGCGCACGGACAAGTACGGCGGCAGTTTCGAAAACCGCTCGCGCTTCTACATCGAGCTGATGCATGCCTTGAAGCGCAACCTGGGCGACCGCTGCGCGATTACGACCCGTTTCGAGATGGATACGCTGCACGGGCCGGAAGGGGTCGAGGCTAACGAGGATGGCGTGCGCCTGCTCGAACGCTTCCGCAGCGAAGGCGTGGTGGATCTGGTGGCGCTCAAGATCGGCGATTATGCCGAATGGGGCGAGGATGCCGGCGCTTCCCGCTTCCGCAAATCCGGCTGGATGACGCCTTTCATCAAGCAGGGCAAGTCGATCCTCGGGCCGGATATTCCGGTCGTCGGCAATGGCCGCTTCACGAGTCCGGACGACATGGTCAACATGATTAACAGCGGGGCCGTGGACATCATTGGCGCGGCGCGTCCGTCGATCGCCGATCCCTTCCTGCCGACCAAGATCGAGCAGGGACGCCTGGAAGACATCCGCGAGTGCATCGGCTGCAACATCTGCGTTTCGAAGTTCAACCAGGTCGGGCAGATCATGTGCACCCAGAACCAGACCATCGGCGAGGAATACCGCCGCGGCTGGCATCCGGAGAAATTCGAGAAGACGAAAAACCCCTGCTCCGTCCTCGTCGTCGGCGGCGGCCCTGCCGGCATGGAATGCGCCCGGGTGCTCGGCGAACGCGGTTACGAGGTGCACCTGCGCGAAGCCGAGGCCGAACTCGGCGGGCATTGGAAGTGGGTCGCCAAGCTGCCGCGCTTGAACGAATGGAGCCGGGTCATCACCTACCGCCAGATCCAGTTGGGCAAGCTGAAGAATGTCGAGGTGCATCTCGGTGTCGGCAAGATGTCTGCCGATGACGTGCTCGAATACGGCGCTGACCGCGTGGTGATCGCCACCGGCAGCCATTGGCACGGCGATGGCACGGGACCGGGTTGCGGCCCGATCCCCGGCGCCGACGATTCCCTGCCCCATGTGCTGACGCCGGCCCAGGTCGCCGCGGGCAAGCCGATTCCCGGCAAACGCGTGCTCGTCCTCGATGGCGAAGGCCATTTCGTCGGCATCTCGCTGGCCGAAATGATGGCCGACCAGGGCAAGGAAGTAACCTATGTCTGCGACGCCTCGGAAGTCGTCGAGTACAGCGTATTCACGCTTGAACTGCCGAACAACAAGCGCATGATGTTCGAAAAAGGCATCAAGACCTACCGGAATCACTGGGTCAGCAACATCGAGCCCGGCCGCGTGACCTTGAGCTATGCCTACAAATACGGCGCTGATCTGCTCGGACCGACGCCCGGCGCGATCCCACGCAAGGATAACGGTGGGGATTTCACGCTCGACATCGACGCGGTCATTCTGGTGACCTCGCGTGCATCTGAGAACGCCTTGTGGCGGGAACTCAAGGCGCGGAAGTCCGAGTGGGCCGAGAACGACATCCAGGACATCTACCGGATCGGCGACTGCAAGGCGCCCATGCAGGCTAATCAAGCGATGTGGGAAGGGCACCGTCTGGCGCGTGAATTCGACAGCGCGGACCCGGCCTATCCGCTGCCGTGGATTCGCGAGCGCCAGTTGTGGAACAACGAGACGATCCCGAAACTGGGCGACGCTCGCGTCAAGGTCGAGACCGACTAAGAATCTGTAGCGAGAGGTTGTAACACCATAAAAATGGGGCGCCTTCGGCGCCCCATTTCTATTTCATGAAAACAAGTAGGGCGGGTATCGCTTCGCTCCACCCGCCCAACAAAGCCGCAATCCGCGGGCTTATTTAATGAGCGGGCCGCGTCCGCGCCGAGCGCGTGATCGCAGCCAGCGGCATGGCCAGCAGAGCCAGGGTCAGCAGCGCGAAGCCCACATTCACCCAACTGCTCAAGGTATATCCTCCGTGCACGATCAGATAGCCAGACACCGCCGGCCCGAGCGCCACGCCGGCCACGAGAAGCCCGCCCGAGGCGGCGACGATCCGCCCCTGGGTGTCCAATTCAGCCGCCAAGGCGGTCAAATAGGACAGCGCGTAGAAGTAGGTTCCGGATATGCCCAGAACGGCAAGCGTGTAGGGCAGCTTGGCGTCGGATGAGTGCAGGATCGTGAACGTCACGATGCCGGTGAGGACGATGCCGAGCACCACTGGTGTCCGCAAACCGAACCGCCCGCCGATAACCGAGGCGATCAGCGGGCCGACGATCCCGATCACCGCCTGGAGCGAGAACAGCCCCCCCAAATCAGCCGACTCATAGCCGACCGCCAGCCCGATTCTTTCGGCGAAAGCCCACATCATGGTGTCGCGCAGGGCGAAGATGAACATGGCGCCGAGCATGAACAAGGACACGGCCGAGAAAAGCCCTTTGTGCGCGTGCGGATGCTCGGAACTCCCATGCGGCTCGGCCTTGACATGCCGGGGCAGCTTCGCGAGGAAGCCGACCAGCAGGAGCATGAAGCCGGCGAGCGCGCCATAGACGCCGACATATCCCCAGCGTTCGCTGACGTAGGCGAAAGATTCCATCGCCACGACCATCAGGACGACGAACAACACCGACATCTGCCCCGCCAGTTTCTCCGAGTTCTCCACCGAGGCCACCGTGGCGTTGCCCACGGCCAGGGCGAGGCCGCAGCCGAATCCGACGATCGGCCGCAATATCAGCAAAGTCTCGTAGGAACCCGCGAACATCGACGCGACATTGCCGCCGATCGCCAGACAGGCGCCGAGGGTGGCGACGGTGCGCCGCGGAATCTTGCCCACGAACGGCGCGAGCGCCAGAGAGCCGACCATGACGGCGAGAAATTCCGCCGTTCCGAGCAAGCCGGCCTGCGATTCGTCAAGCCCGAGCCCGTTCATCGTCGCGCCGATCATGAATGGCAGAACCAGCATCGCCAGCAGACCGATTCCATAAGCCGACGCAAAGGCCGCCAGCAGCAGCCCCCAATTATCGGGTTTGGCGTCGGCAAAGAATTGCGCCACCTTTCCCCGCTGCGGCGCGCTCGCGCCGCAGGCCAAATCAGAATCGCTCATTTCACACCTCCACCCTTTAGAGCCTCCAACAAGACTCAGCGCAGCAGCGCAGTGCTTTGTTCGCAGCCCTTATATTTATTTGTCTCCAACCCGCCGATCGGCGCCCGGGCCAAGGCTCCGGGCTTTCCGATCCGGCGTACTCAAACAGGCTCTCAGCGTTTGCCAAGAACCAATTCACCCTTGGCGTTGGAATAGCCTTTCAACAGGCGCTCCGTCTCCACGGTGAATGTTTCCTTCGATACGATCTTGCCGGATGCGCCCTTCCACTTCCCCGTTCCGCCGTCGATGTTCAGGGTGAATCCGTCGAACGCGGTCACCATGCCCGCGAGCAGCTTGTCGCCATCTTTGTCCTTGAGTTCGCAGCGGCCGCTCCCCGCGACTTTCGTCTCGGTCGCGGACACCTTGGTCGCCGGCTCCAGGCCAACGCAGGTCAGGAGCAGGTAAACATCGCCCAGCTCCTTGCTGTTGAGCTTATAGCTGCCTTCAAACTGGAATACGGTGGTGCTGGTATCGGCGCTCTGCATCATCGCCGGCGAAAAATCCGCCGCCCAGCCGCCGGTCATCGTCACCGGCGCGGCCCAGGCCAAGCCGGCGCAGGCGCAAAGCGCGGCGAGCGAGGATTTGAGTACAACATTCATGATCTTCATCGGAGTCTCCTTTGGTCGGCGCAGCGCGGCCATGCCATGACAGCCGCGCCGCCTTGCCGGAAAAATCAGCCCAGGTTGATCCAGACCGATTTCGTCTGCATGTGGGCCAGCACGGTTTCGAAGCACTTGTCGCGCCCCTGGCCGGACTGCTTGTAGCCGCCCCAGGGCTGGGTCATGTCGCCGTGGTCGTAACAGTTGATCCAGACCATGCCGGCTTCCAGATCGCGCGCGGCCTTGTGCGCGGTAGTTATATCCTTCGTCCACACCGAGGAGGCCAGGCCGTAGATGCTGTTGTTGGCGATGGAGATCGCCTCGTCGTAGCTCTTGAAGCGGATCGCGGCTCCCACCGGCCCGAAAATCTCCTCCCGGGCGATGGTCATCTTCTCGGTAACGCCCTTGAACAGGGTCGGCTGCACGTAATTGCCTGCCTCCAGGCCGGCCGGCGTACCGCCGCCGATCACCACTTCCCCGCCCTCCTTCTTACCCGCTTCGATGTAGCTAAGCACCCGCGCTTGCTGCTCGCGCGTCACCAGGGGGCCCATCGTGGTGGCGGGGTCAAGTGGATCGCCCGGCTGGAAGCGCCCGGCTTCGCCGGCGAAGCGGGAGACGAATTCGTCGTAGATCGAGTCATGCACCAGCAGCCGGGAACCGGCGCTGCACACCTCGCCCTGGTTGGTGAAGATGCCGTTGACCGCATAGCTGACGGCGGCGTCGAGATCGGCGTCCGGCATGACGATCTGCGGGCTCTTGCCGCCGCATTCCGTCGTCACCTTCTTCATGTTCGACTGGCCGGAATAGACCATCATCAGCTTGCCGACCTCGGTCGAGCCGGTAAATCCGATCTTGTCCACGTCCATGTGCAGGGCCAGCGCCTTACCAGCATCCTCGCCGAAGCCGTTGACCACGTTAAACACACCGTCCGGCACGCCGGCTTCGGCAAAGATCTTCGCCAGCAACAAGGCGCTGAGCGGGCTCTGCTCGGCCGGTTTGAGGATGACCGAATTTCCCGCGGCCAGAGCCGGGGCTGCTTTCCACGCGGCCATCATCAACGGGTAGTTCCAGGGCGTCACGCAGGCCACCACGCCCAAGGGCTCACGCACGATCATGTGCAGGGCGCTCGGATCGGTGCTGGTGACCGCGCCTTCGATTTTGTCGATGGTTTCGGCGAAGTACTGGAACGTCAGGATCGAGAAAGGCACGTCGCCGCCGGTCAGCTCGCTGATCGACTTGCCCATGTCGAGACAATCGAGCAGCGCGAATTCGTCGGCGTGGGCTTCCATCAACCGGGCGATCTTGTACATGACATCCATGCGGCCACGCGGCGACATGCGCGACCAGACGCCGCTCTTGTAAGCCCGGCGGGCGGCCTTGACCGCCAGGTCGATGTCCTTCTCGTTGCCGCGCGCCACCTCGGCGATCACCTTGCCGTTGGCCGGATTCAGGGTGGCGAAGCGTTGCCCATCCACGGCGTCAACGAATTTGCCGTCGATGAACAGGCGGGTCTCGGGTTTAACGGCGGCCGCCAGCGCATGCCAGCCCTTTACATCATTCATGGTTCACTCCTCCTCGGCTTTAGGATTGTCTTGGGAAGCGGCAAGGACATATCCCGACCGACTCCAGCATCACTAGAATTCCGAGGAGCCATGCTCGCAAGCAGCGTGCCAAACCAAAGGCGTCCGCCAGCAGCAAACTAACTCATTGAATTTAAATATGTTTTATATTTGAATCGGATTTTTCTTCAAGCCGTCGCCGCTGCAATCCCTCAGCGCAAAAAAATCAGCCGCTGCAAATTCCCATCACTCGGCATTCGTCTGCGTCTTGCTCTTGCGCACCACGGTGGCGATATCCACGTTAAGCAATTCCGCCGCCTTACGCTTGCTGCCGGTCTTTTGAATCGCGGCTTCGATAAGGGTCGATTCATAACTCTTGACCGCTTCACGCAAGTCGAAACCATTCGCGAAGTCGGTGGCTTCCAGCATTGCAGTCGCCGATGAAACATCCGGCCTGGGCGCTTGCCGCGCCGCGCTATCCATCTGCTCGCGCGGCAGGTCCGCTTCCGTAGCAAGCCGGTCGCACACGACGGCCAGGTGTTCGACGATGTTCTGCAACTCCCGCACGTTGCCGGGATAGGAATATTCCTGCAGGCGGCGACGGCAGCCGGGATTGATCGTCAGCGGGATTGGCCGGCGCTGATTCACTTCCGCGAGGAAGCGGTCGAGCAAAAGCGGAATCAGCTCCCGGCGCTCGCGCAAAGGCGACAGAAGCAGGGTGACAACGCTCAGGCGATAGTACAGGTCGCGGCGGAAACGCCCCTCGTCGACGAGGGTCCGCAGATCGCGATTGGTTGCCGCGATGACCTGCAGACGCAAGCGCCGGGGCGCAGTGGCGCCGACCCGCTGGATGACACCCTCTTCGAGCATCCGCAGCATCTTGGCCTGACTTTGCAGGGGGATCTCGCCGACTTCGTCGAGAAACAGGACGCCTCCATCCGCTGCCTCGATCAGACCTTTCTTGCCGCGCGAAGAAGCGCCCGTGAAAGAACCTCTTTCGTAGCCGAACATTTCCGACTCAAACAGCGAGTCGGGAATCGAGCCGCAATTGACGTGTACAAAAGGCCGGTCCATCGAGCCAGAGCGCCGATGCAGCAAGCGCGCCAGTTCGGTCTTACCCACACCCGACTCCCCAAGCACCAGCAAGCGGCTGCCCATGGCGATAGCGCGCAGCCCGCGCGTGACCACGGCGACCGTCGCCTCGCCGCTGATGATCGGCTCGACATCGGACGGAACGGCTTCGCCGGAAAGCGGAACGAAGGCCAAGCCCGTCGAATCGCCCGCGGGCCGGCTGGAGATTTTCGCCAGCGCATCGAGATTGCGCAGCACGACCATGAAAACATTGCTCTCACCGTTCCACTGGCGCGGATACCTCCGCGTGGAGAGAATGTAGGCGCGGCCGTCGGCATCCCGCACGACGCTGTTGATACGCGAGTCACGGCTGAAAGCGTCGGTCAGGACGGAACAGTCGATGCGGGAATGCTGGATAAGATCGCTCAGCGAACACCCCACGATCATGGCGCGGGAAATTTCGTTGATGCTTTCCGCCGCCGAATTCATATAGCGGATCACGCCGGAACGATCGACCAAAATCAAGCCATCGGGGATCATGTCCCCGAGAACCTGCCAACGCTCATCGCTATACAAACTTTCCAGATCGGCTGACGCCGTGCTGGAAGACATGCTGTCGGGCACGCTCATGAACCTCATGCCCGCTCTCCCCTAACGACCGTCGCAAACACCACCGTCATCGCACCCCTCCTGGCAGCTCAACTCCCCTGGCTCGGGAATCGGGCGTAAGGACAAAACGAAGTGGTCCGGCGCCTCCTCGCCGATCGGCGAGATTTGGGCCTCGCAGCACAGCAGCGTATTGAATTTTGTTTTTACCGTGGTCAGCCAACGCTGTTGATCGAAGCCGTACCACCGGCGCCCGCCCGGCAATGGCCGCTCCAGATCGATGATGCTCTGCACATCCCGCCCGAGGAAGCTCTCCCCGTTCCAGCCCAACAAGGTTTCGAAGGAAGGATTGACCGCCACCAGGCGACGGTTGCGGTCGATGACCAAAATCGCATCGGGCAGCGCGGACAGGATGTTGCGCACCGCCTCCGCCTCGCGCACCAGGCGATTTTGCGCCTGGCGAAAATCGGTCACATCGCGCACCGTGCCCCACATGCGCACGAGGCGCCCGTCGACGATGGTGCAGCGCACGGTGTTTTCAATGTACGCCACCGACCCGTCGTGACGAAAATCGATGCTTGGCGCGTTATCGACCGCGAAGCCGGAATTGATGATCTGGAGCACGAAAACTTCGTTTTCGGGACTGCGCGGGAAATACAGCGAAACGGGCTGAAGATTCATATCCAAGCCATCCGGCAGGTGATAAAGCCGTGCCATGGCGTCATTGCAAAGCAGCCAGCGGCAGTCGTTTTCGAACACCTGCCGCACAATCTCGAGGTCGCTCAAACCAATATCCACCGGCTCGGAAAACTCGATACACCACATCGCCTCCGACGAGGTTTGCACAAACCCGCGCAGGATTTCCTCCGACAGCACAAGGTCTTCCAGCCAGTGCCCGCAACGAATGTCGTAGCAGGCAGTGAAGCGCAGCAGTGGCGGCCCATCCGGCCACGCCACCATGTCGACCAGGCCGGCGATTTTTTTCGACGCGCCATTACGCCTAAAGAACGCTGCCAGCAAATGTACCGGCGCCCCGCCGGGTACATTACCGCGTTGATATTCCTCGAAGCACGCCACGGAAGAAGCATCCAGCACATCGCGCAAAGCACAATTATCGACGGGGCCTATGACCGATTCGGCAACCCTATTACTGTGAATGATCTGTAGATTTTCATCGGCAATCAGCAGGAATACCGGCACCGTTTCGAATATGTATTCGTCACGCATCTTAATGCTATCTCCCGTGCGACAGTTGTTTCAAATAGCCGCCGTTCCGTAACGTCCCCCTTGCTTTGCTGGCTTGCTCTCAAGCAAAAATCACACCGTCAGAAGCGCACAAAGCAAACGTCATTAAATCAACGAGATATAAGAAACCCTGAAAAAGAAAGCCCGATGCAAAACTGCGGCATGCTGCGGTTCTGCATCGGGCGTGTAGTGCCGTGAGACTTAACTCACACGTTCCAGGGCGTCCGCGAATTCGAAAACGTCCATCGTGCAACCGTAGGTGGCCACGTTGTAGATCGGCGCGTTGGTGTCGGTGTTGACGGCGATGATCGTCTCCACATGCTTCATTCCATGCAGATGCTGGACCGCGCCGGAAATGCCGAGGGCGATATAGAGCTTGCAGTTGCCGGCCACCTTGCCGGTCAAACCTACCTGATGCGGCTTCGGCAGCCAGCCGGAGTCGGCGACCGGACGCGAACAACCGAGGGTCGCGCCGATCTTCTCGGCCAGGGCGGCGAAGCGGGGCACATTCTTTTCGTCCTGAATGCCGCGCCCGATGGACATGATGAATTCCGCCTTACCGATATCGACGCCCGAGGACGGCGCTTCCTCGAATCCGTGATGCAGATAACGGCCGACAACTTCGCCAAGCTCGACCGCCAGGGGCGTCACGACGGCGGAACCAGCCTCCTCCGGCGCTTTGAACGTAGCGCCGCGAATCGTGAGGACAACCACCGGCATGCCCGGGAAATCGAGATCCACATTCACTTTGTTGCCGAACCCGCTGCGCGTCGCGCGCAGCCCAGCCTCAGTCACCTCCAGTCCGAAAACGTCGGCGGCAAAACCGCTGCCCAGGCGGACAGCGAGGGGCGAAGCGAAGCTGGTCCCGCTCGCCGAGTGCCCAACCAGGATCAATGTCGGCTCGCAGCGGGTGGCCGCCGCGCAAACCGCCTCTTCATAGACCGCCGCATCGAAATGGGGGTTGTCTGTCTGCGCCAGCAGAATCTCGTCCACGCCCTGCCGGTTGAGCGCCTCAACAAAATCGGCGGGACTCTCGCCCACCACCAGGACGCGCAGCGGACCGCCCAAACGCTCCTTCACCGCCAATGCCGCGCCGATCAGCTCGCGGCTAAGGTCCGCCAGCACGCCTCGGGTATGTTCGGCGACAATCAAAATTCCACTCATGCTTTGACTCCCATCTTTTCCCGAATAATGGCGACGACCTTGGCGACAACTTCGTCGGCGCCGCCTTCCAGCATCGCCGCGCGCGTCGCTTGCGGTACAAAGATCTTGTTGATCTTGGCGGCCCGGTAGGCCGCCGCTTCGCCGTCCGCCTCAACGGTAACCACCGGCTTATCCTTGGCTTGCTTGACCATGCGCATCGTCGCGTAGCGCGGCACATTGGCCCCCGTCTGCATCGTAATCACCGCCGGGGCGGCGATTTCCACCCGGTGCAGCAGACCGCCTTCGAGTTCCCGCGTCACCTTGATGGCGCCGCCGCCGTCCCATTCCGTCGCCACCACCAAGGCCGCCCGCGGCAGGTTGAGCAACTTGGCCAAAGCAGCGCCGGTCGCCGCATTGGCCTGGTCGCCGGACTGAGCGCCGGTGAAAATGAGGTCCGGCTTCTCCTGCTCGGCGACGCCGGCCAGCACACGCGCGATGGCGATCGGGTCGGCATCGGCGAGACTGTCATTCCAGACCCGCACGCCGCGGTGCGCGCCTTTCGCCAGGGCCTTGCGCAAAGTGTCCTCGGCGCCGGCGGGGCCGACCGTCACCGCCACCACCTCGCCCGCCCCCAAGACTTCAACGGTCTTGAGCGCCTGTTCAAGGGCCGTGTCGTCCCATTCGTTGAGCAGATATTCGAAATACTCGCCGGGGATGCTGCGCTGATCGGCGGAGAAGCTGAAATCGTCGCCGAGCTTGCCGATCTGCTTGACCGGCACGAGGATGCGCACGCCGTTCTTGGCCGGCGCCTCATACGCCGGCAGCACCGCCGGCTTCACGGGCTGCACTTGCCAGCCCAGGGCTTGAGCAACCGGCGTCAGCGCCACGGCGGGGGCCGCCGCAAGCGCGGGCGTCTCGACAGCGGAAGCCGCAACAGCCGCTGCGGCAGGAAGCATGCGGCCAGCCAGCACTTTGTCGAGACGCTCGCCGACGGCCGCGGCGACCCGCTCGGCGATCGCGGCGGTAATTTTCTCGGTCAGGCTCGGCAGGTCATGCAGGGAAATGGCATCGAGTTCGATCGCCTTGGCGACCAGCTCGGCAATATCCTCGACGACGAAATCCTTTTCGCAGCCAGCGGTTTTCCGGGCGTCTTCAAACATGGTGAGATCCTTGGGGCAGCAGGTAACAAAAACATCGATCCGGCCGAGGGCCGCCGCTTCGCGAATCCGCATCTCGGACGGTTTCTTGGTCCCCGGTTTGTCGGGAATCCAGATGCGCCCCCCGCCCGCGCCGCAGCAGAAAGAGTTGTCGCGGTTGCGCGGCATCTCGACCACTTGGCAGCCGATCAGCTCAAGCACCCGGCGCGGCGCGTCATAGCGTTTATTCAGGCGGCCGAGGTGGCAGGGGTCGTGAAAGGTGACCTTCAAACCCAAGGGCTGTTTGACTTTGAGCGCGCCGCTCTCCAGGAGGTCGCAAAGCAACTCTGTGTAATGAATAACCGGCGCAACCTTGCCGAAATCCGGGTACTCGTTATGCAAGGTGTTGAAGCTGTGCGGATCGGTCGTCACAACACGCTTGAAAGCTTTGGCCGCAGCCATCTGCTCCAGGTTGTGCTCCACCAGGGACTCGAAGAGCCCTTCCTCGCCGATCCGGCGCACGTCGTTGCCGGCCGTCTTTTCACCTTCGTAGAGCAGGCCGAAGTCCACCTTGGCGGCCTTGAAGATCCGCGCCACGGTGCGGCTGACCTTCTGATTGCGCGGATCGAAAGCAGCCTGGTCGCCGACGAACCAGAGCAGATCGGCGGCTTCCTGGCGGATGTCCTTGACCTTAAATTCCAGTTCCTTCGTCCATGCCCCCCGCTTGCGCCCCTGCTCGCCGAAACTGTTGCCGGAGGTGCCAATGGTATTCAGCATGGTCCGCAGCAGCGGGTCCAGGCTGTCGGTTTCGACCAGTTGCCGGCGCATCTTGATGATCTTCACCGGATGCTCGATGCCGACCGGGCAGATCTCCAGACATGCGCCACAGGCACGGCAAGACCACAAGGTTTCCGGGTCGATGACGTCACCGATCAAACTCTTGCCGGGCAGATCGCGGCCCTTCGCCGCATTGTTGTGCAACCTCAGGTCGAGAATGAAATCGCGGGGACTGAGCGGATAGCCGGCCGCCCTGGCGGGACAGGCTTCATGACAGCGTCCGCATTTGGTGCAGGCGTCGAAATCGAGAAGATCCTTCCAGGAAAAATCGGAAACTTTGCCAACCCCAACGGCTTCCGCATCCGGCGCCGGCTTAGGCAGGCGGCGCAGAGCCAAAGGATCGCGGGCCGCCAGAGAACCCATGGCGGCGAAGATATGCTTGGCCTTGTACCAAGGCAGGGTAACGATAAAGGTCAAAGCAGCCAGACCATGAAACCACCAGTTGACCGCGCGCACGCTACGCAGCGTATCTTCACCCGCGGCGGACAGCATGGCCCCGAGCAGCGCTCCGATTGGCTCCCAGGCTCCCCAGGCCGGGCGCTCCATGGCGTGACGCAGGCCCTCTTGGAGAAAACCCGTCAGGATGATGACCAGCAGGGCCCAAAGGAAAAGCCAATCCTCCACCTTCCAACGCCGAGCCGCTGGGCGTAAATCCTGTTCGCCGGCATAGCTGCGCCGATAGTCGAGTTTTTCGAGCTTGAAACTGCCGCGCCGCACCATCATCAGCACCAGACCGGCCGCCACGGCCAAGCCCGCGAAGTCGAGCACCAGGCTGAATACCTTGAAGAAGCTCCCCTTCCAGAAGGTGATCCCGAACAGCGGCTTGGTGATGTCGTATTCAAGCGTAATGATCGAGGTGCCAATAAACAGCAGGGCGAAGCCGAAGAAGATGGCTGCGTGGGCTGCCCCAGCATAGGGATCGCGGCGGCGCAGGGTGCGATGCGTGAGCAGATCCGCCGCCATGCGTTTGACGCCGGCGAAGCCGTCGAGCGCCACCGGCGAAGGACGGCCGCGCAGGTATTTGCGCATCGCGCCGGCGAATCCCCAGATAAAGATCCCGATGGCGGCAAACCCAATCAGGTAAAAGGCTGTGATGCTTGGGGGCGCCAGCCCCCAGAAGAGTGCTCTGGTTTCCATGGTCGGTTGAATTCGAGATGTGCAAAAAGACTTTGCGATTCCAGAATCAACATTCGTGCCACTCGGGAAACAAAAACAATTCCCTATTTAAATCAATTCGTTAAACGACTTGAACGGGAAGAAGCATGCGCTGCAATAATTCAGCAACGCCCTGGGCGTGCTGCAATTCCCCATCAGCAGCGGTTTCGGTTCCCAGCGTCGGGATGCATAAAGCGCTGCATATTTCTGATGGGACTGACCGTCCGGCCGAATATTAAATTTGCTCCCCCTGAATGGAGGCTAGACACAACCCGCAGGGGCAAGACGTCCTGTTCGCTACGCCCGCCTCGCCCATGCTCGATGCCCGCCTCACGCGGCTAGAGCGCAACGGCTGACTACTTTTGCATCAAGTCCCGCAGAAACTCCGACTCCGGCTTCACCGCCGAGACATGCAGTTGATCGCGGGCGCGGGTACAAGCCACATACAGCAACTGGCGCTCGGTATTGTAGATTTCGGTCAGCTCGGCCTCGTCGGCGGCAGTGTCGATGCGCACCTGTGAAGGAATGATTTCATCATCGCAGGCCATCACCGCGACCGCGCGGAATTCCATGCCCTTGGCCAGATGCATGGTAGTGATGCTAACGAAGCCCTCTTGCGTCGCCATGTCCTTGCCGAGCACGCGCCCCTGCAAGCCAGCGGCCTTTACTGTCGCCTGCGCGCGTGACAGTTCACTTTCGGATCGGACGAAGACGCCGATTTCCTGCGGCAGCACGCCGCTGGTGTTGCATTGCTTCAACCATACGCCGACGGCCTGGCTTTCCGCCCCGGCATCGGCATAGCTGCAGACGGTCGGCTCCGGCCCATTGAACACGGAAATCGTGCCCTTGCGACTTTCGACGTTTCCGTCCACATCGGATACCTCGGGGCCGAGCAGCCGGTCGGCCTGCGAGCGAATCTGGTGTGAGGTACGGTAATTGATATTGAGTGTGCGCGAGCGACCACGCACCTCCACGCCCAGAGATTTCCACGAGAACGGCGTCTGGAAGATGCGTTGGCCGAGATCGCCGGCGAAGAACAGAGCATTGGCGCGGTTGCCGGCAATCGCTGCGAGAAAGCGCAATTGCTGCACGCCGATGTCCTGCGCCTCATCCACCACAATGTAATCGAATACCGGATGCTCGCGCTTGGGCATGGCTTCGGCCAGCTTCGCGAACATTTCGGCGGCCGTGATCTTGCCGGCCTGCTTCAATTGCGCCTTCACCTTGGCGAACACCTGCCAATACAAAGCGCGCTGCGCCTCCGGCAGGCGCGTCTTGCGGCCCAGCCGCTTGGCGTCGCGGTAAGCCTCCCAGCCATCGATCTGCCAAGTATCCACCACATCATCCCACTCAGACAGCAGGAACGCAGCATTGGCTTTCAGGCCATCGACCTGCGTGGCAGCGGTCTTCAGCAGTGCGGAAATTTCATCGCGGCTGGCGAATACCGGTTTGCTGAATTCCGCCGAATACAAGCGAATACCGATGGCATCCATCGCAGCCACGTCAATACGCTCGCCGAGCTTGGGGGTGTTCCAGATTAGTCGGTACAAGTTGCCCCGAAGCGCGTTGGCCAGCATGTCGGAAAACGTGGAAAGCAGAACGCGCGCGTCTTCGTCCTTGCGTGCCAGATGCACGGCGCGGTGCAAGGCCACCACGGTCTTGCCCGTACCTGCCGAGCCGGACACGCGCGCCGCGCCGTTGTAATCGCGCTCGACCAGTTGGCGCTGCGCTGGATGCAGGAACACTGTCCACTTGTCCCACGGGTATTCCAGGGCACGGGTCAACTCGTCCGTATCGGACATGACGCGGAAGCGGCGTTGCGCATCCGGGTGCAGGAACGGATCGGTCCCCTTGCCCGCCACTTCCGGCAACATCGGTGTACCACCGGTTGCCAGTTCGAGCAGGGCTTCCGCGGCTTCGCCGGGCAGGTGGTCGGCCAGTTCAAGCAGCGAATCCTCGTCGGCAGCCTTCACATCGGCCAGCCATTCCTGCGGCACGCCATAGGCCAGCAGTTGCGCGTCACCGTATTTTGCGAACAGTTTTGACTTCTGCTGCCTGGTCGGCTTGCTGTCCTCGACGTACTTCGGAATAAAGACTTCCTCGACGCGCTCGCGTATTTCGACGAGTTGTGCCGCGCCGGTAGTCGGATGCACTTCCAGCTTGCGTCGCTCGGCCCACTGATAAGCCTTGTCGTGGTGATCGACGTAGCACAGCAGCAGGCTTTCCGCGATCTTGTGGACGATCAGGCGGATATCGCGGCTGACTCGCACCGACCAGAAATTCGGGTCTTTGGCGCGATCAAGCTTGTGAAAGCTGTGGCCGTTGCCCGTTGGGTCCACCTGCAAGTCGAAGGCCGTGGTCTTGACGAGCTTCTGCTCGTCGCCGGTAAGGCGGGCGAGGCTGGTGGTGAAGGTGTCGGCAATGCGGAAGTTCATCAGTCGCTACCTGATGAAGTTCACGCGGAGCGATACAGACAGTCGCGATCAACCGCGAATTTCTTCAGCCGTTTCGCCAGCTTTCTGCACTCCTTTTCGGCAAGTGCACCGAAATCGACAACTGCGTGCGCTGCGTTTCCAGCAACCGAGTCAGCGCGATACGTCAGCTCGGCCGACACGACTTCCCCGCCGCTGACGGCCCAAACACCTACCGACTCCAGCCCCAGAGTTGCGGTGTAGTGCTGATATGAATCTGCCCCCGTGATCTGGTCGCCGTCATAGACAGACAACCTGCCGTCGTCCTTCGGGAACGGAAAAAAGGCTTGGCTGGAGACTTCGCCATCGGGAAAGAATTTCGGATGCACTTGGCGCAACAGCAATGTCTGATCGTTCATGCTTGGCGCGCCTTGATGTTGTCGCTCAGGAAAGCGAACAGCGCCTGCCAACCGACGGCATCGAGATTGAAGTCGCGCTCCACGTCCTCTCCATTCGCACCGAAGGCATGGAAACTTGCTTGCAAAGCAATCAGGTCAATATCCAGCGAAGGATCACCTTCGGCCTTCCATTCGAGCAGCAGGTTTCCGTCCTGCTTGGGCACGATCTGCGGTAAAGGCAATTTATCGTGATAGTCAGCAATCAGTTGCTCAGAGACGAATGCCAGCTTGTCGGTATCGGGGGCCAAGCCGCCACCTTCGAACCAGCCGTCTTGAATCTGTGAAATCTCGTCAAACCGCGCAGAGATGGCGTAGTTCTTGGTGATATCAAGCAAATCAACCGAGATCACTTTTTGCAGGTGATCCCAAGCATCATAGGTCCCAATACCAAGCACGCTGATCAAATGACGCGGGCGTCCGGCATAGGTACGCGCATTATTGTGAAACGAATCAGGCATTGGAACTGTGGCTTGCCCACCATCCATCAGCCTAAGACGGAACGTGGAGTTCTTGAAATCCACTTCCTCAATATGGCCGATTATGGAAATTTCACGCTCATATACTTGATCGGCAGCCAGCACTAGTTGCTTGCGCTTGTCTTGGGTAAGGCGCGCGGAATCGTTTACATCCGGCAGTGGTAACTCCAGTGCCTCGTCTTCGCGCAGCGAGCGACCGAATTGATTGAAATAGCCCAGCAGTTCCTTCGGAAAGTTCACAGGCAGAGCGGTTACTGGTGCAGCGATACACTGGGTAATCAGATCACGCGCCTTCTCGAAGTAATCCTGTTCACCGCCTTGCAAGGCAAGTGCACCAGCCATGACCAAGGCCAAAAGTGGCTTTGCACTGCCTTCGTCAATTCGTTCAATGTCCAGACGGAAATTTGCGGCAAACCCCTTGGGCACGCGTTGCCTTTCAGGGTGGTCTTGCAGGTACAGATGCTTGGCTAACTCGATAATCAGGGCTTCATAGGCCGCAAGATCGCGCGCCACATCGACGGGCAAGGTATGCTCGTTGAAGCGTGCACCAGTGAACCGTGGTTGGGAAAAGTCTGTCTTCATATGCCCTCAGCGGGTTTAGCTTACACGAAACACCTTCATCACCTCATCCCCCAGATGATTGATGACTTTCACTGCAAACCGCCCCGTACTCGGCTTGGGAAACGGGCGTGAGGTGTCGCTGTTCAGCGTTGCCCACGCGGTTTCATCAATCTCCGCCTTCAGCGTGGTTTTCAGCGCCTTGTACGGATCGTTCGCGCCAAGGAAGTAGGCGTGGCGGACAAAGAAGCTTTCCTCGTTGTAGTCCGTATCAATGAACCAGCAAGCGATGCCATCGGCGCCATCGCTGCGGACTTCGCCGGTGCTGGGGTCGAAGACATCCACGCCGTTGATCTTGACCACCAGTTCTTCGCCATCCGGGACATTGATCACATCCATCTTCCCATCGTACCTCTTGATGCTCCGGCCTTGGGTGTCCAGCACGTCCACGTCAGGTTCGCCGAAAATCACGAACAGGTTGCCCTTGCCGGTGTTTTTCAGGTCTTCGGCCATGTGCAGGTCGGCGTTCATGCGGGCCTTGAGGATGTTGATGCGGCCCAGTTTGCTGAACTCGCTGGCCGGGGCGTCGTAGTTGAAGGCGCAGGCGACCAGCACGTCGAAATTGGCTTCGCCCGCTTCACGCGCCGCGTCCACCAGATCGGCGCGGGTGACGGTGCCGAATTCCGGGCCGATCATGATGGCGGCGCGCTTTGACACGTTATTTTCCAGATAGCGGCCATCGGCGCAGACCAGATCGCCGGGCCACGGTTCCATTGACGTGAATTCGATCTTGTCTTGCCTGTGCGCCTGCTGCACGCCAGCGGTGCGCAGGTTTTGCAAGATCATCGAGGTGAAATCTTGCCCGCCGCCGGCGCGGTCTTCGGCGGTGGGGTCGATCAGGTTGTCTTCTTCATCGACACCGAGCACGCGGTGGGGCGAGAGGCTTTCCACCGTGAACGGCCCGGCCACGCGCACTTTCTTTTTGTCGTCGTAGGGCTTGTCGTAGAGGTATTCAAATTCGGCCTTGGCGGCGATGGAGGCGTCGATTTCCTTCTGGCGGGCGATGCGGGCTTGCCACCAGTCGGCGTGCAATTTCTTGATTCTTTTTACCTGAGCCGGGCGATCGACCGGTTCAATGGTGACACGCTGCTGAAACGTACTGGTCAGCCAAGACGGTATATGTGGCTCAATCTCACGAGGCACTTGCCATTCCTGCCATTGCGTTTCAACCAGCTTCGTAAGTTCCAGGCGCAGTGGTTCCAGTGTTTTCTGCCACTGCTCCCAGATCACGTCGATTTCGGCGTTGTTGGCGATGGATTTGAGCGTGATGTGCGGCACGCGCTCATAGACAAAGCCGTGGGTGATGTTGCCGTACACGGGTTGGCTGGATGGCACGCTGCGGGTGATTTCAGCTTCTTTTTGCTGGCCTTCCTTGCTGTCGGCCAGCAGATAGAACGGATAGCGCGCGCCCATGATGCGGGCGCGGGCCAAGGCCAGCGCGACGCGGGAGGTGTCAATGGTGATCCAGCGGCGGCCCCATTGTTCGGCAACATAGGCGGTAGTGCCAGAGCCACAGGTCGGGTCGAGAACGAGGTCGCCGGGGTCGGTGGACATGAGGAGGCAGCGTTGGATGATTTTCGTCGTCGTCTGAACAACATAGACCTGATCTTCAGTGAAGCTACCCGCTCCCGCATCCGTCCACATATTTGAGATTGGTTGAGCCGGGTTGTCTCGCAGAAGATAAACGAAGCGTAGGTTTTCACCGACTTGGAATATGCGGCCTGCCTTGACAAGCCTATCCAGGCCGGTTGCTTCGACGCTCCATTGCCGATTGGCTGGTGGATGAAAGTTTCGGCCATGAAACGCATATGCACCTGAGCGTGTCTTGCTCTCATGCTGTGAGGTGAGCGAAACGCTTTGCGCAGCTAAACGGCCATCAAGTGACGCGCCAACCTTGAACGCTTGCGCCTCGGTAATGACAGTCGAGTCATCACCCCAGAAATAGCGAAATGCCGCTGTTTGATCGCTGGCCTCTCGATCACTCAGGAGAGGTCGGAATTTCAGTCGATCGCGTTCTTTTGCATACCAAACTAGATAATCGCAAACAGACGCAAGCGATTTATCTGTGAGGCTTCCAGTTTTCTTGAATGAGATCAAGGCAACACAATTTTCTTCCCCAAACACCTCATCCATCACCGCCCGAACCCGGTGCACATTCTCATCCCCAATCTGCACAAAGATGGAGCCAGTTTCCGTCAACAAATCCCGCGCCACCATCAACCGATCACGCAAATACGTCAGATACGAATGAATCCCGTCGCGCCACGTATCCCGAAACGCCTTGACCTGTTCCGGCTCGCGGGTGATGTGCTGGGCGTTGCTGTCCTTCACATCGCGGCTGGTGGTTGACCACTGGAAATTGCTGTTGAATTTGATGCCGTAGGGCGGGTCGAAGTAGATGCACTGCACCTTGCCGCGCAGCCCCTCGCGCTCGGCCAATGAGGCCATGACTTGCAGGCTGTCGCCCAAGATCATGCGGTTCTGCCAATGGCCGTCGTGCTGGTAGAACTCGGTGCGGTCGGCGCCTTCGGGCAGGCCGTTGAAGTCGCCGAACAGATCAGCCTGCGCCCCCTCCCCCCCGGCCCCTCTCCCGCCAGCGGGCGAGGGGAGAGCAAGGCGGCGCAGGTCGTCGATCAACGCCTTGGGCTTGACCTTTTCCTGGATGTAGAGCGGCGGCGCGTTGACGACCAGATCGCTCCAGTCCTGCTGATCCTTGCCGCGCCAGAGCAGTTGCGGGTCGAGGTCGCGGTTGCGCTGTTCCCGCTCTTGTTCCAGCGCAGGGCCACCGCGCGGGTACGTCACCTGCACCGGCGCCTGTTCATCACGTTGCATCACCGACTGGTGTTCCACCGTCGGGATGTTCTTGCGCGTGGCTTCGGCGTGGGTGAGGTCTTCGACGTTGAGTTTGGACTTTGGGAAGGTTTTTTTGGTGGCCATGTCAGGAGTCCAGCGCGTCGGGTTTTTTCAAGGATTTCTTGTATTCAGACGCGATGCGACGTTCGACCTTCTTCACGTCTTCGGCGGGCGGCAGGCTCTCAGGACGAATGCCACGTTCGAGCAAGGTTTTTCGCACGGCTTCGTTGTTGGTGATGTGTTCGTTGGAGATCGTCCGTTCGCTGCTCAGTTTGCGTTCACGGGTGTTGAAGATGGTGATCTCGGTGGCGAAATCCTTGGCCTTGAGGATGATGGTGGGCGCAAAGTCGGCCAGTGGCCGGCTGTCGGGCACCTTCCATTGGGCCTTCATGGCTTGGGTAGATTTGCTGAACAGGGCTTGATCGCCCTTGCTGCGGATGAGCGCGAAGTCCTGGTTGCCACCAGTTTGCTCGAAGATCACGCCGGAGAGTTCCTTCTCCGTGGCGCTGAGCTTCTTGCGGGCAGACACGCGCTCAGCATCGAGCAGGCGCTGTTCGATCAACTCGGCTCGGCGGGTCTGGACGGCGAAGTAGGTCTGAGCGAAGGCGATTTCCTGCTTTTGCGGGTTGCCGTTCTGGGCAATGAGGTAGCAGGCGTAGCGGGTGAGCATCAAGTCATCCACCTCGCGCTGGCTGCCGGAGCCGAGATCGACCATTTTCCCGACGCCGGCAAAATGGTCGGCGATGGCATGACCGGAGACTTCACAGGCTGTCTTGGCCTTGGAGATGACGTTCAGGAAGTTGTCCCATTTGGTGTAGCCGAGCAGGTGCTGGAGGTCGCGCGCCAGCCAGTACTCGATCCCGCTGTCGGTCTGCTGCGCATGGCCTTCAAAGGTGTCGGTGAGGGTGTGGACGAGTTCGGACTTCATGTGAGGGCTTCCTGAATGAGCGTACTGGATTGTCGGGTGGCCATGGGCGCAGCTTTCTTTGGCTTCGGCTGAGGCTTAGACAAGGGAAACGAGGTTTTCTCACACAATGATGAAGTGGCGCCTCCCTTGCCTTGGCGGTCTCGACGTGTATCGGCTTTTCGATTTTCTATACACATTCTGGCGATGTGCATGGGAAACGGCGAGGTTCGATTCATGTGGCGTTCCCGGTCACCTGTTGCAGCATCTTGTCGAACTCCGTCTGCACCCTCTCGGCGAAGTCGTCCTGCATTTCGTACACGTCGCCGAATTCGGCGAAGGCCCAGCGGCCAAGCGATTGGAGGTGGTTGACGCCGGGTATCCAGTAGGTGTCCATGGTGGACTTCTTGTCCTTCGCATCTTCGCGCCGGTAGCCCTTGATTTCGACGATCAGATTCAGCAGGTCGTCCGGGCCGCGTCCGTCGTCTACCTTGACGATGAAGTCGGGCCGGTAGATGCGGTTTTCCGAGCCGAAGCGGTAAGGCACTTCGAGGCCGAGGTTGTGGTTTTTGGTGTAGGCCGCCACGCGCGGGTGGGATTCGGCCACGCGGCAGAACTCGCCTTCCCAGCCACTGTCGAGGATGACCCAGTTGACGTGATTTTTGGGCGGCGGGCCGAGGGTTTCCCAACGTTCGGCGCGCGAGGTGCTGAAGCCGACGTGCGCGGTGCTGCCGGTCGGGTTGAAGGGGTCGAGGATGGCTTTGACCTGACGGCCTTTTGCCAACTCCTTGTTGGTGATGCCCTTGGTGATGCGCTCGCACGCCATGTCGGCCAGTTCGCGGTACATCAACTGCGCGGGCCAGGTGCCGCCTTTGCATTCGAGGCAGGTATCGAGCCACTGGCGGGTGATGCGTTTGAGCTGGCCGAACAGGTTGATCGGCGCATCCTGGCCGGGGTCGCGCCAATGCTGGAACAGCAGGTGCTTGGTCAGTTCCATCAACAAGGTGGATTGGCGCACGTCGCCGAGATGCTTGAGATTCAGGTCCACGGCTTCGCCGATGATGCCGGCGTTCTTCGTCTCCGAAGGGCCGACCAGATCGGGCGTGAGGGTCAGCGCGTGGTCGGTGTTGAATTCCGCTTCCAACTGGTCTTCGGGCAATTCGACGCGGTAGCCTTGCACACGGGGGAAACGGATTTCAAGCGCATCGCGTTCCGGGCGCACGGCCTTGACGTGGACGGTTTCACGCGGCTTGGGCGGCGGCGCAACGACCGGCTTGGCAGTGAAGTCGAAGGGAATGCCAAACACGTCGGCGTATTCCACATCGAACAAACCGTCGTCGTTCAGTTCATAAGACTGGCGGCGCAAGGCGCGGCCAATGACCTGTTCGCACAGCAACTGGGTACCGAAAGCACGCACGCCAAGGACGTGGGTGACGGTATTCGCGTCCCAACCTTCGGTGAGCATGGACACCGACACCACGCAGCGGATGGATTCGCCCAGGCGGCCTTGCTTGCCGACGGTGTTCATGACTTCGCGCAGCAATTCCTGATCGGTGATGGCTTCGGCGCGCTTGCGGTCGCCGGTGCGCTCGATGATTTCGCGGCGGAAGCGTTCGATTTCATCGCTGGCCATGCCGCGGAAGTTGTCGTCCAGCGCCTCGCCGGATTCCAGTTGCTCGCTGTCGATCAGCAAGGTGTTGGGGCGGGCCAGCGGGTTGCCGTGTTCGTCGAAGTTGCGGAACAGTTCCAGGCGGCCCGCCTGGTAGCTGGCGCTGCCATCGTCGTTCTGGCGCTCGAAGCCGGAGATGTAGTCGTACACCAGCTTGGAGGTGGCGGTGTTGTTGCACACCACGATGAAGCAGGGCGGCACTTTGATGCCGGCCCTCTGCCAAGCCTCATAGGTCTGGACGTAGTGACCGTACAGGGCTTCCAGCGCGGTTTGCAATTTCGACGGAATGGAGTGCGGGTCGATTTGCGCGTTCTTGCCACGTCCTTTCTTCGGCATGTGTTTGCCGATGTGCTTCCACAACTCGCGGTAGATGGGCATTTCCGCGCCGGGGATGTTGTCGGCCACCGGCACGCGCGGCAGTTTGACGATGCCGCATTCGATGGCATCCATCAGCGAGAAATCGCTCATCGTCCACGGAAACAGCGTGCCTTCGGCATAGCCGGAACCGGCGAGAAAGAACGGCGTGGCCGACAGGTCGATCACCCGTTGCAGGCCCAGCTTGCGGTTGACCGCTTCCAGGCCGGAAATCCATAGCCGCGCCGCTTCGTTGTTTTCTTCGGCTTCGGCCTTGTTGTCGGCGGCCAGTTCTTCGTCGCTTTCCTGCGCCGGTTTTTCCCGGTAGCAGTGGTGTGCTTCGTCGTTGATGACCAGGATGTTTTTCATGCCCATGAGTTCGGGCATGACGCGCTGGATCATCTGACCTTCGGTTTCCAGGGTGTTCAGTTCCTCGCCGCCACGGCCTTGCAACAGGCGGCGGCCACCCTTGGATAATTCGATACGATCGCGCAGCTTGAAGGCGTGGTAGTTGGTGATGACGATCTTGGCCTTGTCCAGTTCCGGCAGCATGTCGCGCGGCACGATCTCACGGCTGGCGTAATAGCTGTCCGGGTCGTTGGGCTGAAGGACGCGCAGACGTTCCTTGATGGTCAGGCCGGGCGCGACCAGCAGGAAGCCACGGGTAAATCTCTTGCTGTTGGGGTGGCGCGCGGCATTGATGGTCTGCCAGGCAATCAGCATGGACATGACCGTGGTCTTGCCCGCGCCGGTGGCCAGCTTCAAGGCCAGGCGCAGCAGGCCGGGGTTGGCTTCGTCGTTGGCCTTTTCGAGGTGTTCCAGAAAGCGGGAGCCGGCCTTGCCTGACTGCGGAGCCACTTCGGTCAGCCAGATGGCTGTCTCGGCCGCTTCGACCTGACAGAAGAAGGGGCGCACGCCGGTAAACGGATGGTGACGCCAATGCGCCAGCAGGCGGGCGGTTTCCGGGGTCACGCGCCATTGGGATTCGGGCAGTTGGCGCCAAACATCTACCTCGCGGCGGATGGCATTGATGACCTCGGTATGGCGGTAGGTTTGCTCTGCCGTGGAGATCGCGGCATCGTCCAGCCCCAACTCGCGCTGTTCCCCTCCCGCGCGTTTGCGGGGCCTGGGGATGGGGCTGATGAATTTCGCCTGGCGGCGGCTTGCGATGATATTCCGGGTGGGTTGGCCCGACTCGTCGAGTTCCCAGTGCCAGGACGGGTAGTCGTAAGGCGAGTTCAATATGGGTTGTTTGAAGAACTGGTCACTCACTTCTTTAGTCCCCCGATTTTTAGGCTGACCCGGGGTGGTTCAAAGCACGAGGCCCCGATCTTTAACCAAACCCCAGGCCGGATGGTTTGCTTAAGGCCGCCACCCAGCAAGCGGCTGACCACGGTTGAACACAGATACCCCCAACGCTATCCCAGAGTTTTTCAGACCTCGATGAACAATAGGAACGCTCAGCAGACCGTATTGTTTTGCAAATTTTTGATTTTAAAAACCAGCTCAATCCACTTAGCGCTGCTGAACGCTTCCGAGTTTCGAAAATTTTGATTTTAAAAACCAGCTCAATCCACTTAGCGCTGCTGAACGCTTCCGAGTTTCGAAAAGTCAGACATTAAACAGAAAATTCATGACATCTCCGTCCTGCACGACATATTCCTTGCCTTCGCTGCGCATCTTGCCTGCCTCTTTAGCACCCGCCTCGCCTTTGTAAGCGATGAAGTCGGCGAACGAAATCGTCTGGGCGCGGATAAAGCCGCGCTCGAAGTCGGTGTGGATCACGCCGGCGGCCTGGGGCGCGGTGTCGCCTTTGTGGATTGTCCAGGCGCGTACTTCTTTGACTCCCGCGGTGAAGTAGGTTTGCAGTCCCAGCAGGTCGTAACCTGCGCGGATCAGGCGGTTCAAGCCGGGTTCATCGAGGCCAAGGTCGGCTAGGAAGGCTTTTTTGTCTTCGTCTTCAAGATCGGCAAGCTCGGCTTCGATCTTTGCGCAGACCGCGACAACAGGGGCGTTTTCCTTTGCGGCGAATTCGCGCAGACGATCCAGGTGCGGATTGTTCTTGAAACCATCCTCAAGCACGTTGCCAACATACATCGCGGATTTCACGGTCATTAGGCACAGCGGGCGGATCAGCGCTTTGTCTTCGTCCGAAAGCTCAAGCGTGCGAACCGGCCGGCCTTCGTTGAGGTGCGGCAGCAGTTTTTCGAGCACGGCGACGAGTTTCTGCGCATCCTTGTCGCCGGATTTGGCTTTCTTTCCGTCGCGCGCGATCGCTTTTTCAACCGCGGCCATATCAGCCAACGCAAGCTCGGTGACGATGGTCTCGATGTCTGCAACCGGATCGACACGACCCGATACGTGCACAACGTTTTCATCGTCGAAACAGCGCACGACGTTCACGATCGCATCGGTTTCGCGGATATTCGCAAGGAATTGGTTGCCGAGACCTTCACCTTTCGAAGCGCCCGCGACGAGGCCCGCGATGTCGACGAATTCGACGATCGCGGGTTGAATTTTTTGCGGTTTGACGATTTCGGCAAGCTGCGCGAGCCGCGCGTCCGGCACTTCAACGATGCCGACGTTCGGCTCGATCGTGCAGAACGGATAGTTCTCGGCCGCGATGCCCGCTTTGGTCAGCGCGTTGAAAAGCGTGGACTTGCCGACGTTGGGAAGACCGACGATGCCGCATTTGAGACTCATGACAACCTCTTCGCGCACCTCAAATGGCGCAGAAATATTGAATGCAATCCGTAATCAAGGATTTTTCGGTTTGGGCTTTGCGTTTAACGCCTGGGTGGCCCGCTCCCATTCGCCCGCCTGTATTTTGGGCCAGACGTCGAGCGCACGGCCAATCGATTCGTCGATCAGGCTTTGCTCATCACGCGAGGGCCGATGCAAGACGAAATTGACGACCTGATTACGGTCGCCCGGATGGCCGATGCCGATGCGCAAGCGCCAAAAATCTGGCGTCGACAAATGCGCTTGAATATCCTTGAGCCCGTTGTGGCCTCCATTGCCGCCACCGTATTTGAGCTTGAGCTGGCCGGGAGGAATATCGAGCTCATCGTGCACAACGAGAATTTCGCTCGGCAAAATGCGATAAAAGCGCGCCAAGGCGCCGACCGAAAGGCCAGAGCGGTTCATATAGGTCTGCGGCAGCAGAATCCAGACCCCTGCGGCGCGCGAATTCCCAGCCAAACCTTGGAAGCGCGATTCGTGCGAGAGCGTCACCCCCAACTCGCGCGCAAGCAGCTCACAAAACCAAAACCCGGCGTTGTGCCGGGTTTCGACATATTCAGGCCCGGGGTTGCCGAGGCCGACGACAAGTTTGGGTGCTGTGTGTGCCATCCGTACCCGTCTTTCAGCCTCGCTTGGGCTAACTCAAACTTAAGCCGCCGTCGGACCTGCCGCGGCTTCGCCTTCTTCGCCACCTTCTTCGGATGCGGCTTCAGCCTTGGCTTGCAGAATTGTGGCAACGACCGGATCACCATGATGCACGATGGCTTCGACGCCAGCCGGCAGTTTCAAACCAGAAACGCGCAGCGGCGCTTCGGAAGACAAGGTTTGCAGGTCGACTTCGATGAACTCGGGCAGATTGCCCGGCAGACACTCCACATCGATTTCGTTCATCACGTGCGACACGATACCGCCTTCGAGCTTGACGCCCGGCGCGATATCGGCATTGATGAAGTGCAGCGGCACCTTGATGTGCATCTTGTGCGTGGCATCGACACGTTGAAAATCGATGTGCAGAACCTGCTGCTTGAAGGGGTGCCATTGCGTATCGCGCAGAATGACGGTTTCCTTTTCAGCGCCGAAATCGGCGGTCAGAACGGAAGCGTGGAATGACTCTTTGCGCAGCGCATGAAACAGATCGTTATGATCGAGTTCGATCTGCACGGAAGCCTTGTCGCCCCCGTAAATGATGCCAGGCACTTTACCGGCGCGACGCAGGCGGCGGCTCGCACCCGTTCCCTGTTCGACGCGCTTGGCGGCTTTGAAAACGATAGACATGTGATAACTCCGTAAGGCCATCCGCGACCAGATGACCGGGTTGAAAAAGCCGCTATCCGGTTGCCCGCATAGCGGCCGTGAAAACGATTTATTCGGTGAACAGCGAGCTGACCGACTGCTCGTTGTTGATCCGCATGATCGTATCGGCCATCAAGGCGCCGATCGAGATCTGGCGAATGCGCTTGCAGGCGCGCGCATCGTCGCGCAGCGGAATCGTATCGGTGACGACCAACTCATCAAGCGCGGAATCGGAAATACGGTTGACCGCGGCGCCCGACAGAACCGGGTGCGTAATATAGGCTAGCACGGTCTCAGCGCCGTTTTCCTTGAGCGCCTGCGCAGCCTTGCACAGCGTTCCAGCGGTATCAACGATGTCATCGACGATCACGCAGGTGCGGCCTTTGACATCACCGATGATGTTCATCACTTCGGACACATTGGCCTTCGGGCGACGCTTGTCGATGATGGCGAGATCGATTTCGAGCTTTTTCGCATAAGCGCGCGCGCGCACGACACCGCCGACATCGGGCGAGATCACGAGCAGATCGTTACCGCGATAGCGCGCAACATCGTCGATGAAAACCGGGGTCGAGTAGATATTATCGACGGGGATGTCGAAGAAGCCTTGAATCTGGTCGGCATGCAAATCGACGGTCAGCACACGCTGAACACCCACGGCTTGCAGCATGTTGGCCGTCACTTTTGCGGTAATCGGCACGCGTGCGCTGCGCGGACGGCGATCTTGCCGGGCATAGCCGAAATAGGGAATTGCCGCGGTAATCCGGCCGGCGGAAGCGCGCTTGAGCGCATCGGCCATGACCAATAATTCCATCAAATTGTCATTGGTCGGATAACAAGTTGATTGCAGGATGAAAACATCTTTGCCGCGAACGTTTTCGAGAATCTCGACGTTCACTTCGCCGTCGGAAAAACGCCCAACCGTTGCTGAACCAATCGACATCCCGAGCCGCTTGACGACATCGCCAGCGAGTTTGGGATTCGCATTGCCTGTAAATACCATCAGGCTGCCGAAAGCCATGACCGACCCCTATTCGACATGTTTTACTGCATTAACGCGTAACGCCCCCGAGCTTACGCGCCATAAAAAATGTCGGGCAGGCCGAAGCCTGCCCGACAATTTTGGCTGGGGAGGAAGGACTCGAACCCTCGAATGCCGGAATCAAAATCCGGTGCCTTAACCAACTTGGCGACTCCCCAAGAAACTTTTGTGCGGCATCACCGCCGCCTTACCGTTCCGGACCAACCGAATCAAACAGCGGATGCTGATCGAGCCCTTCGGCACACCAAGCTTTAACGCCACTTGGCAGCTTTTCAAGCACCGCCCGCGCCTCGACTTCGCTCTCGCAAGCCAGGAAAACACAAGCGCCCGATCCGCTCATCCGCGCCGCGCCGAACGCTTCGAGCATCGTGAGCGCGCTGTGCACCTGCGGGTACTTGCGGCAAACAACCGGCTGAAGATCGTTCCGGGTTGGCGCGTCCGGAAAGCTCGCAATTATCAGAGGTTCTGTGTCGCGTGTCAAATCTTCTGCCGTGAAAATCTCCGCGGTCGGCACGCAGACCGGCGGCTCGATCACGACATACCATGCCGGAGCTAAGCGCAAGGCATGCAAACGCTCCCCAACCCCCTCGGCAAAAGCGTTTTCGCCAAAAATAAAAAACGGAACGTCTGCGCCAAGTTCCAGACCCCATGCTTGCAGCATTTTCCGTTCGGCATTGATGCCCCATAAACGGTTCAAGGCGAGCAGCACACTTGCCGCATCGGAACTGCCGCCGCCGAGGCCGCCGCCCATCGGCAGATTTTTTTCGAGCGCAATGTCCACTCCGAGCCGGCAGCCGGTTTTTTGCTGCAACAAACGCGCGGCCCGAACAACCAGATCCGACTCCGCCGCAACGCCGGACAGCTCGCTCATGCGCCGGATCTCGCCATCTTCGCGCACGGCCAGATAAATCCAGTCGCCGTGATTAAGCATTCGGAACGCGGTTTGCAGCAGATGGTAGCCGTCTGGCCGGCGGCCGATCACGTGCAAAAAGAGGTTGATCTTGGCTGGCGCAAAAACGCGCGCGCGCATGCTACTCATTGCCGGAACTTCCCTCCGCCCACTCCTCGATGCGCAAGCGGACCGTGATATCCCCGTTGCGCGCCTCGACCTGGGTGGGCCGGTTTGGCGTATCGGTCAAGTCCCCATAGCCGCTATAACTCAGCTGCCAATCGAGATCACGCATCGCGAGAACACGTTGCGCTTGATCGCGCACGACCTCACCGGTATCGCGCCCGGGTTCAGCGCGCACCCAGTGTGCGAAACGCCGCAGCGGCAATGGCGCGCCGAGCAGCTCCTGCGCGAGCAATGTGTCGTCGCTGAACTGAAACTCCCGGCCGTCACCAAGCCTGGCATAAGCGCGATCCGGGTCAAGCTCCAGCTTCGCCAGCGTCTGGCCCAGCGGGGTTTCAAGGCTCACGCGGTCGCTGGCGCTCACATGTTGCCATGTGACCCGCAGCACATCCGCCTTCTCGGCTTGGCGGACCAGTACGCGCCCGGTCAAGGAAAAGTCATCACGCCCGGCGCCCTGCGGCAACAGCGGCGTCTGCGTCGTCGCACAGCCGCCAAGGCTCAGTGCCAGCAACAAAATTATCCAGGCGAAATAACGGCTGCTCATTCGGCGAACCGCTGCATCACTTTGCTCAGTTCTTCGCTTTCTGGGTGCTGCCGCAGGGATTCTTCCCACAGCGCACGCGCAGCTTGTTTTTCACCAAGCATCCAGAGCACTTCGCCGAGGTGGGCGGCAATTTCCGGGTCCGGACGTGCCGCAAACGCACGCTGCAAATGCGCACGCGCGCCCTGCAAATCACCCGTGCGATAGAGCACCCAGCCCATGCTGTCGAGAATAAAACTATCATCGGGCGCCAATTCGAGCGCCTTGCTGATCAGTTTCTTGGCTTCGTCCAAATGCAGATTGCGGTCGGCGAATGAGTAACCGAGTGCGTTGTACGCCTGTGCCTCGTCAGGCTTGAGCGCGATCAGCTTGCGCAAGCCCTGCTCCATCACATCGACTTTGTCGAGGCGCTCGGCCAGCAATGCGTAGTCGTAGAGGAGGTCGGGCTGGTCCGGCTGTTTTTTGAGTGCCGCACCAAGCAGATCGAAGGCTTCTTGAACATGATTCTGTTCGCGCAGAATCTGTGCTTCGGCGAGAAAGAAAACCGTCGCTTCCTTGGGGTTATCCGCGCGCAGTTGTTCGAATTCAACGCGCGCGCCGGACAAATCGCCGTTACGCGCCTGGAGTAACGCCGCCCGCGCCAGGCCCGTGGTGCGTTTGGGCCCGCTCAGGCTGCGATACATCTCGATCGCATCGTCGATGCGTTTTTCCTCTTCGTAAAGCTGCGCCAACTGCAACCTGATCGTGTCCTGATCGGCGCGTTCGAGTTTCAATACGCGCAGAAACTCTTTCTCCGCGGCAGCCTTTTCACCCGCCTGCAACAACAGCAATGCGTAGGTGTAGCCAACGTCCGGATTGTCCGGCACTTCTTTGACGAGTTTTTCGAACTCGACACGCGCGACGGGATATTGACGATCGACCGCCAGCAAACGCGCATAGGCATAACGCACATCGCGCGCGGCCGGCTGCTGCGCAACAAATTCTTTCAGGAAGGCCAGCGCAGCGGCCAAGCCGCTTTGTTGCTGGAGCAACTGCGCCTTAAGCACGGCGGCGGGCTCCCAATCGGGCCGCACTTTCAAAGCCTGATTCAATTCGGACAATGCCGCGTTCGAGTCTCCCGCGTTGAAAGCCGCATGCGCGCGCGCGAAATGCGCTTCGGGAAGCAGCAGATAAGGCTCGGTCAAACGATCGACCGAGGCGCGTACTTCGGCTTTGTCGGGATAGCGGTTCAGTGTCCGGTTCAGGCTCATCAATAAGCCACCCGACCGATCGGTATGCCGCGCCAGCAGATTGCCGAGCAACGGCTCAAGCTCGGCGAGCTTGCCCATTCCTCCGGCAAGCAAACCGGCCAGCATCTGAATCGCGGGCTCGGACTCCGGCTCTTCTTTAACCCACAAGCGCGCGGCTTCGAGCGCTTCGGGCGCGCGCCGCGCTGCGATCGCAACCTCGGCCGCGCGCTGGGCAATACGCGGATCCTGGGTTTTCCGCGCCAGTTCGATATAACCCTGCGCCGCAACGTCCAGATTTCCACGCGCGCCGGCAACCTCCGACATGAGCATCAAATAAAGAATTTCCGGCGTCAGCGCTTGATTGGGCAAAGCGCTCGTCGTCGGCGCCGAAGCGGCAGGCTCTGGCGGCGAATCCACCGTTTCCTGAGCGCCCGCGGCGGTCAACCCCAGACTCATCGTCAGCGCTACCCATAGACGGGGCAAGCGGAAGCGGGAATAGGGTCGTTGCATAATCATTCAACTCCAGAGGCGATCTATGATTCGTTTGGACCAGCAGGGCTAAGATCCGTTCTTCACCGATCTTATCAGTTCCCTTTCGCTTTCCATGCCAGAACTTCCCGAAGTTGAAACGACCCGCTGCGGTATTGCACCTCATCTGGAGGGCCGCGAGGTCA
Source organism: Betaproteobacteria bacterium (assembly GCA_009781175.1). GTDB lineage: Bacteria > Pseudomonadota > Gammaproteobacteria > Burkholderiales > Rhodocyclaceae > Niveibacterium. The sequence continues at coordinate 217,125 of WQYQ01000002.1, forward strand.
AAAGCGTGACCGTCCGCAACCCGCATTTGCGCCGCCCCGTGCCGGAAAAGCTTAAACACGAACTGCCCGGCCGGCGCATCGATGCGGTGATTCGGCGCGGCAAATATTTGCTGATCCGCGCGGGCGACGCAAGCTTGGTGATTCACCTCGGCATGTCCGGCAGTCTGCGTCTGGTTCCGCCCGATACGCCACCGCGCAAGCACGACCATGTGGACATCCAGTTCAGCGACCAAATTCTCCGCTATCACGACCCGCGCCGCTTCGGCCTTGTCGATTGGTGGCCCGGCGATGGCTCGGATCATCCGCTCGTTGCATCATTGGGGATCGAACCGCTCTCGCCCGAATTCGATGGCGCCTGGTTATTCGCAACGACCAGGGGGCGCCGCGGCGCGATCAAACTACTGTTGATGGATGCCCATATGATCGTCGGAGTCGGAAATATTTATGCGTCCGAAAGCCTCTTCCGCGCCGGCATCCGTCCCGGCACCGCAGCCGGACGGCTCTCCCGGGCACGCTGCGGACGCCTTGCTGAAGCGATTAAAACCACGCTCAACGATGCGATCCGCGCCGGCGGCACAACATTGAAAGATTTCGTAAACGGCCACGGAGAGCCGGGCTATTTTCAAAACGAAGTCTACGTTTATGGACGCACGGATCAGGCTTGCCGCGTGTGCGGAAGTACGATTCGTCAAAAAATTCTTGGACAAAGGAATACTTTTTGGTGCCCTCACTGCCAAACCTGAAACAGACAAGCTCCGTTCGTCGGCCGACAATCCATAGGTGGAATGAATTTGGCTATGCTCCACAAATCGTCAAATCTATTAATCAAACTAGGCAGCACCCATGAATTTGACAGATCAGTTTTCGGAATTTTCCGCTTGGCGTGGCCGCCTCGGTGCGGCTATTACGCAGCTCAAGGGCTGGCTCACAAATAACGAGGTCGGTGATGCGCAAACCGATCTACGTCTTGCTTATCTGATTGACCGGCTGCGCGATGAGAAGCTGACGGTTGCCTTTGTCGCGGAATTCTCGCGCGGCAAATCGGAACTCATCAACGCGGTGTTCTTCGCCAATTACGGGGCGCGCATTTTGCCCTCGGCGACGGGCCGCACCACGATGTGTCCGACCGAACTTGCGTGGGATGCGCAACAGACGCCGTCCGTCTGTTTGCTGCCGATCGAAACCCGCGCCCGCAATATCAGTATTGCCGAGTTCAAAAACCATCCCGACGAGTGGATCACGCTCCCGATTGAAATCGACTCGGCCGAAAGCCTGCAACAAGCCTTGGCCCGCGTGCGGGAAACCAAACGCGCATCGGTCGAAGAGGCCGAAAATCTCGGCTTCGTCATCGACCCGGAAGGAAAAACCGGAGCGCACGTTGGTGCGGACGGCATGGTCGAGATCGCGGCTTGGCGGCACGCGCTGATCAATTTCCCGCATCCCTTGCTGAAACAGGGGCTCGTGATCATCGACACACCGGGCCTCAATGCGATTGGCTCGGAACCGGAGCTGACGCTGTCTTTATTGCCCAATGCGCATGTGGCGCTGTTCGTCCTCGCCACCGATACCGGCGTCACACAAAGCGACCTGGCGATTTGGCAGGAACATATCAACATTAGCCACGCCCAACAGCGCGGGCGTCTGGTGGTGCTCAACAAGATCGACAGCCTGTGGGATGGGCTGCGCAGCGAAGCGCAAATCGAGCAAGAGATCAGCGACCAGGTTGCGTCCGTCAGCAAAACCCTCGCGATCCCGCCTTCCCAAGTTTTCCCGATCTCAGCCCAAAAAGCCTTGCTTGCCAAGGTGACGGGCGACACCGAACTCCTCGAACGCAGCCAGATCGGGGCATTGGAAGACGCGCTGACGGATTGGCTGCTGCCGACGCGCAAAGAAATCATTTGTGAAAATGCGCGTGGCGAAACTGGTGAAATCGTGCTGCGCACACGTGAATTGCTGGCCGCGCGCTTGCGCGGCGTGGAAGAGCAACTGCATGAACTGTCCGAACTGCGCGGCAAAAACCAGAGCGTCATCAGTTACATGATGCGCAAAGTGCGCGTCGAGAAAAACGAATTCGAACAAGGCTTGCTGAAGTACAACGCAACGCGCAGCGTGTTCACATCTTTATCGAACAATCTTTTCGTTCATCTCGGGCTCGATTCCTTGCGTTCCGAAACACGCAAAACCCGTGAAGCGATGCTCGACGCCCATTTCTCGCGCGGCTTGCGCAGCGCCATGAAGGACTTCTTCGACCGGCTGCATGACAGCCTGCGCAAGACGGCCGACGAGGTTGCCGAAATCCAGAAAATGCTCGACTCGATGTACAAGAAATTCACGGTTGAGCACGGCCTGAAACTCGCCGCGCCAATCGGTTTTTCGACCGAGCGTTATGAGCGGCAAATCGAGCAGTTGCGCAGCGCGTTCAACCAGCAGATCAATACCTTCAGCACGATGATGCTGCACAGCCGGGAAACGGTCACACAACGCTTCTTCGATACGATCGCGCTCGAAGCGCGCCGCACGTTTGAAGCTGCGAACCGGGATATTGACCAATGGCTGCGCGCGGTCATGAGTCCGCTTGAAACTCAGGTCCGCGAATATCAGCTCCAGCTCAAGCGCCGCCTTGAAAGCATCCGGCGGATTCACGAAGCCACCGGCACGCTGGACGGGCGAATCGGCGAACTCGATCAGTCGGAACGACTGTTACGCCAACAGATCCGCGAACTCAAGCAGCTTGAGTACAACATCGGCGAAACCCTCGCGCTGCCAGGCGCGCTCGTGGAACCGGCCGCGGAAGCGCTACAGGCGCAAGCCGTTTAAACCATTCTTCGCATGCAAACGCAAAGGCGGCCAGACGGCCGCCTTTATTTTTGCCTCGCTATTCAAGCCTTTTGAGCCGTCAAGCGAAGGAATTTCTCCATCAACTGATCCTTGCTTTCCACGCGATCGGGATTGTGCGGGATGCAATCGACCGGACAAACCTGCTGGCACTGCGGCTCATCATAGTGGCCGACGCATTCAGTGCACTTGTTCGGATCGATCTCGTAGATTTCGTCACCTTGGGAGATCGCGTTGTTCGGACATTCGGGTTCGCACACATCGCAGTTGATGCATTCGTCCGTAATCATTAAAGCCATAAAGCTACCTCTTTCTTACACATTCAGAGCGACGCCAATCGATTCGCCCAGCATACCGGACAGTTATCCGTATTTTAACTATCTAAAAGCGCAATCTTCTTTTTCAGTCTCGCCTGCACCGCGGGCTGCACGAATTTGCTGACATCGCCGCCAAGCACTGCAATCTCCCGCACCATCGTTGCCGAGAGGAACATAAATTCGTCCCCCGGCGTCAAGAATACAGTTTCGACCTCCGGATAGAGCCTTCGGTTCATCCCGGCCATCTGGAATTCGTATTCAAAGTCAGAAACCGCTCTCAAACCTCTTACAACAATTCGCGCATCCTGCCCCTTTAGGAAATCTAGCAGCAGTCCTTTGAATCCTACAACTTCGACGTTCGGCAGATCCGCAAGTATTTCCTGCGCGATCGCAACCCGCTCCTCCATATCGAAAATTGGACGCTTACCCTGGCTGCTCGCCACGCCAACGATGACGGAACGAAAAAGACGCGCGGCCCGCCGCACAAGGTCTTCATGCCCCCGCGTGAACGGATCGAAAGTTCCAGGATAGACCGCTACGCCTTCCTTCATACCACTTCCCCCCGGAATAATTGGTAATGCACCTGGCCCGCAGTACCCGTCTTAAGCGCTTGTAAACCAGCAAATTCAGTCACAGGAGTTTCCGCCTCCACATAGATGCAAGCCCCTTTGGCCAGGACCTGCGCCAAACGCGTTTCGATCCGCGCCAGCCAATCCTGCCGAAAAGGCGGATCGAGCAAGACGAGATCGTAACGCTCCGTCGTCGTTTCGAGAAAGCGCAATGCATCCGCCTTGCGGCATTCGAGCGCGGCGCCGCCGAGCAGATCGGCATTTTGCTTCAACACCGTGTATGCGCGCGGGTCTTGTTCCACTAGCACAACCTTGGCCGCGCCGCGCGATGCTGCCTCGAAGCCCAACGCTCCGCTGCCCGCGAAAAGATCGAGACAAACCCATCCATCGACCGCTTGGCCGAGCCAGTTGAAAAGCGTCTCGCGGACCCGGTCAGGCGTCGGCCGCAGCCCAGGCACATCAGCAACCCGCAGACGGCGCGAACGCCACTGTCCACCAACAATACGCAACTGATTCATAAGCAGAATCCATCGCAGCCCGCCCGGATAGTCTCCCAATCGCGCCGGGACGGCAATAGTCCAAACGGGTACTCGGCTAAACCGCAATCGATTCGACACGAGGGTTCGAGTGTGGGCATCTGCTAGACTTTTAAGGTTTTTCAGGCGACAAGGCGCGGTATCGTAGAACTGTTCATAATCTGTCGCGAGAGTTCGTCAGCGGGACGAAGCGCAGCGCAGGAACCGGAGTTTATAGGTAATAAATGAGGATTCCGAGCAGCACATGAGCCCCGATCACGGACTCGCAGCAAGATTATGAACAAGTTCTTAACGGTCCCGCTAAACACACGCTAACCATTCGCCTCTTTCCAGGGAAACCTTAGCCCTATGTTCAGCTTTTGGAAAAAAGACAAGTCAGCCCCCGACGCCGCTGCACAACCCGAACCGGGCGCTCCTCCTCCGCCCGAGTTCGAGGACGCAACGCCCGCCGCAGAGCCTGCGGTTCCAGCGCCGCCTCCCGTGGAGGAGGAAGTGCCGGCCAAACGCTCCTGGATGGAGCGTTTGCGCGCGGGCCTGTCACGCACGCGCGCGCAAATCAACGCCGCAGCGGGCCCCGTGCTCGGCGGCAATGTCGAGGACATCTTTTCGCGCCGCAAAATCGACGACGATTTGCTCGACGAACTCGAAACAACGCTGCTGACCGCCGATTGCGGCGTCGAAGCCACCCAGTATCTGATCGACGAAATGCGCAAACGCTGGAAACGCGACAAGCTCGAAACCGGCGATCAACTGCGCGATGTGCTGATGGAATTGCTCGAAGGCTTGCTGCGCCCGCTCGAACAATCGCTCGATATCGATCGCCATCGTCCGACAATCATCATGCTCGCGGGCGTCAACGGCTCGGGCAAGACGACCTCGATCGGCAAGCTCGCACGGCGTTTTCAAGCGGAAGGCAAAAGCGTGCTGCTCGCCGCCGGCGACACCTTCCGTGCCGCGGCGCGCGAGCAGTTGCAGGAATGGGGCCGGCGCAACGATGTAACCGTCATCGCACAGGAATCCGGCGACCCCGCCGCGGTGATCTTCGATGCCATCAGCGCCGCCAAGGCGCGCAACATCGACATCGTGCTCGCCGACACGGCAGGCCGCCTGCCAACGCAACTGCACCTGATGGAAGAAATCGCCAAAGTCCGTCGCGTGATCCAGAAAGCCGAACCGAGCGGGCCGCATGAAGTCCTACTTGTGCTCGATGCGAATATCGGCCAAAACGCGCTGCAACAGCTCAAAGCCTTCGATCAGGCAATCGGCGTCAGCGGGCTCATCGTCACCAAACTCGACGGCACAGCCAAAGGCGGCGTCCTCGCGGCCATCGCACGCACCAATCCAAAGCCGATACGTTTCATTGGCGTCGGCGAAGGCATCGAAGATTTGCAACCCTTCGTGGCGCGCGAATTCGTCGCAGCGCTTTTCGACCAGCCGAGCGGTGGCTGAGAACCTGTTCAGAATCTGTAGCGAGAGCCCGTCAGCGGGGCGAAGAGCAGCGCAGGAACCGGAGTTTATGAGTGATAAATGAGGATTCCGAGCAGCGCATGAGCCCCGATCACGGGCTCGCAGTAAGATTATGGATAGGTTCTAAGAGCCGCGCGCCCAACAAGGCACAAGAGGTCCGCCCGCATGTCCGCACCCGACAATATCGAAATACGCCCGGTCCGGCTCGCAGACGTCGAGTCGTTCCACACCTATTTGGAAGTCATCACGCACGAGCGGCGTTACTGGAGCAAAATCGAACCCAAAACATTGCCCGAACTGCTCCAGTGGTTCACCAAGGCGCTGAAACAAGGCGCGCCTTTCCTCATTGCTTGCGACGGAGAGGAAGTCATCGGCCATGCGGATCTCACAATTCCGACGCTGGAAGGCCATACGCATCTAGGCGTGCTCAACATGAGCCTGTTGCCACCTTACCGGGGCCGCGGCATCGGTTCACACTTGCTCAAGGCGATCGTCGCGGCGGCCTGGGCGCATGGGCTCACACGCATCGAACTGCAAGCCTATAGCAGCAACACCCTCGCGATCGGGGTCTATGAGCGCGCTGGTTTCCGCCACGAGGGGCGGCGGCGTAAAGCGCGCTTCCTCGACGGAGAGTACGATGACGCCGTCCTGATGGCTTTGTTGCGCGATAACACATGATCCGGTTTGAAGCAGTATCTAAGCACTACCCCGGCGGCGTGCAAGGACTTTCGAACATTAGCCTCGACATCCGCAGCGGCGAGCTGATCGTACTGCGCGGTCACTCCGGCGCAGGGAAAAGCACGCTGCTGAAACTGATTCCCGCTCTCGAACGCCCGAGCGCAGGCCGGGTTCTGCTGAACGGCCAGGATGTAGGCCGGCTGCCCCCTGGCGCGGTGCCGTATCTGCGCCGCAGCCTGGGCCTCGTGATGCAGGAGAGCCGTTTGCTGTTCGACCGAACGGTTTTCGACAATGTGCAGCTGCCGCTCATCATTGCCGGTTTGCCGCCGAAAGAGGCTGCCAAACGCACCGAAGCCGCGCTCGAACGCGTTGGTCTGCGCGAATTCGCGCGAGCGATGCCGATCACCCTTTCCGGCGGCGAGCAGCAACGTGCCGCAATTGCCCGCGCCATCGTGAACCGGCCTTCGATCGTGATCGCCGACGAGCCGACCGCGCACCTCGACGCCGACTATGCCAACGAAATATCGGCGCTATTCTGCTCTTTCAATGCCGCGGGCGTCACATTGATCGTCGCAACCCATGACGATCATCTGTTCGCCACCCGTGCGCCGCGCCGCATCGAACTTTCGCACGGGAAGCTGCTGTCATGACGAACTGGCTCGCTCTGCATTTCGCAGCGTTGCGCCATGCCGCCCGGCGGCTCGCCCGCACGCCCTTGGGCACGGCATTGTCCGCGCTCGTCGTCGCGATCGCTTTACTCCTTCCGGCGCTCGGCTATGTGCTGGCGGACAGCGTTGCGCAGCTGGCAAGCAGTTTGTCGGGGCAGCCTGAAATCAGCATTTTCATGGAAATGAACGCCGATTCGGCCCAAACCCAAAACGTCGCCGCGAAATTGCGCGGCGACCCAGGCGTCAGCGCGCTGCGCTTTGTGCCGCGCAACGAAGCTCTGCAAGCGCTCGCAAGCGACGCGAGCTTTGGCGATGTCGCCGCCACCCTTGGCAACAATCCGCTCCCGGATGCCTATGTCATCACCCCGCGCAGCGACAGTGGCGCCGAATTCGAGCGTCTGCGCGACAGCGTGTCCAAGCTGCCCGGCGTCGCCCATGTGCAGCTCGATACCGAATGGGTGCAGCGCCTCGCCGCGCTGGTGGCGCTCGGGCGCTTAAGCATCGCAATCCTCGCGGCGCTGCTCGGCATTGCGCTCGTGATCGTGACCTTCAATACGATCCGGCTGCAAATCCTCACTCAGCGTCAGGAAATCGGCGTCAGTCTGCTGCTCGGCGCAACCCGCCCCTGGGTGCGGCGCCCTTTCCTGTACTTCGGCGCGCTGCAAGGCGCACTCGGCGGACTGCTCGCCTGGGCGCTGTTGTTGATCATTCTTGAACTGATCCGCGCGCCGACCCAGCAGCTTGCCGATGCGTATGGCATTCCGCTCATGCTGAGCAATCCAGGCACGCTCGAAACGCTTGCCCTGATTGCGCTGGCCGGAGCCCTCGGCTGGCTCGGCGCCGCCCTGTCGGTGCGGCGCCATCTGCATGACAGGCTGGTAACGGATTAAAGGCTTTCGCCAAATGCCGCCGTATAAGCAGCAGCGAGCTCCGTAGGTTTGAGCGTATGGTTCTGCGGACCACGGACGGCGATCTTGATCGCGCCCATCAAACTTCCCAAGCGACAGGCTTTCTCGATCGGCCAGCCCTGCGACAAACCGTACAACAGACCACCGCGATAGGCATCGCCGCAGCCGGTCGGGTCGACAATTTGCGCCGGCTTGACGGCGGGCACACGCAACACGCGCCCGCTTGTATAAACATCGGACCCCGTACTGCCGCGCGTAACGATCAACGCCTCGACATAGGCAGCGATCTGCTCCAGTTCAAGCTCTGTTTTATCCGCAATCAACTGGGCTTCGTAGTCGTTGACGGTGCACCAGGTCGCCCACTCCAGACATTGCAGCAGCGTAGGCCCATCGAACAAAGGCAGGCCCTGGCCCGGATCGAATACGAACGGAATGCCGGCCGCATGCATCTCGCGCGCATGCTCAACCATGCCGTCACGCGAATCGGGACCGACGATGCCGAGCTTCACGCCCGCGGCGTCGGCCACTTTATTGTGCGTCGAAAAACTCATCGCGCCCGGATGGAAAGCGGTGATCTGGTTGTCGTCGAGATCGGTCGTGATGAAGCACTGCGCGGTGAAGGTGTTCGGAATCTCGCGCAAATGCGTGTCCGGAATGCCAAAGCGCGCCAGGCGTTCGCGATACGGGCCCGCGTCCTGGCCGACCGTCGCCATAATCAAAGGCTCACCGCCGAGCAGTTTGAGCGTATAGGCAATATTCCCCGCGCAGCCACCAAAGTCACGCCGCATATCGGGCACGAGGAAGGAAATATTCAGAATATGCAGTTGTTCGGGCAGGAGGTGGTTCTTGAAACGATCATGAAAAACCATGATCGTGTCGTAGGCGACCGAACCACAGATCAGGACGGACATGGCGACTCCGCTGTTGGCGAAATTTGAAATTCTACCGCCAAGCGCATCGCGGCACCGGCCGCCGGAGAAACAAGGCGGCCGGCGCGGTAACCGTTCAAGCCTACTTCACCGCGGCCAGCGCCGCCGCATAGTTCGGCTCATTTCCGATCTCGGACACCAGCTCGCTGTGCAGCACCTTGTTGTCCGCGTCCAATACCACGACGGCGCGCGCCGTCAGCCCCGCTAGCGGACCGTTCGTGATATCGACGCCGTAGGCCCGTTTGAAGCCGCTGCCGCGCAGCGTTGACAGGGTGTGGACGTTCTTGAGCCCTTCGACCTCGCAAAAACGCTTGGCCGCAAAGGGCAAGTCGGCCGAAATCACAAGCACGACCGTGTTGTTCAGGCTGGCAGCCTTTTCGTTGAACTTGCGCGTGGAAGTCGCACACGTCGGCGTATCGAGACTCGGCACAATGTTGAGCACCTTGCGCTTACCGGCGAACTCGGCCAATCCGTGGTCCTGCAAATCGGCACCGACCAATACGAATTCCGGGGCAAGGCTGCCCGGCTGCGGAAAACTCCCAGCTACTTCGACCGGGTTACCACCCAGAGTGACTGTGGACATGCTGAACTCTCCTTGAGGTTAAATGCCCGCCTGTGGCGGATGCGGAGAGAAGCAATTGTATGCCTCGAATCCAAGCCCTGCGTTTTTTAGCGCCCAGCTTTCTCGATGGCTTCAAAGACGACTTCCTCTTCAAACTGGACATGCTCGCGCAGCAAATTGGCAAACCCTTCGAGCAGTTCGACTGTCGGCGCGGCCATCGCATCGGCCAGTTCGCCCAAACGGCTATGATCCGCATGCAAGCGTTCAACGAGATCTTGCCGGCCGATCTGAAGCAAAATCGGGACAATGAAACGCTCTTCACCCGCAAAATGTTCGAGCATGTCGCCCGAAAAAATATGCCGGATATGTTCGGCGATCGCAGGCAGAGAGGAGGGATCTTCCGGCTTCAATTGCCGTATGCCATGCGCAAGCTTCATTGCAGTCTGGTGCTCCAGACCCAAATGCATCAATCGTTGGGAAATATGCATTGGATTTTCCATCCCTTAAATGTGAACAGGATCGGGGGCATCCATGTCGCAAAGCGGGCGAGACTAACATGGGAGACGCTCGCCATTGTGATCATTTATAAAATTATCGGTCTCTATTGAGCCTGCACAAATGAGCGTTGTGGTCGACGCGGTACCGGCCAAGTCCAGAAGTGGACTCACCAGGTAAATTTCACCCCCGCCACACCACCGTAATCACGATAGTGCCCGCCTCCGCCCATGCTTGAATCGGCCTGACCGATCCCTTGGCGATAAGCAAGCTGGGCCCATAGGTTCCAGCGATCCTTGAATTCCGACTGAACACCGACCTTGACCTCCCCAATCGTCTTTGCGACCGACTGGGTTTGCGCAACGCCGTCGAAATCGATATGCCCGTTGCCACTGCTTTGCCATACGTTAATTTCGAGGAAAGGCTGCACCTGATCTTGGCGCTTTTCGGGTTTGCGCGCATAGAGCCGCGCCCCCAGGCGTGCGGTCAGGTCGCTCTTACCTTGCGGTGTGATTTGCGTGCCGTTGACTTCCTGATGGCTGCCACCCGACTCATGGGTGAGCACCAATTGGGCTTGCGGTTCAATGTACCAGTGGTGTGCTGCGTTTTTAGCATCGGTAAATTGCATCGCATAGCCAGCTTCCAGCGAAGCGGCAATGTTCTGGCTTTTGTACTTTTCCTCGGGCAAAAGATCGCCTAGCACACGATTGTCGAAACGGTTGTATTGAAGCCAACTGTCCAGATAGAGGCCCGTGGCCTGGCTCGCGCTCGCGTACCAAGTGCCGTACACACCCAGGCTGTAGCCGGTGACGTCGCCCCGGGCATGGTAGCCAGTCATGCGATTAACACTGTCGCTGTTAGCTTGGCCGTAGCCGCCCATCAGACCCCAATGGGTGCGGCTGTCGCCATCCGTCCATTGGCCGATTTCGCCGCCGATCTGGAGGATGTTCTGATTCGTCTTGATGCCCAACTGTTCGTAACCCGCCTGGCCTTCGGCATGATTGCCGATGTAGCGGACCCACAAAGCACTGTGGTTCGGATCGTTCTGGTCCTGTGTTGACTCCTGCCGTCTGACTAGGCGCTGACTTTCGGTGAAGTCCGGCTCGCCCAGGCGATCATGCAGAGTATGGCGGAACATCGTGCGGGCCACACTGCGGTTGGCCAAATACGCGCCGACTTCCGGACGGTAGAGCGCACCCTCTGGGACCGGCGGAACGGGTTCCGGCTCCGGCTCTGGCGGCAGAGCAGAGGAACGCAGGTACCAATTGCCATCCGCAGGATCGACTACGCCGCCTTGGTAGAGCAGGTATTCGTAAGCGCCCGCCGTGGCGCGGCCATCGAGTTTGAAGGCATTCTCCGCGCTGACAGCTTTGTTGAGAACCTCGACGAGGGCAATGCCGTCGGCGTCGGTCATCGCACCCTGGCCACCCAGGTTGCGAATTTGGATTCTGGTCGGGCCACCGGCTCCGACTCGGGTGGCATCCACCACAAGCATGTCCGATTGGCTGTTGGCGCCGCCTTCGTTAAGCACCGTGTCAAGCTTAAGCGTGCCACCATTGGAGATGAAAACCCCACCGCCGTTCACTCCAGCCGCGTGGCCACCACTGATGACAAGCACATCGCCCGCGCTCGGGTTGGCCTGAAGGTCGATCGTGCCGCTGTGAATAAAGCGCTGCACGCCGAGCAACTGGCCTTGCGTCGGGCTGTGCAAGGCAATCGCGTTATTCGGGTTGCCAAATGGCAGGTACATGCCGCTGGTGTCGAGCGTGGTGGCGCTGCCGTCGTGGGTAAGCAATTCAAGCGTGCCGGTGTTGTCGATACGGTTGTTGCCGCTCGTACCGAAATCGGACACAGAGACGCCGAGTGTGTCGCGCGCACCACCAGCGGTGGAAGCGCTGAAGTTACGTAACGTCCACAGACCTGCGTTGTCGAACTTCACCGCCGAGCCGCCAGCCGCGATACCACCCGTGATATGGCCGATGTTGGTCAGCGTTGCGCTACCGCTTACGCCATTCGCATCGAGCTGGATCGCGCGATCGCTCAGAGCGTCGAGTGTACCGGCGTTGAAGAGCGCCTGCGTCGCGCCGCCGAGCGCAAGACCAATCCCTGTTCCGCCGTGCACTTGACTCGCGGCATCGAAACTAAGCGTGGCGCTGTCTTGAGCGCTTGCTTGTACCGCAGCCCGCGCGGAAGTATTCGTGGCGTCGATCGTAGCGCCCGCGACGTTGATTTGGGCACTGGAAGCCAAACCGCTGTCGTTATTCCAAGCGAGCAGCCCCACCGATTGACCGGCGACACGCACGTTGCCGCGGCTGAAGTTGATGTTGGCGGCACCGTCGGCGGCATTGGCTTCAACGCCGTGGTTGTTCGCACCGCCGCCGTGCGTGGCAAGGTCGGCATCCGCGGAGTCGATCAAGATGTTACCGCTACCGCTCGCAATGCCTTGAATCGCTTGAGCATCATTGACGCCATAAGTCGCGATCGCGCCACGGTTGATGATGTCGATGACAGTTTGGCCCGCTGCGTTCATCCCCGAAACGGCGAGGATACCGGGGCTGTCGGTGCCTTGGGTGCTCAGCGTGCCGGTGTTTTGGACGCCAGCTTTACCCGCATCGGCCTGGGCGTAGAGCGCAGCAGCCCGGTCCGTCCACAGCGCACCCAATTGTGTCGTGCCTTGCGTCGTAATGGCACCACCGTTAGCGAGCATAACGTCGCCTTGCTGCGATTTGCCGTGCATGCCGGCCGAACCGTTACCGACGGTACTCAGCGTGCCGTGGGTATTGGCAAGGGTGACATTGCCCGTATCCGGGTCGCCGCCTATGCGTTGCCCCAAGGCGCCACCCCAAATTGCGGAGGCATCATCGTTAGTGGTGGCAATACCGTCGCCATTGAATATGGCCGTGGCATTTCCCGCTTGCTGCGTGGTGTAGGCGTAATTGCTTGAGCCAGTACTGACGTAAATGCCTTGGCCAGTGCTCGAGAGCCGGCTGCCCGCATCGGCGATAACGCTCGCATCGCCGCTTTGACTGCTCGCAGCGAGCGCATTGAACAGGTGTGTGCCGGTGTAGTCGATCGTACCGCCCAGATAGTGGACGGAAGCGAAGTCCGTCGCATACGCAGCACCATCAGCGAAGGCCGCGATACCGTGCGCCGGATTGGTCGGTGCCGTCACATTGCCCGTCAATATGAAGTCGCCACCCGCAGTCACATTTACATGCCCGCCCTGGAGCGCTTCAACCCAAATCGCATTATTTGCTGCGGTGATATCGGCGCGCGAGTCGACGTCTATGTCTCCGGCCCCCGCGGTGCCGTTTGTAGAAGCAAAAATTCCCGAGGCATTCGATCCGGTTGCGGAAATCGTATTGGTATTGGTCACACCGATAACACCGCCGCTCGTCGCCAATTGCAAACCCGTTGCGCCCGTACCTGTTGTATCGATGGCGCCGCTATTCGCAATCACAACGCCGCCGCCCGCTGTCGTGGCGTGAATCCCGTAAGAGTTGCTTCCATTCGTCGTCAGCGTCGCAGTATTCGAAACGATGACCTTGTTCGCCGCACCTGCCGTCGAGGCGGAAATCGTCTCCGAAGCACTTGCCGTCGTCGTAATGGTGCCAGTGTTGCTAATCGTCACATCGCCACTGCCGGCCGCTGAATTACTCGTCACGACAATACCGCGCGAGCCAGTGCTCGCCGTCGACAAGGCCCCGATATTGGCGAGGTCGACCGTCCCGGAACCAGATTCCGTCACGTTGATCGCGGAAATGCTTGCGGCTCCGCCCGTGGTCTGTACCGTTGCGCTGTTAGTGATATCGATTGCCCCGGCCGTGGAAGCTCGAATCCCCTGCCCCTCCGAGCTTGTGATGCTCCCTCCAGTCTGCCTGATCGTAATCGCGCCGCCGTTACTCGAAGCTGCATCGATACCAACCTTGGAGGATTCAATGACCGATTGCGAATCGACCAAAATTGAAGTGCCCGTCGTTGCCGAGCCGCCACGCGCGAAAAGGCCGCCGCCATTCGGCCCTGCGCCCTGTGCGGTAACCGTAGTGCCCGCCACAGTGATGATCGTCGCATTACCTGTTCCGGTGCCGTTACCCCATACGGCAATACCAAGGCCGCCCTCGGTCAGCACCGATCCCGCATTGAGGATGACCGTCGCATCCCCCGTACCGCGCGCCTGCGCCTCCAGACCATGACCGGAATCGCTCGTACTATCGTTTTCGAGCGATCCGCCATTCATCACAATCATGGCACTGCCAGTCCCTTGTGCCGCGGCATAGACCGCACCGTTTCCGATATTCCCGAGCACTTTCAGCGCGCCGGCGTCCAGCGTAATCGAAGCATTCCCCGTATTGCCCGCCGCCACGAGGTCTGCTCGAATAACCGTCGCCGCGCCATTAATTGTAATGTCACCCGAATTCGTGATCGTGGCGCTTCCGGTTCCAGTGGAGTTCGCGAGAATCCCGCTCGCATTGTTGCCATAGGTCGTAATCGTGGCGGCGTTGATAATCGTTGCCGAGCCATTGACCGTGGACGAATAGATCCCGACGTTCCGGGCCCCGAGAGCGCCTGAATTGGTACTGTCGACGACCAGCGCAACACCGCTGCCAAGATTGATCGATGTATTCGTCGTGGTGCCCGTGCCTGCGGCCATTACCGCCGAACCACCGTGCGTCGTGATCGTGCCGGTGCCCATATGCGAAATGGCGCTTGTCGCCCCCGCCGCGTCAACCTCCAGACCAGACTTCGTTGCCGCGCTGTCGCCAACGTTATTCAGTATCAAGCTGCCCGTGATATTCAAACTGCCATTACCGCCTCCCGCCGAAAGCAAGACGCCTTTCTGGTTGGCATTTGTCGTAATACTGTTCGTGCCGGACAAAGTAACCGCAGCGTCTCCGCCCGCAAGCGCCGAGGCATAGACCGCCCCATTTGAAACTGTCGAACCCGTGAGATCGACAGTCGTGCCCTCCATGCTGATGGTTGCGTTGCCGCTCGCGGTCTGGGCGGCAATGCCACCGGCCCCGCCGCCGCTATTCACGACGACACTCGTGACCGGCTGAGTCGTTATTGAGGCATCGCCCGTGCCGGGCGCGCAAGTTTGTATCGCCGTATAGGAGCCGGGCGGCAATAGGCCACAAGCGGCATTCGCATTCCCCGTCACGCCGAAGCCGATCGCCATCGCGAGCCGGGTCAGCGAATTTTTTTTGCGGCTTTTAGGTCTTGCCAATGCAATGGCCGTCGCAATCCAGCCAGGAATGGCTGTGCACACAACCGTTTCGGGCGTCACGAGCGTGACTGCAAGCATTTGGATGTGATCGGTCGAAGCATCGCGGCCTACAGCGTGCCGCACCCGATCTGTCATGAAACAGTTGTCGAGAGAATTCCGACTTGCAATTTCGACCCAGCTTTGTGCCGACCCCGCCCACACAAATCTACGCATGCCGCTCATTTCATTTCCCTTGCAGCCTCAACTTAGGGAGGGATAAAACTACTACCCGCGGACAGCAAAGATCTTTGCTGCCGAATACGCTAAAACGGCGCTAAATGCCAACAACGCCTCAAAGATTAAAATCCCCAATTGAGTGTAGGGCTTAAGTATTCAATCGATACAAATAAAAACCCTGCCCCGGAGCGCGTGCCCGCGACGCTTGTTGGTTTTTAGTCGAGCAAACCTGTGTTGCGCAGTATGCGGATAGCTCCTAGCCTTGCATGGCTTGTGTTCATTGCTTCGGCTGCCCAAGCAACGCAAAAGTCCTCGCCCTGTGTGTTTTCCGTGGAGCCTTATGTCCGCCGCGCAATGCTTCGCCGCTGTCACAAGCCTGCTGATCCTGCCGCTTACGCTTCAGGCCGCCGATGTGCCGCTTGGTGCCAAACTGCATGCGAAACAGGAGATCGTGCGCGGCAACGGCGCCGAGCCCGCGACGCTGGACCCCGCAAAAATGCAGGGCGTGCCCGAGAGCAACCTCGCGCTCGATCTGTTTGAGGGCCTGATGAGTACGGACCCGGAAGGCGAAATCGTCCCCGGCGCGGCGGAAAAGTGGGAAGTCAGAGACGGCGGCAAACTCTGGACTTTTACGCTGCGCCGGAACGCCAAATGGTCCGACGGTTCGCCGCTGAGCGCGCAGGATTTCGAGTTCGCCTGGAAGCGCCTCGTCGATCCCAAAACCGCTTCGCCATATAGCTGGTTTCCCGGCCAGGCGAGCCATATCGCCAACGGCGCGGAAATCGCCCAGGGCAAAAAACCGCCCGCCGCGCTCGGCGTCAAGGCGCTCGACGATAGAACGCTGCAAGTGCGGCTCGATGAGCCGATTGGATTCTTCCTGAAAACACTGGCGCACAGTTCCTTGTTGCCGGTTCCGAAAAAAATCGTCGAACAATACGGCGACAAGTGGACCGACAGCGACAAGCTCGTGAGCAACGGCGCGTATCGGCTCGCGACACGCGTGGTCAACGAACGCATCGTGCTGGTGCGCAATCCGAACTACTGGGACAACGCTAAAACCGTTATCGACAAGGTGACGTTTCTGCCGATCGTGCAGCCTTCCGCGGAATATCAACGCTACCGCGCTGGCGCAATCGACATGAGCGCCAACGGCGGCGTGCCGATCGACCAGATTAAGCAGATTCGCGCGACGATCCCGGATGAATTGAAACTCTGGCCGCAACTCGGCACTTATTACTACGAGCTGAATTTGCGCGTGAAACCTTTCGACGACTGGCGCGTGCGCAAGGCGCTTGCGCTCGCGATCGACCGCAAAATCATCGTCGAACGCGTGACGAACACCGGCGAAACCAAAGCCTATACCTTCACGCCGCCGATCACGGCGGGCATGAAGCAGGTACGCACACCAGCGCAGGAGATGACGCAGCCGCAGCGCGAAGAACTCGCGCGCAAGCTCCTCGCCGAAGCCGGCTACGGTCCGGACAAGCCGCTCAAATTCCCACTCCTCTACAACACGCAGGAATCGCACAAAAAACTCGCGCTCGCGATGAGCGCGATGTGGCGGCTCAAGCTCGGCGTGCGCGCCGAACTTACGAACCAGGAATGGAAAACTTACCTCGACTCACGCACGCGCGGCGACTTCACCGTCGCCCGCGCGGGCTGGGTGGCGGATTACAACGAGCCTTCGACGATGCTCGATGTATTCACGACCGGCAACGGCCAGAACCACGGTCAATACAGCAATCCGGCCTTCGATGAAACGGTGCGAAAAGCCAAACTGACCGCCAACGAAAGCCAGCGGGCAAAGCTATATCAAGACGCGGAGCAGATCCTGGCCCAGGACGCGCCGATGGTCACCGTCTTTTTCTATAGCAACAAGATGCTCGTCAAACCCTGGGTGCGCGGTTATGGACGCGATCCGCAGGGCTTCGTGCGCACCAAGGAGCTGTATATCCTCGCGCACTAAAAGAATGCTCGCCTTTCCTGCTTAGCCAGACTAGACTAACTTAATTGTTTCTGGAGAGCGCGATGCAAACCGTCAATATGCTGCAAGCAAAGTCCTCGCTGTCCCGTTTGGTGGAAGCCATCGAGCAAGGGCAGGAGCGCGAAATCATCATTGCCCGCAATGGCCGCCCGGCAGCCAGACTGGTTCCGATGGAGACGGTATCGGCGGGCCAGCGAATCGGCATTGCCAAGGGCAAGTTCGAAGTACCGGACACTATCGACGCGCATAACGAGGAAGTGGCGCGCTTGTTCATGGGTGGAGAGAACTCGTGAACCTGCTGCTGGACACCCATGTCGCCCTGTGGGCGATAAGCGACAGCCCGAAACTGCCACAGCAGGCGCGAGAACTGATTCGATCGCCGAAAACGACCGTTTGGATCAGCACCGCAAGCGTGTGGGAAATTGCCATCAAACACGCACTCGGCCGGGGCGACATGCCCATATCCAGCCAGGATGCCCTGGGCTACTTCCGCGAATCCGGCTATCGCCTTTTGGCAATTGAACCCGAACATGCCGTGGCGGTTGAAGAACTGCCCGCACATCACCAAGATCCGTTTGATCGCATTCTCGTGGCCCAGGCGCTTAGCGAACCAATGCGGCTGATGACCCACGATCCCGTGGTGGCGCGCTACAGCGATACGATCGTCAAAATTTAGACCGCTTCGCCCGCGGAGAACCAATGCTGAAATTCGTCCTGCGACGCCTGTTTCTCGAAGCGATTCCGACGCTGCTCGTCCTCATCACGCTGACGTTTTTTCTGATCCGGCTCGCGCCCGGCGGTCCGTTTTCGAGCGAAATCAGCGTGCCGCCGGAAGTGCTGGCGAATATCCAGGCGCAGTACCGTCTCGACCAGCCGCTGTGGCGGCAATATCTGCATTACCTCAACGATCTGCTGCACGGCGATCTCGGGCCTTCGTTCAAGTACAAGGATTTTTCGGTCAACGATCTGGTCAACAAAGCCTTCCCGGTTTCGCTGCGCCTGGGGCTGTTCGCTTTTGTCGTGGCGCTCGTCGTCGGCGTCACGGCGGGCGTGATCGCCGCCCTGCGCCAGAACACCTGGGTCGATTACGGCGTGATGGCGGCCGCGATGCTCGGCGTGGTGATTCCGAACTTCGTGCTCGCGCCAGTGCTGATGCTGATCTTCGCGGTGTGGCTCAAAGTGCTGCCGCCCGGCGGCTGGGAAGGCGGCAAGGCGATGTTCGTCGTGCTGCCGGTGGCGGTGCTCTGCCAGCATTACATCGCGGTCATCGCGCGCATCACGCGCGGCAGCATGATCGAAGTGCTTTCGAGCCCCTTCATCCGCACCGCGCGCGCCAAGGGCCTGCCGCTCGGCTACATCCTGCGCCGCCATGCGCTCAAGCCCGCGCTGCTGCCGGTGCTCTCCTACCTCGGCCCCGCTTTCGTCGGCGTCATCACAGGCTCGATCGTCGTCGAAAGCTTCTTCGGCATTCCGGGCATCGGCCAGCTTTTCGTCAACGGCGCGCTGAACCGCGATTACACGATGGTGATGGGGCTGACCGTGCTGATCGGGACGCTGATGATTCTGTTCAACGCGGTCGTCGACATCCTGTACGGCCTGATCGACCCGCGCATGCGCATCCGATGAGAGCCTGCATGAACCCGCCCTTGCCACCGCTGCCCGGCCTCGACGACGGTCAGGATCTTTCGATCCAAAGCCGCAGCCTGTGGGCCGATGCGCGCCGCCGCTTCCTGCGCAACAAGGCTGCGGTGGCGAGCCTGGGCGTGTTGAGCGTCGTCCTGCTGCTGTGCGTTTTCGGCGCTCTACTCTCACCGCACAACGCCGAAGACCCGGACTGGGGTTCGATGCAAACCGCGCCCGACATGGAAGCCCAACACTGGTTCGGCACCGACAGCCTCGGCCGCGATCTGTTCGTGCGCACGCTGCTCGGCGGACGGATTTCGCTGCTCGTCGGCGCGCTCGGCGCGGTCGTCGCGGTCGTCATCGGCACGCTTTACGGCGCGGCCTCGGGCTTTCTCGGCGGCAAAACCGACAGCCTCATGATGCGCGCGCTCGAAATCCTCGCCTCGTTCCCGGTCATGTTCCTCGTGATCGTGCTGATGACGTTTTTCGGCCGCGAACTGTGGCTGATCTTCATCGCCATCGGCGCTGTGAGCTGGCTCGACATGGCGCGCATCGTGCGCGGGCAGACGCTCTCGCTCAAGCGCAAGGAATTCATCGAAGCCGCGCGGGTCGCGGGCGTTTCGAATCTCGGCATCATCCTGCGCCACATCGTGCCGAACGTGCTCGGTCTGGTGGCCGTCTACGCCACGCTGCTCGTGCCGCAGATGATTCTGTTCGAAAGCTTCCTCTCCTATCTCGGCCTCGGCGTGCAGGAGCCGATGACATCCTGGGGCGCGCTGCTCGAACAAGGCGCGAAGTCGATCGAAAGCGCGCCGTGGGAACTCGCCTTCCCGGCCGCGTTCCTCGTCGCGACGCTGTTTTGCTTCAACTTCGTCGGCGACGGTCTGCGCGACGCGCTCGACCCCAAGGACCGCTGATGCCGCTGCTCGAAGTCGACCGGCTCAACGTCCGCTTTGCCACGCCCGAAGGCGAAGTCGCGGCGGTCAGCGATTTGTCTTTCACGCTCGAAGCCGGCCATGCGCTCGGCATCGTCGGCGAATCCGGCTCCGGCAAAAGCCAGATGGCCTTCGCGCTGCTCGGCCTGCTGGCGAAAAATGGCCGCGCCACGGGCAGCGCGCGTTATCGCGGCGAAAACCTGATCGGCGCATCCGAAGCCCAGCTCAACCGCCGCCGCGGCAGCGAGATCGCGATGATCTACCAGGACCCAATGACCTCGCTGAACCCGTATCTGAAAGTCGGCGAGCAGTTGACGGAAGTGCTGCGCTTCCACAAAGGCATGCCGCACAAAGCCGCTTACGCCGAAGCGGCGCTCCTGCTCGACGCGGTCAAGATCGCCGAACCGCGCAAGCGCATGGGCATGTACCCGCACGAATTTTCGGGCGGCATGCGTCAGCGCGTGGTGATCGCGATGGCGCTGCTGTGCCAGCCGAAACTGCTGATCGCCGACGAGCCGACGACCGCACTCGACGTCACCGTGCAAGCGCAAATCCTGAAACTGCTGCACGAACTGCCGCGCGATTTCGCCAGCGCGGTCATCATGATTACGCACGACCTCGGCGTCATCGCCGGCATCTGCGACGAAGTGCTCGTGATGTACGCGGGCCGCGCGATGGAATACGGCCCCGCGCAGGCGATTTTCGATACGCCCTCGCATCCCTACACGCGCGGGCTTCTACATGCGCTGCCGCGCATGGACCGGACGCATGGCGAACGGCTCGCGACGATTCCCGGCAACCCGCCGAACCTGCTCGCGCTGCCGCCGGGTTGCCCATTCGCGCCGCGCTGCCGCGAGCGTTTTGAAGCTTGCCTCAAACCCGCGCCCCTGACTGTTTTCGATGGCAATCGCCAACGCGCCTGCCACCGCGCCGTGCCTGAGCTGACAATCCCATGAGCACCCCGCTGCTCGCAGTGCGCGATCTGCGCGTCCATTTCAATCTCGGCCACGCGGGGCTGATGCCGTGGACGGCCGCGCGCACGCTCAAGGCCGTCGACGGCGTGAGCTTCACGCTCTCAGCGGGCGAAACGCTCGGCATCGTCGGCGAATCCGGTTGTGGCAAAAGCTCACTCGCCCGCGCACTGATCGGCCTGAACCCAATCACCTCGGGCAGCGTCAGGCTCGCCGGGCGCGAACTCGCACGATTGCCAGCCGCCGAATGGCGCAGCCTGCGCGCCGAGATGCAGATGATTTTCCAGGACCCGCTCTCCTCGCTGAACCCGCGCATGACGATCGGCGCGATCATCGCCGAACCGCTGCGCAGTCTGTACCCGGAAACACCGCGGGCCAGCGTCAAGGCCGAAGTCGAACGCGTGATGGCGCGCGTCGGCCTGCTGCCGAACGTCATCAACCGCTATCCGCACGAATTCTCGGGCGGCCAGTGCCAGCGCGTCGGCATTGCGCGCGCGCTGATCGTGAAACCGAAACTCATCATCTGCGACGAGCCGGTGTCGGCGCTCGACGTGTCGATCCAGGCGCAGGTCATCAACCTGCTGCGCGATCTGCAACGCGAAGAAGGGCTGGCGCTGATCTTCATCGCGCACGATCTGGCGGTCGTCAAACACATCTCCGATCGCATGCTGGTGATGTACCTCGGCCGCGTGATGGAAGAGGCCGCCTCCGACGCGCTGTTCGCCGCACCCCAGCATCCCTACACGCGCGCGCTGCTCTCCGCCGTGCTAATCCCCGACCCGGCGCGCGAGCGCGCGAAAACGATCCAGATTCTCGAAGGCGAACTGCCGAGCCCAATCTCGCCGCCATCGGGCTGTGTGTTCCGCACGCGCTGCCCGATCGCCGAAGCGCGCTGCGCCGCGCTTGCGCCGGCGCTCGAAGCGCATGGCGCGAACGCTGGCCATATGGTAGCGTGCATCCGCGCAGGGTAAACCGGCGCGCGGAGCACACTCAAAACACGAGCGTCGCCCAGGCTGGGTCGATGGTCCGCGCGACGAAAGTACCCGCACCGGCGAAGCCATCCACTTCGGCAATCAGCTTGCAACCATACGGCAAAAGCCCTTGCACCGAGCTGCTACAGGCCAGGAATCGAACCCCGGCGCGATGCGCCTCGCGCATAAAATGGGCAATCGTCTCGCCGCCTTGTTCAATCGTACGCAGCTTCTCGGCAACGCCGAGTTGCAGCAATTGCACGGAACGGCTCGAGAAATAGACTTCGACATGCAAATCCATCGCCGCGGCTGTCGCGGCGTGGAAAAAAGGCGTCGCGCAACGCTCGGGCTGCTCCGGGTCGACGGCCCAGAGCAGAATCGCCAGCCCGGTGCGTTCGTGCGTCATCGATTCAAGCATCGCGTAACTCCTTCATGCGCGCGAGCGCTTGCGCATAGCGCGCGGCAAGCCCGGCAATATCGACGAGCCTTGAACGTTCATCTTCCCAGGCGAGCGCTTCGAGCCGGAATAGCCAGCCTGCGGTGTACGGCGCACGATTCACAAGAATCGGCGTGCGCTCAACCTCGATATTGCTCTCGATGATCCGAACCGAAACAGGCGTTTTTATCGCGCCGACCGTTTTACAGGTTTCAAGCAGACCGATCGAACCGCCGGCGTCGTACTCCCGCCCTGCCGGCTTCGGCGTGAAGATCGCAAAATCGCCCGCGAAGTCGCACGATAAAACCGTCAGCCCAAGCACCAGACTGCCGTCGTCTTGCCGGCGCAGCCAGACTTCGCCAAGCGGATCGAACAGCATATCCTCGGGAAATTCGTAGGAGCCGATAATCATGGGAGAAGCCGAATGGCGGAAGAGAGAGGGAGTCGAACCCTCCCGGGAGCGGCTAACGCCCCCAACCGGGTTTGAAGCCCGGCCGCCCCACCGGGGACGATTCTCTTCCTTTGAAGAATTTGAGATTGGAGCATGAAATCGGTTTGCACGGTAATTGATGCAGCATCGGCTGACGACGCATGCCGTGGCAGCATTTTAGAAGTGCAGCAAACTATCGCTGCGCAGTCGATGCGCCTCTTTCGTGCGCCGCGTGTAGCCAATACGGTCGAAGAATTCGAGGATTTGTATCGCCCGCTTGCGGCCCAGGCCGGTCCGGTCGCGGAAATCGGCCGCGCGCGCGCCGCCCTCCTCGCCCGCCAGCGCCGACACGACACGCGCCAGCGCGATGATGGCTTTGTGGGAATAGAACAGATCGCGCACCACCTGGAACAATTCGCCGCGCCGCGCAAGCCGTATCAGCAGATTGCGCATGACGGCTTCCTCGGCGCCGGTTTCCTGCGCCAGATCGCGCACCCAGGGCGGATCGAAGCTGCCGGTCACGATGCGCGGTAGCACGAGTTCTGCCAAGCGCGTTTCTTCTCCATTCAGCCGGATATCGTGATCCGGCCGATGCAGCCAGGGGCCGCTGCGCACCACCGCGCATGATTCGATCAGACTTTCCACCGCCGCCGCGAAAACCGGCGCGGCGCAGGCTGGCGCGGCGATCCGACGCAAACGGCTGAGATCAGGCCCGAGCTGGTCCGGCGTGCGTTGATGAAACGCATCGAGCGCTGCGCTGATCCGCGCCAGCAAGGCTTCCCACACGCCGCGCGCGAGCAGCCAATCCGCATCGCTCGTTTTGATGCGCACCCCCAAGGACTCCAGCACCTGCTCCTCAAGTGCGCGATTCCGCGCACGCAAAAAAGCCCTCAGCTCGATCCCCCACGCGGCATGCGGCAAAACGCCCGCGAGCGCCGCGGCGGCATCCTGATTGTCGAGCGCCGCCAATTGCGCCAGACGCACCGGGCTGCGCCGCTGCCGCAGAGGCGGATCAGGATCGAGCGCGCGCGCGCCGCCGAGCGTCTGCGTTGCGCTGGCGTCGCGCAGAATCAAGGCATCGCCGGCGCACAGCACCATCGGCCGGTCGAACACGAGTTGCGCGAACGCCTCTTCGCCCGCGCCCAGGCGCTCCTTATCGAGCAGCAGTACATGGGCCATTTCGTGCCGCGCACCGTGGTGTATATGCACACGGCTCCATTGCTTGAGCGGCGGCAGCTTGCTCGGCAGCAAAAACAATCTGACATCGAGCCGTCCGACCAGCCCGTGCAAGGCCGGCGCAAGCACCCAGTCGCCGCGCCCCACCTCATCGCGGGCAATCCCCGCCAGCCCCAGCGCGCAACGCTCCCCGGCCCGCGCCGCTGCGGCCGCGCGGCCCTGTGCATGCACGCTGCGCACGCGCACCTCTTGCCCGCCGGGGCTCAAGCGCAAGCGCTCGCCGACGCGGACCTCGCCGTCGAAAACCGTTCCCGTCACGACCGTGCCGACGCCGGCCAAGGTAAAACAGCGATCCACCGCGAGGCGGAATCCCGCCGCGACGGGCTGGCGCGCGGCGCAAGTCGCCGCTTGTTCGAGATGCGCGCGCAGTTCCGCGACGCCCTGCCCGAGTGGCGGCGCGACGCAAAAAACCGAGGCTGCTGCAAACGGCGTATCCGCGAGCAGCGCGGCGATTTCCTGTCTGACCAGCTCACACCGCGCGGACGCGACGCGGTCGACCTTCGTCAGCGCCACCGCGCCGCGCCTGATGCCGAGCAGTTGCAGAATCGCGAGATGCTCGCGCGTCTGTGGCATCACGCCGTCATCCGCGGCGACGACGAGCAAACCGAAATCGATGCCCGCCGCACCCGCGAGCATCGTGTGAATCAGGCGTTCGTGCCCCGGCACGTCGATGAAGCCGAGGACGCCGCCATCGGCCAAGGGTTGAAACGCATAGCCCAACTCGATCGAAATGCCGCGCGCTTTTTCTTCCGGCAAGCGGTCGGTATCGACGCCGGTCAGCGCGCGCACGAGCGTTGTTTTGCCGTGGTCGATATGGCCCGCGGTTCCGATCAGCATTTCAGCCGGCGTCCAGGTCGAGCCGATTGAGCTGCGCGAGGAAGGCTGCCTCATCGTCGAGGCAGCGCAGATCGAACAGCAAGGCATCATTGGCGATCCGGCCGAGCACCGGAACCGGCAGCGCGCGCCAAGCCGCCGCCAAACGTTCGAGCGCGCCGCCCGAGCGGCGCGTCGCCGCACGCAGCGCGAAACCCGCCGAAGGCAGGCGGTCGACCGGCAGCGAACCGCTGCCGATCTGGCTCTTCATCGGGATGACATCAAGCTTCCAGGCAGAACCGAGCGCTTTTTCGAGCGCCGGCAAAAGACGCTGCGCGAGCGCGGCGATCTCGCTTTCGGGGCGGGTGAGTTGGCGCAGCGCAGGCAAGCGCTCGGCGAGGCGATCGGTATCGAGATACAAGCGCAGCACAGGCTCCAGCGCAGCCAAGGTGAGTTTGCCAACGCGCAAGCAACGCTTAAGCGGGTTCTGTTTGATCTGCGCGATCAAATCTTCGCGCCCAACGATCAACCCCGCCTGCGGACCGCCAAGCAGCTTGTCGCCACTGAAGCACACGATGTCCGCGCCGTCGGCCAAAGCTTCCTGCGGCAAGGGTTCGTGCGGCAAACCGTAGCGCGCCAGATCGGTCAACGTGCCGCTGCCGAGATCGACCACGCAGGGCAAGCCATGCGCATGCGCGATCCGCGCGACCCCCGCGTTGCTCACGCTCGCGGTGAATCCTTCCACCACATAATTGCTGGTGTGCACCTTCATCAGCAACGCGGTGTCCGGCCCGCAGGCCGCCGCGTAGTCGCGCTCATGGGTGCGGTTCGTGGCGCCGACTTCAACCATGCGGCAACCGGCGCGCGCCATAATGTCGGGGATGCGGAAAGCGCCGCCGATTTCGATCAGCTCACCGCGCGACACCACGGCTTCGCGCCCGCCCGCGAGGGTATTGAGGATCAGAAAAACCGCCGCCGCGTTGTTATTGACGACCGTCGCGGCCTGCGCACCCGTCAGCCTGCACAGCAAATCTTCGACCAAATCATCGCGATCGCCGCGCGCGCCATGTTCGAGATCGAATTCGATATTGCAGGGCTCGCGCGCCGCCATCACAAGCGCCTCGATGGCCGCGTCGGGCAGAGGCGCCCGGCCGAGATTCGTGTGCAGCACGGTGCCGGTCAAATTGAAAACACGGCGCAAATGGGTTTGCGCCGCCGCGTCGAGATGCGCGGCCACCGCGCACGCCAATACATTGTCATCCGTATGCGGCGCACGTCCGCCCGCTGCGAGCGTGGCGCGCACTTCTGCGAGCACGACGCGCACACCGCGCGTGACTTCAGTGCGACCATGTTGCCCGATCAGCGCCGCGACCATTTCATGTCTGAGCAGCCGGTCGACAGACGGCAAGCGCCTAAGCGCTTCCGCCTCCAGGAGATTCGAGCCCGACACCACGATTGAACACTCCAGCTCATGTCTGAACAAAGACGGCAGTCTAGTTTGGAAGGTTCCCTAAACCTTGGTTTTGACGGACAATTGACTAATATTCAAATCATCTAAATTAAGATGAACGCAGTATTCACCTGGAAAACAGTAGAACCTCCGACGATGCGCCGCTATCATCACATCCGCAAACGGCCTTTTTCGACATATACCTGAGAGACTATCGTGGGACTTCTAGACAAACTACGGGCTCTTCTGCACAAGGCCCCGCCTGCCGCACTCCAGCCTGTCGAGCCGGAAAAAATTCGGCAGCCCGAACGCCGCCGCCGCCCGCGTCTCGATGCGCGGAAAGGCACGCGCGCGCTCATCATTGACGACTCCCCAACGATCGTCGCGGTGCTCAGAAAAATGCTCGGTTCCGCTGGCTACTCCACGCTTTCGGCTATGAGCGCCGAACGCGGTTTGCAAGTCGCGCGCAAGGAACAGCCAGACCTGATCTTTCTCGACATCATTCTGCCCGGCATGAATGGTTTTGCGGCGTTGCGCGCACTGCGCCGCGAGGCTGAAACGCGCAACGTTCCGATCATCATGATCAGCAGCAACGAACAAGTGACCTCGCAATTTGTCGGCACCCGCATCGGCGCCGACGATTTCATGCAAAAGCCCTTCTCGCGCTTCGATGTTTTCTCGCGCATCGAACGGCTGCTCGACGGCGAGTTGGTCCCCCGCCGCCCGAACTTCGACATGACCGCCAGAACGTCCAACGTCTTGCATTAAGCACTTTGCGCGTGAGCCGCCCCAAGCCGCTGGGGCGTGCTCAAACAACCCGCAGCAAGGCAGGCCCCTCGCAGAGCGTGCCGATTTCCGCCGCCTGATTGAAGCCGTCCGCGCGAAAGGCGGCGAGCACCGCATCCACCGCTGTAGGAGCGCAGGAAACAAGCAGGCCGCCGGATGTCTGCGGATCAGTTAGTAGCGTGCGCTGCCAAGCTTCAAGCGATGCGGGCGAGAGAATACTTTCGCCGTAGCTGTTCCAATTGCGGCTCGTCGCGCCGGTCGCCAAGCCTTCGCGCGCGAAACCAAGGGCCGTTTCGATCAGCGGCAAGGCTTCGAAACGAATCTGCGCCGCGAGCCTGGAGCCGCGGCAGATTTCGAGTAGATGGCCGGCCAGCCCGAAGCCCGTCACATCGGTCAAGGCATGCACTCCGTCAAGCTCCGCGAGCCGCGCGCCGACGCGGTTCAGTTGGGTCGTATGGCGGATCATCTCGGCATAACCCGCCGCGCCGAGCCGGCCTTTCTTGATCGCGGACGACAGCACGCCGACACCAAGCGGCTTGCCGAGAATCAGCGCATCGCCCGCGCGTGCGTCCGAGTTGCGCCGCACGCGCGCCGGATGCACGAGGCCCATGACGACGAGCCCATAGATCGGCTCCGGAATATCGATCGAATGTCCGCCCGCAATCGGAACGCCCGCCTCGCGGCAAATCGCGCTGCCGCCTTCAAGGACCCGGCCGATGACATCGAGCGGCAGTTTGTCGAGCGGCATACCCAGCAGCGAAAGCGCCATGATCGGCGTGCCGCCCATCGCGTAAACATCCGAAACCGCATTCGTCGCGGCGATGCGGCCAAAGTCATACGGATCGTCGACGACAGGCGTAAAGAAATCGGTCGTCGCGACCAGCGCCTGTTCTTCGTTGAGCTTGTAAACCGCGGCATCGTCCGAAGTTTCTGTTCCCACCATGAGCGCCGGCGGTACGATACCGGGCGGCGCTTTTGCCAGGAGTTGTTGCAGCACGCCCGGCGCGATCTTGCAGCCGCAGCCTCCGCCCGGAGAAAACTGGGTCAGTTTAATTTCCATGAATCAATCGTCTTTCGAATACATATAGTGAATTGCACATCCCGGCGGAAAATCAGAAACGGTCGCTAGAAAGAATTCGGGATCACAGCGTGATTTAAACCATGGGCCCAGGCAACTATTGCCCCCAGCGTAACAAATCGAAACGATTCCGGCTACCAAGCTCATACAGTGAAACTCAATCACCTCCATGCGCCGGTTACAATCGTTTTTTCTGAAAAACGCTTAATTATCAATTTATTAAGCCCATTTTCAAAAATCATCTCTCAAGCGATTTCTAAACCCCTCTCTACAATAAAATGGCTTTCGCGGCATAAGAAAACGGCATGCCGGCAAGCGCGATGGAACCTTTTTTGACAATTAGCACTCCCACCTCCCGAGTGCTAAAATTGATCTGGCAGCAAAAGGAGCGATTTGATGACGACATCCCTGTCCTTCCCCATCCCGTCAGTATTGGGCAGCGTGGATCAATACATCCAGGCCGCGAACCGTTTCCCTATCCTCACCGAGGAGCAGGAGCTTTCGCTCGCCCGCAGACTGCGCGATGAGCAGGACCTGGAAGCCGCGCGGGAATTGGTGCTCTCGCATCTGCGGCTGGTCGTTTCGGTTGCGCGCAACTACATGGGCTACGGCCTGCCGCATAGCGATCTGATTCAGGAAGGCAACATCGGCCTGATGAAAGCCGTCAAACGCTTCGACCCGGATCGCGGCGTGCGGCTCGTGAGCTTCGCGATCCACTGGATCAAGGCCGAGATCCATGAATATATCCTGAAGAACTGGCGCATCGTCAAAATCGCGACGACCAAGGCGCAACGCAAGCTGTTCTTCAACCTGCGCAGTCTCAAACAGGACACCGGCACGCTGAGTCCCACGGAAGTCGCGGCGATGGCGCAAACGCTGGGCGTCAAACCCGAAGAAGTGCGCGAAATGGAAACCCGCTTCTCGGGCGGCGACGTCCCGCTCGAACTCGGCCCCGAGGAAGACGACGATCACCGGATCGCACCGATTGCCTATCTTGCCGATTCGCATGCCGAGCCAAGCGCGGTCATCGCCACGCGCAAACGCGACCGGCTGCACGGCGAAGGCATAGAAAGCGCATTGGAAAAGCTCGACGCCCGCAGCCGCGACATCATCCGCCGCCGCTGGCTGGCCGACGACGAATCGGCCACCTTGCAAGAGTTGGCTGATGAATACGGCGTTTCGGCCGAGCGGATTCGCCAGATCGAAACCAAGGCGATGCAGAAAATGCGCGACTCGCTGGCAGAGTATGTTTAACTGCCGTCTTCCATAGTGAATCGATTGAAAAAGCCTGCTGAAAATCGCAGGCTTTTTTCTGGCTATTTGATTTCGAGTCACCCCAGCTTAAAGGCCGGAGATTCCTCGATACGGTTTAGGGGAGCCCTCGACTCCATAAACAATTGTCTCGCTTACCCCGCCATCAATGACGGGGATTACGCTCGACGCGTGTTCAATCGCGTTTTTGCCATACCGTAGCGTGAACGCCTCAGGCAAGCGCAAGTTTTACAAAGGTTTTTTGCAGGTTCGGAGGCAAATCCAGACTCCAAACCCGGCCCGATCCGCACCCCACAGGTTCACCTGAAAACCGCGCTACGGCTGGATTTAGACAAAATATTTCAGACAGAGGACGCTCGATAAACATGGCAAAGTCCGCCGTGCGTAAGCCGAGGCTTCGTCTTTCGGGCTCCCCATAAGGCATTGCACAGATGGGAATGACGCCACACAATGTATTGGCATCCTGTGCGCAGCTTTGTCGGCCGTGCCAGGGATACTTGTGTAATTCACTTCAGAGGAGGTCAGCGATGGCAATAAAGTTTCTTTCTCGGCTGGGAATGATGCTGGTGGCGGTGCTCTTGGCCGCATGCGCCACCCAGCCTCCCCAAGCCGACCAAATGAGAATCAGGGAAGGCGTCATTGAGCAAATCACTCCGACCCAGATTCAGGGTTCGGACCACGCAGGCGTCGGTGCCATTCTGGGCGGTATCGCCGGAATCGGGCTAGGCAGTCTGATCGGACAAGGCACCGGGCGGGATGTCGCAATGGCGGCCGGCGCGATCGGCGGAACGGTGGCTGGCGCGCAGGCTGGGCGCAACTTCGCCACACCGATTGCCGGTCAGCAGATATTCGTGCGCACAACCAGCGGCGTTCTCGTCGAGGTCACACAACCCGTCGACCACAGTCTCCGCGTCGGCCAGAACGTCTGGATTCAAGGTAACGGAGAAAACGCGCGCGTTATCCCCCGCTGACCGCGAGTCAGACACAAGCCCCGCTATTCATGGTGGGATCAAATTGAAAAAGCCTGTGGAAAATTCGCAGGCTTTTTTATTCTGCGGCGTCCAGGCCGAAAACAACACGACAGCTCATCGCACCTTGGCGTGTTCCGCGACCAAACGGGCGCGCACCCGATCAAGCGTAACGGCGCGAAACGGCTCGTCACAGCATCGCCTGATGCTATAATTCGTGCATCTATTAAGGAGATTTCAGTGCGTACTACCATTGCGCTTGATGATGACCTGATCGCCAAAGCTCGGGCTTATACGGGCGTGGAGGAAAAAACCGCACTCGTGCGCGAAGCGCTGAAAGCTTTGATTCAGCGTGAGGCGGCGAAGCGGCTTGCGAATCTCGGGGGAAGCCAGCCGGGCATTGAGGGGGTGCCACGCCGACGGCAGGACATTAAATGATCCTCGTTGATACATCGGTCTGGATCGACCACATCAACATCGCTGACCCAATGCTCATTACCCTGCTTCAAGAGAGACGTGTGTTGGTTCACGCCTACGTGATAGGTGAGGTTTCACTCGGCAGTTTACGCGACCGTGAGGCAGTGCTGGGTGCGCTGCTCGATTTGCCGCGCGCGCCAGTCGCAACGCCGGAAGAGATGTTTTACTTGATCGAGAGCGAAGGTTTATTCAATCGCGGAATCGGATATGTGGACACGGCGCTATTGGCATCGGCGCGCCTGCAACCTGGTGTCACCCTCTGGACTCGCGACAAACGCTTGAAAAAGGTCGCAGACGAACTCAATCTCGGGGCGCCGCTCACACATTAGACGACGAAAAATGCGTGCTGATTGGAGCACACGATCAGTGCAGAGTGGAGCGGTGCATTACGCCGAAGCGCTCCGCCAATGCAGACAGCCGCTTATCAAGTGTCCATAGCTCGATACCCTGTGTTACCAACGTGGACGCCAGAAGCATCAGGTCCACCAAACCGCAGCCTGCGCCAAACAAGCGCTCTCGCTCGATGAAATCCATCACCTCTCGAATACTCGCCTGCTGGGCTTGCTGCAAACTCCCGAGGTTAGCCAGTGTCTGAACTCGATTGGGAGGCGTGCCGCAAGCGATTTCACCCAAAACCAGCGGATGCGCCACCACGCGGTCAAGTTCGAGTAAATCCGTCAGTGCATCGTTGCACAGACGGAAGTGGTCGCCCCAAACCGACGTGTCTACGAGAACGCCTTTCATCGCTGCGCATCCTCTCGACGGCGAGGAATATCCTGCATTTCCGGCATGCTGCCGCCAAGAGCCGCGAGCCGCTTAGCTGCTTGAACGCGCACGAATGTCTTGATGGCCTCCCGGAACAGGTCGGCTTTGTCCATCGTTGGGTCGGCCACTTCCAGCGCCCGCTCGTACAGGGCGTCATCAATCGTCACGGTCGTTCGCATAGGAACCTCGCAGCATCAAATATGATGCAAACGTGACTCAAAATGGATGTTTTAGCAAGCTACGCTTTCGCGAGCCGATCCTTTAAAGATCGAAGCTGCCAAGCGGTGCCTCCAGGCCGAAAACAGCGCGACGGCTCATCGCGTTTTGGCGTGTTCGGCCACCAAACGAACCCGCACCTGTTTCTGAAAAAACGACTGGCTTGATGTCATCTCGGCGTGCAAACGAGCCACACATCGGAACCCTCGTTCACGTAGGCGCGCAACTGGCCGCTCTTGGTGTCTCGATAGTAGCTGCCATCAGTGGCATCAGAAAGTCGCGCGGCCGTGGCGATGGCGACGAGCCTCGCGCTGACTTTGGGAAAGATTGCGGAATAAACGTCACCGTCGTAACCTTCGCCATCTTCATCCACGCTACCTTCGCCGTTCGCCCAAACGTTGATCATGGTTACGTCGAAACCAAAGACGCTGATCGGCGATGGGAGTATGTATCTGTACTTGACCTTGGCAGGTTTAGCACCCAAAGCCTTCAGGGCCTTGAGCACGGATGTAGCCTTGCCGTCGCGAATATTGCATTCCAGTGCCTTGGTAACGATAGCGACCGCTGCTGCGCGGGAGTCTGCGGCATGTGCGGACACGGCAATGAGGCTAAGGGCGATGGTGATGAGAGTGTTTTTCATGGGGTTTCTCTCTATTCAGTGCCACACAGGCGTTCGGCGGGTTGAAGAAACCAATTGATTTATTTGAACGGGGCGGCTTCTTCAGATTCTGGATGCCAAACTTGGTTTGACGCGGCGGTTGCCGTGCTTTATCGAAGGCATCAACCTGTTTCTGTGTTCCGCATCTGATTGGATCGCCACGGTCCGCATCGCGTCACCCATCACACGCACCGCACATTCGACAACACCAGCCGGGTGACCTGGCTGGACTTCTGCATCAGCGGATCGGTAATCACGTCCTTGTTGATGAGCGCCTTCGTGCCCGCTACATACGGCCCGATTGCGATGGGCTCATTCCTAATCATCCCGCCAGCGTCGTTGAACATAGCGACGTTGAGCATCAGTCCGGTCTTGCAGCTCTTGTCGTAGGTAAGGTCGCCAAGCAGCTTGTCGTAGAACTTGGATGAGGCGCGGCCTGGGAGGCCACTACCTTCTCCCTTGCCGTAGGAGATATTGACCGTCATGCCCTTGGGCAGCGCCGATGTGTCTACGGTCTGCTTGCCGTTCAACAGTTCCGTCCAGCCCGAATTTATCTTGCGGTTGGTGTCTTCGGCCCATTGATCATAGCCCGCGCAGCCTGCAAGAATTGAGAAAGTCGTTGCTGTCGCCAAGACCTTCCACATTTTATTTTTCATTGAGGCTTTTTCCTTTTACTTGATAAAACGCAGACAAATCGGGTAGCGGTAATACTTGCCCTTATTGGCCTCGACGCCAGCAATGATGAACAAGACCAACGCGCCTATTCCGAGCACGGGATAAAAAAGCATACCAATGATGGAAGTTATGATCCCCAAAAATGGAATGAACGCCAGCACGGTCACAATCAGGAGCAAAGCAATTCCTGTGAGGGAGAGCGTAATCGAGAAATTGATGGCTTCCTTGCCTTGATCGTTCACGAAGGGCATTTCTTCCTTCTTGATCAACCAGAGAATCAACGGGCCGATGAACCAGGTAAAAATGCCAAGCAAATGGACCAGCATCCCGAATGTGCGTTCACTTTCGCCGAGTGTGACATTGGTGTTTTGCGTATTGGCGCTCATGCGGCTTCCTTTCTGGATAAACAGATCAGCGCGGGCAGCCTACGCTTGATAGCAGTCAGCCCCTGATGCCCATCATCAATAACGTTATTTGATCCCAAAGGGTGACTTCTCAGTTTTACCAATCTTGATGGCCTCCTTGACGGTCGTTTTGTAGTCGAGATCGCCCTTCATTGTGTGGTTCAGTACGTAGGTATTCAGGGCGTTGCGATCCTCCGGCGACAGGACTTCGAGCAGCTTTTTCTGGTTCTCGGGCTGTTGCACCTCCGAGAGCTTGATGTCGGTCGGGCCGTTGCAAGCGGCCAACACGGTGGCGAGGACGACGGGTATCAGTTTTTTCATAGCGAGTTTCCCTGTTGTTGTGACCGCTTCAAGAACGCATTCACCGCTGGCGGGCGCTTAAGCAACGGTGGAGCACAGCCAGCGTTCCCTCCCAAGAACGACGGCAGCATACGGAGGCAACAGCTTGTAACGTGTAATTACCTCTCAAAAAGTTTTCTATTTTTTGTAGAAATCAAGCGCCGGCCCTCCGCTACCATCGTCCGCATGTCAAGCGATTCCGCGCTTTCATCCTCCGAAGCACAAGCCTTCGCGCAGCGCTTGCGGCGAGCGCTGGAAGAGGCAGGCTGGCCGGCCTCGCCCACGGTGATGGCGCATGAATTCAATTTGCGCTACTGGGGGCGCAGCATCTCGGTGCATGCGGCGCGCAACTGGCTGCTGGGCGTATCCCTGCCGCGTCAGGACAAGCTGCGCGTGCTGGCCGAGTGGTTGCGCGTATCGCCCGAGGCGCTGTTGCTGGGCGCGGAGCCGGCTTTGCCTACCGCACAACCGGAGGCGTGGCGGGCAAGCGCGCTTGGACTGGCCGATCAGCGCATGTTGCAGACTTATCTGCGTCTGTCGCGCGAGAGCCAGCACACGGTGCAAGCCGTGGTCGCCGCCTGCGAGGCGCTGGATGCAAGCCGCAGCGCCGCGGCAAGACATGCCATACAAACAGGGGCGTCCGCACCGCACCCGCACATGGAGTCCGCCGACGCTCGGGCAAGGCATACCCCGCAGGCCGGAGCATCCGCCCCGGAGGGGTAATTCCATTTCTCTATCAATCGATTACTTTGTCGGCTTCGCTTGCCGTGCTACAGCACTGTCCGCGCTTCGCCTTCGCGTACTCGATTGATATAGAAACGGAATAAGTTTGATAACGGCGTGCAATTGAAAAAGCCTGCTGAAACTTCGCAGGCTTTTTCTTTGTTCCGCAGCGCTTGGCCGAAGCTATTCTCAATGCGCTCCCGCCGCCGAATCCCCCGCGCCCTTGCCCATGAACGGCGGCTTGGCGAGGTAGACGACGACGATCAGGCTCAGGAACATCCAGCCTAGTCCGTGAAAGATTTCGTTGAACGAGATCTGGTACGCCTGCTGGGTAATCATCTGATCGAGCATCGCGGCGGCGGCTTCTATTTTGCCGTGTCCGAGCGATTGGATCGCTTCCTGTGTGACCGGATCGAACGGCGTGAAACGTTCGGTCAGCTGCGCATGGTGCTGAACCGCGCGAACGTTCCAAAGGTAGGTCGTGATCGAAGCGGAAAAACTGCCCGCCAGCGTGCGCAGGAAAGTCGCGAGCCCCGAACCGCCCGGAATCTCATCCTGGCGCAAGTCGGAAAGCAGAATCGTGAGCACCGGCATGAAGAAGAACGCGACACCCAAGCCCTGGATCAGCTGCACATAAGCCACGCTCCTGAAATCCACCTGGGTCGTGAACCCGCTGCGCATGAAACTCGTAAACGCCAGCACGGCGAATGCAACGCTCGCGAGCAAGCGCAAGTCGAAACGATTGGCATATTTGCCGACGATCGGCGTAAGCAGAACGGGCAGCACGCCGATCGGCGCGGCCGCGAGGCCGGACCACACCGCCGTGTAGTGCAATTGGATCTGCAACCATTGCGGCACGATCAGGGCCGCGCTAAAGAAAGAGCCATAAGCGAGCATGAGCGCAAGCGTGCCGGCTGAGAAATTGCGGTGCCGAAACAGTCGCAGGTTCACAATCGGATCTTTGTCGGTCCATTCCCAGATCAGGAAGACCGCGAGCGCGATAGCCGAGATGATCGACATCCAAACGATGAAATCGGAGGAAAACCAATCTTCCTCATTGCCCTTGTCGAGCACGATCTGCAAGGCGCCGACACCGATCACCAAGGTGATGAGGCCAACATAGTCCATCTTCGGCCGTTCGATACGCGCCGGTTTGTGGTGCATCTGCCCCCAGACGACAGCCGCGGCGAAGATGCCAATCGGGACATTGATGAAGAAAATCCACGGCCAACTGTAGTTGTCGGTGATCCAGCCGCCCAGGATCGGCCCAGCGATCGGCGCGACGACGGTGACGGTGCCGAGCAGCGCGAGCGCCTGCGTGCGCCGGTTCGCGGGGAAGATCGAGAGCAGCAGCGCCTGCGTGATCGGATACATCGGACCCGCAACGAAGCCCTGTAGCGCGCGGAAACTTACGAGCATGCCCATGCTTTGCGCCACGCCGCAGAGAAAAGACGCGAGCGTGAACAGCAGCGTTGCGCTGACGAACAGCTTCACATCGCCAACCCGGCGCGCGAGCCAGCCTGTCAGCGGCAACGCGATCGCGTTGCTGACGGCGAACGCCGTGATCACCCACGTGCTTTGCGTCGTGCTCACGCCAAGGTTGCCGGCAATCGTCGGCAGCGACACATTCGCGATCGTCGTGTCGAGCACCTGCATGAAGGTCGCCAGCGCAAGCCCTATGGTGCACAGCATCGAGTTGGCGGGGCGGAAAGTCGGGCTCACTGGCCCGCTCCTGCGCGCGGGTTTTCAGGAGACATCATGCGCGTGCCGTTCATTCGCTTTTTGTACCTTGCTCTTTGCCACTCAGCTTGGCCGCCCCGCCGCCGATATTGGCGCGGATGATCTCGGCGATGCGGTGGTCGGCATCGGCCAACTGATTGTCGTAGACATCGGTCGCGAAGACCGGCTTATCGTTTGGAACCTGGGCCAGCATCGGGCCGGAACGGTCGTGCATGCTGACTTCGACGTTCATCGACAAGCCGATGCGCAAAGGATGTTCGGCCAGCTCTTTCGGATCGAGCGTAATCCGCACCGGCACACGCTGCACGATCTTGATCCAGTTGCCAGTCGCGTTCTGCGCCGGTAGCAGGGAGAAAGCGCTGCCGGTGCCGACGCCCAGGCCGGCAACCCGGCCGTGGAAGACAACGCCGCTGCCGTACACGTCGGAATACAGTTCGACCGGCTGGCCGATGCGCATATGCGTAAGCTGGGTTTCCTTGAAGTTCGCATCGACCCAGACCTGATCGAGCGGCACCACCGCCAGCAAGGGTAAGCCCGGCTGCGCGCGCTGGCCGACCTGGGCATTGCGCTGGGCGACATAACCCGTGACCGGCGCAACCAGCGAAGTGCGCACGAAGTCGAGATAGGCTTTGCGCAACAGTGCCGAGGCGGCTTTCACTTCGGGATGCGAGGCTACGCCGGTGTCGTCGACGAGCGCACGATTGGTCGCCAGCATTTGCTCCGCGGCAGCCAGAGCCTGCTCCGCGGCGGCCAGGGTATCGCGCGCATGCGCCAGTTCTTCCTGTGGGATCGCGCCGCTGCCGGCGAGCGCCTGGCGCCGTTCGAAGTCGGCGCGCGCGCGGTCGCGCGCCACTTTCTTGGCGGTCATATCAGAAGTTAAACCGCTCACGTTGGTGTACAGACCGCGGACTTGGCGCACCGTGCGTGCAAGCGTCGCCTCGGCCTGTTCCAACGCCACCTGCGTATCGGCTTGATCGAGCTTCACCAGGACTTGCCCGGCTTTGACGAATGCGTTGTCGTCGGCGCCGATCGAAACGATCGTTCCCGTGGTTTGCGAGGTCAGTTGCACAACGTTGCCGTTGACATAAGCATCGTCGGTGCTTTCGAACCAACGGCCGTAAAAATAGTGGTAGGTGGCAAAAGCAATGCCGAGTACCACGATCAGGACTGTCAGGCCCAGCAATAATTGACGCCGGCGGGGATTGGACCTCGCGGCGGCCGGCGAGGGAGTACCCTGCGAAGTATTCTGACTGCTCATAGATCAATCACCTTTTTTATTGCATCGAGGCATGCGTAGCAGGCGCATCGCTTACGCCCGAGTCGTCGTGATAACCGCCGCCGAGCGCGCGGACAAGCAGGATCGAAGCGTCGATCTGTTGGGCATGCAGCGTGACGAGCTGTAAATCGGCCGCCAGCAAAGCTTGTTGCACGGTCAGGACTTCGAGATAGCTGCCAACGCCGTTTTTATAGCGCAGCACCGCCAGATCCCAGGCTTCGCGCTCGGCGGCGAACGCGCGTCGCTGCGCGGCTTCCTGCACCTGGAGCGATTGCAGGGCGCTGAGCTGCTCTTTCACTTCGTTCAGCGCACCAACGAGAATCTTGTTGTACTGCGCGACCGCCAGATCGTATTCGGCATCGCGCCCGGCAAGATTGGCGCGCAGGCGACCACCGTCGAAAATCGGCAAGGAAATCGCCGGGGTCACCATCGCAAAGCGGCTGCCGAGTGCGAGGATATCGCTGGTGCGCCCGGCAAGCGTTCCGGCCAGGACGCTCAAATTAACGTTCGGATAGAACTGCGCCTTGGCCGCATCGATGCCGTGCCGCATGCTTTCCACGCGCCAGCGGGCGGCGACCAAATCGGGGCGGCGGCCAACCAGATTCGCCGGCAGGGCTTCGGGCAAGGCCAGCGCCATGGGTTTGAGCGGGACCGGGCGCGCGATTTCCAGACCGCGGTCCGGCCCTTTGCCGAGCAACATTGCAAGCGTGGTGCGCCCGCTGTCGACGAGTTGTTCCGACTGCGCCAGACGCTGTTCGGCCGAAGCCAGCGCCGCCTCGGCCTGTTTAAGCTGCGCCTGGCTATCGAGCCCCGCCTGAAGGCGCTGCTGTGTCAGATCGAGCGACTGTTTGGCGCGCGCCGCATCGCTGCGCGCCACCTCGTTGGCCGCAAAAGCATACGCAAGCTGCGCATAAGCACGCGCCACATCGGCCGAAAGATTGAGCCGCGCCGCGCGCGCATCGACTTCGGCCGCGCGCTGCTGCCCCAGCGCCGCTTCCCAGGCAGCCCGCTGGCCACCCCACAGATCGAAGGTGTAGTTGAAGCTGAAAGTCAGTTGCTTGAAAGTCTGATACTCACCGCCATACGGCGGCGGCAGCGCCGTGGTGGGAATCTGCGCCCCCGGCGCGGAGGCTTTGAAGCCGACTTCCGGCATGCGCGCCGCATCGGCGCCCAAAACCTGCGCCATGGTTTGACGCAGGCGCGCATCGACCAAGGCAAGGTCGGGGTTGCCCTGCAAGGCTTCATCGATCATCGCGTTGAGTTGAGTGTCGTCGAGCGCGCGCCACCAGTCCGCGGCCGGCCAAGCCGCCGCGGACAGCTTGACGCCGGAAAGGCTTTTGCCGCTCGCCAGGGCATCCGGCTCCAATAGCCGGGCTTCCGGGTCGAGTCCGCGCATGTTGGCGCAGCCTGCCAAGACGAAAGCAAGCACAAGCGGTGCGTGGAAAAACTTGAAATATTTCATGGTTTGCTCAGGCAAGCCTTTCTGGCGATCCGTGCTCAAGCGTGGCACGCACACGTTTGAGCACGGCAACAAGCTGCTGCCGCTCAGCGGATTCCAAAGCGCTCAGCGCGAATTCATTGACGCGATCTGCACTCTTGCGGATTTCGCCCCACAACGCCCGGCCCGCTTCCGTCAGACAAATATCGACGACACGGCGATCCTCATCACGCGGCTTACGCTTGACATAGCCTTTGTCCTGAAGACGATCGAGCATGCGCGTGAGTGCGCCGGCATCATGGTCGATCGAGCGCGCAAGCTCCGAAAGCGTCATTTTGGAACAGCGACTCAGCGCCTTGAGGACGCGATACTGGCTGAAATTCAGCTCGAATCCATCCGCAATCAGGGTCTGTTCAAGATGGCGGATCAAACCGAGCCGCACATAGTGAATCAAAACGCCGAAGCTGGAATCCTCCGCAAGATTTGGAGAGGTCATGACATTGACTTTGTTGAAAGTCTGGCGAAGTTATTTGCCGGAGCAAATATTGTCAAGGCAAAACAAGAAGTGAAACAAAACTCTTACGTTGGAGTCGCTAACAAAACCCAGCGCAGCGGTGCAGGCAAGGCGCGCGAAACGCAGACAGTGCAAATAAGTACGGTAAGTGAGCGCAACGCAGCATGCAGGGTTTTGTTAGTGACTCTTATTTGCCCTGCAACAACAGGCGCAAATCCTCCGCGATCGACTCCGGTTTTTCGTTCATGTGGAAATACAGCCGCAAGCGGCCTTGCGGATCATAGGCATACATGCCGGCGGAATGATCGATCGTGTAGCGACCGCTGGCGACATCCCCTTGTTTCTGGGCAAAAATGCGGAAGGCCGCGAGCAGCGCCGGCGTTTTCGCCGGATCGGCGCGCAAGCCGATGAAATCCGGGCTGAACGCCGGCACGTATTCGGCAAGCAAGGCTTGGGTATCGCGCTCGGGGTCGACTGTAATGAAGAGAACCTGCAATTTGTCCGCATCCGGCCCCAACAGCTTTTTCACCTGAACCAAAGTCGTCAGCGCGGTCGGGCACACATCGGGGCATTGCGTATAGCCAAAGAACAGGACAATGGCTTTGCCCTTGAAATCCGCAAGACTCCTCGCCCGCCCCGTGTGGTCGGTCAAACTGAAATCCTTGCCGTAATCCACGCCCGTAATATCGG
The DNA here is from genome assembly GCA_009781175.1 of Betaproteobacteria bacterium. Lineage (GTDB taxonomy): Bacteria > Pseudomonadota > Gammaproteobacteria > Burkholderiales > Rhodocyclaceae > Niveibacterium. Next base: position 257,397 of record WQYQ01000002.1, read on the forward strand.
TCGCATGAAACTGCGGCGCATTCGGAACGCTGCAACCGCCCAGCACAGCGGCGACAAGTAAAACACTCAGGAATATTTTGCGCATCAGAGATAGTGATCGATCAGCAGAACGGTGAATAAGGCCGCAAGATACACGATCGAATAGCGGAAAGTTTTACGCGCCAGCGCGTCGGAATACGCGCGCCAAAGTTTCCAGGCATAACGCATGAATCCACCGCCAAGCAGTACCGCCGCCACGAGGTAGAACGGCCCGCACATGCGTGTGGCATAAAGCAGCAGCGTAACGGCGAACAAAATCAGCGTATACAGCAGGATTTGCAGGCGGGTGTATTCGGCGCCATGCGTCACCGGCAGCATCGGCAAACCGGCGCGCGCATAATCCTGCGCGCGGTAAAGGGCAAGCGACCAGAAGTGCGGCGGCGTCCAGGCGAAAATGATGAGAAACAACAGACACGCATCGGACGAGATTTCCCCCCTCACCGCGGCCCAGCCGAGCAGCGGCGGCATCGCGCCCGCGGCGCCGCCAATGACGATGTTCTGTGGCGTATACGGTTTGAGCAGCACGGTGTAAACCACCGCATAGCCGACAAAGGTCGCCAGCGTCAGCCACATCGTCAGCGGATTCACTGCGCGCCACAGTAGAACCAGCCCCAAACCTCCGAGCACGCCGGCAAAAGCCAGGGTTTCGCCCGAGCCCAAGACCCCGCGCGGCAGGGGACGCATGCACGTGCGCGCCATGCGTGCGTCGATCTTCTGCTCGATCAAACAATTGATCGCCGCCGCCGCGCCCGCAACACAGGCAATCCCAAGCGTTGCGGCCAAAACCACGGACGCTCGCGGCAAACCTTGCGGAACGGCAAGAAACATCCCGATGACCGCGCAAAACACAACCAGCGCATTGACGCGCGGCTTCGTCAAAGCCCAGAAAGCGTGCAAGCGCCGCGTGCTTGGCCGGACCAGTTCAAGCGACTGCGCCCGCATGACCTCTCCTTGTGGCGGGCAAAGATACTTGCACACCGCGCAGCGCATAGTTGATCCACACCATCACAAGCAACAGCAGCAGCGCGCCAGCGTTATGCGCGACCGCAAGCGGCAAAGGCAAAGCGAAATACACATTCGCCAGACCTAGCGACACTTGCAGAATTAACGCCCCCGCGAGCCAAACTCCCAAGCCGCGCGCCTCGCGCCACGCCGACAAAACGAGCGCCAACGTACCCAGCACGCTCACAGCGAGCACTGCGCCAAGCCGATGCGACCAGTGGATCGCAGTCAGCGCGGCAGGCGAAAGCAGGCTGTCATCGGCTGTCATGTCTAGTGCACGGAACACATGAAACGCAGCGCGGAAATCCATACTCGGCAGCCAACTGCCCTGACAACGCGGTAAATCGCCGCATGCCAAAGCGGCGTAGTTCGTGCTCGTCCAGCCGCCAAGCGCGATCTGTAGCGCGAGCACACCAAGGCCGATGCGCGCGAAGCGCACCAGGAACGGCGGCACCTCGATCAAATGCGCATCGGATTCGCGCAACACCAGCCACGCCAAGAGCGCAACCGTCGTCAGTCCGCCAAGTAGATGCCCAGTCACGATCGCGGGTTCGAGCAGCAAGCTCACGGTCCATTTGCCGAGCAGACCCTGCAAGACAACGGCACCGATCAGAGCCAAAGCCAAGCCTCGCGATGCACTGCGCCGCCACCAGACAAGCCACGCAAGGACGAGAATCAAAAACCCAAGCGCCGCGGCGAGATAACGATGCACCATCTCCTTCCAGGCTTTGGGCATTGTCACTGACCCAGCGGGATTCGCTTGCGCCGCCGCGGAAATTTGTGCGAACGCATGCAGTGGACTCAGTTGGCCATAGCAACCGGGCCAGTCCGGGCATCCGAGCCCGGCATCGGAAAGCCGCACATAGGCACCGAACACCGCCACGCAACACGCGAGACAGAATGCGAGCAGCGCAATCTTTCTCAAAGGCATTTCAGGCACTCCGCCAGACGTGACGGCGCGGAAACGTAGTGCCCATCTGCACCCTGTCGGTGTGCTCGCAAGCCTGCGGCGATTGGCAGCCAGCAGGCTTGGCGGCGTCTTGCATCGCAACGATCGCGCGTGCGGCGGGCCAAGCCATGCCAATCAGGATCAGGATAGGGATGAGCGTCCAGACGATTTCAACCGTCACGCTCCGATGAAAATGCGCTACCAGCGTGCCTTGCGCTTTGCGATGTTTGAACAGCGCCCAGAACATCAGGCCGCACGCGCTGAGGAAAACAAACAAGCAGATCACCGCGATCAGCATATGCATGCCATCGATGCCGGCAATGGATACGCGCAGATCGAAGCGCGTTGCGCTCGCCGATGCAGCGGAAGCGGCGCACAACGCGGCGGGCAACGCACATGCGCGAGTAGTCGTTCTCATGTCTCTGACACCTCTTATGGAGGCTTCGGACGACACGCGCCGCAGGGCGTGGAATGCAAAAATCAGCCGCGAATACGCATGCCGCTACTCAATTCCTGCGCGGAAAAACAGTTCCGTTGTTGCAATAAATGTTGGCACAGAACCCACGTAACAACCAATCAAATTTGATTCAAATCAATACGCGAATTTTGTTTTATTGATTTTTCGTTTTCAGGGCACGTCAAGCGCATCAAGCAATTTCTGATGCACATCGCCCAGAACGCTCTCATCCGGCCATGAATGCGCACAAGCGCTCCAGCGCATCCCGCGCTCCCGGTCCCAAGCCCTTGCGCGCTGCTTTCAACACGGTCGAGCAGCCTGGAACAGGCGGCAATCCGCTGGCATCATCAAGCACCTGCAAACCATGCGCTTCTTGCAGCATGCGCTCTGACAACAAGGAAACGCCCATGCCCGCCTGCACCGCAGCTAGTACGCCGGTGATGTTCGGGCTGGTGTAGGCGATGCGGTAGGGCCGGCGCATGGCGTGATTGGCGCAATTAGGAGGCAATTTCGTGAAAATTGTGCTGGCCCCGGATTCATTCAAGGGATCGCTGAGTTCCGTTGAGGTAATCGAGCTGATTGCCGCGTCGATCGAGCGCAACTGGGGGGCCTGCGACATCGTCAAGCTTCCCATTGCCGATGGCGGGGAAGGCACGATGGAGGCGCTGGTCAGCGCCACCGCTGGCCGATACGCGTCGGCAACGGCGATGAATGCCAGCGGAGAAACCGTCGATGCCTGCTACGGCGTCATCAACGGTGATACGGCGGTGGTTGAATTCGCAAGCATTGCCGGCTTGGCGAACACGCCCAGAGAATTTCAGAACCCGCTGAAAACCTCGTCGCGTGGGGTTGGGGAATTGATCAAAAAAGCGCTGGCGGATGGCTATACGAAGCTGCTCATCGGCATCGGCGGCAGCGCAACGAACGACGGCGGCATGGGGCTGTTATCCGCTCTCGGCGCGCATTTTTTCGCTGGCGATGAGTTGCTTTTCGGGCGCGGCGAGGATCTTGGGCGTGTCACACGCATCGAGCTTTCTTCCCTTTTGCCCGAATTGAAAACTGCCGAGATTCGCGTCATCTGCGACGTGACCAATCCCCTGCTTGGCGAGGACGGCGCGACCCGCATTTACGGCCCGCAAAAAGGCGCTTCCGCCGAAATGCTGGAGCGGCTCGAAGCGGGCATGGAAAACTATGCCCGCGTCTTTGCCCGGCAACTCGGAATCAACATCGCCACGTTGCCCGGAGCCGGTGCAGCGGGTGGCGCGGGCGCGGCGTTCGGCGGCGTGTTGGGCGCAAGACTCTACCCGGGCATCGATACCGTTCTCGATGCCGTCGGATTTGACGCGCTCATTGCCGACGCCGATCTGGTGGTGACCGGAGAAGGACGGCTCGACGGCCAATCGGTGCGTTTCGGCAAGGGCGTTGCCGGCATTGCCAGACGCTGCAAAGAGCGGAATGTTCCCTTGGCGATTCTCGTCGGCAGCCTTGGCGAAGGCTGGGAGGGTATCCACGATATCGCCGATTGCAGCGTGATGACAGCAGTTAACCGGCCAATGGACATCGAACAGGCAATGAATGAAGCCGAGAGGCTCATTTCTCAGGCCGCCGATCGGATGTTCAGGTTCATGAGGCTGCTGCTGCACCCCATCGACCCTTGATGGTCATGGAGGAATGGCCGAATGTTGAGGAAACGCCATGCTGCGTTTTCAGGCCGCGCCAAGCGCATCGAGCAATTTCTGATGCACACCGCCGAAGCCGCCGTTGCTCATGACAAGAATATGGTCCCCCGCGCGCGCTTCGCTCACGACAGCCGCCACCAAACGCTCGATGTCGTCAAAGGTCTGTGCGCGCCTGCCGAGCGGAGTCAGCGCTTCCGCCGGGTCCCAGCCGAGCTTGTTGGCGTAGCAATAAACGCTGTCGGCCTGCGCCAAACTCGGCGCGAGCCGATCCTTCATCGTGCCGAGCTTCATCGTGTTCGAACGCGGTTCGAGCACGGCGAGAATCCGCCCGCCGGGTTCGCGCCGGCGCAAACCGGCGACGGTGGTTTCAATTGCCGTCGGATGATGCGCGAAATCGTCGTAAACCGTGACGCCGCGCACGCTGCCGCGCACTTCGAGGCGGCGCTTGACGCCCTTGAATCCCGCCAGCGCGGCGACCGAGTCCTGCGGGCGCACGCCGACGTGACGCGCCGCCGCAATCGCGGCCAAGGCGTTCAAACGGTTGTGTTCGCCCGCTATCGGCATCACGGCTTCGCCCAGGCTTTCGCCCGCGAGCGCAAACACGGCGTGCGCGACTGAACTGCCTTCGCTAGCCGCCCAGCCATCCGCACGGCCAAACCATTCCAACTCGCTCCAGCAGCCGCGTTCGATGACGCGCGCAAGACTGGCTTCCGCCCCGTTTGCGATGATTCGTCCGAGGCGCGGAATCGTGCGCACAAGATGATGAAACTGGGTCTCGATCGCGGCAAGATCAGGGAAGATGTCCGCATGATCGTATTCGAGATTGTTCAGGATCGCCGTCTTGGGGCGGTAGTGGATGAACTTCGAACGCTTGTCGCAGAACGCCGTGTCGTACTCATCGGCTTCAATGACGAAGAACGGGGAGTCGGTCAGGCGCGCGGAAACGCCGAAATCCTGCGGCACGCCGCCGATCAGGAAACCGGGGTTCAGCCCCGCCGACTCAAGCAAATAAGCCAGCATCGCCGTCGTTGTCGTTTTCCCGTGCGTGCCCGCAACGGCGAGCACCCATTTGCCGGGGAGAATCTGCTCGGCCAGCCATTGCGGGCCGGAGGTATATGGCAAGTCCCGGTCGAGAATCGCTTCGAGCAGCGGATTGCCACGCGACACGGCGTTGCCGACGATCCACATATCCGCGTTCAAGGCAAGCTGCGCCGGGTCATAGCCTTCGATCAGCTCGATACCCTGCTCTTCGAGCTGCGTGCTCATCGGCGGATAAACGTTCGCATCGCAACCCGTGACGCGATGACCGGCCGCACGCGCCAGCAGCGCAATACCACCCATGAAGGTGCCGCAGATACCGAGGATATGAATGTGCATCGAAATTTAAGCGAGCCTGGAGCGCTTCGCGCGGATGTGTAGAATGAATCGAGATTCTATCCGAGCATCCCCAAGAGTCCGTTCGGAATCCGGTAAAAACCAATACCCGCCATGCCATACCGCGACGCCCCACCGCTACGCAGCACCCTGCGCCGCAATATCGCGGCGCTTGCCGCCCGCCTGATCGCCGAAGAAGGGATTACCGATTTTGGCCTGGCCAAGCGCAAAGCCGCCCGCCAGCTCGGCGTCACCGAAGGCGAGGCGATGCCGAACAAAGCTGAAATCGAAGCCGAACTGCGCAGTTACCAGGCGCTCTACCGCGACGAAGAGGACGACGAACGTCTGGCGGCGATGCGCGAGACCGCATTGGAGATCATGCAGGCATTAGCCGTTTTCCGCCCCGCCTTGACCGGCGCGGTTCTCGAAGGCACGGCAACGGGTTTTTCCGAAGTCGAAATCGACGTATTTGCCGACAGCGCCAAGGATGTCGAGCTGTTTCTGCTCGACCAAGGCATCCAGTATGAACACCGCGATATCCGACGCCCCGGACCGGAAGCGCCCGAAGCGATCCTGATTTTCGAATGGGACGAAGTGCCGGTAAAGCTTTGCGTTTTCGACCTCATCGCCGAACGCACTCCGCGCCGCAATGGCGCCGAACGCGCGCGATTCGCCGCCGTTGAGGCGCTGTGCAACGCACCACCGGCAGAGGAAGGAGCCTCCGACGCATGAACCGGAAACTGGTGGGTCTGCTCATTGTCGTCGTTGCCCTGGGCGCCGGGTTCGCCGGCTGGCTGGCGCACGAGCGCGCCGACACGCAGGCGCTCGTTCCCTCAAACGCATCTGCGCAAGCCGTGGCGAAACTATGGGCGCTACAACTGCCGGACGCCGAGGGCAAACCCCAGGCGCTCGCGCAGTGGCAAGGCAAAACGCTCGTGCTCAATTTCTGGGCATCCTGGTGCCCGCCGTGCCGCGAAGAAATGCCCCTGCTTAGCCAAACCCAAACGAAATGGCAGGCGCAAGGCGTGCAGATCGTGGGCGTCGGCATCGACGAAGCCAGTTCGATCCGCAAGTTCAGCGACGCGCATAAACTTCCCTTCCCGCTGCTTGTCGCGGGGCTGGAGCAGGTCAGCTTGACCGAACAGCTTGGAAATAGCGTGCAAGGCTTGCCTTTCACTGTCATCATCGACCCCGAAGGCAAACTGCGCCATGTCAAATTGGGGCCATTTCGCGGCGATCAGCTCGATCGCTTGCTGGAAAGCCTAACCCGCCGCTAGCCTTTTTCACGCCTTGCTTTGACGCGAATTTCCATGCATTTCGCATAGACGTTAGAGCATAAAATTCGGGTTGCCTGTGGTCAATTTCATCGATTTACGGCAAAATCGCCGCCATGGTGACCGCAAAACGCAGTAAATCCCGAAAAGCAGGCTCCGCGGAAGCGTCCCCTGCGCAGCCCAAAATCCTGGTTCTACATGGGCCAAACCTGAACCTCCTTGGCGGCCGAGAGCCGGAAATCTACGGCCAGACAACCTTGGCCGACATCCATGCCGCCCTGGAAGCCAGAGCACGCGCTGCGGGTGTGATGCTGGAATCGTTCCAGAGCAATCACGAAGGCCAATTAATCGACCGCGTTCAGGCGGCGGTCAGCGAAGGTGTCGATTTCATCCTGATCAATCCGGGCGGCTATACCCATACCAGCGTCGCGCTGCGCGACGCTTTTGCCGCGGTCCGCATTCCGTTCATTGAAGTCCACCTCTCGAACATTCATGCGCGGGAAACATTCCGCCACCATTCTTATTTCTCCGACATCGCGGTCGGAGTGATCTGCGGTCTGGGTGCCGACGGTTATCGTCTGGCACTCGAATACGCCCTCAACAAGATCCGTCTGAATTAAAAATCCCCGCGACTGCCACCCAGAACAAAACCAAGGCGGTTCGGCACACGTGAAGGAAGTCATTACATGGATTTGCGCAAGCTGAAGAAGCTGATCGACCTCGTACAGGAGTCCGGCATTTCGGAACTTGAGGTCACGGAAGGCGAAGAGAAGGTTCGTATCGCCAAACACCTTCCCGCCGCATCTATCGCTCCGGCAACCTATATCGCCAGCGCGCCGCCGGCTATGCTGGCCGCTCCTGCCGCCGCAGCCGCCGAACCGAGCGCCCCTGCGCTGCCCGAGGGGCACGTCGTCAAGTCTCCGATGGTCGGCACCTTCTACCGTTCTTCCGCACCGGGCGCCAAGGCGTTCGTCGATGTCGGCGATACCGTCACAAGCGGCGCGACGCTCTGCATCATCGAAGCGATGAAGCTCATGAACGAAATCGAGGCGGATGCCGCGGGCGCGATCAAGGCGATCCTCGTCGAGAATGGCCAGCCGGTCGAATACGGCCAACCGCTATTCGTCATCGGCTAAAAGCGTGAGGCGGAAAGCGATGGACTCTCTTCCCGCCTTCTCTTAAACCTTTACGCTTTTATCCTCATGTTCGAAAAAGTTCTTATCGCAAATCGCGGCGAGATCGCGTTGCGTGTGCTGCGCGCCTGCCGCGAACTCGGCATCAAAACCGTAGCCGTGCATTCCGAGGCCGACATCGAAGCCAAGTACGTCAAGCTTGCCGACGAATCCGTGTGTATCGGCCCGGCCGCATCCGCGCAAAGCTACCTCAATGTACCGGCGATCATCGCCGCCGCGGAAGTGACCGACGCCGAAGCAATCCACCCCGGCTACGGCTTCCTTTCCGAAAACGCGGATTTCGCCGAGCGCATTGAAAATTCCGGCTTTGTGTTCATCGGCCCGCGCGCCGAAACGATCCGCCTGATGGGCGACAAGGTTTCCGCCAAACAGGCCATGATCGCAGCCAACGTGCCTTGCGTGCCGGGCTCCGGCGGCGCATTGCCCGAGGACCCGAAAGAAATCTTCAAGATCGCGCGCAGCATCGGCTTCCCAGTCATCATCAAGGCGTCGGGCGGCGGCGGCGGGCGTGGCATGCGCGTGGTGCACACCGAAGGCGCGCTGCTCCAGGCCGTGAGCATGACGCGGACCGAAGCCCAGGCGGCCTTCGGCAATCCGACGGTGTACATGGAAAAGTACCTCGAAAACCCGCGCCATGTGGAAATTCAAGTGCTGGCCGACGAGCATGGCAACGCCGTCTATCTCGGCGAACGCGATTGTTCGATGCAGCGCCGCCATCAAAAGGTCATCGAAGAGGCGCCCGCGCCGGGCATCGAGCGCAAGCTGATCGAACAGGTCGGCGAGCGCTGCGTCGAAGCCTGCAAGAAAATCGGCTACCGCGGCGCCGGCACCTTTGAGTTTTTGTACGAAAACGGCGAGTTCTTCTTCATCGAGATGAATACGCGCGTGCAGGTCGAACATCCAGTGACCGAAATGATTACCGGCATCGACATCGTGCAGGAGCAGATCCGCGTCGCGTGCGGCGAAAAACTGCGCCTGCGCCAGAAGGACGTCGTGCTGCGCGGCCATGCGCTCGAATGCCGGATCAACGCCGAGGACCCGTTCAAGTTCACGCCCTCGCCGGGCCGGATCACGAACTGGCACACGCCCGGCGGCCCCGGCATCCGCGTCGATTCGCATGTCTACAACGGCTACCTCGTGCCGCCGCACTACGATTCGATGGTCGGCAAGGTGATCGCGTATGGCGACACGCGCGAACAGGCGATTCGCCGCCTGCGCATCGCGCTGTCCGAAATGGTCGTCGAAGGGATCAAGACCAATATCCCCTTGCACCAGGAACTGCTGTACGACGCCAATTTCATCCGCGGCGGTACGAGCATCCACTACCTTGAGTCCCGCCTGGCCAAAAAGGACTGACCGATGTGGCTTCAAGTCGCTTTGCTCGCGGACGAAGCCCGCGCGGAGCCCTTGTCCGAAGCCTTGATGGACGCAGGCGCCGTCTCGGTTTCGCTTGAGGACGCCGACGCGGGAACACCCGACGAAGAACCCCAGTTCGGCGAACCCGGCCACCCCGCCCAGCCGCTCTGGCGGCACAGCCGGGTGGTCGCATTGTTTAGCGGCGAGATCGAACTCGCGCCCGCGCTTGCCGCGGCCGCCGCGCAAATCGGCCTCGATGCCGTACCGCCATTTACCGTCGAACAAGTCGCCGAACAGGATTGGGTGCGTCTGACGCAAAGCCAGTTCGACCCAATCCGCATCCACGAACGGCTTTGGATCGTGCCTTCCTGGCATACCACGCCCGATCCGGCCGCCATCAACATCGAAATGGACCCGGGCCTGGCCTTCGGCACCGGCTCGCATCCAACCACGCGGCTGTGCCTCGAATGGGTGCTAGCCAATATCGAGCCCGGCCACAGCGTGCTCGATTACGGCTGCGGTTCCGGGATTCTCGCGATCGCGGCGGCCAAGCTCGGCGCCGGGACAGTGCACGCCGTCGACATCGACCTGCGGGCGCTTGAATCCGCACGCGACAACGCCACCCGCAACAACGTGGAAATTAAAGTACAGCACAGCCAGACACCGATTGCCCAGCGTTATGATCGTGTGGTGGCCAATATCCTCACGAATCCACTCTGCGTCCTCGCCCCCGCGATCGCCGCCTGCGTGGCGCCAGGCGGGCGGCTTGCCCTGTCGGGCATCTTGGCCACGCAAGCCGAGCAGGTGATTGCCGCCTATGCGCCTTACATCGCCTTGACGGCGGGCGCCGAACATGAAGGCTGGGTCCGTCTGGAAGGTAGCCTTGCATGCTGAGCACGCGCTGCCCGCATTGCGGTACGGTGTTTCGAGTCACATCGGAACAACTCCGTATGCGCAACGGGCGCGTGCGCTGCGGACGCTGCAAAGCGCCCTTCAACGCGCTCGAAGCGCTGATCAGCGAACCCCAGCCAAGTAGCGAAACAGAAACGGAAACGTCCAGCTCGGCGCAGCAAGCGGACGCCGCCGAGACGCCAGCGCAGACGACGCCGGAGCCGGTATTCAGCGAGTTGGAACCGCCTATCGAGCCCGAACCTCCGGTTGAACCGGAACCGCCCATCGAGCCGGAAACACCCGCGTCCCAAGAAAAACCCGCCGCATTTTCTTTTCCTCCTTTGCACGACAAGGCCGCCGAGGAAAGCTATAGCGTCCCGAGCGACCCTGAGCCGACAGTCATGCTGGAATGGGAAGCGCCGCAGCCCGACATCCCGCCCCCGCCGAAGCGCCCTAAGCTGGGCAAAATAAAAATTGAGGTCGAGGCGATACACCCGACGGAAATGTATTCCGGCAGAGCGCGTAAAAAAACGCGCAAACGGAAACAGAGCGAATCGAAAAGCGCCTCAGATACGCTTGCCAACGAGAAGTCCCATTTTTTCATTCCGGCGCGCGCCAGGAAAACCACCGAAAAAACAGAGATTGCCAAGCGTGGTACCCGCTCAAACGCGCGCGATACGGAACACATCATCCTGCGCGGACTCGAAGATTTCGATGCGCCCGCCAACGCAACCCAGATCAAATCCGTCACGGCCTACACAACGGAGCAAAGATTCGAGCTGGAGCCGGAGCCCGATTTCAGTTGGGAACGCCCGCGCGCCAGAGCCTGGCCGTGGGTGCTCGGCATCTTCGCGTTCGTCCTGATCGGCGTGGCGCAAAGCTTGCTCTGGCTGCGTCACGATATCGCACGCGACTACCCCGAGACCCGCCCTTACTTCGAAGCGCTGTGCGCTCAGTTGGGCTGTTCGATGCCTTGGCCGCAGATCAAAGCGCAAATCAGCATCGAAGCTTCCGACCTGCATCCCCAGGCAGGAAGAGAAGGCAGTTTCGAACTCTCAGGCACCTTGCGCAACCGCGCCGAATTCGCGCAAGCCTACCCATCGCTCGAAATCACGCTGACCGACGTCTACAATCGGGCCCTGATCCGCAAAGTATTCAGCCCGAACGACTGGCTGCCCCAGGCGCTGCACAACAGCCCGGCATTCGCGCCCGGCAGCGATATCACCTTCACCGTCTATTTCGAAGCGCTCGATCAGAGCGCTTCTGGCTATAAGCTCTACGCCTTTTATCCCTGAGCCGCCCGCGAAAACCGCTCGACCAACTGAGTGAGATAGCCCCCCGCCATCCTGGAAAGGCGTGCGCCGAGCAGCAAACCCAAACCCATCGCGCCGACTACGAAACAGGCTTTGGCAAACAGGGCGAGCATCACCACAACCAGCTCGGGTTCCGCGCCAACGCCGATCTTCGACAGTTCCATCGCCTTCGCGATACCTTGATAGATGGAGACGCCCGGCATCATCGGCACCGCGCCGGCGAACGCCACCGCCGCGAACGGCAGGCGCCAGCGCTCGATCGCGATATTACATAAGCCGCCAATCGCGAAACACGCGAACAGGGTCGCGATTTCCTGGCTGGCGCCATGCTCCATGCCGATATAGCGGATTCCGTGGCCGATCATGCCGGTCACGATCGAAATCCAAAGCACGCGCCAGGGCGTATTGTAGAAAGCCCCGAAACCGCACGAGGCAACGCCGGCAAGCAGCACATCGATCCCCAGATTGAACGGCATGACATCGGACGGCACCGCGCTGACAGTCGTCGTCTTCAAGGTCAACCAGCCGCCGACGAAAGTGCCAATCGCGGCCGAAGTCAAAATGCCAACCGCCAGTCCAAGCCGCGCCAGTCCTGTCTGGATGTGGTTTTCGAGGATGTCGTAGAGGCCGTTAATCAGATGCGGTCCAGGCACCAGCATCAAGGCCGGCACCATCAGGCAATAGCCCGGCGTATCCGTCCACCCCATCGTGATCGCAAATCCGCCGAACACGGAGCCGATGAAGGCCGCGCAGAACGGCAGTGCGAACAGCGTCACGTGGCGTTTCGCGAGATCCTGGCGCACCAGTACGCCGACCGCGGAAGAAACGCCGCTGACCGCCATCGCGCCCCAGTCTGCGTGCAATAGCCAGGCCAAAGCCGCGGCCGCCACGCCGAAGATCAGCGCCATCACCCAGCGCGAATGCCCACGCTCGCGTTCAGCCGATCCGAGCAGCTCGGTCGCCTCTTCGAGTGTCAATTTCCCCTCGCAGAACGCATCGACCGTTTGAATCGCGAGCGTGCTAACCGCCACGTTGATTTTCAGCTCATGCACCTGAACGTGCACATGCCAGCCCGCGGCGGTAAACAAAGTCACGCTGCGGTAATTGACGAACACCGCGACATCGAGCCCAAGCCGTTCAGCGGTGCGCGACAAACGGCGGCGCAGCAGCTCGGAACGCATGTTGTAGCGGAGCATGAGACGCGCGGCCATTTCAAGGAAGCGCATCCCCGGCGTATCGGCAAGCGCGGGAATATACGAGGGACGCTCTTGCGCCTCTTGACGATAGAACTTCATAGGAGGGGGGATCTTTATCTTTTCAGGCTGCGTCGATTCTTGGGGCCGCTGACAAAACCCAGCGCAGCGGTGCAGGTAAGCGGCTCTTAGTATAGCTTTCGATTCCGCGCCACAACGCCAAGCCTGCATCGGCTTCAACACCTAAACCACAGCTGGATCAGCCGCAGCGGCAAGCGGGCGAAGCGGAAGCGGCTCGGGAATCCGATAGCCGTAACGCGCAGCCGTGAGGTCGGCGAGAATCGCCACCGCAATTTCGGCGGGCGTGCGGGCACCGTTTTTGATCCCGACCGGGCCATGCAGCCGGTCGAGCACCTCGCGTGATAAATCAAAATGTTCGGCCAGGCGCACGCGCCGCTTCTCCTGATTCTTGTGGGAGCCAATCGCACCGACATAAAAAGCCTCGGATACCAGCGCTTCAAGCAAAGCCATGTCGTCGAGCTTCGGATCGTGCGTGAGCGCGATGATCGCGCTGTGCGCGTCGGGCCGGAATGCGATGACGGCGTCGTCAGGCATTTCGCGCGTGAGCGTCACGCCCGCGATTTCCCAAGTTTCCGCATATTCGCTGCGCGGATCGCACACCGTCACCGCGTAATCGAGCATCCGCGCAAATTCGGCAAGGTACGCCGAAAGCTGCCCCGCGCCGATCAGCAGCAGGCGATAACGCGGGCCGAAGTAGCTCACCAGCCGCTCCGCCGTGCAATGCAAGGCTTCGGCCTCGCTCACCTGCGCGAGCGTCACCGCGCCGTTCGCCAAATCGAGCGTGCGGCGCACCCGGCGCCCGGCGCAAATATGCGCCAGCAAGTCAGCGATCCGCGTATGCGCGGCAACCTGTTCGAGCACGATTTCGAGCGTGCCGCCGCACGGCAAACCAAAACGCGTTGCCTCTTCGGCCGACACGCCATAGCGCACCGTCTGCGGCGCGCTATGCGCACCGAAAAATTCGCCCACGCGCGCAACCAGATCGTCCTCGATGCAGCCGCCCGAAACCGAGCCCGCGATCTGACCGTCATCCCGAATCGCAACCAGTGCGCCGACAGGACGCGGCGCCGAGCCCCAGGTGCGAGCAATCGTCCCGAGCACGACTGCGTGCCCTTCACGCGTCCACTGCTCGACCTTGCTCAAAACCTGGATATCCACGCCGTCCATCTCTCGTCTCCTGAATCGCGCACCGAGCGACGCATAGTCTCAATAGTTGCGCCGACTTGGCAACACGCCCCGCGGCCGAGCCGGATTTTGTTACTGAACTCGGCGCGGCGACAAAACTGCCACAGCAAGTGAACACCCACGAGAACCTTCCGCACGGAACTTCACAAAAGCCTCACGCGCCAAAGCATTCACACAGAGCTTGGGCTTTTCATCAAAGCGACCCAGAGTACAGATACGAGGTCACCGGCCCTTACCCCAACGAGAGGAGATCGGAAAATGACAACAAGCGTACAGCAGATCCTGCAAAACAAAGGCAGCGCAATCCATGCGGTCGCACCCGGCAGTTCGGTGTTTACGGCCTTGGAATTGATGGCCAGGCACGACATCGGCTCGGTGCTCGTGACCGAAGGCGCGCGCCTAATTGGCATCTTTACTGAGCGCGACTATGCGCGAAAAGTCGTGCTGCATGGCCTAAACTCAAAAAACGCCACGGTCGGCGAACTCATGACGCAGAACATTCTGACGGTTTCGCCCTCGCACACGATCGAGGACTGTATGGCGATCATGACGAATAACCGTTTCCGCCATTTGCCCGTGGTCGAAAAAGGCGAAATCGCCGGGATCGTAACGATCGGCGACGTCGTGAAAGCCGTCATCACCGATCAGTCAAACACCATCAACCAACTGCACGGCTATATCGCCGGCGATCTGCAAACCGGCACGCCGCATGGCTTATTGATAAGCTGAGCAGAGCCGCAACGCACACGATCGATACCGCCGCGGGCAAAACGGCTGCGGCGGGAAGAACATTCGCGCCCGGCGTGACGGGCGACAGACGCACAAAAGCATTCCAAACGCTACACTCGCGGCTTATTCCACCGTATTGCATACGAAGGCGCATCAATGAGCTTGCGAGTCCTGACCGGCATCACGACGACCGGCACCCCCCATCTTGGCAATTACGTCGGCGCGATTCGCCCCGCGATTGAAGCGAGCCGCGGCGCCGGTGTCGAAAGCTTCTTCTTTCTGGCCGACTATCACGCCTTGATTAAATGCGACGATCCGGCGCGCATCGAACGCTCGCGCCTGCAAATTGCCGCAACCTGGCTTGCAGCCGGTCTCGACCCCGCGCGCGTCGTCTTCTACCGCCAGAGCGATATTCCCGAAATCACCGAACTGACCTGGCTGCTGACTTGCGTGACGGCGAAAGGTTTGATGAATCGCGCGCATGCCTACAAGGCGTCCGTCGATCTCAACACCGCCGCAGGGGCCGATCCGGACGACGGCGTCACGATGGGCTTATTCTGCTATCCGATTTTGATGGCAGCGGATATTTTGATCTTCAACGCGCACAAGGTGCCGGTTGGACGCGATCAGATTCAGCACCTCGAAATGGCGCGCGACGTGGCGCAGCGCTTCAACCACCTATTCGGCAACGGACGCCAGTTCTTCGTCCTGCCTGAAGCCGCGATCGATGAAGCCGTCGCCATGCTGCCGGGGCTCGACGGGCGCAAGATGTCAAAGAGCTATGACAACACCATTCCGCTTTTCGAAGGCGGAGCCAAAGGCTTGCAGGAAGCGATTGCGCGCATCGTCACCGACTCGCGCCTGCCGGGCGAGCCCAAGGACCCCGACAGCACCAGCCTGACCGCGCTTTTCGACGCCTTCGCCACGCCGGCCGAACGTGAAGCATTCCGCGCCGAGCTGCGCGGCGGCCTTGGCTGGGGCGAAGCGAAGCAGCGCCTGCTCAAACAGATCGAACGCGAAATCGCGCCCTTGCGCGAACGCTATGAAGCGCTGATTGCCGATCCGGCCAAGATTGAGACGATCCTCCAGGAAGGCGCACGCAAAGCGCGTGCACTTGCCACGCCGCTGCTTGCCGAATTGCGCCAGGCGGTCGGCCTGCGCCCGATGCTCGCGCCACCCGTCGCGGCCACACAGGCCAAGGAGAAAAGCGCGGCGCAGCACGCGCTGTTCAAGCAATACCGCGAATCCGACGGGCGCTTTTATTTCAAGCTGACCGATGCGCAGGGGCGCATCCTGCTGCAAAGCACGGGTTTCGAGCAGGGCCGCGAAGCGGGCCAATGGGTCGGCCGGCTCAAGCAGGAGGGGCTGAGCGCCCTGACGGCGGAAGTGCCGGCCAGCCTTGCCGACGGCATAACGCGGGAAGAACTAGCTGCCGCATTGGCTAGTTTCAGCGAAGACTGAATTCCACGCCGCGAACGGCAAACAACAATCATTACGTCATATTCGACCTGCATGTCGAAATCCGGGGAAAAGCATGCGACCGCATTCAATTCAGGGGAAGGTATCGCTTCCAATTCTGCTCGCCATTCTGGCGGTGATTATGGCGGCGGCCGGAGGCGGCTGGTGGTGGCAGCAGCACAAGCGCGATGCGGCCCCTGAAGGCGCGACCGTTTTCGAAGCCGCGGGGGGTCCATTCGCGCTCAGCGGTTGCGATGCGCGCACGAGCGAGGACGCCCCGGCGCTCGCGCTGATCTTTTCCGAGCCGCTGGATCGGAAAACCTCGCTCGACAAGCTGATTACCGTCACCGATCTAGGCCGCATGGACGGCGCGACGGAGCAATCCGAAGAGCGCGGCGCGACGACCAAACCACCGGCCAAGGAAAACCTTCCCGTGAATGGAAAGATCGTCAGCGGCGGCTGGTACATCGGCGATAACCCGCGCGTCGCGCTGTTCGCGGGCGTGCAGCCGCAGCGCAAATATCACATTCAGCTCAGCGCGGAGATTCAATCGCGCGCCGGCGTCAAGCTCGCTGAAGCGGGCGCTTGCGACGTCGCGACGGAAGAAATGCCGCCGTCCTTCTTTTTCGCCAGCAAGGGCACCGTGCTCCCGGCAAAACAGAACGGCGGCCTGCCGGTCGTAACGATCAATGTGCCCGAAGTCGACGTGCAATTCCTGCGCGTCGAACCCGCGCAGTTGCCGCGCTTCATCGAAAAAGTGCTCGGCGTGCGCGCGCCCAAGGCGCAGGAAGCGCAAGACGACGACGCCACCCCGGCGGACACGGAGGAGGAATACGACTACCGCTACGGCTACGATGGCTACTACGGCGAATCAAACAAGAAGCTCAAAGGCCGCGTCTACAACTGGGATCTCGAACGCCTGCGCGAAGTCTCGCAGAGCGTCTACCTCGGCCGCTTCCCGACCGACGACAAGCCCAACCGCCGTCATGTGACCTTCCTGCCGGTTGAAAACATCAAGGAACTCCAGGAGCCGGGCATCTATGTCGCGGTCATGAGCCAACCCGGGCGTTTCCGCGAGGACTATCAAGTCACCTATTTCTATGTCAGCGACATTGGCGTGCACGTGCATCGCTTCGACAAGCAGACCGAGCTGTTCGCAACTTCGCTGACGACGGGCAAGGCGCTCTCGGGCATCGAATTCGAAGTGCTCGACGCGAACGCCAAGAGCCTCGGCAAGACAGCGAGCGATGGTGAAGGACGCGCCTCGCTGCCCAATCTGCCGGAGTCCGCACAGCTTCTTCTGGCGCAGCGCGGCAAGGAAATGTCGGTGCTCGCGCTGCACGAACCAGGGCTGGATCTGTCCGAATTCGATGTCGGCGGTTATTTGCCGCGCGACGCGAAGCTCTTCGTGTATGCGGGACGCGACCTTTACCGACCGGGCGAAAAGTTCGCGGTGTCGATGCTCGCGCGCGACCCGGACGGCCGCATCGCAGCGCCGCTGCCGGTGCAGGCGCGGCTCAAGCGGCCCGACGGCCGCACGGTGCAAACCGAAACCTGGCAGCCGGACAGCAAGATCCCCGGCTATTTCCAACGCACGCTGAGCCTGCCTGCCGACGCGCAAACCGGCCGCTGGACGCTTGAGCTGCGCGCCGACCCCGGCGCGAGAGCGGCGGACAGCGTGTGGACGTTCCAGGTCGAGGAATTCCTGCCCGAGCGCATGAAGCTCGATCTGCGCAACGACCAAGCCTGGCTCGCCGCGGGCGATGCGTTCGCAGTTTCGGTGCAGGGCGATTACCTTTATGGCGCGCCGGCGGCGGGCAACCGGCTGCTCGGCAGCGTCGCCGTCGAGCGCGCGCGCAACCCGCTCGCCAAGCAATGGCCCGGCTTCGTGTTCGGCGATGTCGCCGACGACAAGCTCAAGGCGCATCAGGAAATCGACGAGACAGCGCTCGACGACAAAGGGCAGGCGCAGGTGAATGTACCGATTGCGGTCGACGCCCCGCACTCGCTCGTCAGCGTGCGCGCTTCGTTCAGCCTCCTCGAATCGGGCGGACGCCCGGTCGTGCGCTCGATCGAACGCGTGCTTTGGCCCGCCAAGGCGATGCTCGCCGTACGTCCGGCTTTCGATCGCGACGTGGCGCAGGAAAACTCGCTCGCGCAGTTCGAGCTGATCCGTGTCGATCCGAAAGGCAACTTCGCGCCAAGCAAGGAAGTCAGCATCAAGCTCTTCCGCGAAGACCGCGTTTATTACTGGCGCTTTGACGACCAGAAAGGCTGGCATTCGGGCTACACCGAAACCGAAGAACTCCTCGAATCCGGCAAGCTCGCCCTGGCGCAGCGCAGCCCGCTTTCCCTCGGCGTGAAGTGGGGCACTTACCGGCTTGAGGTCGCCGACCCGGAAACCGGGCAGACGCTGCGCTACCGCTTCTATGCGGGCTGGAACGCGCAGGACGCGGAAGCCATCGGCAACCGGCCCGACCGCGTGCAGATGAAGCTCGAAGGTGTGCCGGCAAAACCCGGCGGCGAGGTGAAACTTACGCTCGTACCGCCGCACGACGGCGAAGCGCTGATTCTCGTCGAAGGCGACCGCGTGCTGTGGAGCAAGCGCATGCCCGTCTCCACCAGCGGCACGACGGTTTCGATCCCGCTCAACGAAAAATGGAACCGCAGCGATCTCTACGTCTCGGCGATCGTGTTTCGCCCCGGCAGCCAGGGCGACCGCGTTACGCCCGCGCGCGCCGTGGGCCTGGCCTACCTGCCGCTGGCGCGCGCGGAGCGCAAGCTGGCCGTGCAGATCAGCGCGCCGGATAAGGTGCTGCCCGAAAAACGCACGATCGTAAAAGTGAAAGCGGAAGGCGCGGCGGGCAAGCTCGCGACCGTCACGCTCTCGGCCGTCGACATCGGCATTCTCAACATCACGCGCTACAAAACGCCCGACGCGTTCGACTTCTTCTTCGGCAAACATCGCTATGCGCCGGAACTGCTCGACCTTTACGGCAAGCTGATCGAGAAGATGGACGGCACGCGCGGCAAGCTCAAGTGGGGCGGCGATGCGGGCATGCGCGATACGCGCTCGATGCCGAAGAAGGTCAAGCTCGTCGATTTGTTCAGCGGCCCGGTCCAGCTCGACGCCAAGGGCGAAGCGCAAATCCCGCTCGACATTCCCGACTTCAACGGCACGCTGCGTCTGATGGCCGTGGCCGCGACGCCGGAACGCTTCGGCAGCGCCGAACGCGAAATGACGGTGGCCGCGCCTATCGTCGCCGAGCTTTCGATGCCGCGCTTCATCGCGCCCGGCGACAGCGCGACGCTGGCGCTCGATGTCACCAATATGAGCGGCGGCGCGCAGGACATTCAGCTCAAGCTCGAAGCCGCCGACCCGGTGAAGATCCGCGATGGCGAACGCAGCCTCTCGCTCAAGGACAAGCAGCGCACAATCCTGCGCTTCCCGGTCGAAGCGACCGACGCTTACGGACTCGGACGCATCCGGCTGCAGCTCAAGGGCAGCGGCGCGAAACCCATATCGATCACGCGCGAAATGGCGCTGCAAGTGCAGCCGCCCGTGCCGGCCGAACGCGAACTGCGGCGCGCGCGCATCGAGCCCAACGGCAGCTTCAAGCTCGACCCGGCGATGCTCGAACGCTTCTTCAAAGCCTCGGCGACGGTGAGCATGACGGTTTCGAACAAGCCGCCCTTGAACGTGAAGAGCCTCGTGCAAGGCTTGCTCGACTATCCCTACGGATGTCTCGAACAAACCACGAGCGCGGCCTATCCGTATGTGTTCATCGACGAAGCCGCGGCCAAGGCTTACGGGCTCAAACCGCGCAGCCGCGAAGAGCGCGCCCAGTTCATCGAAGGCGCGATCGCGCGCATCGCCAGCATGCAGGGCGCGCAAGGGGGCTACACACTGTGGGGCGGCGGCGCGTATGAAGCCTGGCTCACGCCGTATGTCAGCGGCTTCCTCGCCGATGCGCGCGCGGAAGGCTTCAATGTGCCGGATGCGATGATGAAGCGGGCGCAGGACTGGATGCTGCAGCGTCTGCAAAATGCGCCGAACAATTTCCCCTCGATTCCGGCCAGCGTGAAACCCGACGACAAAGGCCACTATCGCCCGCTGGACTACGATTTGCTGCGCAACGGGCATCAGCGTTTCGCCGAGCTGGCGCATATCGCCTACATGCTGGCGCGCGATCAGAAAGCGCCGCTGGCCAGCCTGCGCGTGCTGCACGATCAATTCCGTGATCGCGCGAAGTCGCCGCTGCCTTTGGTGCATCTCGCCGCGGCGCTCGAAATGATGGGCGACAAAGCGCGCGCGAAGGTCGCGCTCGACGATGCGATGAAGCGCCCATACGGCATCGACCCTGGTTATTGGGGCTGGGAATGGCTGGGCGATTACGGCAGCGCGACACGCGACTATGCGCTGGCCTACGCATTGATGATGCGGCACAAGCTACAGCATCCACGGCGCGAAAACATGCTCTTCGATCTGACCGAAAAACTCGGCAACCGCGGCTACGCATCGACCCAGGAACGCCTCGCGCTCTTCCTCGCGGCGCGCGCCGCAGGCGGGGAATCGAACGCGGAGTGGAGCGCGGCGCTGAAGAAAGGCGCAACAAGCGAAACGCTCGCCTCGCGCAGCACCGAGCTGCGCAGCTTCGACGCCGCCGCGCTCGCGCGCGGCCTGGAAATAGAGAACCGCAGCAACGCGCCGCTGTTCCTCGAAATCGAAGCCACCGGCTATCCGGTCAAAGCGCCAGCGCCGAAGACCGACGTCGTGGAACTCACGCGCGACTGGTTCGAGCCCGATGGCAGCCGCTGGAACGGCCGCCCGCTCAAAACGGGCGACATGCTGATCGTGCGCCTCACGGCGGTGCCGAAACGGCCGCTCGACCAGGGTTTGATCGTCGACCATGTGCCGGCTGGGTTCGAGATTGAAAACCTCAACCTCTCGCAAGGCCCGCACGCCGAAGAATTCACGATCGGCAATGTCAACGTCGCGCAGGCGATGCAGGACCCGCGCATCCGCCATCGCGAATTCCGCGACGATCGTTTCGTCGTCGCCGCCGAGCTGAAGTCCCCAATGACGGTGTTCTACATGCTGCGCGCCGTCACGCCGGGCCGCTATGTCGTACCGGCGCCCTTCGCCGAGGACATGTACCGGCCCGAACTGCGCGGCATCGGCGTGCAGCCGCAGCCAGTAACGGTCGTCGATCCGCGTGCGCCTGCCGCCGCGCCGGCAGCGCCGGCTTCAGCGCCTGCGGAAGTGGCGGTTTCCGCGCTGAATTAAAGCGTAGCAGCGGAGGCGCAAGTGAAGCTGAAACTGCCCAAGCTGCCCGCCCGCATCGCGGACTGGTGGCGCGGGCGCTGGCGTAAAGCGGGACTGATCGGCTTTGTGGCGCTGGCAAGCCTGTTGGCGCTCGACCGCATCTTCCCCGTGCCATTGCCGCCGCGCGAAGCCGGCCTGATCGTCGTCGCGCGTGACGGCTCGCCCCTGCGTTCCTGGCCGAGCGTGGATGGCGTCTGGCGTTATCCGATCACGCCGGAGCAAGTCTCGCCGCACTATCTCGAAGCCGTGCTCAACTACGAGGACCGATGGTTTTACTGGCATCCCGGCGTCAATCCGCTCGCGCTCGCGCGCGCGGCCTGGCAATGGGTGCGTCATGGCCGCATCGTCTCCGGCGGTTCAACGCTGACGATGCAAGTCGCGCGCATGCTCGAACCGCCGCCGCGCACGCTGCGCGGCAAGTTGCGCCAGATCCTGCGCGCCCTGCAGCTTGAATTGCACTGCTCGAAGCGCGAAATCCTCACGCTCTATCTAAACCAAGCGCCAATGGGCGGCATCGTCGAAGGCGTCGAAATGGCGAGCCGCGCTTATCTCGGCAAGCCTTCGCGTTATCTGAGCCAGGCCGAAGCCGCCTTGCTCGCGGCCTTGCCGCAATCGCCTTCGCGCTTGCGCCCCGACCGCGCGCCCGAACGCGCGCAACAGGCGCGCGACAAAGTGCTGGCCCGCATGGCCGCCTTCGGAGTGTGGTCGGCGAGCGAAATCGCGGATGCAAAGATGGAACGCGTCGGCGCACAAGCGTTGCGCGGCCATTGGCTCGCGCCGCTCGCGGCCGAGCGCTTGCATCAGGAGGCGCAACGGGCGGCGCGGCCGTCACACGGATTGAACTCACAACTCGAAGTGCTGCAATCGACGCTCGATGTCGAAGTACAGAGCACGCTCGAGCGCATGCTGATCGACCGGATCGATCAACTGCCGCCGCGGGTTTCGATCGCGGCCATCGTGATGGAGAGCGAAAGCCTCGAAATCCGCGGCTATGCGGGCTCGGCGGATTTTTCAGACAAGCGCCGTTTTTCGCATGTCGACATGGTGCGCGGCGTGCGCTCTCCGGGCTCGACGCTGAAACCCTTCCTCTACGCCCTGGCTTTGGATGAGGGCCTGATCCACTCCGAAAGCCTGCTCAGCGATGCGCCGCAATCCTTCGCGGGCTACGAGCCAGGTAATTTCCAGGCCGCATTCTCGGGGCCGGTCAGCGCGGCCGAGGCGCTGCAGCGCTCGCTCAATGTGCCCGCGGTCGATCTGCTCGACCGCCTTGGCCCGGCACGCTTTAGCGCCCGCCTGCGCGCGGGCGGCTTGAGACTACGCATGGCCCCGGGCGCGACACCCAATCTCTCGCTGATTCTGGGCGGCGCGGGCACCACGCTGGAAGAGCTTGTCGGCGCTTATCGCGCACTCGCCGCGGGCGGCATGGCGGGCCTACCACGCTTAAGCCCCTCCGCGCCGCGCATCGAGAACCGCCTGATGAGCGAAGGCGCGGCTTTCATCGTGCGCGACATTCTCGAAGGCGGCGGACACCCGGACCGGCCCTTCCTCGAAGCCGATCACCGCATCGCCTGGAAAACCGGCACCAGCTTCGGCTTTCGCGACGCCTGGGCCGTCGGCGTCACCAATCGCTACACCATCGGCATCTGGGTCGGCCGGCCCGACGGCACGCCGAATCCCGGTTTCTTCGGCGCCAATATCGCGGCGCCCTTGCTCAAGGATATCGCCGCGGCCCTGCCTGCGGGCGACGATGTTCTCACGCGCCGGACACCCGCTTCGGTCACGCCGGTCAGCATCTGCTGGCCGCTTGGAGTGGCCGCGGAAGCCGCGCCGCCCGAGATGTGTCATGAAAAGCGCAGCGCCTGGTCGCTCAATGGCGCCGTGCCGCCGACTTTGCCGGATCGCATCAGGCTAGGCTCCTTGCGCGAAACGATCTGGATCGATCCACAAAACGGCGAGCGCACAACCTTGGATTGCAATCCCATGGCACAGGCGCGTGAAATAGCCCGTTGGCCCACAGTACTCGAACCTTGGCTGGGAACGGCCGAAAACCACAAGCAAGATCTACCGCCTTGGTCACCGCACTGTAGCCGTCCATTTGAGTCAGCCGGAACGCTGAAGATTGACGGCATTGCCGATGGCAGCGTATTGCGCCCGGCCCCGGGACAAACCCAGGCCGTGCTCAGCGTGCACGCCATAGGCAGCCGCGAGACGCTTTATTGGCTGGTCGACGGCCGCTTCCTGCGCGCGGGGTCAGGTTCCGCCACACAACGCATCACCCTTTTCGAAGACGGTGTACATACACTGACGGTAATGGACGGACAGGGGCGTTTTGTGCGCGTTGCTTTCACACTAAAAGGATTTATCCAGCCTCAACCGCATCGGCCGCCAGCCTTTCCTTACGCGAAGAAGGACGCCTGACCAAAACATACAGCGCGAATAAAAACGCACAAAACAAGTTAGCGACAAACCAGAACAGAATTGCGTAGCCAATTCCGATACTCTGGTCGGAGAAACTCCAGAAGAGCCAGCCAACGAATACCGAGCCCAATGTTCCGTTGGCGATAAAAACCAGAATCTCGGTCCATTTATTTCCATGTCTGGTGGCATGGAAATACCATCGGATCAAAGCGTTAATGAAAAGAGCCGGCAGGAGTGCCGCCGCGAAAACAATAAACAGCACCATAACTAATCCAAACTTTCCCGCAAGTGAAAGTTTGCGGAAATTCAAGCGAGGCTTCGATACATTGCAAGGCTGGGCCGAATTGATACGTCATAAACAAAAAGCCGGGGCAAACCCGGCTTTTTGTTACTACTTCCAGCACGAAGAAAACTTAGCGAACTTACGCTGCCTTCTCTTCCGTCGCGGGAGCCTCGGCTGAATCCGGGCGGTCAACCAGTTCGACCAATGCGAGCGGTGCATTGTCGCCGACACGGAAACCGCACTTCAGGATACGCAGGTAGCCACCGTTACGGTTGGCAAAACGCGGACCCAGGACATCAAACAGTTTGACGACGATTTCACGATCACGCAGACGATCAAACGCCAAGCGACGATTGGCCAAGCTAGGCTTCTTGCCAAGCGTAATCATCGGCTCAACAACCCGACGCAGTTCCTTTGCCTTCGGCAAAGTGGTCTGGATCACTTCATAGCGCAGCAGCGCATTCGATAAATTGCGCAACAAGGCCTGACGATGGGCGCTAGTGCGATTCAATTTGCGAAGACCGTTACGGTGACGCATTTTTATCTTCCTTCTCGAGGCTGGCTATCGCGGATCAACCGAGCTTTTCAAGCCCGGCCGGCGGCCAGTTTTCTAACTTCATACCAAGGGTCAGGCCACGCGAGGCAAGCACTTCCTTGATCTCGTTAAGCGACTTCCGCCCCAAGTTCGGGGTCTTCAGCAACTCCGTTTCGGTGCGCTGAATCAGATCGCCAATGTAATAGATGTTCTCAGCCTTCAAGCAATTGGCCGAACGCACCGTCAGCTCCAGATCATCGACCGGGCGCATCAGCAGCGGATCGATCGTCGGCGCACGGGTTTGCTCAACCGGAACAGGCGTACCTTCCAGATCGGCAAAGACCGACAATTGATCGGCCAGCACCCGGGCGGCGAAACGCACAGCTTCTTCCGGCTCAACCGCACCGTTCGTTTCGATATCCATGACCAGACGGTCAAGATCAGTACGCTGTTCGACGCGCGCCGCTTCAACCTGATAGGAGACGCGCCGCACGGGACCGAACGAAGCGTCGAGCACGATATGACCGATCGATTTGTTCTCAGCGTGACCCGGGCGAACATTGCCAGGCACATAACCGCGGCCTTGCTCGATCTTCAGCTGCATATCGAGCTTACCGCCAGGAGCCAGGTGAGCAATCACATGGTCCGGGTTAATAATTTCGACATCATGCGTCGTTTCAATATCACGCGCGGTCACAACGCCTTCGCCGTGCTTGCTGAGTCTGAGTGTCGCTTCGCCACGATTGTGCAGTTTGAACACCACGCCCTTCAGATTGAGCAGGATGTCGACTACGTCCTCGCGGACACCATCAAGCGTCGAGTACTCGTGCAGTACGCCCTCGATCTGCACTTCGGTGGGTGCATACCCGGGCAGCGAGGACAGCAGAATCCGCCGCAGCGCATTACCCAGTGTATGACCAAACCCGCGCTCGAACGGCTCCATCACGACCACAGCATGCACCGGGGAAACGCTTTGAACGTCGATGATGCGTGGCTTCAGGAGAGTGTTTTGCATGGGCAATCCTTCGGTAGAGCGCGCAAAATCGCGCGCCTGGCATTAACGCGAATACAGTTCGACCACGAGGCTTTCGTTGATGGTCGAGGACAACTCGGCACGTTGCGGATAGGTTTTAAACACACCTTTGCCTTCTTTCGCGCTGACCTCAAGCCATTCCGGGAAACCACGTTGCTCAGCCGCTTCCAAAGCCGCTTTGACACGCAGCGTGCCGCGGGTTTTCTCAGCGAGCGTCACCACATCGCCGGGACGCAGCGTGTAAGACGGAATATTTACGCGTTTGCCATTCACCAATACGCCATTATGGCGCACGACCTGACGTGCTTCAGCGCGCGAAGCGCCAAAACCCATACGGTAAGCCACTGCATCCAAACGGCCTTCCAACAACTGAAGAAGGTTCTCGCCAGTCTGGCCCTTTTTGCCTTCCGCGGTTGCAAAAGTCTTACGGAATTGACGCTCAAGCACACCATAAATGCGGCGAATTTTCTGCTTTTCACGCAGTTGCTGACCGTAGCCCGACAGACGCTGACCAGATTTCTGGCCATGCTGACCCGGGGCATAGGCACGACGCTCGATGGCACACTTGTCGGTGAAGCACTTCTCGCCCTTCAAGAAGAGCTTCTCGCCTTCACGACGGCACTGCCGGCACTTGGCATCTAGATTACGAGCCACGTTTGAACTCCTTTAGATACGACGCTTCTTCGGCGGACGACAGCCGTTATGCGGGACAGGGGTGATATCAGTAATCGAGCTGACCTTGATACCAAGCGCATTCAGCGCACGAACCGAGGATTCACGTCCCGGGCCAGGGCCGGTAATGCGAACCTCCAGGTTCTTGATGCCACACTCGACAGCGACCTTACCGGCGGCATCCGCTGCAACTTGCGCCGCAAACGGTGTACTCTTGCGGGAGCCTTTGAAGCCCGCGCCACCCGCAGTTGCCCAAGACAATGCATTGCCTTGTCGATCAGTGATCGTAATGATTGTGTTGTTGAAAGAAGCGTGAATGTGGGCGATGCCCTCAGCCACATTCTTCTTGATCTTCTTGCGAACCTTCGCAGCGGTTTTAGCCATGTCTTACGCCTCTATTTATTTCTTGCCGGCGATCGGCTTACGCGGTCCCTTGCGGGTACGCGCATTGGTACGGGTGCGCTGACCACGGCAGGGCAGACCACGACGGTGCCGCAAACCGCGGTAGCAACCGAGGTCCATCAACCGCTTGATATTCATCGTCACTTCGCGACGCAAATCGCCTTCGACGGTGAAACGGCCAATTTCTTCGCGAAGCCGATCCATTTCGGCCTCGGTCAGATCCTTGACCTTGGTCGTGCGCGCTACATGTGCAGCGTCACAAATTTGCTGTGCACGAGTGCGACCGATGCCGAAAATAGCGGTCAGCGCAATTTCCGCGTGCTTATGGTTGGGAATATTTACCCCAGCGATACGGGCCATGCTCTTACCCCAAAACGCTCAAACTGTTGACGATCGGCGTCTGGGCTTAGCCCTGACGCTGCTTGTGACGTGGATCTTCACAGATCACGCGCACGACACCCTTGCGACGGATGACCTTGCACTTACGGCAGATCTTCTTAACCGAAGCCTGGACTCTCATGATTGACTCCTAAATTTCCTGAACTTCATTTGGCTCTAAAGACGATCCGACCTTTGCTGAGATCGTATGGCGTCAATTGAACCGTAACCTTGTCACCAGGAAGTATCCGGATATAGTGCATTCGCATCTTTCCGGAAATATGCCCCAACACGATGTGGCCATTTTCGAGCCGCACGCGGAAGGTTGCATTTGGCAAAGTCTCAATGACTTCACCTTGCATTTCGATTGCGTCTTCCTTGCTCATCCTTACTTCACCGGCAAACCGGCGCCCTTGAAATTAGCTTTCTTCAAGAGGCTATCGTACTGATGGGTCATGATGTAAGCCTGTACCTGAGACATGAAGTCCATGGTCACTACTACAATGATCAACAGTGACGTTCCGCCGAAATAGAACGGAACGTTCCATTTCAGAATTAAAAATTCCGGTAACAAACAAACCAACGTGACATAGACAGCCCCCACCAGCGTAAGCCGCATCAGGATCTTGTCGATATAACGAGCGGTTTGGTCCCCCGGCCGAATTCCTGGCACAAACGCTCCGCTCTTCTTCAGGTTATCAGCGGTCTCTTTCGAGTTGAACACCAAAGCCGTATAGAAGAAGCAGAAAAACACAATTGCAGCGGCATACAACAAGACATACACAGGCTGCCCAGGATGCAAGCCCGAAGCAATATCCCTGATGAAATTCGCCACCCTCGAATCACCCGCGCTCCCGAACCACTGCGCAGCAGTTGCCGGAAACAGAATGATCGACGAAGCAAAAATCGGAGGAATAACCCCAGACATATTCAATTTCAATGGCAAGTGAGAACTCTGCCCACCATAAATCCGATTGCCAACTTGGCGCTTGGCGTAATTGACCAGAATCTTGCGCTGTCCGCGTTCGACAAACACCACAAACGAAGTCACAAGAACAACCAATGCACAAATAAACAAAGCCGCAACAGGATGCATCGCTCCCGTCCGCACCAGTTCAAAGAGGCCACCAATCGAATTCGGCAAGCCAGCAGCAATACCGGCAAAAATGATCAAGGAAATACCATTCCCAAGACCACGTTCCGTAATCTGCTCACCCAACCACATCAAAAACATCGTGCCAGTCACCAAGGTGGTCACCGTCACAAAGCGGAACATCATACCGGGCTCAACCACCAAGCCAGCCTGCGCTTCGAGTGCCACGCCAATGCCGAAAGCCTGAAACAGCGCCAAGCCAACCGTGCCATAACGTGTGTATTGAGTAATCTTTCTGCGTCCCGCCTCGCCCTCTTTTTTCAGCTGCTCCAGTTGCGGCACGGCAACCGTTAGCAACTGCATGATGATCGATGCCGAGATGTAAGGCATGATCCCCAATGCAAAGATGGTGAAACGTGAAAGCGCCCCGCCCGAGAACAGGTTGAAAATCCCGAGGATCCCACCTTTCTGAGACTGGAATAGCTCCGCCAGACGCACTGGATCGATACCCGGCACGGGAATATGCGCCCCAAGCCGGTAAACGAGCAGTGCACCCAACAGAAACCACAAACGCCGCTTCAGATCGCCGAACTTATCGGCCTTTCCGAGAGTTGCCGGGGAAGTTGCCACCGTCGCCTTGTCCTTACTCAGTGATGCTGCCGCCAGCCGCTTCAATCGCGGCTTTGGCACCCTTTGTGGCACCTACGCCACGCAGAGACACTTTTCGAGTAATCGCACCGGAAAGAATCACCTTGGCCGCCAGGGCGTCATTCGGCACGATACCCGCACCTTTGAGCACCAACAAATCGATCTCATCGGCGCCCAGCAACTCGATTTCAGACAGGCGAACTTCTGCCATGCGTGCACGCGTCAGCGAGTTAAAACCCCGCTTCGGCAAACGACGCTGCAAAGGCATCTGACCACCTTCGAAACCGACCTTATGGAAACCACCCGCACGGGATTTCTGTCCTTTATGACCACGGCCACAAGTTTTTCCCAAACCACTGCCCATGCCACGGCCAACACGCTTCTTCGCGTGTTTGGCGCCAATGCCCGGCTTAAGGTTATTAAGTTCCATTTAGCCCTCGCACTTCACCATATAGGCGACCTTGCGCACCATGCCGCGCACGGCGGGAGTGTCCTCAAGTTCAACCGTGTGATTTAGACGACGCAACCCCAGGCCACGTACGGTGGCACGATGATCTTGCTTAGTGCCGATCAAGCTCTTAATGAGCGTGACACGAATTTTCTTGTCCGCCATGGTCTTATCCCAGAATTTCTTCGACGGTCTTGCCACGCTTGGCGGCAATCTGAGCCGGAGTGCTTGTTGCATTCAAACCGTTCAACGTCGCACGCACGACGTTGTAGGGATTGGTCGACCCCAGGCACTTACAGATCACGTCCGTGACGCCCATAACTTCAAATACCGCACGCATTGCGCCGCCGGCGATAATGCCGGTACCGCTCGGAGCCGGTTGCATCAAAACACGCGAAGCGCCGTGATGCCCAATAACCGAATGCTGTAGCGTGCCGTTTTTCAGTTGGACTTTGGACAATCTGCGGCGGGCTTCTTCCATTGCCTTCTGGACAGCGACAGGCACTTCGCGCGCCTTGCCCTTACCCATACCGACTCCGCCATCGCCATCACCGACGACCGTCAGGGCGGCAAAACCGAGAATCCGACCGCCCTTGACAACCTTGGTGACACGATTGATTGACACCATCTTTTCACGCAAACCGTCATCACGCTCTTCGCCGGTCTGTGGTTTTTTCGTTTGTTGCTTAGCCATTTCAGCTCCGCTTAGAACTTGAGGCCGCCTTCGCGAGCGGCATCGGCCAAGGCCTTAACACGGCCATGGTATTTAAAACCGGCACGATCGAACGCAACGGTCTCGATACCGGCGGCCTTCGCCCGCTGAGCAATCAATTTGCCAATTTCCACTGCCGCAGCGACGTTGCCGCCATTTGAGGCCGGCCCGCGCAAATCGGCTTCGACGGTGGAGGCCGCAGCCAACACCTTCGATCCACAGTCCGAAATCACTTGGGCGTAGATATGGCAGTTTGAGCGAAACACGGTCAAGCGCACCGCCTTCTTTTCGGCAATGAGTGCCCGGGTCTTGCGAGCACGGCGCAAACGCGCATCCTTCTTGTTCATGAATTCCGCCCTTACTTCTTCTTGGTTTCCTTGAGGTTAACCACTTCATCGGCGTACCGGACACCTTTGCCTTTGTACGGCTCTGGTGCACGATAGGCGCGAATCTCCGCGGCCACCTGCCCAACCACTTGTTTGTCGATACCCTTGATCACGATTTCGGTCTGGGTAGGCGTTTCAACCTTGATACCAGCCGGCATCTGATGCACCACAGGATGAGAAAAACCAAGCGACAAATTCAGTTTGTCACCTTGCGCCTGCGCCCGATAACCAACGCCCACGAGGTTCAGCTTGCGCTCAAAACCCTTGCTTACGCCGGTAACCATATTGGACAACAGCGCACGGGTGGTCCCTGACATCGCGTTCCCATTCACGCCGCCTGCTTTGGCCGAGCATTGCAGCTTATCGCCATCACGCTCAACGGCTACCGATGGGTGTAGTGCGAATTTCAACGTCCCCAACGGACCCTTAATCGCGATTCCATCAGCGGAAACTGTGGCATCAACGCCCTGCGGGAGCACAACCGGATTCTTTGCTACACGAGACATGACTGAGCCTCCTTATGCAACGATGCAGAGAACTTCGCCGCCAACATTGCTGGCGCGAGCCTTGCGATCAGTCATGACGCCACGCGGGGTAGAAACGATTGCAACACCCAAGCCGTTCAAAACCTTGGGCAAATTGCCGCTTCCACGATAAATCCGCAGCCCTGGACGGCTAACACGCTCGATGCGCTCAATAACCGGGCGACCTGCGTAATATTTCAACGCGACCTCAAGCTCACGCTTACCGCCTTCGCCGCGCACACTGTAGCCATCGATGTAGCCTTCTTCCTTGAGAACCTCTGCGATTGCAGCTTTCAACTTGGAAGCAGGCATGGATACAGACGCCTTTTCCGACATCTGCCCATTGCGAATACGGGTCAGCATATCGGCAATCGGATCGGACATACTCATTCTTCCGTCTCCTCTTACCAGCTAGCCTTGGTCATGCCAGGCACCTCGCCGCGGAAGGCAACTTCACGCAGCTTGTTACGGCACAGCCCAAATTTACGAAATACCCCACGCGGACGACCCGTCAGCGCACACCGATTACGCTGACGCGTCGGCGCTGCGTTACGTGGCAGCTGCTGCAGCTTCAGACGCGCTTCCATGCGCTCTTCGTCCGATAACTTGCTGTCATTGATCTTTGCGATGAGATCGGCACGTTTGGCCGCATACTTGGCAACCAATTTGGCACGCTTCTCTTCGCGATTGATCAGAGCGAGTTTCGCCATAACACCCTCAATTCTTGAACGGGAACTTGAATGCAGCGAGCAATGCGCGCGCTTCTTCATCCGTCTTGGCAGTCGTTGTGATGCTGATGTTCAAACCGCGCAAGGCATCAATTTTGTCGTACTCGATTTCAGGAAAAATAATCTGTTCCTTGACGCCGAGGTTGTAGTTGCCGCGACCATCGAAGCCCTTCGCTTGAATGCCGCGAAAATCTCGAATACGCGGCATTGCAACTGATACCAGACGATCGAGAAACTCAAACATGCGCGGACCGCGCAACGTGACCATGCAACCGATCGGATAGCCTTCGCGGATCTTGAAACCCGCGATCGATTTGCGGGCTTTAGTTACGACGGGTTTCTGACCGGCGATCTTGATCATGTCGCCAACTGCATTGTCGAGCACCTTCTTATCGCCCACAGCCTCACCGACACCCATGTTCAGAGTGACTTTGGTGATACGGGGCACTTCCATGAGCGACTTGTAGCCGAATTTCTTTGCCAGATCGGCGACAACGGTGCTCTTATAGAACTCTTGCAGGCGTGCCATAAAAACTCCTTACCGATCCACCAGCTCACCGTTCGATTTGAAAAAACGGACCTTACGGCCATCTTCCAAAACACGAAAACCGACCCGATCTCCCTTTTGGGTTCCCGGATTGAACAGCGCGACATTCGAGATATCGACCGGCATCTCTTTTTCGACAATGCCGCCGACCTGACCTTTGACCGGGTTCGGGCGAACATGCTTCTTCACCCGATTCACACCCTCTACGACCAAGTGCATCGTGTCGACACGCGTAAGCACCGTTCCGCGCTTACCCTTATCTTTGCCAACGAGAATGATGACTTCGTCACCTTTGCGAATCTTGTCCATGGCCGCTCCCTTACAGCACTTCCGGCGCCAGCGACACAATCTTCATGAAGCGTTCGGTACGCAACTCACGCGTAACCGGCCCAAAGATACGTGTACCGATTGGCTCTAGCTTGTTATTCAGGAGCACGGCGGCATTGCCGTCAAACTTGACAAGAGAGCCGTCAGGACGGCGCACGCCCTTGGCCGTGCGAACGACCACCGCGCTATACACATCGCCCTTTTTCACGCGACCGCGAGGAGCCGCATCCTTGATGCTCACCTTGATGATGTCGCCAATCCCGGCGTAGCGACGCTTAGAGCCGCCCAGCACCTTGATGCACATCACCGAACGCGCGCCTGTATTATCAGCCACGTCCAGCATGGTCTGCATTTGGATCATTGTTTAACTCCAACTTAATCCGAAACCACTAAGGCCACGGTCAGTCTTGGAACCCGTCTGGGTAAAAGAACGCAGCACCCATAGGATGCTACGAACGAAAGCTGATAAGCTTAACAGAACCCAAACGGATTCTGCAAGCATTAAATGATGCGTGCCTTTTCCACCACTCGAGACACACGCCAAGTCTTGGTCTTCGAAATCGGACGGCACTCTTCGATCTCGACCAGATCGCCCGCACACGCCACGCCATTCTCAACATCGGCGTGATATTTCTTGGACTTGATCATGACCTTTCCGTAAAGCGGATGCTTCATGCGGCGCTCGACGAGCACGGTCACGGTCTTGTCCATTTTGTCGCTGACCACGCGACCGGTCAGCGTACGCTTGATGCTCTGTTCGGTCATTTGGTCACCGCCTTCTCACGCAGGATCGTGCGCACACGCGCGATGTCGTGGCGCGTCTTGCCCAACTGGGCCGTATTGCTGAGCTGCTGAGTCGCGATCTGCATGCGCAAAGAAAACTGCGCCTTAAGCAGATCGAGCAACTCTTTTTTCAGCTCGGCGGGCGATTTCGCCCTCAGTTCGCTGGCCTTCATGAATTATTGCCCCACCATGCGGGTAACGAAAGTCGTCTCGATCGGAAGCTTGGCCGCCGCAAGACGGAAAGCTTCACGCGCCAGACCCTCGTCCACACCATCCATTTCATACAGCATTTTGCCCGGCTGGATCTCCGCAACCCAATATTCTGGATTGCCCTTGCCGTTACCCATCCGCACTTCAGCAGGTTTCTGGGAGATCGGCTTATCCGGGAAAATACGAATCCAAATCCGGCCACCGCGCTTGATGTGACGCGTCATTGCACGACGCGCCGACTCAATCTGGCGGGCAGTCAGGCGACCACGACCAACGGCCTTCAGGCCGAACTCGCCGAAGCTGACTTTATTGCCACGGGTCGCAACGCCGGTGTTGCGGCCCTTTTGTTCTTTACGATACTTCCTTCTCGCCGGCTGCAGCATTATTCGCTCCTGCTTTGCTTACGCGTTTGGCACCGGCCTTATCGGCCGCCCCATCGCCGCTTACACGGCGTGCCGGACGACGTGCGCCCGGCTTGCCCTCACCCTCTTTCGGACCACGGCGAGGACGACGCTCGGCTTCCGGCGCCTCGACGACGGCGGGCTGTTCGCCACGGCCCAATGTGTCGCCCTTATAGACCCACACCTTGATCCCGATGATGCCGTATGTCGTTTTTGCTTCAGAAAAACCGTAGTCGATATCGGCGCGCAAGGTATGCAGCGGCACACGGCCTTCGCGATACCATTCTGTCCGCGCGATTTCGATGCCGTTCAAGCGCCCCGAACTCATGATCTTGATGCCCTGAGCCCCAAGACGCATCGCGTTCTGCATCGCACGCTTCATCGCACGGCGGAACATGATTCGCTTTTCGAGCTGCTGTGCGATCGAATCAGCGATCAGTTGCGCGTCGGTTTCAGGCTTACGGATTTCCTCGATGCTGACATGGACCGGCACCTTCAGAATCTTCTGCAGATCCGATTTCAGCACCTCGATATCCTCGCCCTTCTTGCCGATCACGACGCCTGGACGAGCACTGAATACCGTAATGCGAGCGGTCTTCGCCGGACGCTCAATCAAAACACGACCAACGGAGGCATGCGCAAGTTTCTTCTTCAGATGCTCGCGCACCTTCAAATCTTCTTGCAACATTCCGGAGAAATTCGTGTTGTTCGCGAACCAGCGAGAGGCCCAGTTACGCGATACGGAAAGCCGGAACCCGGTTGGATGAATCTTCTGTCCCATAAGAGCTCCTTACTCCCCGACAGTCACGTAAATGTGGCAGGTCGGCTTGGAGATACGATTACCGCGACCCTTTGCGCGCGCGGTAAAACGCTTGAGCGTCGTACCCTGCTCGACGTAGATGCTGGTGACCTTCAGGGTGTCAATATCGGCACCGTCATTGTGCTCAGCATTCGCGATCGCAGACTCAAGAACCTTCTTGACGATCGTTGCCCCCCTTTTGGGGCAGAACGCCAGAATGTTCAGCGCCTGATCAACGCGCTTGCCGCGTACCAAATCAGCCACCAACCGACCCTTTTGTGCCGACAGACGGACGCCACGCAGACTTGCTTTGGTTTCCATCATCGCTCCTTACCTCTTCGCCTTCTTGCTGGCGGCGTGTCCCTTGAAGGTACGCGTCAGCGAGAATTCACCCAGCTTATGACCGACCATGTTCTCGGTCACATAAACCGGAACATGCTGACGGCCGTTATGAACGGCGATCGTGAGACCGACGAACTCGGGCAAAACAGTTGAACGGCGCGACCAGGTTTTGATCGGACGCTTGTCATTCGACCCACGTACGGCATCAACCTTCTTGAGAAGGTGCGCATCGACGAACGGGCCTTTCTTAATAGAACGAGCCATTGTTTACCTCTTAGCGCTTATGCCGACGTTGAACGATCATGGTATCGGTCCGCTTATTGCTACGCGTGCGATAGCCCTTCGTCGGGACACCCCACGGGCTAACCGGAACGCGACCCTCACCGGTACGACCTTCACCGCCACCATGCGGGTGATCGATCGGGTTCATCGCGACACCGCGGACGGTCGGACGGATACCGCGCCAACGTTGAGCACCGGCCTTGCCGATCTTGCGCAGGCTATTCTCTTCATTGCCGACTTCGCCGATTGTTGCGCGGCACTCAACATGCACACGGCGAATTTCACCAGAGCGCAAACGAAGCTGCGCATAGCTGCCTTCACGCGCAAGCAATTGAACTGAAGTACCTGCTGCACGCGCCATCTGGGCGCCTTTGCCCGGCAGCATTTCGATGCAATGGATTGTCGAACCAACCGGAATGTTGCGGATCGGCAAGGCATTGCCCGGCTTGATCGGCGCTTCCGAACCGGACAGCAGAACCTGACCTACTTCAAGGCTACGCGGGGCGATGATGTAGCGGCGCTCACCGTCGGCATAACACAGCAATGCGATATGCGCGGTGCGGTTCGGATCGTACTCGATGCGTTCAACCTTGGCCGGAATACCATCCTTGTTGCGCTTGAAATCAACAATACGGTAGTGCTGCTTGTGACCGCCGCCCTGGTGACGAATGGTGATTCGACCATGTACATTACGACCAGCACTCTTCGACTGCTTTTCGAGCAAAGCAGCGAATGGCTTGCCCTTATGCAGGTCCGGGTTGACCACTTTGACGACACCGCGACGTCCCGCGGAAGTCGGCTTGACCTTGACCAACATTTACGCGGCCCCCCCTTCAACGAAGTTGATTTCCTGTCCCGGTTTCAAGCTGACAAAAGCCTTTTTCCAGCTTTTGCGACGCCCCATCGCACGCCCGAAGCGCTTGACCTTGCCTTTGACATTGGAAACCTGCACCGACTCGACCTGCACTTTGAACAGCAGCTCAACCGCAGCCTTGATTTCGGGCTTGGTGGCGTCAGTGGCCACCTTGAAAATCACTTGCTCGTTCTTTTCCGCAACGTAGGTCGCCTTTTCGGAGATCTGCGGAGCGAGCAGCACTTGATAAAGACGCTCTTGAGAGAAGCTCATTGCCACATCTCCTCCATCTTCGCGACCGCCGCCTTGGTGACCAGCACTTTCGGGAAACGAACCAGCGAAACCGGATCTGTTTCATGCGTTTCGAGAACCAACACCTTGTGCAGGTTACGCGACGACAGAAACAGGTTTTCATCGAGGCTATCGGTAATCACGAGCACCGACTCAAGACCCATGCCTTTGAGCTTATCCACCAGCAATTTGGTCTTTGGCGCTTCAACCGTGAAGCCATCGACAACAACAAGACGATCCTCGCGCGCCAACTGCGACAAAATCGCAGCGATACCGGCGCGATACATCTTGCGGTTAATTTTTTGACTGAAATTTTCTTCAGGCGAATTCGGGAAAGCACGGCCGCCTCCACGCCAGATCGGCGAGGATGTCATACCGGAACGTGCGCGGCCCGTACCCTTTTGACGCCAGGGCTTCTTCGTCGAATGCTTGACTTCAGCACGCGTCAGCTGCGCACGGTTGCCCGAACGCGCATTGGCCTGATAGGCCACGACGAGCTGGTGCACCAGCGCCTCGTTGTATTCGCGACCGAACAGCGCATCCGAAGCTTGAACGGTAGCGGCCGCCTGGCCTTGTTCGTTGATTAACTTGAGTTCCATTGCGCCCCCGAAAGTTATGCCTTGATCGCCGGACGGACGATTACATCGCCGCCGTCGTGACCAGGCACCGCGCCCTTGACCAACAGCAGGCCACGGGTGGCGTCCACACGAACCACTTCGAGGTTCTGAACCGTTACCTTCGCCGCACCCAAATGACCCGTCATGCGCTTACCCGGGAACACACGACCCGGATCCTGCGCCATGCCGATCGAACCGGGCACATTGTGGCTACGGGAGTTACCATGCGAAGCGCGGTTGGATGAGAAGTTATGACGCTTGATCGT
The DNA here is from genome assembly GCA_009781175.1 of Betaproteobacteria bacterium. Classification (GTDB taxonomy): domain Bacteria; phylum Pseudomonadota; class Gammaproteobacteria; order Burkholderiales; family Rhodocyclaceae; genus Niveibacterium. The sequence goes on from WQYQ01000002.1 coordinate 294,874, forward strand.
GCCGGCATAGCCCTTACCAATGCTCACGCCAGACACATCAACCATCTGACCAACGGAAAAGATCTCGACGCTAACGACATCGCCAGCCTTGTAAGAGGCTGCCTGATCGTCAGCGAGGCGGAACTCACGCAAGACATGACCGGCTTCAACACCGGCTTTGGCCAAGTGCCCCGCCGCCGCTTTATTCACGCGACTGGCGCGACGCTTGCCGAAAGTCACCTGAAGCGCGGAATAACCGTCAACTTCGGGCGTCTTGATCTGGGTCACTCGATTGTTCGACACGTCAAGCACCGTTACCGGGATGGACTGACCGTCCTCGGCAAAGACGCGAGTCATGCCAACCTTGCGACCAACAAGGCCTAGACTCATGTTTTTCTCCTAATGCCTGGCTACGATTGGCCAAGCCTCCAAAATACAAATTCCGCACCCTGAAGGTGCGGAATTTGGTATTATAAGCGCAGAATATTTTTCTACGCAAGCACTTCCTGTTATTGCAACTTGATTTCGACGTCGACGCCGGCCGGCAGATCGAGCTTCATCAATGCATCAACCGTCTTATCGGTCGGATCGATGATGTCCATCAGACGCTGATGAATACGGATCTCAAACTGATCGCGCGAGGTTTTGTTGACGTGCGGCGAACGCAGCAAGTTGTAACGCTCGATACGCGTGGGCAGCGGAACAGGGCCGCGCACGACCGCACCGGTCCGCTTGGCGGTATCAACGATCTCTAAAGCCGATTGATCAATCAGGCGATAGTCGAATGCCTTGAGGCGGATACGGATCTTTTGGCTTTGCATGTTACTTTCCTAAAGAGCACAAAGAACAAGACCCCGATGCGCACTTCGCATCGGAGTTGGCTACGGCTACAGAACTGGATTACTCGATCACTTTAGCGACGACGCCCGCGCCCACGGTGCGGCCGCCCTCGCGAATGGCGAAGCGCAGTCCTTCTTCCATGGCGATCGGGGCAATCAGCTTGACCGTCATCTGGATGTTGT
>WQYQ01000003.1 GCA_009781175.1 Betaproteobacteria bacterium
CACGCTGCGTAGCAGCGGCTCAATCTGTGCAAACTTCTCTCGACTGATGTCGCTGGCGTATTTCTTTTTCGTCATCCCCGAATTCTCGGCAATTACGAAAAGATCGTAAACCGGTTCTAAGGGCTTGTTCCAGCGTGAAATTCAGCGCAATCGATGGTCTAATCGAGAGTATTCTGGCTGGGGGGAACAGGTAGGGTGGGTCGGTCGTGTTGGTTTGGTTCGCCTGCGCAAGGTCAAGTCGTAAATTCCAAAAATGCAACAAATGTATCAAGTGCTCGGCGCCCAAACAGGTTTTGATTTGCTCGGGGATGGGGTATGACGCCCTTTTTGGCGCGTGGGCGTATTCTCGTCGTCGATGACGATGCGGCGACACGTTCAAACGCGTTGGCTGCGTTGCGGGCCGTGGGTTTCGTGTCGATCGAGGCTTGCGCGGGCAGCGAGGCGCTCGAAAAGTATGCCAGCCAGCAGCCCGATATCGTCCTCCTGGATCTGCTGATGCCGCGCTTGGAGGGGTTCGAGGTCGCCCGGCGTTTGCATTGCCTGCCCAGAGGACAACGGATTCCGATCATCATCATGACCGGCCCCGAGGATTCCGATGCAATCGAGCGTGCTTACCAAGTGGGCGCGATCGATTTTGTCGCCAAACCGATCAACTGGATGGTGCTGCGGCACCGGATTCAGCACGCATTGCGTTCGGCCCGCACGCTCGACGAGTTGGTGCGCAGCGAAACGAATCTGGCCAACGCGCAGCGGATTGCTCACCTTGGAAGCTGGGAGTGGCATCTGCGCGAAGCTTACGTGCAGCGATCCGAGCAGTTTTTCGCGCTGTTCGGTGAAGGGCCGCAGGCGTTTCCGCCTGTGATGGAAGCGGTGCTCGAACGCGTTTTCCCGCAGGACCGGGATTTGGTGCGCGAAGCCTACACCGCGGCGAGTAAAGGGCGGGCGTTCAGGATTCAATACCGTATCGTTCGGAACGATGGCGCCCTGCGCACCGTTTTTGAACAGGCGGAGCCGGTTAGAAATGCCGATGGCTCGGTTCAGCGCCTGCAAGGGACGACGCAGGATGTGACCGAGCGGGTCGATGCCGAAAAGCGCATTCGCTATCTCGCCTACTACGATAGTTTGACGGGCTTGCCTGGCCGGCAATTCTGCCGCGACTTGCTGAAACGGGCGATTCGCCGCGCTTCCACGGAGCGCTCGATTGCCGTCATGGTGCTTGACCTTGATCGTTTTGGGCGGATCAACGAGAGTTTGGGGCAGGGTGTCGGCGACCAGGTTTTGCAAGTCGTCGCCCAGCGTCTGGAGAAAACGGTTGCGGCATTGCCTGGGCACGCGGACAGCGCTCCCGGCGCAGCGGTGGTAGCGCGCATCGGCGGCGACCAGTTCGTCGTGTTCGTCGAGAATGCGCTCGTTGGCGATTCGCCCGAGGCGCTTGCCCTGCGTCTGCTCGAAGCCGTGCGCGAGCCGATTTTGTTCGAGGACATCCAGGTCGCGCTCAGGGCGAGTATCGGCTTGGCGGTTTATCCCGCACATACGGATGATGCCGATACCTTGCTCAAATTTGCCGATATGGCACTTAGTGAATCGAAACGCGGGCAGCGTAATTCGGTGCGCTCTTTTTCCGATGAGCTACGCACGGCGGCCGATTTGCGCGTGCAGCTCGAAAGCGAAATGCGCGCCGCGCTCGAACGGGGCGAGTTCGAACTGTTCTACCAGCCGGTTGTGCGGATCTCCGACCACAAGATCGACGCGGTCGAGGCGCTGGTACGCTGGCGTCATCCGAAACGCGGCTTGCTCGGGCCTGGCGAATTCATCCCTTTGGCCGAGGAGTGCGGGCTGATCGTCGAGATCGGCGAATGGGGCTTGCGCCAGGCGTGCAAACAAATGGCCGAATGGATGCGCAAGGCTTACCCGCCGGCCGCGGTGGCCGTCAATATTTCCGGCATCAGTTTCCGCCATGTGCGCCTGTTGTCGGCGGTGCAGCAGGCGCTGACCGATGCCGGACTAGCGCCCGAGCGGCTTGAACTGGAAATGACGGAAAGCGTGCTGATGCACGATGCCGAAATGACGCAAGGCATCCTGTCCGTGCTCCAGCGCATGGGTGTGCGCTTGATGGTCGACGATTTCGGAACCGGCTATTCGTCGCTCGCCTACCTTAAGCGTTTCCCGATTGATGTCCTGAAAATCGATCGCTCGTTCGTCAAAGACCTCGTTTACGACAATTCGGACGCGGCGATTACCTCCGCCGTGCTGGCCATGGCGCAGGAACTTGGCCTGGGCGTGATTGCCGAAGGGGTCGAGAACGAAGCGCAACTGCTTGCATTGGCAAGCCGTGGGTGTGATCTGATGCAAGGCTTCTACTTCACCAAACCTCTGCCCGCGGACGAGTTGGCGGTCTGGTTTGAGGGCGGGGGCTGGCATCCTCTCGATGGCTGAAACCCCCGCGACGCGCATTAAATCTTGGGCAGCGTGACGCCGGTCTGGCCCAGGTATTTGCCGCCACGATCTTTGTACGAGGTTTCGCAGACTTCGTCCGATTCGAAGAACAGCATCTGCGCGACGCCCTCGTTCGCATAAATCTTGGCCGGCAGCGGTGTCGTGTTCGAAAATTCGAGCGTCACATGGCCTTCCCATTCGGGTTCGAGCGGCGTGACATTGACGATAATGCCGCAGCGCGCATAGGTGCTCTTGCCCAGGCACACGGTCAGCACCTTGCGCGGGATACGGAAATACTCGACCGTGCGCGCGAGCGCGAACGAATTCGGCGGAATGATGCAGTAATCGCCGGTGAAATCGACGAAAGTCTTATCGTCGAAAGCCTTCGGATCGACGATCGTCGAATTGATATTCGTAAAGACTTTGAATTCGTTGGCGACGCGCACGTCATAGCCGTAACTCGAAGTGCCGTAGGAAACGATCCGATGCCCATTGACCGAGCGCACCAGTTCCGGTGCGAAGGGTTCGATCATGGCCTGCTCAGCCGCCATCCGGCGTATCCATTTGTCTGACTTGATGCTCACGGGGCGCTTTCTGTCTGGAGTGAGAATTCACCGCGTGCAACCAGGCGGGGCCTATGCGAAAAGCCCCGCAGAACGCGTTCTGCGGGGCTTTGCAAGACCATGATCGGGCACGCGAAACGCGGCGATTTTATAGTAAATCGATCAGCTTTTCGTTTCGCGCAGGAATTTGACCGCCCACTGTACACCGAGCGCGAGCAGGATGCCGGCAATCAGGTCGACGCCGTAGTTGTGGCGCAAATAAACCGAGGCGATCACGATGCTCAGCACAAACGGTGTCAGCGCCAGCGTCGTGCGCCGATAGCCGCCGAACAGGAAGAAGCTCCACACATACACGGCGACGCCGCTGTGCAGGCTGGGGAAGGCGTCCATGCCGGTAGCGCTTAGCGCGACGAACTGAGCCAGAAAGTCCGTCAGCGGGCCGCCGTAGACCGGGTAGGGGAACAGTTCCGGGTATGCGATATAAGGGCCGCCGGCCGGCATGATCAGGTAGCTGATGAAGCCGATCATGTACATGGCATTGAGGCCGAAAAGGAAGACTTGCGCCTCGCGGCTCGTGCGCTTCCAGGCAAAGTAGATGACCGGCAGCAATACGACGAAGTAAAACGAAAGGTAAGCGGCGCTGAGCACTTCCGAGAGCCAGAAGTGCTCCAGTGCGAACGCGTGTTCCGGCAGACTCAGGCCGCCCCATAGCGTGCGGTCGAGCAAGAGCAGGGAACCATCGTAAGTTTGTGTGATCCAGCTTGCGCGGATCGCTTTGAGGAGCGGAAAAAGCAACCAGCTTGCCGCAAACAGCAAAACGCCGCGCCATGCGGCCCAGTTGTCGGAGGCGGTGGCGCGCAGACTGCGCCATGCGGCCAGCAAGACCAGCGCGCCGGCAAGCGAGCTGGCTTGCAGCACGCGATCGTTTCCCGCCCAGGCCGCCACGCTGCCGAAAAGCCAGATCAGCGATAGCTCGAACGCATAGAGCCGTTCGATCGCCCGGAGTCTTTTCGCCTGTTCGCCCTGGTTCAGGCTTGCGGCTCGATTCTGCGATGGCACATCGACAGGTTTTGGGTTTGTCATAAATTGCCGTGGCTTCTATCGTTTAAACATCGGCCAGCCTGTGCAACCGCAATGTGGTGATGCGGCATTAAAGGGGGCGCTGAATATACGCATACCAATAGCATAAATGGCTGCACGCTTACCATCGCGAAACCGCTAGCCATGCGGAAGAATGTCACCGTATTGTACGCGTTGGCGTAATCCGCATTGCTCGCGGGAACGGCCGGGCGGTCCTAAAGAAAAGGGCCCGCACATGTACGGGCCCTTTTACGAATCTGGTGCCGCTTGTCTGACTCGAACAGACGACCTACCGCTTACGAAGCGGTTGCTCTACCAACTGAGCTAAAGCGGCGAAGCAGATAATTATACGAGGGGTTGGACGGGGAGTTCAAGTGATGCATGGTTTGGGCGAGGAGTTTTGGCCCGTTTATGCGTCCTCATGATCTTGTCGCCTCGGTTAGTTCTTTGGTTTTCAGCGGCATTCGGCGAGGCAGCCGATAATATCCAGTTTTCGAACGTCGTCAGGCGCAGGTTTCGTGGACCGACCCTGGTTGCCCAGATCTTCACGCCATGAGTTATCTCCAAGCATCGAGCGGAAGCCGCAAATTGATAGGCATATTGGTGGCCGTCGCGTTGCATATCGCTTTTTTCTCCGCATTGCTCGCTGGGCTGGCGCGGAAAGCCAGCGAAGCGGGTCAGGCGCCTCTCATGGTGAAGATCATTGCGGAAGTCAAATCAGCGGAAAAACCGCCGGCCCCGTTGCCACAACCTAAATCCGCTGCTCCCAGGCCGGTTTTCGTTCCCCGGCCGGAAGTACATCGTCCGAATGTGCAGCAACCGCCCGAGGCCGAGACGGTGAGCATCGCGATGAGTGAAGCCGAGTCGGTCGAGGAAGAGTCGGAAGAGACCGGGCCTGCCGGCCAAGCCGCGTCGGCGGAAGCCGCGCCGCAAGGGACGCTTACGCCTCCGCCGAATTTTGCGGCGGTATTCGACCGCTCGAAGGATTGCGCGCCACAGTACCCGCGCGAATCGCAAATGCGCGAGGAGACCGGAATCACGACTTTGAGCTTTCTGATTGATGTGGATGGACATCCGCTCGCGGGAAAGATCGAAAGATCCAGCGGTCATCGCAGGCTCGATGAGGCGGCCCGCAAAGCGCTGATGGATTGCCGCTACAAGCCGGCAATCGTGGCGGGGCATGCCGTGCAAGCCTGGGGCCGGCTGGAATTCGAATGGAAGCTTGAATAACGCCGCATGCGCTTGCGTGCGAGATCAAATTATTGGGAGCACAAGCGATGAAATTTTTGAAGCATGCCTGCCGAACGGCGCTTGTTTTTGCGCTCTGCGGGGTGGCTGTGGCGCAAACGGGCGAAACAGCGGCGCTCGATAATCCGTATGGACTCGGGGCATTGTGGGCGCAGGGGGATATCGTCGCGCGGGGGACGCTGGTCGTTCTGGTGCTAATGTCGATCGGCACTTGGTACATTGCGATCGTCAAATTGTTTGAGCAGCGCAAAATTTTCGGTCAGGCGAAAGAGGCGCGCGAAAAGTTCTGGAATGCGCCTTCGGTCGAACAAGGCATTGCGCTGCTGCATGAGGACAGCGCCTTCCGTTTTATCGCGGAGGAGGGCAACAAGGCCGCGCACCATCACGGAACGCAGATGACGGCGCATGTCGATCTGAATTCCTGGATTGGAATGTCGCTCCAGCGCGCCAACGATACGATCGGCAGCCGCTTGCAAGGAGGTCTGGCCTTTCTCGCCACGGTCGGTTCGACCGCGCCATTCATCGGCCTCTTCGGCACGGTGTGGGGCATTCTGCATGCGCTTACGGCAATCGGTGTCGCGGGCCAGGCTTCGATCGACAAGGTTGCCGGGCCGGTCGGCGAAGCCTTGATTATGACGGCGCTCGGCCTTGCCGTCGCGGTGCCGGCCGTGCTCGGCTATAACTGGCTGGTGCGCCGCAATAAAGTGGCCTCCGACTCCGTGCGCCAGTTCAGCGGCGAATTGCATATGGTGCTGCTCGGCGGGCGGAAGGGCTGAACATGGCGCTGCCGACCATTTTTTCGCCGCGCGACGAGGATGAACTGGTTTCGGCAATCAATACCACGCCGCTTGTCGACGTGATGCTGGTGCTGCTAATCATCTTCCTGATTACGATTCCCGTCGTGACGCAATCGATTCTGCTTGAGTTGCCGAAGGAAAAAAACATTCCGACGCAGACCAAGCCGGAGAACATCGTTATCGCCATCGACAAGGAGGGCGATGTGTATTGGAATCTGCAGCGGATTCCCGACAACGAAACCTTGCTTGCGCGGCTGAAGGAAATATCGGTTCAAACGCCGCAGCCGGAAGTGCATATCCGCGGCGACGCCGGCGCAAAGTATGAGTTCGTCGGGAAGGTTGTCGCCGCCTGCCAGCGCGCGGGTATCGTCAAACTCGGTTTCATTACCGAGCCGCCTGCGGGTATATCGGCCCATTAGAGCATTTTTGATTCAAATGTATACGCTTCGCTTTCCCTCTCCCGCCCCTTCGGGGCACCCTCTCCCACAAGTGGGAGAAGGGAAGACGCTCCCCTCGCCCACTTGTGGGAGAGGGGCTGGGGGAGAGGGAATGTCCACGCATAAACCAAAACCGCTCTAGACAGAGGGGATGCGCAGATGGGAATGAATCTTGGCCCCAGCGGCGGTTCGGACGAGCGCGATGTGCTGGTCGATATCAATACCACGCCGCTGATCGACGTCATGCTGGTATTGCTGATCATGTTGATCATCACGATCCCGATTCAAACGCACGCGACCAAATTGAACATGCCGATCGATGCGCCGCCGACGCAAACAACTCAACCGGAAGTCGTGCGGATCGACGTGGAGGCCGACGGAAGCGTTTTGCTCAATGGCGAGGCGATGCCCGATCAGGCCGCGCTGGAAAAAGAATTCGCAGCGATCGCCGCGCAGGCGCAGCAGCCGGAGGTGCATCTGCGTGCGGACAAACTCGTCAGATACGCGAGCGTGGTCAAAGTCATGGCAGCCGCGCAGCGTTTGGGCGTGAAGAAGATCGGCTTGGTTGGTGCAGAGCAATTCATGTGAATGAAGTGAGTCGCCCCAAACTGAAGTCCGGGGTGACTTGTGCACTCAAAGGTCTTTAAGAATTTCCGCGCGTTTTTGCTGGAATTCTGCGTCGGTGATCAAGCCTTGGTCATGCAAACGTTTCAATCCGCGCAAGCGGGCTTCCTGTCTCTTGTAGAAATCTTCCAGCGTTGCGTCGCCTGCGGGTGCGGCGGGTGTTGGAGCCGGGGCGGTTGCGGGGGCATTCATACTCGCGGGCGGATTGGCGCTCACGGGCTGTTGCGCAAGCATGGGTGCCGGAGCGAGGACCGGAGCGGGTGCTGGAACGGGGGCCGGAGCCACGAGCATCTGGATGTTCGTCAGCGGTACGGCGATCCAATCGTCACGGATCAATTTTGCGTCGCCCGACGTAGTTCCGATGAGTTGGATTCCTTTGGTTTGGAAGCCGCGTGAGCCATAGTCGAAAATCGGATACTGGATTGCGCCACCGCTGCGCTGATCGGCTACGAAATCGGCGTGCAGCATGCCCAGGATAAGGTTCAGACGCCCGTCCTGGATAAATATCCGGCCGGCATTCCCGAGCGTGGGCGAGAGTCCGTCCGAGAATGAGTGCCGCCCCGTCGTCACGAAAAGCAGATCGTCATTTGCCGCAGCGCGCTGCAAGGCGCCGGCAATTGCGGGCGCAAGACGTTTGGCTTCTTGCTCCGAGAAGACCGTGCGTACCTCCTTGAACGGCCGGGCTTGAATGCTCATGAGTGCCGCGGCGATTTGCTCCGGCGCGATCTGCGCCGGCTGCTGGTTCGGCACCCCGCTTTCGCCGCCGCCACGCGCTTCCATCTTGATCCGGTCCCATTCGCCCCAGCGCATATAACCGCTATCGGGGTGCTCCAGCCATTGGGTGAGTCGGTTGCTATCCGATCCGCCGAACCAGTCAAGCCAGGCGGCTTGAGCTGGGACTGTACCGGCCATGCTGGCCAGGGCAAGCGTGAGGACGAGCAAGCGGCGAGAGGCGTGCTTTAGGTGCGGCATTGAGGATCCTCCTGTGAAAGATGAGGCAAACGAAGGCCCGCGCGCGGCGGGCCCTCTTTTTATTGCTGCTTTTAGAACTTGTGCTTAGCGCTTGAGGTTCACACGTTCTTTTGCGAGGGCGATCAGACGCTGAGTCGATGCATCGTAGTCTAACGCACCCCCGTCGCCGGTGAGCGCGTTTTCGATGCCCGACGCGAGTTGCTTGCCGAGTTCCACGCCCCATTGGTCGTAGGAATTGATACCCCACACGGCACCCTGGACGAAAATCTTATGCTCATACAGCGCGATCAACGCACCGAGGTGCAATGGGTCGAGTGTTTCGAGGAGCAACATGCTGCTTGGGCGGTTGCCTTCAAAGGTTTTGTGCTTGATGAGCAGTTCGGTGCGCTCGCCCGTGGTGCCGGCCTTATCCAGTTCGGCGCGCACTTCGTCGCCGGTTTTTCCGCGCATGAGCGCGGCGGCCTGCGCGAAGCAGCTTGCGATCAAAATGGCGTGATGCTTCGGATCGAGATCCTGTTGTTTTAACGCCAAAATGAAATCGAGCGGGATCAGATGCGTGCCTTGGTGCAGGAGCTGGAAGTACGCGTGCTGGCCATTGATGCCGGGCTCGCCCCAGATGATCGGGCCGGTGGCGTAATCGACCTTCGCGCCATCGGCACGGACGCCCTTGCCGTTCGATTCCATATCGAGCTGCTGGAGATAGGCCGGCAGACGGTGCAGGTTCTGGTTGTAGGGGGCGATGACGAGCGAGGGCGAACCGAGGAAATTCGCGTACCACACGCCGATCAAGCCCATCAGCACCGGCAGATTGCGTTCGAACGGCGCACTGCGGAAGTGCTGATCCATCGCGTAAGCGCCATCAAGCAGCGCGGTGAAATGCTGCGGTCCGATGTAAAGCATGATCGGCAGGCCGATGGCGGACCACAATGAATAACGTCCCCCGACCCAATCCCAGAACTCGAACATGTTTTCGGCCGCGATGCCGAATTTCGTGACGGCCGGCGTATTTGTCGACACCGCGACGAAGTGGCGGGCGATGTCCGCCTCCGTGGCGCCCGAGGCGAGGAACCAGTCGCGCGCGGTGTGCGCGTTCGTCAGCGTTTCGATCGTGGTGAAGGTTTTCGAGGCGATGATGAACAGCGTCGTGTTTGGATCGAGCTTGCGCAGGGTCTGGTGAATCTGCGCGCCGTCGACGTTCGAGACGAAATGCATGCGCAAGCGTTCGTGGCCGTAAGGCTTGAGCGCTTCGCACACCATCAGCGGGCCGAGATCGGAGCCGCCGATGCCGATGTTGACGATGTCGGTGATCGGCTGGCCGCCGCGCCCGGTCCACGCGCCGCCGCGCACGCGCTCGGCGAACGCGGACATGTGTTCGAGCACTTTGCGCACGCCGGGCATCACGTCCTGCCCGTCGACGAGGATCGGGGAACTGCCGCGGTTGCGCAGCGCGATATGTAGCACGGCGCGCTTTTCGGTGTTGTTGATTTTTTCGCCCGCGAACATCGCATCGCGGCGGCTGCGCACGCCGGTTTCTTCGGCCAGGCCCTGCAAAAGTTGCAGGGAGCGGTCGTTGATCCGGTGTTTTGAGTAATCGAGCTGGATGCCGCAGGCTTCCGCGACATAACGCTGCGCGCGGTTCGGGTCGGCATTGAAAACGTCGCGCAGATGGCGGCCGGACCATTCCCGCGCGTGTTGCGCAAGTTCTTTCCAGGCATTGGTGAGAGTAGGGTTCATCGGCACATCCTTTTCATTCAAAAAGCTGAATTCGCTGTTTGCTCAAGCGCGACGGCCGCTCCGATCAGGGCGGGATAGGGCGAGTGGATGACGAAAACGGGGATCGTGCTCAGGTAGGGCTGAAAGCGCCCCTTGGCTTCGAAGCTCTGCCGAAACGGCGAATGCAGAAACAAATCCCCCAAGCGCGGCACGATGCCGCCGCCAATGAATACACCGCCCTTGGCGCCGAGCGTGAGTGCGAGGTTCCCTGCAATTGTGCCAAGCAGCGCACAGAACATGTTGACCGAGTCCAATGCCAATGCGTCTTGGCCGGTTCGCGCCGCGGCCACGATCTCGGGCGATGTTTGCGCGGGTGACGGCAGGCCGCGCACCGCGGCGAGCGCTGCGTGCAATGTGACGAGTCCGGGCCCCGAGATCAGACGTTCGGCCGATACATGCGCAAACTTTCGCCCGACCTGCGCGATCACCGCGGCTTCTTCCTCCGTGTCCGGCGCGAGCGTGACATGACCGCCTTCTCCCGCAAGGGGGACGAAACCGTTCCCGGCGGGGATCAAACCGGAGACGCCAAGCCCCGTGCCGGCGCCGAGCACGGCAATCGGCATCTTGGGTTCCGCTTTGCCGCCGCCGACCTGGACGAGTTCGTTGGCCGGCAATTTCGGAAGCGACAAAGCCAGCGCCGTGAAATCATTGATGAAACTCAGGCGCGCGAACCCGAGTTGTTGGCGGACCGCCTCGATCGAGAAAGCCCAGGTGTGGTTCGTCATTTTGATCCGGTCGCCGTCGATCGGATTCGCGATGCCGATCGCGCCGATCGCCGGACGTGGGCCGCCGACCTGCTCCAGATAGGCTTCGATCGCTTCCGCCGGACCGGGGTAATTGGCGCCCGAAAGCGTATGGGTATCTTCGATCGATCCGCCGGGCCGCCGGATCAGCGCAAAGCGGGCGTTGGTGCCCCCGATGTCGCCGAGTAGGCGTGGATAGGTATTTGCGGCGTCAGAAGACATGGTGTGTTCGACCTTGATTTGATTGAATATGAGCCGAAAAGCACTACTTCTGATGATACCCCGCCGAGCGGCTTCGACACGGCGGTTTTGCGCTTACGGCAACGCTGCCGGAGAGTATTGCCCGCCTTTGTGTCAATCAGATTTCGAGATTGTCGATCAGCCGCGTCGCGCCGAGTTTTGCCGCGCCGAGTACCACCAGCGCTTGATCGTCCTGCGGGGGCTGCAAATCGATCTGGTTGCGCACCACGACGTAATCGGGCTCCCAGCCGGATTTGAGGAGCCGCTCCTCCGCGAGTTTTTCGAGCGTGCGATAGTTGCGGTTCCCGTTGCGCACGGCCTCCACGATGGTTTTCAGTTCGGCATGCAGCCGCGCCGCTTCTCGGCGTTCATCGGGCGAGAGATAGCCGTTGCGCGAGGACAGCGCGAGGCCATCGTCGGCGCGCACGGTTTCGCAGCCGACGATTTCGATCGGCATCGCAAGCTCGTGCACCATATTGCGGATCACCATGAGCTGCTGGTAATCCTTTTTGCCGAAGCAGGCGATGTCCGGCCGCACGATGTTGAAAAGCTTGGTCACGACGGTTGCCACGCCACGGAAATGTCCGGGCCTGAACGCGCCTTCCAGAATCATGTCCTGCGCCTGCGGGGGCTGGACAAAGTATTGCTGTGGGACCGGATAGAGTTCGTTTTCGTCCGGCGCGAAAAGATGATCAACGCCCACGGCGGTCAAGGTCGCGCAATCGGCTTCGAAAGTGCGCGGATAGCAGTCGAAATCGTCGCGCGGACCGAATTGCAGGCGATTGACGAAGATGCTCGCGACAACCGTGTCGGCGCGTTGGCGCGCCTCCTGCATCAGGCTTGCGTGGCCTGGGTGGAGGTTCCCCATCGTCGGGGCGAAAGCGATGCGGCCGGCATTCGCCAAGGCTTCGCGCAGGCTGGAAATGGTGTGATGGATTTGCATTGGAATAGGTTTTCTATCGAATGTGTGCAGTCGCCAGTTTCAGGCCGAGCGCGATGAAAAGTCCGCCTGTCATGCGGTCGAGCCACACGGTAAGCCGTTCGCGCCCGCGCAGCCAGCGGCCCAGGCGCGCGGCCGACAGGGCGATCGCGCCAAAAACCAGCGCCGCCGCGAGTGTGAACAGCGCTCCGAAGGTTGCGATCTGCGCCGCGGTCGACCATGCGCCCGGCCTGACGAATTGAGGCAGGAAAGCCAAAAAGAATAACGCCACCTTGGGATTGATCGCATTGGCGATCAGCCCGCGTTTGAAATAGGGGGCGAAACCATTTGCGGCGCTTGGCGCGTTGAGCTTCGCAAGGCTCGCGCCGCGGCTGCGCAGGGCTTGCAGGCCGATCCAGATCAAATAGGCCGCGCCGGCGTATTGCAGCGCCTGAAAGGCCAAGGGCGACGCCGCGATCAGGGCCGAGATGCCGAGCACCGCGAGCAGCGTATGGTTCAAACAGCCGGAGGCGGCCCCGAGCGCGAAACCCAGGGCTTCATTGCGCCCGCGTGAAACGCCGAGCGCGAGCACGCCGAGGTTGTCCGGCCCGGGCGCCACCGCGAGCAGAAATGCGCTGGGGAGAAAGAACAGGAGTTGTCCAAGAGTCATGATTAAGCAGATAAGGCGGTTTCAACGAGACGAACCCAGTAGCTTGCGCCAATCGGCAGCAGTTCGTCATTGAAATCGTAAAACGGATTGTGCAGCATGCAGCCGTCTTCGCCGGGTCCGTTGCCGATCCACACATAACAGGCGGGGCGTTTTTCGGCGAAGAAGGCGAAGTCTTCCGCACCCATGCTCGGCGGCATGTCGGTGTGGACATGCGCCTCGCCCGCGACGGCGCGGGCGACCTTGGCGCACAGCGCCGCTTCGGCTGCGGCGTTGACGGTCGGCGGGTAGCCGCGCTGGTAGTCGAACTCCGCCTGAACGCCGTGCGCGGCGGCCAAGCCCTGGATGACGCGGCCCATTTCGCTTTCGAGCTTGTCGCGCATCGCGTGAGTGAGCGCGCGCACGGTGCCGGCGAGCAGCGCGCGGTCGGGGATCACGTTGTCGGTGTCGCCGGCGTGGAATTGCGTCACCGACAGCACGGCCGGTTCGAGCGGATCGCGCGAACGGGTAATCAGCGTCTGCAAGGCTTGCACGATCCCGCTGCCGGCGGTGATCGGATCGATGCCTTGGTGCGGCATCGCGGCGTGCGCGCCACGGCCGCGCAGATGGATATACCAGGGGTCGGAGCTGGCCATGACGGGCCCCGAATGCACGGCAAAGCTCCCCGCCGGCAGGCCGGGCCAGTTGTGCATGCCATACACCGCTTCGAACGGGAAACGTTCGAGCAGACCGTCGGCGAGCATTTCGCGCGCGCCGCCTTCGCCTTCTTCGGCGGGCTGGAAGATCAGAACGACCGTGCCGTCGAAGTTGCGCTGCACGGCAAGGTATTCGGCCGCGCCGAGCAGCATCGTCGTGTGGCCGTCGTGGCCGCAGGCATGCATCCGGCCAGGGTGGTGCGAGGCGTGCGCGAAAGTATTCCGCTCGATGATCGGCAAGGCGTCCATGTCGGCGCGCAAAGCAATCGAGCGCGCGCCCGATCCCGCGCGGATGATGCCGACAACGCCGGTTTTACCGATCCCGGTATGCGTTTCGATGCCCAGCGCGCGCAGACGCTCGGCGACGATGCCGCTCGTGCGCCGTTCGTCGAACGCCAGTTCGGGATGCGCGTGCAGGTCGCGGCGGATCGCCGACAGTGCGGGCTGGCGCGCCTCAATTGCCTTGATGACCGCGTGCATCGCGTCACCTCTGTGCTTTCTTGAAAAGCCAAGTGTAAAGGTACAATTCGTTTTTTTGTATCGTAGCCGCGATACGAAACCGCCCTCGCAATCCAATCCCTTTCGCACACCATGCCCGAAATCCTCAAACTGCGCGGCGCGCCGGCGCTTTCCGCTTCCCGTCTGGAGCGGCTTTCCACTTCGCTCAAAGCGGCCTTCCCCAAGCTCAAGGCGCTCGCGGTCGAGCACTGGTATTTCGTCGAGATCGATACGCCGCTCACGGCGGCGGAAATCGAGCGCCTGTCCGACCTCGTCGGCGCTCTTCCGCAGGGTGAGCCGCCGGCCGGCGAAATGCTGCTCGTCACGCCGCGCCTGGGCACGATTTCGCCGTGGTCGTCGAAGGCCACCGACATCGTGCATAACTGCGGCTTCGCGCAGGTCAAACGCATCGAGCGCGGCAGCGCCTATTCGCTCGATGTGCGCGGCGCGCTCGACGAGGCGGCGCGCGCCGCCGTGCTGCCGCTCCTGCACGACCGCATGACCGAATCGGTGCTCGCGAATCCCGACGCGGCGCATGCCTTGTTCGCGCACTATGCGCCGCAGCCGCTGACGACGGTCGATGTGGTCGGCGGAGGTCGCGCGGCGCTCGCCGTCGCCAACGGCGAACTCGGGCTGGCGCTTTCGGACGACGAGATTGACTACCTCGTCGAAAACTTCCAGAAGATGGGTCGCAACCCGACCGACGTCGAACTCATGATGTTCGCGCAGGCCAACTCTGAGCACTGCCGCCACAAGATCTTCAACGCGAGCTGGATCATCGACGGCAAGCCGCAGGAGAAAACCCTGTTCGGCATGATTCGCGACACCCACGCGGCGCAGCCGGAGCACACGGTCGTCGCCTACTCGGACAACGCCGCGGTTTTCGAAGGCGCGGAGATTCAGCGTTTCTATCCGGAAAAGGACGGCCGCTGGTCGTACAAGCCGGAACTGACCCACATCCTCGCCAAGGTCGAAACCCACAACCATCCGACCGCGATTTCGCCGTTCCCCGGCGCGGCAACCGGCGCGGGCGGCGAGATCCGCGACGAAGGCGCGACCGGCCGCGGCTCCAAGCCGAAGGCGGGACTCGCGGGTTTTTCGGTCTCGAATCTGCGTATTCCGGGCTATGAGCAGCCCTGGGAGGCGGACTACGGCAAGCCCGAGCGCATCGCCTCGGCCTTGCAGATCATGATCGACGGCCCGCTCGGCGCGGCCGCCTTCAACAACGAATTCGGCCGCCCGAACCTCACCGGCTACTTCCGCACTTTCGAACAGGAAGTCATGGGCGAGGTGCGCGGCTATCACAAGCCGATCATGATTGCCGGCGGCGTCGGCAGCATCCAGGCCGAACAATCGTTCAAGAGCGATTTCAAGCCCGGTGCGCTGCTGATCCAGCTTGGTGGCCCCGGCATGCTGATCGGCCTTGGCGGCGGCGCGGCGTCCTCGATGGCGACCGGCGCGAACACCGCCGACCTCGACTTCGCCTCGGTCCAGCGCGGCAATCCGGAAATCGAACGCCGCGCGCAGGAAGTCATCGACGCCTGCTGGCAGCAGGGCGCGGATAACCCGATCCTGGCGATCCACGACGTCGGCGCGGGCGGCCTCTCGAACGCGATGCCGGAACTCGCCGACCACGCCAAGCTCGGCGCGCATTTCGAGCTGCGCAACATCCAGATCGAAGAGCCGGGCATGAGCCCGCGCGAGATCTGGTCGAACGAGGCGCAGGAACGCTACGTGCTCGCGCTCGCGCCCGAGCGGCTCGCTGATTTCGCGGCGATTTGCGAGCGCGAGCGCTGCCCCTTCGCGGTGCTCGGCGCGGCCACGGCCGACGGACGCCTGAAGGTTAGCGACAGCCATTTCGGCAACAATCCGGTCGACATGGACATGCAGGTGCTGCTCGGCAAACCGCCGCGCATGACGCGCGATGTCGCCAAGCGCGAAATCTTCCTGCCGCCGTTCGACACGACCGACGTGGCGATCGCCGACGCGGTTGGTCGCGTGTTGCGCAACCCGACGGTGGCGTCGAAGAATTTCCTCATCACGATTGGCGACCGCTCGGTTGGCGGCATGACCGCGCGCGACCAGATGGTCGGCCCGTGGCAGGTGCCGGTGGCCGATGTCGCGGTCACAGTGGCGAGCTTCGAGGGTTACCTCGGCGAAGCGATGGCGATGGGTGAACGCACGCCGCTCGCCTGTGTGTCGCCAGCGGCATCAGGCCGCATGGCGGTCGGCGAGGCGGTCACGAACCTGCTCGCCGCCGACGTTTCCGACATGAAACAGATCAAACTTTCGGCCAACTGGATGGCCGCCTGCGGCCATCGCGGCGAGGATGCGCATCTGTTCGCCACGGTCAAGGCGGTGTCCGAGTTCTGCCAGGGCGCGCAGCTCGCGATTCCGGTCGGCAAGGATTCGCTCTCGATGCGCAGTGTGTGGCAGGACGAGGGCAAGGAGAAAAAAGTCGTCGCACCCCTGTCGCTGATCGTCACCGCGTTCGCGCCGGTTGGCGACGTGCGCCGCACGCTCACGCCGCAGCTCGTGCAAATTCCGGGCGTCGAAACCGAACTCGTGCTGATCGACCTCGGGCGCGGGCGGCATCGCCTCGGCGGCTCGGTTTTCGCGCAGACCTTCAACTCGGTCGCCGAACACGCGCCCGACATCGACGCCGAAACCCTCAAGGCTTTCGTCGCCGCCATGGCGGAACTCAAGCGCAACGGCGAAGTGCTCGCCTATCACGACCGTGGCGACGGCGGGCTGCTCGCCACCGTCGCTGAGATGGCCTTCGCCGGCCACTGCGGCGTCTCGCTCGAACTCGACTCGATCGCCTATGACGGCCACATGTCGGACGTCGACGGCGGCGAGAAAAAGCCCGGCATGCTCGCCGGCCGCTTCAACGACCGCGTGCTCGCGGCGCTGTTCGCCGAAGAACTCGGCGCGGTGATCCAAATCCGCCGCGAGCGCCGCGCCGCCGTCCTGGCAAGCCTTGCCGCGCACAAGCTGGGCGCTTGCGCGCACTTCATCGGTGCGCCCAACGACCGTGACGAACTGCGCATCTGGCGCAACGCCAAGCTGATCTACGCCGCGCCGCGCGCCGAACTGCAACGCGCCTGGAGCGAAGTCAGCTACCAGATCGCGAAACTCCGCGACGACGCGGCCTGCGCGCAGGAAGAATTCGACGGCCTGCTCGACGCCGCCGATCCGGGGCTGTCGGTTTCGCTGAGCTACGACGCCGCGCAAGACATCGCGGCCCCGATGATCGTCACCGGCGCGCGGCCCAGGATCGCGATCCTGCGCGAGCAGGGCGTCAACTCCCAGGCCGAAATGGCGTCCGCCTTCGAACGCGCCGGTTTCGAGGCGTATGACGTGCACATGTCGGATCTTTTTGCTGGCCGCTATACGCTCGACCAGTTCAAGGGCCTCGCCGCTTGCGGCGGCTTCTCGTATGGCGACGTGCTCGGCGCGGGGCAGGGCTGGGCCAAGTCGATCCTCTTCAACGAAGCGCTGCGCGCGCAGTTCGCCGCCTTCTTCGCGCGCGGCGACAGCTTCGCGCTCGGCGTCTGCAACGGCTGTCAGATGATGGCGCACCTCGCCCCGATCATCCCCGGCGCGGAGTGCTGGCCGGTCTTCCACCGCAACCGCAGCGAACAGTTCGAAGCGCGCTTCGCCATGGTCGAAGTGCAGGAAAGCCCGTCGATTCTATTCAAGGACATGGCTGGCAGCCGCATGCCGGTCGTTGTGTCGCACGGCGAAGGCCGCGCGGTGTTCGACGGCATCGACGCGCAGGACAACGCCAAGATCGCGCTGCGCTATATTGACAACCGCGGCGCCGTCGCGGCGCGCTACCCGGCCAACCCGAACGGCTCGCCCGACGGCATCACGGGTCTTACGACGCCGGACGGCCGTTTCACGATCATGATGCCGCACCCCGAACGCACGCGCCGCACGCTGCAAATGTCCTGGGCTCCCGACTTTTTAGACGAGGATTCGCCGTGGATGCGGATGTTCCGCAATGCGCGGGTGTGGCTGGGGTGATTTGAAGCTGGAGGCCATGCCATGAAAATTGAGTCCATTCGCTTGAGCAACTTCAAAGCTTTCAAGGATATTCATCTGACCGATATCCCGCCATTTTTAGTGGTGGTTGGCGCCAATGGCTCGGGCAAGACTACTTTGTTCGATGTGTTCGGCTTTCTGCACGACTGTCTCAGGGGCAATGTTCGTCAGGCGCTGGACAAGCGTGGACGCTTTCAGGAGGTGCTCAGCCGTGGTTGCGACCCGGATACGGACAGCATTCTGATTGAGTTGCAATACCGTATGGAAATTACCGGCGTGGATCGGCTGGTGACGTATTCCATGCAAATTGGCCAAGCCAATGGCGCACCCGTGGTTCAGAGGGAAATCCTGCGCTACAAGCGTGGGCGATATGGCAGCCCCTTCCACTTCCTCGATTTCACTAATGGAGAAGGCTATGCCATCACCAACGAAGAGGATTTCAGCAAGTCCGAGGAGGAGCTTTCTCGTGAGAGTCAGAAAGTCTCTCCCGATACGCTTGCCATCAAGGGGCTGGGGCAGTTCGAGCGGTTCAAAGCCGCCTATGCTTTCCGCCAGGTAATTGAAAATTGGCATGTGTCGGATTTTCATATCAGCGCGGCACGCGGTCGTAAGGAAGCCTCGGGTGATTCCGAACACCTTTCGCTAACAGGAGAAAATCTGCCGCTGGTGGCACGCTATTTGAGCGAACAGCATGAAGATGTTTTTCAAAAGATTCTCGATACGATGGTCAAGCGTGTTCCTGGCGTGTCCAGCGTCGAATCCAAGCTGATGGATGATGGCTACCTGACGTTGCGTTTTCAGGATGGCTCATTCAAGACGCCGTTCCTTGATCGTTATGTATCCGATGGCACCATAAAAATGTTTGCCTATCTGGTGCTGTTGCATGATCCGAAGCCGCATCCGCTGTTATGTGTGGAAGAGCCGGAAAACCAGCTTTATCCACGGCTAATGACCGAGCTGGCCGAAGAATTTCGCCTGTATGCCAATCGCGGCGGGCAGGTGCTGGTGTCTACTCACTCGCCGGATTTCCTCAATGCCGTTGAATTGGACGAAGCTTGCTGGTTGGTGAAACGCAGCGGCTATACAGAAATACGTCGGGCAAAAGACGACGCCCAGATCGCAGCCTACGTCAACGAAGGCGATCAGTTGGGGTATTTGTGGAAGCAAGGCTTCTTTGATGGAGTCGATCCACAATGACCAAAGAACTGGTTTTTCTACTGGAAGAACCCTCTGCGGGCGCATTGCTTGAAAATCTGCTACCTCGGTTTCTCAGTGCTGAAATCACCTGTCGCATGATTCCATTCGAGGGCAAGCAAGACTTGGAGAAGCATCTTGCCCGACGTATCCGTGGCTATCAAAACGTTGATGCGCGTTTCATGGTTTTGCGCGATCAGGACAGCCATCAGAATTGCGTTGCGCTGAAGCAGCGTTTAATGGGTCTGTGTGATCAATCTGGCAAACGCCTCGCCTGTTTAGTGCGGATAGCCTGCACTGAACTAGAAACTTTCTATTTGGCGGATTTGATCGCAGTGGAAACTGCCTTGAACCTTCATGGTCTTGCGAAACAGCAAAGAAGTCAGAAATTTCGTGCTCCTGATCATCTGGGCAGTCCAAGCCAAGAATTGCGGAGATTGACGAAAGGGATGTATCAGAAAGTTGCCGGGTCGCGTGAGATCGGAAAGCATTTGGACTTGGACAACATGCGTTCGCGCAGTTTTTATAACTTGATCCGCGGTATCCGGCGAATGGAGGCTGCGCTTCTGGCCTGATCCTATGAACGCATCCGCCCTCTTCCCGCATGCATGTATTTGAACTGAAACAAGGCAGCCGGGTTTTGAAGCCCGGCCGTCTTTATTCCGCAGCCCTGCTGAGACACGCCACCTACCGTTCCACCTCAAACTCAACCAACTCAGCGCCATCGCTGACCTGATCGCCGACGGCGAAGCGGAACGCCTTGAGCGTGCCTTTGGCGGGCGCGGCGATCGTGTGTTCCATCTTCATCGCTTCGAGAATCAGGAGCGGCGCGCCTTTTTCCACTTGCGCGCCTTCGCTGGCGACGAGCGCGATGACCTTGCCCGGCATCGGCGCGAGCAATCCGCCTTCCGCTCCGCCGCCGTCGCTTACGGGCTGCAGCGAATCGATGCTGACGAGCTGCCAGGTGCGGCCATTGACGAACACATGGCGCTTTTCGCCCGCGGCGACCACCGTGGCGTCCATGCGCGTGCCGTCGATTTCGATGCGTAGCAAACCGTGCGGATTGAGCCTGCCGCGCACGGCGTAGCTGCGGCCGTCGAGGCTCAGCATGTAGCCGTCGCCGCGATAGGCGATGTGCACGGCGTGCGTTTGCTCGCCGCAACGGTACAGCAGTTCGCGCCGCGCCGCGGCGTTGAGCCGCCAGCCGTCGCGCATGTGCCAGGGCGAGGTCGGGTCGGGCTGGCGCAGCGCGCGCTGCGCTGCGGCCTGATGTTCCTGGAGCAGGCGCGCGAGCGCGGCGACGAGCCACACGGTGTCGGGCACGGCTTCCTCGGCCGGGAATAGGTAGTCGCGCTCGCGTTCGATAAGTCCGGTGTCGAGATCGGCGTTGGCGAACGCGGGGCAGGCGACGAGCCGCGAGAGGAACGCGACGTTGTTCGCCACGCCGACGATGCGGTAGTCGGCGAGCGCTTGCAGCATGCGCGCAAGCGCGCGGTCGCGGTTGATGTCCCAAACAATCAGCTTGGCGATCATCGGGTCGTAGTGCGGGCTGATCGCGTCGCCTTCCTCGACGCCGGTGTCGATGCGCACGTTCAGCGATTCGGTTGGCGGGGCGAGGTGCACGAGTTTACCGGTCGAAGGCAGGAAGCCCTTCGCGGGGTCTTCAGCGTAGATCCGCGCTTCGAGCGCGTGGCCGCGGATCTGCAACTGTTCCTGCGCGAGCGGCAGACGCTCGCCAGCGGCGACGCGGAGTTGCCATTCGACGAGATCGAGGCCGGTGATCATCTCGGTCACCGGGTGTTCGACCTGTAGCCGCGTATTCATTTCCATGAAGTAGAAGCTGCCGTCCTGGTTCGCGATGAACTCGACCGTACCCGCCCCGACGTAGCCGACAGCCTTTGCGGCATCGACGGCGGCCTTGCCCATCGCCGCGCGGCGCTCGGGCGTCATCCCCGGCGCGGGCGCTTCTTCGAGCACTTTCTGATGGCGGCGCTGCACTGAACAGTCGCGTTCGAACAGATACACGCAGTTGCCGTGGCTGTCGCCGAAGACCTGGATCTCGATGTGGCGCGGGCGCACGATGTATTTTTCGACGAGTACATGGTCGCTGCCGAACGAAGCCGCGGCCTCGCGCTTGCAGGAGGCGAGCGCGTCGGCGAAGGCGTCGGCCTGTTCGACTAGGCGCATGCCCTTGCCGCCGCCGCCCGCGGCGGCCTTGATAAGTACCGGGTAGCCGATTTTGTCGGCCTGCTCGCGCAGCAGGGCAGGGCTTTGGTCGTCGCCGTGGTAGCCGGGCGTGAGCGGCACGCCGGCGGTTTCCATGAGTTTCTTGGCTTCGGACTTCGAGCCCATCGCGCGGATCGCCGACACCGGCGGACCGATGAAGACGATGCCGGCGCGTTCGCAGGCGGCGCAGAAGTCCTCGTTTTCCGAGAGGAAGCCGTAGCCGGGGTGGATCGCCTGCGCGCCGGTCTGCTGCGCGGCGGCGATGATCCGCTCGATGACGAGATAGCTTTCGCGCGCCGCGGCGGGGCCGATCAGCACGGCCTCATCGGCCATGCGCACATGGCGCGCACTGGCGTCGGCCTCCGAATACACCGCGACGGTGCGGATGCCCATGCGGCGCGCGGTCTTGATGACGCGGCAAGCGATTTCTCCGCGATTAGCGATCAGGATTTTCTTAAACATACAGCCCTCCCGCGGAGAGATCGCCTGCATGGGCTGCGCCCATCGAGCAATTTGGCTGCGCCGCTACGTCGCTACGCGACTGGTCACCACGGTTTGCAATCAGGATTTTTTTAAACACTTTGATGCCTCACATGCGGAACACGCCGAACTTCGTCGGCTGGATCGGCGCATTGAGCGCGGCCGAGAGCGAAAGGCCGAGCACACGCCGCGTCTGCGCCGGGTCGACGACGCCGTCGTCCCACAGCCGCGCGGTCGCGTAGTACGGATGGCCCTGCGCTTCGTACTGCTCGCGGATCGGCGTCTTGAAAGCTTCTTCCTCCTCGCGGCTCCAACTGCCGCCCTTGGCTTCGATGCCGTCACGCCGCACGGTGGCGAGCACGCTGGCGGCCTGTTCGCCGCCCATGACGGAGATGCGCGAATTCGGCCACATCCAGAGAAAGCGCGGCGAGTAGGCGCGCCCGCACATGCCGTAGTTACCTGCGCCAAAGCTGCCGCCGATCACCGTGGTGATCTTCGGCACCTGCACGGTCGACACCGCGGTAACCATCTTCGCGCCGTCCTTGGCGATGCCGCCGTTTTCGTACTTGCGGCCGACCATGAAGCCGGTGATGTTTTGCAGAAACAGCAGCGGAATGCCGCGCTGGCCGCACAGTTCGATGAAGTGCGCGCCTTTCTGTGCCGATTCGCCGAACAGGATGCCGTTGTTGGCGACGATGCCGACGGGATAACCGTAGAGCTGCGCGAAGCCGGTGACGAGCGTCGTGCCATAGCGCGCCTTGAACTCGTCGAAATCGGAAGCATCGACAACGCGGGCGATGATTTCGCGCACGTCGTAGGGCTTGCGCGTGTCGCTCGGCACGATGCCGTAGATTTCCTCGGGGTCGTAGGCTGGCTCCTCGCCCGCGCCGATGACGAGCCCTGGCTGCTTGGCGCGGTTGAGGTTCGCGACGATGCGCCGCGCAAGGTAGAGCGCATGCGTGTCGTTTTCGGCCAGGTGGTCGGCCACGCCGGAAAGCCGCGTGTGCACATCGCCACCGCCGAGGTCTTCGGCACTGACTTCCTCGCCGGTCGCCGCCTTCACGAGCGGCGGCCCGCCGAGAAAGATCGTGCCCTGGTTGCGCACGATGATCGTCTCGTCCGACATCGCCGGCACATACGCGCCGCCGGCGGTGCATGAGCCCATCACGACGGCGATCTGGGCGATGCCGCGCGCGCTCATATTGGCTTGATTGTAGAAAATGCGGCCGAAGTGCTCGCGGTCGGGAAACACCTCGTCCTGGCGCGGCAGGAAGGCACCGCCCGAATCGACGAGGTAGATGCACGGCAGCGCGTTTTCCGCCGCGATCTCCTGCGCGCGCAGATGCTTTTTGACCGTCAGCGGGTAATAGGTGCCGCCCTTCACGGTCGCGTCGTTGGCGACGATCATGCATTCGACGCCTTGTACGCGGCCGATGCCGGCGATCACGCCGGCGCTCGGCGCATCGTTGTCGTAGATGCCGTAGGCGGCGAGCTGGCCGATTTCGAGAAACGCCGTGCCGGGGTCGAGCAGGTGATCGATGCGCTCGCGCGGCAACAGCTTGCCGCGCGCGGTGTGCTTGGCGCGCGCCGCTTCGCCGCCGCCGAGCGCGACGCCGGCGGCCTTGTCGCTCAAGTCGGCGACGAGCGCGCGCATCGCCGTCGCGTTGGCCTGGAAATCGACCGCGCGCGGGTTGATCTTGCTTTCAATACGGCTCATGCAGTCTTCTCCTCATCGAGCCCGAGTTGTTCTTTCATCAATTCGCGGATCTTGAATTTCTGGATCTTGCCGGTCACCGTCATAGGGAAGGTGTCGACAAAGTTGATGTAGCGCGGCACTTTGTAATGCGCGATCTGGCCCTTGCAGAACTCACGCACTTCGTCTTCGGACAGGCGCTGGTCCTGCTTGACGATGATCCATGCGCACAACTCTTCGCCATACTTTTTGTCGGGCAGGCCGACGACCTGCACATCCTGGATTTTCGGGTGGCGGTAAAGGAACTCCTCGATCTCGCGCGGATACACATTCTCGCCGCCGCGTATGACCATGTCCTTGATCCGGCCGACGATGTTGACGTAGCCCTCCGCATCCATAATCGCAAGGTCGCCGGTGTGCATCCAGCCTTCTTCGTCGATCGCTTCGCGCGTTTTCGTGCGCTCGTCCCAGTAGCCGTGCATGACCGAGTAGCCGCGCGTGCACAGTTCGCCGCGCTCGCCGATCGGCCTGATGGCGCCGCTGTGCGGGTCGACGATCTTCACTTCGAGATGCGGTTGCACGGTACCAACCGTGGATACGCGCTTATCGAGCGGCGTGTCGGTCGAACTCTGGCAGCTCACGGGGCTCGTTTCGGTCATGCCGTAGGCGATGGTCATTTCGCGCAGATTCATGTCGCCGACCACGCGCTTCATGACCTCGATCGGGCAGGGCGAGCCGGCCATGATGCCGGTGCGCAGACCCGACAGATCGAATTCCTTGAAGCGCGGATGATCGAGTTCCGCAATGAACATCGTCGGCACCCCATGCAGCCCGGTGCATTTTTCGGCCTGCACGGCTTCGAGCACCGTCAGGGGATCAAAAGCGTCGTTCGGATAAATGATCGCCGAGCCATGCGTCAAGCAGGCGAGGTTGCCGAGCACCATGCCGAAGCAGTGGTAGAGCGGCACGGGAATGCACAGCCGGTCCTGCGGCCCGAGCTTCATGCATTCGCCGATGAAAAAGCCGTTGTTAAGAATGTTCCGGTGCGTCAGCGTCGCGCCCTTGGGAAAACCCGTCGTGCCGCTTGTGAACTGGATGTTGATCGGATCGGTGTTTTTCAACTGGCGCTGGACTTCGGCCACGCGCGGATCGTCCGGGTCGCCGCCCGCGAGCAGTTCTGAAAAACGCAGCAGGCCGGGTTGTTCGTCGCCCTCGTTCGGATTGTCGATCCACGCCACCAGGCGCAAATGCGGCAGACGCTGCGCGGCGAGCGCACTTGGTTTGGCGTGCGCGAATTCCGGCGCGAGTTCGCGCAGCATGCCGATATAATCGCTCGTCTTGAATTGCGCCATCATGACGAGCGCCTTGCAGTCGACCTTGTTCAGTGCGTATTCGAGTTCCGCGACGCGATAAGCGGGATTGATATTCACCAGGATCAGGCCCGCCTTGGCGGTCGCGATCTGCATCAGCACCCAGGCCACATTGTTGTGCGACCAGATGCCGACGCGGTCTCCAGGTTGTAGTCCTTGTCGCAGCAGGGCGCTCGCGAGCCGGTTGGTTTCGCGCTGCAATGCGCGATACGTGAAACGCTTGCCTTCGTGCCGGCTTATAAGTGCGTCGCGGTCGGGTTGACGTTCGACCATTGCGTCGAAGAAATCGCCGATGGTTTGTTCGATCAGTGGCACCTCGGTCGCGCCGCGCGAATAGCTTTCGGTCAGTGCTGTGCTGTTCATGTTTGTCTCCTCCTTCGGCTTTGGCCTGCTTCTTATTTGTGTGTAGGTTGGGTTGAATGTAATGAAACCCAACGTGATAAGGCTGGATTGTTGGGTTTCGCGATGCTCAACCCAACCTACATCTTCCTACATTGTCTCGCTGAACAATTCGCGTCCAATCAGCATGCGGCGGATCTCGCTCGTGCCCGCGCCGATCTCGTAGAGTTTCGCGTCGCGCCAGAGCCGGCCGACCGGGTAATCGTTGGTGTAGCCGACGCCGCCGAGCGCCTGGATCGCCTCGCCGGCCATCCAGGTCGCCTTCTCGGCAGTGTAGAGGATCACGCCGGCGGCATCCTTGCGCAGCGTGCGCGCATGGTCGGTGCGGTCGCAGGCCTGGCCGACCGCATAGGCATAGGCGCGGCAGGCGCTCCAGGTCGAATACATGTCGGCGAGCTTGCCCTGCATGAGTTGGAATTCGCCGATTGCGGAACCGAACTGCTTGCGCTCATGCATGTACGGCACAACGGCGTCCATGCACGCGGCCATGATGCCGAGCGGCCCGCCCGCGAGCACCGCGCGTTCGTAGTCGAGGCCCGACATCAACACTTGCACGCCGCGGCCAATGTTGGCCTCGCCGCCGAGCACATTTTCGAGCGGTACTTCCACGTCGTCGAAGAACAGCGGGTAAGTGTTCGAGCCGCGCATGCCGAGCTTGTCGAGATGCGCGCCGCAGCTGAAGCCCGGCATGCCCTTTTCGATCAGAAAAGCGGTGATGCCGCGCGGCCCGGCCGCGGGATCGGTCTTGGCGTAGACCACCAGCGTGTCGGCATCGCCGCCGTTCGTAATCCACATCTTCGAGCCGTTCAGAATGAAGCGGTCGCCCTTGCGCTCGGCGCGCAGCTTCATGCTGACCACATCGGAACCTGCGGTCGGTTCGGACATCGCCAGGGCGCCGACATGCTCACCGGTGAGGAGCTGCGGCAGATACTTGTGCTTCTGTGCCTCGGTCCCGTTGCGGCGGATCTGGTTGATGCAGAGGTTGGAATGTGCGCCATAGGACAAACCGACCGAGGCCGAAGCGCGCGAGATTTCCTCCATCGCCACGATATGGGCGAGGTAGCCCATATCGCTGCCGCCGTATTCCTCGCTCACGGTCATGCCGTGCACGCCAAGCTCGCCGAGTTTCTTCCAGAGGTCGGCGGGAAATTCGTCGCTGCGGTCGATGGCGGCGGCGCGCGGCGCGATTTCCGCCGCGCAGAAAGCGCGCAGCGTGTCGCGCAAGGCTTCGATGGTTTCTCCGAGATGGAAATCCAGGCTGGGAATCGTCATGGTTTGTCTCCTGCACTTCTTTTTGGCGTGAGCTTCGACAGTAGCAGGCGAAGGCCGCGCGAAACTGCCAATCGGGTTACAAATCCTGCCATGCGGAATAGAATCCGGCGCATGAAGATCTATGCGCCGTCTGGCGTCGAATTGCTACGCGGACAAGCGGCCACGCCGATTGTCTTTGTGCGGACAATTTTGCTCGCGTATCGGAAATACGGCGCAGATCCGGCCAGAGCGCTCGAAGCGGCGCAGATCCCGGCGAGCGCCCTCGCAGCGCCGGATAGCCGCATCACCGCGGCGCAGATGGAAAAGATCTCCGGCTTCGCGATGCAGGAGCTCGACGACGAAGCGCTCGGCTGGTTCTCGCGCCGCCTCCCCTGGGGCAGCTACGGCATGCTCTGCCGCGCGTCGCTGGGTTCGCCGACGCTTGGTATTGCGCTCAAGCGCTGGTGCCGCCACCATAGGCTGCTGACCGAAGACTTGCTCCTCGATCTGTCGAGCACGCGTGCGGTCGCCACGGTCAGCGTGACGGAACAGCGGAATTTCGGCGCGATGCGCGAATTCTGCCTCGTCACGATCCTGCGTTACCTGCTCGGCTATGCCTGCTGGCTGATCGACTCGCGGATTCCGCTGCTCGAAGCGCGCTTCCCATTTCCCGCTCCGCCGCATGCCGAAGCCTATCGCTTCATGTTCAGTGGCCCGCTCGAATTCGGCGTGCCCAAGGCTGCGGTGAGCTTCGATGCGCGCTATCTCGATCTGCCGCCCGGCCGCGATGAAACCGCGCTACAGACGATGCTTCAGCGCGCGTTGCCCTTGACCGTGCTGCAATACCGGCGCGACCGTCTGCTCGTCGAGAACGTGCGCCAGCTGCTGCGCCGCGCGCCGGACTCGGTCAGCACGGCGGAGCACATCGCCGCCCGGCTGCATCTGTCCGTGCGCACTCTGCATCGGCAATTGAAAGAGGAGGGCGCATCGTTGCAGGAGCTCAAGGACGAAATCCGGCGCGATCTTGCCGCCGAACAACTGCGGAAAACCAGCCGCCCGCTCAAGCAGGTTGCCGCGGTCATCGGCTTCGCAAGCGAAAAAAGTTTCGCGCGCGCATTTAAACACTGGACCGGCTTGTCGCCACAGGAGTTCAGAGACAAAAGCCGGCTCCTTTAGAACCAGTTCATAATCTTGCTGCACGCCTGCATCGTGCGCCCGCCCTCGCGCCAAGGCGATGTGTTCATGCCGCCAACCCGACGCGCGACGCCGCCATCGGCAAGAAGCCCGGCAGCGCCTCGATGCGCGCCAGCCATTCGCGCACATGGGGATAGTCGGCGAGCGACACATTGCCTTCCGGCGCGTGCGCCACGTAGCTGTAATTGGCGATGTCCGCGAGCGTAGCCGACGCGCCGGCGAGAAATGGGCACGCCGCGAGTTCGCCGTCCATCACGCGCAGCAGCGCGTGCGACCGCGCGATGATTTCCGCCGCGTCCTTGCGCAGACCGAAGAGCATGATGACGCGCGCCGTGGCCGGCCCACTTGCGAGCGGCCCGGCGGCGACCGACAGCCAGCGCTGCACCTGCGCCGCGCCAACCGGATCGCGCGGATGCCAGCGCCCTGGATCAGCCGCATAACGCTCATTGAGGTACACCAGAATGGCATTTGAATCAGCCAGCGTCACGTCGCCATCCTCGATCACCGGCACCTGCCCGAAGGCGTTGCGGCGTAGGAACTCAGGCGTGCGATTGGCTCCAGCGCGTACGTCGATCTCGATCGCCTCGAACGGCAAGCCGAGCAGGGAAAGAAACAGTCGCACGCGGTGCGAGTGGCCGGAAAGAGATGCGCCATAGACCCTGATCGGCTGGGCGGGATGCGAGGTATTCATCGGGTGTTCTCCTGACGGGACTGCGATGCCTCCAATTTTTCTTTACTGCCAACGCGGAAGCAATGCCGCAAAATGAACTTGACTGCTCCATTTTCCGGTTTAATAGCGCCTCATGGACCGACTCAAAGCCATGCAGACCTTCGTGCAGATCGCCGACCAGGGCAGTCTCACCAAGGCCGCCGACGCGCTCGGCAGTTCGTTGCCAGCGGTGGTGCGTTCGCTCGCCGCGCTCGAAGCCCACTTGGGCGTGCGGCTGTTTCACCGCACCACGCGGCGCATCTCGCTGACGGCTGAAGGATGCAGCTACCTGCAAAGCGCGCGCGAGGTGCTGGCCGCCGCCGATGCCGCCGACCACGCGCTCACGCTCGACGCCGCCGAGCCTTCCGGCCAGCTCACCGTCACCGCGCCAGTGCTGTTCGGCCACATGTATGTGTCGCCCGCGATCGTTCGCTTTCTTCAACGCTACGACAAGATGCGCTGCTCCGTCCTGCTGTACGATCGCCCAGTGAACCTGCTCGAAGAAGGCGTCGATGTTGGCATCCGCATCAGCGAGTTGAAAGACTCGTCGCTCGTCGCGCAGCAACTTGGCAGCATCCGCCGCGTGGTGGTCGCAAGCCCCGACTACCTGCGCCAGCACGGCAGGCCCAGGCATCCCAATGAACTGCTTGCAAGCAACTGTGTTCGCGTGCGCCCCGCGACAACGGGGCGCTGGCTGTTCAACGACAGGGGGCATTTGCTGACCGTCGATGTCGATGGCAGGCTCGATTTCAATCACGCCGGCCCCGCGATCGAAGCCTGCGCCACCGGACTCGGCTTCGGCAATTTCTTCTCTTATCAAGTGCAGCCGCACATCGCGCAAAATCGGCTCGAAATCGTGCTCGAAGACTTCGAGCCACCGCCGCGCCCAGTCAGCGTGATCTATCCGCACGCGCGATGGCTGCCGGCGCGCACGCGGGTGTTCGTTGAATGGATGAAGACGGAATTCGCCGGCATCAAACTCTGACCAAGTTCACGGCATGAAACCCGAAGACCTCGAAAAACTCGTCACGCTCCAAATGCCCTTTGGTAAGTATAAGGGCCGCGTGATCGCCGATCTGCCGGGCCATTACCTGCACTGGTTCGCGCGCGAAGGCTTTCCAAAGGGAGAGATTGGCCGGCTGTTGGCGCTGATGCAGGAGATCGACCACAACGGCCTGAAGGAGCTGCTTGCGCCGCTGCGGCGCAAGGGCTGAACGCGAGAAATAAAATGAGCGCCTCCCCCGCAAAGGGTGGAGGCGCTCATTTCATTCCTACAAACTGAGCTTGTCGAAGCCAGGAGACGCGCTCCGGCAAGTCCAGCGCGGACGATCAGTGGAACTGCTCTTCCTCGGTCGAACCCGTCAGCGCCTTGACGCTGGAGCTACCGCCTTGGATGACGGTGGTCACGTCGTCGAAGTAACCCGCGCCCACTTCCTGCTGGTGCGACACGAAGGTGTAGCCTTCCTCGCGCGCCTTGAACTCGGGCTCCTGCACCATGTTGACATAGTGCTTCATGCCTTCGCCGCGCGCGTAGGCGTGGGCGAATTCAAACGTGCGGTACCAGTTGATATGGATGCCGGCCAGCGTGATGAACTGGTACTTGTAGCCCATGGCCGCCAGTTCGTCCTGGAATTTGGCGATGGTCTTGTCGTCGAGGTTCTTCTTCCAGTTGAACGAGGGCGAGCAGTTGTACGACAGCAGCTTGCCGGGACTCTTGGCGTGCACGGCCTGGGCGAACTCACGCGCAAAGCCCAGGTCGGGCGTGCCGGTTTCGCACCACACCAGGTCGGCGTAAGGCGCATAGGCCACGCCGCGGCTGATGGCCTGCTCAAGACCGTTCTTCACGCGATAGAAGCCTTCTTGCGTGCGCTCGCCGGTCAGGAACGGCTTGTCGTTGGCGTCATGGTCGGAGGTGATCAGGTTCGCGGCTTCGGCGTCGGTGCGCGCTAGCACGATGGTCGGCACGCCCATCACGTCGGCAGCGAAGCGCGCGGCGATTAGTTTCTCGCAGGCTTCCTGCGTCGGCACGAGCACCTTGCCGCCCATGTGGCCGCACTTCTTGACAGCGGCAAGCTGGTCTTCGAAATGAACGCCGGCAGCGCCCGCGACGATCATGTTTTTCATGAGTTCAAAGGCGTTGAGCACACCGCCGAAACCCGCTTCGGCGTCAGCCACGATCGGCAGGAAGTAGTCGATGAACTCCTTGTCGCCAGGGCCGATGCCGCGACCCCACTGGATTTCGTCGGCACGCTTGAAGGTGTTGTTGATGCGGCGAACCATCGTCGGCACTGAGTCGTAGGCGTACAGCGACTGGTCCGGGTACATGGTTTCGGAGGTGTTGCCGTCGGCGGCGACCTGCCAGCCCGAGAGATACACGGCTTCCAGTCCCGCCTTGGCCTGCTGCATGGCCTGGCCGGCGGTGATGGCGCCGAAAGCGTTGACATAGCCTTTCTTGGCGCCGCCGTTGATTTTTTCCCAGAGCTTCTCGGCGCCACGGCGCGCAAGCGTGTACTCGATCGGCAGCGAGCCGCGCAGGCGAACCACATCTTCCGCCGTGTAGCCGCGCTTGACGCCCTTCCAGCGCGGATTCTCAGCCCAATCTTTTTTCAGCTGTTCAACCTGTTTTTCGCGACTCATTTAATCACTCCAGAATCGAATATTGCTCTCATCACAACCCTGCACAACCCCATGTTGTGCCAGTCAGAGCATGTCTCTATGGACCGGAAGTATAGGGGTTAGGCTGGTCACTGGCAATATGTCTTATATAAGATATAAGAAATTTTTATTCGTTTAATTTCATAGGCTTATGTTTTTGGTTTTGCAATGCGAAAAATTATTCTGGTTTGAGAAAAACTTTTCGCGTTTGCGTAGCGGATTCGTAGGGATTGCCGCGACGAATCCGCTTTTGTTCAAATTGAAATTAAACGAGTTGCGCGTCGGCGAGGATCGCGCCGTCCTCATCGGCATACAGCCAAGCACCGGGTTTGAAGCGTACGCTGGCAAATTGGACTTCGAGATCGCGCGTCCCGATTCCCTTTTTCAGACTTTTCCGCGGATGGGTTGCGAGCGCGAGGACGCCGAGTTCCATATTCGCAATCGCACCGGAATCACGGATGCAGCCCCACACGAGTACGCCCGCCCAGCCGTTGCGCACGCCAAGTTCGGCGAGCTGATCGCCGACCAGCGCGCAGCGCAGCGAGCCGCCGCCGTCGACAACGAGCACCCGGCCCGCGCCTTCGGTTTCGAGCGTGCTACGGACAAGCGAGTTGTCCTCGAACAGTTTCAAGGTGGCGATTGGCCCGGCAAAACTTCGGCGGCCGCCGAAATGACGAAAGATCGGCTCGACAATTTGAATACGTCCATCGAGTAGCTGATCTTCATGGGCATCGCAGAGGTCGGTCGTTTGAAAATGCATGATGTCTCCTCGACAGGTGAAATTGCGTAATGATCCGCAAGGATTGTCGAGGTCGCGAGACCCGTGGTCAAACAAGCGCGTTTATGGCTGGATAAAAAACGGGCCGCTTGAAAGCGGCCCAGTGGTGGATTGCGGAGAAACCGATCGATTAAATAGCGGCGGCTTCTTCCTTTTCGTCTTCATAGATCAAGCTGACTTTGGCATCCGCATCGACATCGATGGTCACCTTGCCGCCATCGACGAGCCGGCCGAACAGCAGTTCGTCGGCGAGCGCGGCGCGGATCGTATCCTGGATCAGTCGCGCCATCGGTCGCGCGCCCATCAAGGGGTCGAAACCCTTGCCCGCGAGCCATTCACGCAGCGCATCGGTGAAGGCGGCTTCGACTTTCTTCTCGGCAAGCTGGCCTTCGAGCTGCATGAGGAACTTGTCGACCACTTGCAGGATGACGTCACGGTCGAGCGGCTTGAAGGAAATCACCGCATCCAGGCGGTTGCGGAACTCGGGCGTGAAATGGCGTTTGAGTTCGACCATTTCGTCACCGACTTCGCGTTTCGAGGTAAAGCCCATGGTCGATTTCTGGATCGTTTCCTGGCCGACGTTCGTCGTCATGATGACGATCACATTGCGGAAGTCGGCCTGGCGCCCGTTGTTGTCGGTCAGCGTGCCGTGGTCCATCACCTGCAACAGGATGTTGTAGATGTCCGGATGCGCTTTTTCGATTTCATCGAGCAGCATCACGCAATGGGGCTTCTTCGTGACCGCTTCGGTCATCAGGCCGCCTTGATCGAAGCCGACATATCCCGGCGGCGCGCCGATCAGCCGGCTGACGGCATGGCGCTCCATGTATTCGGACATGTCGAAACGCACGAGTTCGATGCCCATCGTGTAGGCGAGCTGGCGTGCGACTTCGGTTTTGCCGACGCCGGTCGGGCCGCTGAACAGGAAGGCGCCGATCGGTTTCTGCGGATTGCCGAGGCCTGAGCGTGACATCTTAATCGCGCGGGCGAGCGCGTCGATCGCTTCGTTCTGGCCGAATACAACGTTCTTCAGATCGCGGTCGAGATTGCGCAGCGCATTCTTATCGTCGCTCGACACCGAGCGCGGCGGGATGCGTGCGATCTTGGCGACGATTTCCTCGATCTCGCCCTTGCCGATGACTTTTCTCTGGCGCGATTTCGGCAGAATCCGCTGCGCCGCGCCGGCTTCGTCGATTACGTCGATGGCTTTGTCGGGCAGATGACGGTCGTTGATATAGCGCGCCGCAAGCTCGACGGCGCTCGTGATCGCGGCGGCGGAATACTTGATGCCGTGGTGCTGTTCGAAGCGCGACTTGAGGCCCTTGAGGATTTCGATCGTTTCGGGAATCGAAGGCTCGACGACATCGATTTTCTGGAAGCGCCGCGACAATGCATGATCCTTTTCGAAAATCTGGCGAAACTCGTTGAAAGTCGTCGCGCCGATGCACTTGAGCTGACCCGAGGAGAGCGCGGGCTTCAACAGATTCGAAGCGTCGAGCGTGCCGCCCGAAGCGGCGCCGGCGCCGATCAGCGTGTGGATTTCGTCGATGAAGAGAATCGCGTTATCGGTTTCGATCAATTGCTTGAGCACGGCCTTGAGACGCTGCTCAAAATCGCCGCGGTATTTCGTGCCGGCAAGTAAGGCGCCCATGTCGAGCGCATAGACCTGGGCGTTTCCCAGCACCTCCGGCACACGGTTTTCCACGATCCGGCGCGCGAGACCTTCGGCAATCGCGGTTTTCCCAACGCCCGCTTCCCCAACGAGCAGCGGGTTGTTCTTACGCCGGCGGCACAAGGTTTGGATGACGCGTTCGACTTCCTTGTCGCGCCCGATCAGCGGATCGATCTTTCCGACGAGTGCGGCCTGATTCAAGTTCTGCGTGAAGTTTTCGAGCGCACCGCCCGTGCCAGGAGACTCCTGCTCGGTTTCGCTTTGTTCGGCATCCGCTTTTTCACCGCTGCCCGTGGATTTGCCGCCTTGCTGCGGCGTTTTGGTGACGCCATGCGAAATGAAATTCACGATATCAAGCCGCGTGATGCTCTGACGGCTCAGGTAATAAACCGCGTGCGATTCCTTTTCGCCGAAAATCGCAACGAGTACATTCGCGCCGGTGACTTCCTTTTTCCCCGAGGACTGGACATGCAGGATCGCGCGTTGAATCACGCGCTGGAAGCCGAGCGTTGGCTGCGTATCGATCTCCTCGCTGCCGCCAACTGTCGGCGTGTGCTCGGAGATGAACTGGGTGAGATCGCGGCGCAACTCTTCGATATTCGCGGCGCAGGCGCGCAATACTTCGGCCGCCGATGGGTTGTCGAGCAGCGCGAGCAGCAGATGTTCGACCGTGATGAACTCGTGTCGTTTTTGCCTCGCCTCCACAAACGCCATGTGCAGGCTGACTTCAAGTTCTTGGGCAATCATTTCAATTTTCCTCCATCACGCACGCGAGCGGGTGCTGGTGCTGCCGCGCAAAAGCACTCACCTGTTCAACCTTGGTGGCTGCGATGTCCTTCGGAAACACGCCGCATACGCCCCTGCCTTCCCTATGTACTTGGAGCATGACGCGTGTCGCATGTTCACGATTCAACGCGAAAAACTTCTGCAGCACGACCACAACGAAATCCATCGGCGTGAAATCGTCGTTCAGAAGGAGTACCTTGAAGAGCCGAGGCGGCCTGACTTTAGCCTTCTCAGCCTCGAGGACGAATTCGGGCTGCTTTTTCGTCACCATGCGGCCCATTCTAATCACTCCTCTTGATTCATCAAGCTGCGGTAAGCGGCGTTTTTCACCATTATTTGCACGAAATTGCAATTGCCGAGGCGCCGTTCACAAGCACTTGATTTCAATGAAAAATTCATAATGATTTTCTTGCGAAAAAACGTGTGAATGTTGGTTTACGTAGGAAATTCAGTGTGCTAGCACGTTGACGCCGCCTGACCTCCAGCGTAGAACCCGTCGCAGTGCGCGCAGATATGTGCAACGCCACCTCCCAGAGTTTTTCGGCTTTATGGCGAGACGTATGTGCAACGCACGGGGTACCGGGATACACCGGAGTAATTAGGAAGTGAGACACAGTAGGATAAAGGAAGAAAGAACATGGCTACAGGCACGGTTAAGTGGTTCAACGACGCCAAAGGATTCGGATTTATCACCCCGGACGATGGCAGCGAAGATTTATTTGCACATTTTTCCGCCATCAATATGAATGGCTTCAAGTCGCTCAAAGAGGGTGAGAAAGTAAGTTTCGAAGTTTTGCAGGGCCCCAAAGGCAAGCAGGCTTCGAATATCCAGAAAGCGAACTGAGGTTCGATTTTCCGGGTTGTCAGCAAAGCCCGCCCGAGTGGCGGGTTTTGTTTTTATGGCATTCGGATAAAACGAATATATGGCGCGTTTGATTCTTTTCAATAAACCATTTGGTGTGCTGAGCCAGTTTACCGGGGAAGTCGGGCAACGCACGCTTGCCGATTTCTCCTTGCCGGAAAATGTTTACGCGGCAGGCCGTTTGGATGCCGATAGCGAAGGATTGCTGCTGCTTACGGACAATGGAGCGCTACAGCACAAGCTGGCCGATCCGCGGCATAAAGCGCTCAAAACCTATCTGATTCAAGTCGAAGGCGTGCCGGACGAAGCGGCAATCGAACGCTTGCGGCAGCCGCTCGATCTGGGCGATTTCATCACGCGGCCCTGCCACGCCCGTCGGGCGCCCGAACCCGAATGGTTATGGCCGCGCGACCCTCCCGTGCGGTTCCGTAAAACGGTGCCGACGGCCTGGCTCGAAATTCAGCTTAGCGAAGGCAAGAACCGGCAGGTGCGGCGGATGAGCGCGCGCGTTGGTTATCCCACCCTGCGCCTGGTGCGCACGGCAATAGGCGATTGGACGCTGGCGGGATTGCAGCCCGGCGAGTGGAGGGAGGCCGAAATTCCAGGAAGCTGGCTTCAGGCGGAAAACCGAACCGGATCGATTTCAAACAAGCGTGAGCGGACGCATAAATCTCCCAGCAAATTTGCCGGTAACATGCGCGCTCGTTAATGACTTGAAATGTGGCGCGAAATGAAAAGACTGGTTTGTGCGTTGTTGGGGCTTTTCTCGGCCTCCTGCACCTGGGCGGAATCGATGCCCAAAATCGAACTGTCGATCGGCATGTATCGGATCGATGCCGAAGTCGCGGTGACTGAAGAAGATCGCATGCTCGGCTTGATGTACCGGACGAAGATGCCACCCGAGCATGGCATGCTGTTCGTATTCGACCAGGCCGCGACGCACTGCATGTGGATGAAAAATACCCGGCTGCCGCTTTCGGTTGCGTTTCTCGATGAAACGGGGCGGATTCTCAATATTGAGGACATGGCGCCGCAAACCGAGGACAGCCATTGCGCGGTCAAGCCCGCACGCTTCGCGCTCGAAATGAACCGGGGATGGTTCAAAGAAAAAGGTCTTGAAGCGGGGCAACGTATCGACGGGATCGAACGCGCGCCGAAGCCGCAGTGATGCAAGGCATCATACGCGTTAGGTAGATGAGCGCATACGGATCATGCATGATTTCAGTTGCGGGCGGCAGAATGCCGCCCCTACGTATCATCCTGATTTTGCAAACAGATTGTAGGGGCGGCATTCTGCCGCCCGCCCCAAAAACAAACTGGCCGCCTCGAAAGGCGGCCAGTTTGCTATAGCGACAGTTACAGTTCAGAAGATATTACTGTTTCTTCGAACGCAGACGGGCGCCAGCCAAACCCAGCAGGGCCAGTCCAACCAGGGCCAGCGACTGCGGCTCGGGTGTTTCGTTGTAGGTCGTCAACTTGGTCGAAGTTAGGTACAGTTGTTCATCCCCAGCGTTGAGCGACATGCCCGTGCAGTCTCCTCCCGCCGCAGCCCATGTCGGATCGCAACCCATGGACATTTGCAGATGCAAAGTGTAGCCGGTGCCATCGGCCAAGGCGTCAAGGTAGTCGTTCAGGACCGGGAACATCGCTGCATACGAGGCGTCGTTGGTCCCCAGGTTGTGGTCGATCGTGTAAGCCTGTGTGCCATCGCAAGCCTGGAGCGAGAGATCGGCGGCGAGACACACGGTGCCGCCTGATTGGACATAGTCGGTGCCTAAAGCGGCCATCTCTGGCGTCTCGATATCACCCAGGTTGGCGGTTGGGTCCCCTTGCGGCACGCCACCCATACCATAGGGCGCTCCGCCATTGGTCAGATACAGATACTGGATGCCGTCGACGCTGAGATCCACGACGTTGCCATTGGGATCGGTAACCCACAGCTTCGCCCAGATCGCCAGGTTTTCGTCTGCCCCTCCCGATGATTTTGTTTGGTTGTTGTCAAATAAGAAGACCGGCGCGCCATCGGGGCCGACGAAAGTCTTGAGCGCAGCGAGATCCGCGTCCCAGGTATAGCTGAGGTTGTTGGCGATCGTTGCATCGGGCGTCGGGGGCGTCGCGCCAGTCGGTCCCGTGGTGGAGTTTCCGGTGCTCGCGAACGGCGTAGATCCGCTTGGCGCCCCGTAGGCGTTATCGAAGCCGGCCGGATTGGTGGTCACCTTGGTGCCGTTGGAGCCGGTATAAATCACCACATCCTGCTGAATTTGGCCCGGGGACGACGGCATGTAATAGGGATTGCCGTTCTGAAGCCCGACGCCAGGGTTCTGCAGGGCGTACCACTGAGCCAGGATCGGCAATGAGTAGACGTTCGCATTGCCGTAAGTGAAATACTGCTGGCTGTAGGGGGGGGTATCTAAATCCACTGGCTGCGCGCTCGCGAACGAGGAGCAGACCAACGCCGCCGTCAGTGCAACCAGCTTGTGCGGCTTTGTGAAGTTGCGTGCCATTTTTGTCTCCCGAACAAAGATATAAAAAAATATTTCCAATGAATCAGTTTCCCCCTAGCAGTTCTCGTGCCAGCAAAAATTTGCTGTATTAACAAAGGATTACGCTCTGTGTATCGGAGTGTGTAAGTGCTGCCGACGCACTAAAGCGGTGTAGAACGGGTATTGCTGCGTTTCGATTCGTTTTGTCCTGGGTGTGCGCCAAGAGACGTATTGCCTCTCTTGCTGTCTGGAAAGGCTTTGCTGGAGCCGCTTTGAGGAGATGGATGCCGGATGTTGGAAGCATTTATTGAACGTTTTTTATGAACTTGTTATTCAAAACCGTTTCCGTCAAATTCTTCGACAGTGGTTTAAGCGCATCTGTCAACCGTCCCGTTCACGCTTAAGCTCAACCCGTGCGTGGTGAGTCACCCCTAGGGTTTCTTCGCCACCAATCGGGGGGGGGGGGTTTTGAACCAATTTAGAACTAATTCCGTACATTCGCGCGAAGCGCGGGAGGAATTTCGTGGGGGCGGTATTTTGCCGTCCGCAATTGCCATTTTGATCGGAGGCGGGCGGCAGAATGCAACCCCTACGCCGGATATGTATGCGTGTGAATCAACCCGTGCTCAGCGCGTAATCTGGGCATAAAACATGGGTAGGCGGGCGGGCAGTTCTTCGGCCTTGCGGATCACGGCAAAGCCGGCTGGGCCAAAGATGTGCGGCAGATAGCTCGCGCCTTCCCGGTCGATCGTGACGCAAAAAGGCGTCAGACCGTGGCGGCGCGCTTCGATGACCGCCATGCGGGTGTCCTCGATACCGTAGCGGCCGTCGTACAGGTCGAGGTCGTTCGGTTTGCCGTCCGACA
The DNA here is from genome assembly GCA_009781175.1 of Betaproteobacteria bacterium. Lineage (GTDB taxonomy): Bacteria > Pseudomonadota > Gammaproteobacteria > Burkholderiales > Rhodocyclaceae > Niveibacterium. The sequence continues at coordinate 38,357 of WQYQ01000003.1, forward strand.
GAATCAACAGAATGCGCCGCGCCGCTGTTTGCGCGTCGAGCAGCGTGGTCGCGCGGCGGATCGCCGCGCCCAGGCGCGTGTAATAACCGGGGCGGATTGCCGTCACCCGGCCGCGGACACGGTTGTTGAAGTGCTCGTCGAAATGCTTGAAATAATGAAAGCGCACATTGCCGCGCTTGATCGACGAAAAACCGCACAGCGCGAAGCGGTCGCCGGTGGCGGACAGGGCTTCGCCGAACAGCAGCAGGGCGTCGCGGATGACGTCGATGACGCGCGCGGTGTCGGAGACCCAGGTGTCGGTCGAGAGCGACAGGTCGGCCAGCGCGAGACAGGCGAGATCGCGCTCGCGCCGCTCCAGCGCAAGGTAAAGCTGCTCGGATGGATGGTGGCCGCAGGCGCGGTCGGTCGCAGCGCGTACCGCCGCGTCGAGATCCAGCTCGGAACCGTCGGGTTGGGTTTTCAGCCAACGGCGGCCGGGTTGCAATGCGGCGAATTGCTGGCGCAGGCTACGCGCGCTGCGACGCAGGCGCTCGGGCAACGGTGTCGGGGCGGCGCGCGGATCGTTTGGGTTGGCGACCATTTCCTGCACACGCACATAATCTTCGCGCAGCAAGCGTTTGCGGTAATCCCATTCGGGCAGGGGAATGCCATCGCCGAGCACGGCATCGTCCTCGGCGGCGGAGGGTAAATCGAGGTCGAAACGTATTTTCGAGGCGACGCGTTCGCCGCTGCCGATCAGCGAAAGATGGTCGAGATTGGCTGCTGCCGCGGCGGCGTCGGGGTCCGCGTCGTCATCCAGACTGCGGTCGACTTTGATGAACTCGGCGACCGAGAGCAGGCTTTCGGCGCGAAGCAGCATGAGCAAGCCGTGTTTTTTCTCCGGCGGTTTGACCCGCTCGGCACGATGGGCGCGTTTTTCATCTTTCCCCGTCGTGGAACCGCTGCCTTGTTCTGTGTGTGTGCGCACGGGCTCCGGGGCATGCTCGTGCGCGGGGGCGAGCCAGAGCGGGATCGGCATGGCCGGCGGCGCATTGCGCGGCACGGCGGGCAGATGGGTCACGCTGCCCGGCGCTTCGAGCGCGCGGCGCAAGGCACGCTCGCGTTCGGCTTCGGCGGGCGGGAGCCGGGCCGGGTCGAGACGGGAGGCCAGGGTCGCGGCAACCAGGCGGCGGTAGCGCCCGGCGAAACCGGGCCAGGTGCGCAGAACATGCAGCGTGGCGGATTGGTTGCGGTGCAGTTCGGCGTCGGGGCTGAAGTCCGGCTGTGTTTCCGACTCCTCGGTCAAGGCAAAGGCGGCGGCGAGCGCGGCCAGCCATAAATACAGATCGTGGTTGAGTGCGCGTTGCGGAAAGATGCTGATTTCCGGCGGCAGCCGCAGCGTGGTGTCGTCGATGCGCGCGCGCGCGGTTTTTTCGCCGCTGCCTGCGAGGCGGGCAAGCAGGCTGCGCCGGGCGCCGTGAGAGTCGTGAGTAGCGGCTGCCAGACGCAAACCGCCGTCGCCGCCGAGCGCACGGAAAAGCACGCCCGCGGTGCGTTCGATTTCTTTCAGCGTGACGGCCGCGCCGGGATAGCTCGTTCCCGCTGCCCGGGTAATCAGGCGGTGCCAAAGTTTGCCGACGGCTTCTTCCATTTGGTATCAACGCCCGAAAGTGGCGGCGGCGACTTCCATCAAGGCTTCCGCGATCTCCGCGTCGTCGGTCAGGCTTTCGACGATGGCCGCGCGGCAGGCCGCGACCGGGTCCATGCCGTCCTTGATCAGGAGCGCGGCATAAACCAGCAGGCGCGTGCTGGCGGCTTCTTCGAGATCGTGTTCCTTGAGCGCGCGCAGACTGCCCGCGATCGATACCAGACGCCGGGCAAGATCGGCGTCGCAGCCGGCTTCGCCAATGAGAATCGCCGCTTCGCGCGCGGGCGAGGGAAAGTCGAAGCGCAGGCTGACGAAACGCTGCCGTGTCGAAGGCTTCATGCCTTTGAGCAGATTCTGATAACCGGGGTTGTACGACACCACGAGCATGAAAGCCGGTGGCGCTTGCAGCAGTTCTCCGGTGCGTTCGATTGGTAACAAGCGGCGGTCGTCGGCCAACGGGTGCAGCACGACGGTGGTGTCCTTGCGCGCTTCGATCACCTCGTCGAGATAACAGATGCCGCCTTCGCGCACCGCCCGGGTCAGCGGGCCGTCACACCATTGCGTGTGCCCGTCGCCGAGTAGATGGCGGCCGATGAGGTCGGCGGCGGTTAAATCGTCATGGCAGGCCACGGTGTATAGCGGCAGATTCAGGCGGGCCGCCATATGGGTGACGAAACGGGTTTTGCCGCAGCCGGTCGGGCCCTTGATCAGAAGCGGCAGGCGATTCTTCCAGGCATGCTCGAAAAGCGTGATTTCGTCGCCGGCCGGCTCATAAAAGGGAAGCATGTGATGTTCGGTTTTCATCGCGGTAATCCGCTCCAGTAAGCAATCGCGATCAATGACCACACCGCGATCATCCAGCCCGGCACAACGATCCGCCATAACAGCGGCGCGTGGCGCAGAGCCATGTAATCGAGAATGATCACGCTGCCCTTGATCTGCGATATGACCGCGAGCAGTGCGACGATCCCGATCCCGGCCGCACCCTCTTCGCCAATCGCGAGCGTGAGTAGCGTTCCGGCGATGAGCAGCAGCCAAAGCCAGGTGGCGCGTGCGGGGCTGCCATGAAGGCTGGACATCGGGCGGGCTCCTCAGTGAATCACGTAAACCAGCGGGAAAAGGACCAGCCACACCAGGTCCACCATGTGCCAATACGCCGCGCCGCTTTCCAGACCGTTCATGTCATTCGGCCGGTAGCGGCCGGCGCGCGCGCCCAGCCATAAGGCGGAAAGAATCACCAGGCCGAGGAGAACATGCATGAAATGGAAAAAGGTCAGCGACAGATAGAACATGTGAAAAGGGCTGCTGGACAGCGTGACGCCCCGCTCGAACGCGGCGCTATATTCATGCAGCTTTATGACGATAAAACCCACGCCGCAGGCAATCGCCGCGACCAGCCAGCGCGCGCACGGCGCGGGAGCCGAACGTTCGGCGGCCTGCACGGCGCGCACGACGAAATAGCTCGATGTCAGCAACAGCATGGTGTTGATCGCGCCGGTGATGCGATTGAGCGCTTGTTGCTCGTGCGTGAACAATTCGATGTGATGGGCGCGCGTGAAGGCATAGGCGGCGAAGAATGCGCCGAAGGCGAGCAGTTCGGCGAGGATGAAAATCCAGATCGCCAGATCGCCGGCTAAACGAGGCGTGCCGGCCGGTGGCGTGTCGAGAGAGGGGAGGGGAGTGTCGGCGGCAAGCATGAGAGCCGGTCCAGGATGGGTAGTACAACGGACTTAACAGAGAACAGCGCGGTTTGCGCCGGAGCCCCCGGAGCGATCCAGGGGCTTTCTCAGGCGCTCAGGCGGTCGCCGCCTTCTTGTCTCCTCCGATGAAGAAGCTTGCGATATAAACCACCAGGCCGATCAGGAACATCACGCCGGTCCATTCACGCAGCCAGTAGAACACCATGATCTGATCCTGCGTGGCCATGTACGATAGCGGCGTCGCGGAAATCCGCTGTAGCCACACTTGCAGGATGCCGGCGCCGGTGAGGAACAGGGTGATGAAAACGATTGCGACTGTCATCAGCCAAAACCCCCACATTTCCACCACTTGCGCTTTGTCCGAATTGGCGGCGCGGCCGCGCAGGATCGGCATGGCATAGCTGATCATGCACAGCACGACCATCACATAGGCGCCGTAAAACGCCATGTGTCCGTGGGCGGCGGTGATCTGGGTGCCGTGGGTGTAGTAATTCACCGGCGCCAAGGTGTGCAGGAAGCCCCACAGCCCTGCACCGAGGAAGGACATCACGCCGGTGCCGAGCGCCCACAAGGTGGCGGCGCGGTTGGGATGCTCGCGGCGGCGGCGGCTCACCATGTTGAAGGCGAACACCGTCATGGCGAAGAACGGAATCGGCTCCAGCGCGGAAAACACCGAGCCCCACCATTGCCAGTATTCCGGCGTGCCGATCCAGTAGTAGTGGTGGCCGGTGCCGATCACGCCGGTGACCAGGGTCAGCGTAATGATGACGTAGAGCCACTTCTCGATCACTTCGCGGTCGACGCCGGTGACCTTGATCAGCACGAAGGCAAGCAGCGCGCCGAGGATCAGTTCCCAAACGCCTTCAACCCACAGATGCACGACCCACCACCAGTAAAACTTATCCAGCACGAGGTTGTCCGGGTTGTAGAACGAGAACAGGAAGAACACCGCCAGCCCCCACAAACCGAGCAGCAGCACCATGCTGATCGCCGTCTTGCGCCCTTTCAGCACGGTCATCGTGATATTGAACAGGAAGGCCAGGGCGACGACGACGATGCCGACTTTGGTGATCAGCGGCTGTTCGAGGAATTCCCGTCCCATCGTGGCGAGCAGATCGTTCCCGGTCAACTTTGCGAGCGTCGCGTAAGGCAGCGCCAGGTAACCGACGACGGTTAGCGCGCCGGCGACGAGGAAAATCCAGAACATCACGAGCGCCAGTTTCGGGCTGAACAGCTCGGTTTCGGATTCCTCCGGCACCAGGTAATAGGCCGAGCCCATGAAGCCGAACAACAGCCAGACGATGAGCAGGTTGGTGTGCACCATCCGGGCGATGTTGAACGGTATCGCGGGGAACAGAAAATCGCCGATGACGTACTGTAGACCCATGATCAGGCCGAACAGGATTTGGCCGACGAAAAGCCCGATTGCGGCGATGAAATAGGGCTTGGCGACCGCTTGAGTTTTGTATTGCATGGTTTGAATCCCCTCAAGGACTAGCTCGGGATGGCGGGCTCAGCCTTCGATATTTGGCGGCCAGTTGGAGGTGTTGATCTCGGAGGAGTACTTGAGAAACTCCACGAGATTGTCGAGATCAGCGTCGCTGAAGTGGAATTGCGGCATCTGCCGGCGGCCTGGTACGCCGGTCGGCTGGGCCTTGATCCAGGCTTTGATGAACTCTGGGCCGCGGCGCTTGTAGACATTGCCGAGTTCAGGCGCGAAATAGGCGCCTTCGCCGAGCAGGGTATGACAGCCGATGCAGTTGTTCGTCTCCCACAGTTTCTTCCCCGCGGCGACCGCGGGCGTCAACTTGGCCCGGTTGTCGCGCTGCGGTAGCTCGCGGGTGGTATTGAAGGTCAGCGCAAGAAACAGCAGGAAAAAGAACACCGTCCCGCCGTAAAAAATATTGCGCGCCATCGCTTTGGTGAATATGCCGCTCATGAAATGATCCTCATTGTGCTGGTTTCCCGTCTTTGGGCGGGAGCTCCGGAGTTGAAGATGTAAAGATTTTGAATCTTTAGTTCGGGCGGGCTCCATGACCTGTATCAAAATCTCACAATGGAGATAGCCCGGCGAGGGATGCCAAGACGAAAGAACTAGTTCTTTTGGAATTGCGGCTGCCCGATCGATCTAGCCGTTCGAATGCGAAAGACCGGGAGAAACGTCGCGCTTCATTTCGATCAAGAAATACCGCTATCGCGGGCGCTAGGATCGCCGGCGGCTCACGTTAAGCGCCTGGTGCGAGCCGCGAATATTCCACAAATTTATAGAGCAAACATGAGCAGCGCGGTACTTCCGACAATCGATGCCGATGAGGAGCCCCAGCCTGAACTCCAGCCCCAGCGCTGGACACGGCGCATTCCGGGCAATCACGGGATCTGGGTCGGCGTCACCTGTGAATTCGTCGAGTTCCTTGTGCTATTCACGGTTTATTTCGTCGCCCGCGCCCATTTCCCCGATCAGTTCCGTCAAGGCGCGGCGCGGCTGTCGGTCGTTGCCGGCACCACGATCACGCTGCTGATGGTCACCAGCAGCTTTTTTATTGCCTGCTCGGTCGCGCGGATACGCGCGGGACACCGCCGTGAATCGATCTATTGGCTGATCGGCGCGTTAGTCATCGCGCTCGGTTATCCGCTGACGAAGTATTTCGAAATCCAGTGGAATCTGGCGCACGGCATCAACGGCAAGGCGGGCATCTTCTTCACGGTTTACTACTACCTGACCTTTACCCATCTGGTGCATGGCTCCTGGGGCATTCTCGGGCTTTCCTGGGTGCTCGGGCGTCATTTGGTCGGCGGCTATACGCCGGAGCAGTACAACGGGCTCGAAGCGCTGGCGAGTTATTGGCATGCCACGGACATCATCTGGCTGATTATTTTCCCGCTCTTCTACGTATTGGCCTGAGCATGAAAACTGATCCCGATCATTCGACCTTGACGACATCGGTGACGCCGCTGTTTTTTGCCTGGCTGGGTCTCCTCGCGCTCACGGGTTTCAGCCTGTGGCTGGCGCGCTGGTCGGGGCACGCCGCGTGGCTTCAGTTGCCGGTGGCCGCAATCATATGGTTCAAGGGATGGATCGTTGCGCGGTTTTTCATCGAAACCCGCTTAGCGCATCCGTTCATCGCCTGGGTCGTACGGGTCTTCATCGTTTGCGTGCCGCTCGCGTTGATTCTGACGGTATGGCTCGGCGAGCGCTTCGCTTCTTAGCGTGGTTGGCCTGCTGCGGACCAGGAACTGCGCCGATTTGATTGTGCTTCCTCATCAGACGTCAGTTGGGGCGGTCTTCCAAACATCCTGTGCCAAGACGATGAGCATTTCATGCCGCTTCTCGATGGACGAGGCATCCCATGACGGGAACACTTCCAGCTTTGCGTTGATCCTGGAGATAGAAGTGTTCTGTCCAACATCTGTCAGTTCAACCAAGCTGCGGGTCAAGTAATTGCCGCTTTTGCGGTATTCGACCTGTTTCGCCGCGTAGAAGTCATTACTCGCGACGATATTGATGGGTTTCTCCAGCAAGGTCAGGTTGCCCAGCCGGTTTACATAGTCGTCGTAGGCAGCCCCCGGATTTTCGTTCTCCCACTTGACGCGCAGTTCCGCTTTTGGTGTGCCAGGCAGAATGTGTTCGATCTCCAGATTAGTGAACGGCTCTAGATTGCCCCGCGTCTTCAAGCCGCAGAAAGCCATTTCGACGTGCTGCGTTAGCCGTGCCAGCAGGTAGCGTGTCCGGTACTTCTGCATCGAATACAACGTAAAGCGCCGTAGCGCATCGAGCAATTCCTGCGATTTACCCGCCATGTTCGTGTCGAAGCGGTTGGTGATGAAGGCGTTGAGCTGTTCCTTCTGTTTCACTGGATCAGTAACAGCGGCAATGTCGCGCAGTTCGTCGGCCCATTGGGAGAAGTTGCGCTCCAGATCTTTGGTCGGCGTCTTGGTAAAAATGTAGTAGAAAAGGAAGCTCTCCAACTGCGCCACAAAATGGTCGAACAACGGCTTCGGGAAACTGGCCGCTGCCAGCAGCAGGACGTAGTGCAAGCTGAAGGCTCCGCCTGCCAGTCGCTTGAGGCTGTCCATTACAAGACTAGGCTTGTCGTCGTTACCCTGTCCGCTGGCGAACGCAAGGTAGTGCTCGACGTTGCGGATGACCTTGCGCACGAACTCGAAGGGCTTGCCTGCGTAGTCACACAGCGCCGCGTTTTCCTTGTCCACGAACCAGTCGTAGATTTCGTCCTCGCGCACTACCGCGTCGCCACGGTCATTCTTGATGACGTAGTTCGCCATCAGGAAGTAGCGCAGGAAGCGCAGCGGCTTTTCTTTCTCCTTCTCCAGTGGCTTGGTGATCTTCTTCCACTCATCCTTGAGCTGGGTGAACTGCGCCTGCTTCACCTGCGTGAACAGCAAGTTTTTCAGCAAATCCATCGGGTTGAGGCCGACGCCACGCTCGTTGATGGTTTCGAAAATCTTCAGGGCGCTGCTCACGTCTGTGGAGATCTGAATAAACACCACGTTGTTGGCTAGATAACCCCAATACTTCTTCAGCTTGGCCGGACTGTCGTAGTTGTCCTTCAGGTAGCGGTACAGCGTGCTGTAGGCGTTGGTTAAGTTTTCCAGCGACCCGAAGCTGGCGATGCCCGATGATTGAATGCCCGTTTGCACGGACTCCGGATCGGTGTCCAGCTCTACCAGTTTGGTGATGACCTCGCCCGCGTTCTCGTAGCGCGGCTCCAGCTTCAAGCTGGTTCGCGTCTCGCCGTCGCTGTCCGTATAGCTGGTCGAAATCAAGCTGCTGACGGTTTGCCGCTGTGGCTCACCCTGAAACAAGTGCTTCAACGCGCACAGCAGCAGGAAGAACGTGGTCAAACGTTGCTGCCCGTCGATGACCTCGTAATGGTTCTTCTGGTCAGTCGGTGACACCAGCACGGTGCCGATGAAGTATTCCCGCGTCGTCCCCGCATCGATCTGCTCGTTGATGTCCTCAAGCAACTGGTGCACTTCCTTGTCCGTCCAGACGTACTCGCGCTGGTAGTCAGGGATGATATAAAAGCACTCCCGAAACGCTTCTTCGATGCTGTACTTGTGGTTCTCTATTCGTGCCATGCTTTTTATTCCTTGATCCCTGAATCGCGCGCCATTACGCCTGCCACCAGTCAGATGCTGCTCCGAAGATCGTAAACAGTTTCTTAGCCGCCCAGTTCAAAACGATAAGCGCCGGGCTTGCCGCTCGGCTGGACCCATTGATTCGCCACCGCCGGCAGCCGCTGCATTAGGCTTGGATCGCCCTCGATCGTGCCGGAAAAATGCCAGACTCCACTTGGCTCCCAATGGCCTTCCCCTTGCAGGCGGGCGTCCCCCGTAAGCGTCGTAAGCGCGAAGTGCAGGCGGCCGGTTTCGCCCTGCGTCGTGAGCTGATAATCCCCGAGCGTGCGGTTGCGCAAAACGTCGACGCTCGCGTTGGTCCAGCGTAGATCGAAATGGCCGTTGCAATGGAACTCCCAAGTGCAGCGCCATTGCTGCGATTCGAGGCGCAGATCGCCGCGCCAGCCGAGGTGGGCGAAAGTGTTCGGAATCCGTTCGAGCAGAAAACGCGCCGGCGCGGCGAAACTCAAGCCATCCGCGCGCCAGCCATGCGGGCCGATGCCGATTTCGCCGGCCGGACGATTGTCCGCGGTAAGCGTCCAGGCCGTTTCCGCCTGCAAAAGCCGTTGCGGACGCCAGCGCCAGCTCAGCGTGGTCCAGGGCAGGGCGCGGCGGCTTTGCGGGTCGATCGCGACGAGCGCGCCCTGGCCGTTCCACAGGCTGCCTTCGATTGCCGTCAGGCGGATCGCGCCGTCTGTGGCGTGTTCAAGCGCACTGTCCGCGAGCCAGGCGGGAGCCTGCGCGATCAGCGCAAGCGGCAACAGAACCAGGAATAAAGCGATTCGGAGCAACATTGATTAGAGCTGTTTTTGTTTAATTGCACACACTCAACTACCTCAAAATTTATAGGTTGGTGGTGAGCCGCAGGCGAACCCCAACAGAGCAGCGATACACAACCACAATCGCCTTATCCCTGCCGCCCCATGTTGGGGTTCGCTGCGCTTACCGCCAACCTATACATGGCGGCGGAAGAAAAAATGTCCCGGATCAAATCAAAAATGCTCTAGTGTTCGCCCGATCCTAGTTCGGCTTCGATCCGAACCCCCGCGCCGTCGCGATTCGCGTTCAGGCGCACGATGCGCAGGCCGGAATCGCGCTGCATTTCCGCCAGCCATTCGATGACCGGATCAAAGCCGCCGCTGCCGTTGATGCGGATGCTATCCGTTCCCGGCTTGACCTCGATGTTCAGCCCGCGCGCCTTGGCGCTGTTCTCCAGCGTTTTGGCCGCGCTCGCGGGGGCCGGCGCGCTGCGCGGCGGCTCGCGCTGGAGCCGTTCGAGTTCGGCGGCGGCGTCGCGCATCGCCGCAAGCTGGGCTTGCGCGGCAGGCAGCGCGGCGCTGAGGCGCTGACGTTCCGCGCGGGTCCAGTCGACGAGCGACCACAGCAAGGCCACGAGCACGACCGCGCTCATCACGGCGAGCATGAGCCGTTCGCGCGGCGCACGCGCATTCCAGGCGGCGCGGGCTTGCCGCAACAGGGTAAGGAGGTGCTTCATTTACCGATCTCCCGGCGCAGGGCGAGTTTGCCGTCGGCCAATTTTCCGGCCGCGAGGCCGCGCGCCTGAAGGCGTTTGACGATGGCGTCGGTATCGCCGGCGGCTTGCGCGGCGAGTGTGAGTTCGAGGCGGCCGGCTTCGTAGCGCATGTCGCTGACGGCGTCGCGCGCATCTGCGCCGAGCGCTTCGCCGACCGAGGCCAGCAGGGCGAGCAGATCGTCGTCGCCGAGCAAACCGCGCGTACGGCGGATCTGGTTGAGTTGGCTGCGCATTTGAGCCGGGGCGTCGACGAGCGGCTGATTCGGGAATGCGCTGCGGAACACGGTTTGCATTTTTGCGCGCGCTTCGCTGAGTTGCTGGCGCTGCCACAGCACTTCACCGAGCGAGGCCAACAAACTCAGCGCCACGACGCCGCCGAGCAGCATCAGCGGCGCTTTGAGCCGCTTGAACGCCGCGCCGCCCTGGCCGGCGGGGCGGAATTCGCCTTGCAGGATGTTCGTTCCCGGCGCGAACTGCGCCCAGCGGTAGGCGGGGCCAAGCTCCACCGGCATGCCGAGCGCGTTTTCCCAGGCGTGTGCGTCGATAGCCGGCGCTTCGGGCGCGTAGCGCAGGACGAGCTTGGCCGGGAGCCGCGTGGCCGTGCGCGCCGTTTGCGCGGCGGCGAGCAGGGCGGGCGGAACTTCGCCGCCGGCGAGGTCGATCGCGAAGGCATTTGCACCGGTTCCGCGCAGGATGCCGTGCGTTGTGGCGATGTCGAGTTGCCAGATGCCGTCTTGTGGCGCATCGGTTTCCAGTTCGGACTGCATGTGCTGCGGTGCTCGGCCGAGCGCCGCGAGCTGGGCGAGGAGCTGGCGCAGCCGTTCGCGCGCGACGACGATCACCCGCGCCTGTTCGCCGTCGTGATCGGTGAGGCGGAAATGCTGGCTGTCCGGTTCCTGCACGAGCTGGTCTTCGAACGCGAAACGCAGCAGGCGTTCCTGCTCGCGTTTGGACGCTTTGGGCAGCCGCGCGCTGAGCCAGACGCTCTGCGCGCCGGCCAGCAAGACTTCGCAGCGCTGCGCGGCGGGCCAATGGCGCGGTTCGCTGTGGCCTTCCGAGACGGGCAGGCCGTTCGCGCCGAGCAGCGCCCATTGGCAGGACGGCTGTTCGGGCCAGTGCTCGTCGATATACAGGCGGAGAATGCTCATAGGATCTGTTGCCAAACGATGTTCGGCCAATTTTGGGACGGATTGTCGGGTGCGCCGCGGTCGAGCAGGACTTGCATGCGCGTCACGGCCGAGCCGAATTTTGCGCGGCCCGAGGCCAAAAAGTATTGGCTGCCGACCGAGAGGTAACTTGCGGGGTTGCCGGGAAGCTGCAAATCCTGATTGTTGGCCACAAAAGTGGGTATGTCGATGTATGCAGCCGTGTTGCGGTTGCTCACGATCTGGCGCGCGCGGTCGAGCGTCACGGCCGGGGCGTTCGGGTCGCCGATCCGTCCGAGCGCGCTCAGGACGGCCGCGAGCACTTCGGCGCTCGCGGTATTCACATTCAGCAGTGCGCCCGGTTTGACCGCGGTGACGAAAGGCTTGATGCGTTCGACGAGCGCGCCGTCGAAGCCCGGAACCTGGATCAGTTCGTCCGGCGTCACGAGCGGCGCGTTGGGCGGAACGCTGTTATTCGGCAGCGCGGGCTGATAGGCGTCGTTCGGCTCGCTCGCCGCATCGATCCATAGGCGCAGATTGCTGGCCAGCAGCGTGGCCTGCCCGGCCGGTTCGCCAGCGATTTGCAGCAGTTCGATGAAGGCGTTCTCGCCCGGAATGTTGCGCGCGCCGCTGGCGTCCACGAGTGAGTTCAGATTGAAGCGGCCCGAGAGGTCTTCGATTTCGCCGCTGACTTCACCCTCGTCCACGGGCGTTGGCGGAATCTTCGTCGCCCAGGTTTCGCCGAGCTGATCGACCGCGCCGGTGCGGCGTTTATCCTCGGCCAGCACATTGCGCGCCCAGTCGATCGCGCCGCGCGCGAGCCAGCGCGCCTGATCGAGATCGTGCCGGCCAGAAACGCTATCGACCGCGAAACCATAAGCGGCCACGATGCCCGCCGCGAGTATGGCGACGAGCGCGACCGTGAGCATCGCCATGATCATGGCGACGCCGCGTTCAGAACCTGTTTGTAATCTTGCTGCGAGGCTGTGATTGGGGCTCATGCGCTGCTCGGAATCCTCATTTATCACTTATAAACTCCGGTTCCTGCGCTGCTCTTCGCCCCGCTGCCAGCCTCTCGCGACAGATTCTAAACAGGTTCTCAGCGTAGCGCGAAGACACGTTTGACGAGGCCCGCATCGGCAAGCTCCAGTTCGATTCTCACACCGGCCGGAAACCGGTCCTGGGTATCCGGCGGCGGCCAGGTGTCGAATTCCTGCCCGGCGGCATTGACGAAGCGCCAGCGCAGGGTTTTGACTTGATCGAGCAGCGCTTCCCCGCTCTGCTGTGCATTGCTGACGTTCGAGGCCGGCATGCGCACGAGCATCAGTCGGTTGTTTTCCACGCGATAGATGCGCCGCTGCAAGCCGCCTTGCGCGCCGTCGAGACGCACTAATTGCAGTTCGTCGCGCTCTTCGCCTTTGACCAAGGTGATCGGCGGAGCGGCTAGCGGAGCATTGTCATATTGCCAGCGCGGTGCGAGCTGGGTCAGATCGTTCTCAATCAATTGCATCACGCGGTCTATCGTGCGCCAGCGGTTGAGCGCCACATCGACGCGCTCCCGGCTGTCGCCCATGCTGCTGACCGCGCGGTAGGAGATCACACCCAGCACGGCGAAGATCGCAATCGCGATCATCAGCTCGATCAGCGTCAGGCCGGTTTGTCTGCGCTGCGCGTTCATTGCAGCGGCCTGACCATAAAGCCCGCCAATTGACTCAAGGCATGACTGTCGTCGCCCGGCCGATACACGCGTACCGTGGTGCGGCGTACCAGTGCGTTCGGCGTATTCTGGACTTCTTCCTTCCACTCAAAGGTATAGCTCGCTTGCTGTTCCGTGCCAGTGTAGGTGCCGGTGTCGAGAAATTCGCCGATGATGCGATGGCTCGCCAGCCGATTCAGCGCGACCCACTCGGCGAGCTGGCGCTCGCGCAGTTCCTGCACATTGCCCGTGGCGAGTCCGACGGCGCGGAAGCCCGCACTTAAGACTATGGCCAGAATCGCGAGCGCGACGAGCACTTCGAGCAGCGTGAAGCCGAGCGCGCGGTTTGTGGGCGGCGGGCTCATGCGGCCGGCCCCTGCGCGAGCGGTTCGAGGATCACGGAGCCGTCGCTGCGCGAACGGTAGATGCGTTGGCCTTCCGGCGTATTCAGTCGCAGCTCGAACTGCGGCATTTCAGCGCCGAATACGAGCGGAGGGCTGGCGTTGGCGGCATGGCCTTCGACGCTCAAGCCCGCCCAGGAGAGCGCTTCGGGCAGCGTGCGCTCGGCGAGCGGATCGCCTTCCGCGATCGGACGCCATTGGCCTTCCGCGTCGAGTTCGCTGAAACGGTAGCGGCCGGGCAGAAATTCCGCCGCAATCGGCGCGCCGTGGGTGGCCGCGCGTTCGCCCGCGGCTTCGAGCACGAGCCGCAGGCGGTCGACCTCGCGCGCCGTTTCGCGCGCCTGCATGCCTTCGATGCTGAAGCTGACCACGGTGGCCGTAATCGCGAGGATCACGAGCACCACGATCACTTCGATCAGCGTGAAGCCGCGGACAGCGCGGCGAGGCGAAGGCGACAAAGACATACTCGGCCCAGGGCGCAATAGGTATTCATGAAGGCAGCGGCTGTCTTTAATCATGTCTTTAACTTCCGCTTTGATACGGCCCGAGGAAGCGCACGCCATTGAAGTGGATCAGGTGTGACGGCGCATCAGCCACCCAAACCTCGGTTTCCCACGCGATCTCGCCAATGTAGTGGCCCATGATGGCGCGGTTCGGAAAGGCGGTGACATAGACCAGTCCGGCCTTGGAGCTGGCAAACAGCTTGGCGAGTTCGGCGTGGCGCTTGCCATCAACCGGCCCGTGACTGGTAACGGACTCTGCCAGCAGCAGCCAGTTTTTCTTGGTGAAGTGCAAAACCACGTCGGGCATCTTGCCGTGCGAGTCCACGTTGACGCCCAGCTTTGCCAACAGTGCGGCGTCGAAGTAGCCCCATTTGTCACCTGTATCGCCGGCATAGACCAGTACGCTGCCCGGCGCAAAGCGGGGTGCGAAGTCTTCAATAATGGCGCGGATCAGTTCACTATGCGCACCGGGGCTGAGGGTGATTTGCTGGCCCGGCGCAATCTCGACCGGAATGCGGTTCTGCGCGCGTTCCTTGGCGTACCTGGCGATCAGCGTTTCACGCACGGCCAGGTAAGCGGCGAGCTTGTCGTGCCAGTGCCTCGTTTCGAACGAGCGCAGCAGTTCCAACGCGGCGGGCTCGATCTGATAGATGGTTTTCGGGCTGTTTGTCGGGCGGTCGGGCTGGTCTGGGTTGCAGCGGGCCACGCCGGCCTCGCAGAACTGGTGCAGGGTCTGGCGGCGCACTGTTTCCCGGGTGTTCGGGGCATACTCCTTGCCGTAGTGCTCACGCGCCCAATCCATGATCGGCGTGGTGCCAATCAACGGATTTTCCGCCCGCGACCACGGTTTATCTGGCGTGAGGTTCAGCAGGGCCAGCAAGGATAGGGCCGATCGCTCGTTTTGCTGCGCTCGCGGCAGGCCCAGCGAAATGATGATCTGGCGCGCGGCCTCAATGGTCTCGTTCTTCTTGTCGGTCATGCCATCAGCGCTCCGACTCGTTCGTCGATCATCTCCTGCGTGATTTCTTCTTGCTGTTTGGCCCATTGGCCCAGCTCGATCAGAGCCGCTCGGCTTGGGTACTTCATCAGCTTGAGGTCGGTGGCATTGACCTGTGTGTGTCCGTTGAAGCGACGAAAGCTTTCGTCCACGGCGCTTGAATTCAGGAACACGGCCAAGCCTCTTGCCAGCAGTTCAGGCAAGCCGCGCCGGTTGTCGTGAAAGAGGTTGAGGTGGTTTTCAAAGCCCAGCACGGCATGGCCGCCGAAGGCCGAAGGATCGACCACGCTGGCCATCACGCGGCGCTTTTCTTCCTTCGATGAAAAGCGGCGCACCGCGCAATAAAACCCGTTCGGGTAAAGCCATTTTTCCGTCTCGCCGTTGCGCAGGATCGCGTTTGGTTTCTTCAAGCCCGGCACCGGCCACAGCGTGCTGGCGCCGCTCAGGTGACCTGGATAAATCAGGGGCACGGCGCCGTCTTGCGGCATGTCCCGCAAATGTTCTTTCAGCCGGAAGTCCACTACCGGCCCGGTCGATACCTTGATGCCCAGATCGGCCAGTGTGCAGCGCACGGCGGACGACAGTTCAATAGCGCTGGTCTCGGGCGACGTAGGCACGTGGATGAAGCGTTCCGGGTCATCCGGGAACACAATCTGCTCGAACGGGTGTGCGTGGGTGGCAAGGTCGGTGAAACGGTCGTCGGTCGAAGTGGTGATTGTCACTGGCGCCGGCTGGCCGCCGCGTTCAAGGCGGATGATGACGTTCTCTTGCAGCACTTCATCGTCCTTGAATGCCTTGTTGCGCGACTCGAAGAGGTGCATGTGGCGGATGGCTGCATGTTCAAGGATGAAGTCGCGGAACGGGCGGTAGTACGGCCCATTGCAGAAACTGCGCGGGATGATCGCCACGATCTGGCCGCCCGGCGCGGCCTGCGCTACGGCCAGCGCGACGAAGGCCGAATACAGGTTCACCGTTTCGATACCGGCGGCGCGCAAGGCCAGCCGGTGGGCTGACTGGCTGTTGATCTTCTTGTAGGGCGGGTTGAGGATGGCGTGGGTGTAGCCCGTGGTCTGTCTGGTTGTGAGCAAATTGTTGGCGGTCGCCAGGATGTAGTCCCCGGCGATGACTTGGGCCTGGACTCCGCGGTAGCTTTCCAGGTGTTGCCTGAGGTGTTCCCGCAGCGTGCCGTCAATCTCGTAGGCGGCGACCTCCACGGTCTCGAAGTCGAAGCCGCCGGCCACCCAGCGGTCAAGAAAGGCGCAGGAAAGAGAGCCCACGCCCGCGCCGGCATCCAGCAGGCGGCAGGTTTGCAGAGCGCTGGGTGGGAACATGTCCGCCATGAAGCGGGCCACGCTCGCAGGCGTCATGAACTGGCCCAGTTCGGACTTGCGCTTCCGGGCGATCATGGGAGCCACCTCGCGGCGCACGCTGTCAGCGGTATCTAGTTGTCGAAACATAGCGTGCCGCACGATTTCGCGAGCGTTTTGATTGTGAACTTAGGTTGGCATTCAGGGAGAAACAACCCATTTTTACGCATACCCCACCCAGCGCAATCAAATCATCCAGTTGCCGATGTCGGCATCGACGCCTTCGCCGCCGGGCTGGCCGTCGGCGCCGTAACTGAAGACATCGAACTCGCCATGCACGCCCGGCGAAAGGTATTGGTAGTCGTTGCCCCACGGGTCTTTCGGTAGTTTTTCGAGATAGCCGCCGGCTTTCCAGTTGTCCGGCAGCGGTGCGAGCGAAGGTTTGACGACGAGCGCCGACAGCCCCTGTTCTGTCGTCGGATAGCGGCGGTTGTCGAGTTTGTAGAGCTTGAGCGCCTGGCTGATCGCGGCGATGTCCTGCTTGGCGGCGACGACGCGCGCTTCGTCCGGGCGGCCCATGACCTTCGGCACGATCAAGGCGGCGAGCACGCCGAGAATCACGATCACGACCATCACTTCGATCAAGGTAAAGCCGTTGCGGCGTTTGAATTGGTTTTGCATGGATTGTTTCCTCCGAAGGCGGATTGTGCGCCCGCGCTGTTTCATTTCAATAAAGTGTTCATTTCGATGATCGGCTGCATGACGGCGAGCACGATAACCAGCACCATGCCGCCCATGCCGAGCAGGAGCAGCGGTTCGAGCAGGCTCGTCAGCAGTGCGGTGCGGGTTTCCAGTTCGCCTTGCTGGAGGCGGGCGGCGCGTTCGAGCATCTGGTCGAGCTGTCCGGTTGCCTCGCCGCTCGCAATCATATGCACCAGCAGCGGCGGAAAGCGGCGCGTCGCGCCGAGCGCGCGCGACAGGCTCATGCCTTCGCGCACACGGTCCGCCGCCTGGCCGATCGCTTCGCGCAAGGGTAGGCGGGTGACGACCTGCCGCCCGGCGTCGAGCGCCGCGAGCAAGGGCACGCCGCTGCCGACGAGGATCGCGAGCGTGCTTGCGAAGCGCGTCGTGTCGAGCGCGCGCAGGTGGCGGCCGACGAGCGGCAGCGCGAGCAGCCAGGCGTCCCAGCGGCGGCGCAGCGCGTCCTCGCGCAGACTGTAGCGGAAGCCGGCGACGCCGCCCGCGATCGCCAGCGCCAGCAGCCAGCCCCAGCCGCGCAGGAATGCCGAGAGGCCCATCAGCGCCCGCGTGAGCCAGGGCAAGGTTTGTTTGCTGCTTTGGAAAACCGAGACGACCTGCGGCACGACATAGGTCAGCAGACCCGTCACCACGAGCAGCGCGACGGTTGCGACGATGGCCGGGTAAATCAGCGCTTGCAGGGTTTTGCGGCGGAGTTCGTCGCGGCGTTCGAGATAGTCGGCGAGCTGGTTCATGACCTTCGCCAGTTCGCCGGATTTTTCCCCCGCCGCGATCGAGGCGCGGTAGATCGTCGGAAACGAAGTCGCGTGGCGGTCGAGCGCGGCGCGTAGCGAATAGCCGGCGAGGATTTCGCTGCGCACCCCGGCGAGCACCTGGCGCACCGCGTCGCGTTCGGCCTGCTCGCCGAGCGCGGAGAGCGCCTGTTCGACCGTGAGGCCGGAAGTCAGCAGGGCGGCCCATTGGCGCGTGAGTAGCACGAGTTCCGATTCGCGCAATTTTTTCGCCGCGCCGAGCCCGGCCTTGCGGCTGCCGCTGGCGGCGACTTCGAGCGGAAAGAGTCCGCGTTCGCGCAGTTGCGCGCGGGCGATGCGGGCGCTGTCGGCTTCGACGATGCCGGTCAGGCTGCGTCCGTCGGCGTCGATTGCGCGGTACTGGAAAGCGGCCATGGGCGTATTAGTCGCGCGTGACGCGCAGCAGTTCCTCGGCCGAGGTGACGCCCTGCGCGAGCAGGCGCAAGCCGTCCCCCTTCAAGGAGCGCAGGCCGGTGCGCTGCGCCGCCTCGCGCAATACGCCTTCGGCGGCCTGGTCGTGGATCAGCCGTTCGACCGAATCGTCGACGCTGAGCAGTTCGTAGACGCCGGTCCGGCCGTTGTAGCCGGTGTGGCCGCAGGCGGCACAGCCGACGGGTTTCCACAGCGTTTCCGGGCAGCCGGGGCCGACTGCGGCGCGGTCGGCTGGGTCGGCGGCATGCGCGCTGCGGCAGTGCGTACACAGTTTGCGCACGAGCCGCTGTGCGAGCACGCCGCGCAGCGTCGAGGCGAGCAGGAAGGGTTCGACGCCCATGTCGATCAGGCGTGTGACCGCCGAAGGCGCGTCGTTGGTGTGCAGGGTGGCAAGCACCATGTGACCGGTCAGCGACGCCTGCACCGCGATCTGCGCGGTTTCGAGGTCGCGGATTTCGCCGATCATGATGACGTCCGGGTCCTGGCGCAGGATCGAGCGCAGCGCGCGCGCGAAACTCAGGTCGATGCGCGTGTTGACGTGAATCTGCGCGACGCCGGGCAGATCGTATTCGACCGGGTCCTCGACGGTGATGATGTTGCGCGTGTGGCCGTCGAGCGTGCGCAGCGCGGCATACAGCGTCGTGGTTTTGCCTGAGCCGGTCGGGCCAGTCACGAGCAGGATGCCGTGCGGCTGCGCGAGCAGCGCGTCGAAACGCTCGCGCGTGTCGGACGCCATGCCGAGCGCATCGAGCCCGAACTGGGTGGCGTCCTTGTCGAGCAGACGCATCACGATGCGCTCGCCGTGCGAGGTCGGCAGCGTCGAGACGCGCACGTCGATCTGGCGGCCAGCGAGCCGCACGCCGATGCGCCCGTCCTGCGGCAGGCGTTTTTCGGCGATGTCGAGATTCGCCATGATCTTGATGCGCGAACTCATCGCCGCGTGCAGCGCGCGATGCGGGCGGGCGACTTCGACGAGCACGCCGTCGCGGCGCAGGCGCACGACGGAGTAGCTTTCGTAGGGTTCGATGTGGATGTCGGAAGCGCGGTCGCGCACGGCCTGCGTGAGCAGCGCGTTAATCATGCGGATGATCGGCGCGTCGTCCTCGGCTTCGAGCAGGTCTTCGACCGGCGGCAGTTCCTGCATCAATTGCGAGACGTCGATGTCCTGGCCGACGTCGGCGACGACCTCGGCGGCGCTGCCGTCGTTCTGGCTGTAGGTCTCGGAAAGCCTGGCCTCGAACGCGCCGCGCCCGAGCGGCTGCACTTGCAGCGGTTTGCCCGCGATGCGGCGCAGTTCGGCCAGCGCGAGCGGGCTGACATCCTCGCGTGCGATGACTTCGGCATGCGCGTCGGTGACCGCGCCGAGCAGGACGCCGTGCGCGCGCGCGAAAGCGTAGGGCAGGCGGGCGGGCAGGGCGCTCATTTGTTTTGCGGCTGCTCGGCAGGCGCTTCGGCGGGCGCGGGCCTGAACCGCAGATCCTCTTCCTTGCGGTTGGGCAATTGCGGCGGCGGGCCGAAATTCGGCGCGAGCATGTTTTCGCTGCCTTCGGGCAGCAACTGCTGCTTCAGGAATTGGTCGTAACGTGCGTCGGTGAGGCGGCTGTAGTCTTCCGGGGTGCGGATGATTTTGGGGCGCAGGAAAACGACGAGATTGGTTTTCTGGCGGTCTTTCGAATCGTAGCGGAAGAGCGTGCCGATCAAGGGCAGATCGCCGAGGAAGGGCACTTTGCTGGCGTTGTTGGAGGACTGGTCCTCGATCAGCCCGCCGAGCGCGATGATCGCGCCGTCATCGACGAGCACGGTCGAGTCGATCGAGCGTTTGCGCGTCGTCGGGCCGTTCGGGTTGTTGGCGGTCGTCTGGTCAACGGAAGAGGTCTCTTCGCTGATCAGCAGGCGCACTACGCCGCCTTCCGAAATCTGCGGTTTGACTTTCAGCGTGAGGCCGACGTCCTTGCGTTCGATCGTCTGGAATGGATTGACCGTTGCTGTTGAACTTCCGGTATTGGTGAAGGAGCCGGTCACGAAGGGTACCTGATTGCCGACGACGATTTTCGCTTCTTCGTTGTCGAGCGTCACGAGCGTCGGCGTCGACAGGATGTTGGCCTTGCTCTGCGTGGACAGGAAGCGCGCGAGAATATTCAGATTCAGGATGTCGCCGATGCCCGGCACGTTGATCGTGCCGCTGCCGGCGATGATGTTGAGCCCGGTGGAGGTGACCAGCGCGCCGGGCGCAAAGGCGGTGCCGAGCAGCGTCGGTGTGCCGAAGTTGGTGCCGCCGCCGACGAAACTGCCGCCATTCGTGCTCGGTTTTTCGCCGGCGAACCACTGGATGCCGAATTCGGCGGCGTTCTCGGAGGTCATCTCGGCGATCAAGGCTTCGATGTAAACCTGGGCGCGGCGGCGGTCGAGCTGGTCGATGACTTTGCGCAGATCGTTATAGACCGGCTCCGGGGCCGTGATAATCAGCGCGTTGGTGGCCGGATCGGCTTGAATCATGCCGCCGCCGCTCAAGTTGCCGCTGCCGCCCGAGCTTGTCGGCGTGCTGGTCGTCGCGGTGTTTGTCGTCGTGCCCGTGCTGCTGCCCGAGTTCGTGCCGGAGTTCGTGTTCGTGTTCGTGGCGCTGAAGCCCGAACTGCCGGCGCTGGCGGAAGCGCTGGTGTCGCCCGTGATGACCGAGCGCAAGGTTTGGGCGACCTTCACGGCCTCCGCGTTTTTGAGGTAGACGACGCGGATGTTCCCCGTCGCGCCCGGTTGGTCGAGGGTGCTGACGAGGCGTTGCACGGTGGTGAGCTTCGAGGCGTTGTCCGAGCGCACGAGCAGGCTGTTGGTGCGCGCGTCGGGCAGCACGGTGATGCGCTGGCTCGCGTCGCCCGCACCGCCGCCGGCCGCGCCTTCGTTGAGCAGGCGGTTGATCGTGGCGGCCAGATCGAGCGCCGACGCGTTGCGCACCGGGATCACGCGCACATCACCCTGCGGCACGTCGATCGAGGCCAGCACCTTGCCGATGCGGGCGACGTTTTCCGCATAGTCGGTAATCACGAGCGTGTTGTTGCCGGGGTAGGCGGTGACCGTATTGTTCGGCGAAACCAGCGGGCGGATGATCGGCACGAGCTGCGCCGCCGATTCGTTGCGGATCTGGAAGACCTCGGTCACGATGCTGTCGCCGTTGGCGACGGTTTTGCCCTTGGCGACCGGAACACCATGCAGTTTGGCGTCGGCCTCGGGGAGGATCTTGACCACCCCTTTCGATTCAATGGCCGTGTAGCCCTGCATGCGCAGCGCGGAGAGCAGGATCTGATAGGTCAGCCCCTTCGGCACCGGCGATTGCGTCGTGATGTTGAGCGTGCCGCGCACGCGCGGATCGATCAGGAAATTCTTGCCCGTGATCTTCCCGACGGCGCGGATCACGGCGTCGATGTCGGCATTGACGAAATTGAGGGTGACGGTTTCGGTGTCGTCGGCCCCGCAAGGCAAGGAAACCGAAGCGAAGGCCGCGGCCAGGACCAAGGCGGCGAGAGGGCGGCGGAGTGAGCTGAAGACTGTCATTGCGAAAGTGAAGTGTTCTCTTGAGGCGGCGTTACGGCCGGTGCTGGAGGCTGGACGGGCGGGGGGCGTTGGACGTTTCCGCTCGGCGGTGGCATATGGGGGCGTGGCGGCGGCTGGTTCATGGTTGGCAGCGGCGCGCTTGCATTCGTGCGTGGCGCCTCGCTGAGGGGCAGGGTTTCCCGTGCGCCGTTGCGATCCAGTTCCACCGCATTGGCGTGAATTTTATCCAAACGCACTCCGGGCGAGATTTCTTCACCCAGCTTGAAACCTTCGGCGGGTTTGCCTTCTTCCTTAATCACGGCGAATCCGTGCGCCGACACGCTGTCCGCCGCGACGCCGAGCAGCGTATACCGCGAAGAACTCACCGCCACCTGAACGGCGGCGCTGCGGGGCTCGCCGAACAAATGGCGGGCGCTAACAAGTTTCGCCGCCGCGAGCGGATCGCTCACTTCGGCCGGCGCCGCCGCGACCGGGCGCGGCGCCTTGATGCACCAATACCAGCCGGCGAAAATCCAGGCGCATAACGCGATGGCAAGAAGCCACGCCAGAGCCGCCGACAGGGTTGAAGCTTGCAAGCGGATCTGACGGAAACGGGGGATGGGCACTGAGGTTTTCCAAACGCTTGTAACTGGGCGAAACCGTGATCCTACGCGAGCCGGGCGAGAGGGTGAAGCGGCGCGTCCGTATGCCTTGATTTTGCAGGATCTCCGATGTTGCGTGTTCTGTGGCTGCGGACGCTTGGAACCTGCTCATGATTCGAGGAGGTGGGGAGAATACATGTGGATTAAGACAGCGCGATGACTGTGCCGTTGTCCCATTCAATGCGAGGGAAAAACCAATTTCAAGCGCAAGAATCGGAGTGTTTGCGCTTGAGTTCTTATCTAAGCTGCCGGCGTGGACATTGCTTCAGGATGATCATGGCCTCCCCAACCCCATCGGCTTATGCGACGGACGAAGCACGTTGGCAGGCAGTACGGACACGTGATGCCAACGCGGACGGACATTTCGTCTATGCCGTGCGTACCACGGGGGTGTACTGCCGTCCGAGTTCTTTGGCGCGGCTACCCAAACGCGAGAATGTGGAGTTTTTCGACTCGGCCGCAGCCGCCGAAGCGGCGGGATATCGTCCGAGTTTTCGCGCAGGTGTAGATCAGACTTCGCTTGCCGCCGCACGGGCGAAATTGGTGGCGCAGGCATGTCGTTCGATCAAGGCATCGGAAACGCTTCCGAGCCTGGAGGAGTTGGCCGCGCAGGCCGGAATGAGTCCCTATCACTTCCACCGGGTATTTAAGGCCGAGACCGGGCTGACGCCGAAAAAGTACGCTGCGGCGCAGCGTGCGCTCAAATTGCGGCAGGAGTTGAATACTCCCGACGTTTCGGTGACGGATGCGATCTATGGCGCCGGTTTCAATTCCAACAGCCGTTTTTACGCAACCGCGGATCAGATGTTGGGCATGCGCGCACGCGACTTCCGCGCGGGAGGGCTCGGCGCGGTGATCCGCTTCGCCGTGGGCCAGTGTTCGCTGGGCGCAATTCTGGTTGCACAGAGCCAGCACGGCATTTGCGCCATTCTGTTGGGTGACGATCCGGAACGCTTGGTACGGGACCTGCAAGACCAGTTCCCCAAGGCGGAGCTGATTGGCGGAGACGGAAACTTTGAGCGCTTGGTCGCCCAGGTCGTGGGGTTTATCGAAGCACCTTCGCTCGGCCTGAATTTGCCTTTGGATGTGCGCGGCACAGCCTTCCAGCAAAGGGTTTGGCAAGCGCTGCGCGAGATTCCGCCCGGCGTGACCGTGAGCTATGCCGAGATCGCCGCGCGCATCGGCGCACCCAAGGCCGCGCGCGCGGTCGCGCAGGCTTGCAGCGCCAACCTCATTGCCGTTGCGATTCCTTGTCATCGTGTGGTGCGGCGTGACGGCGACCTCTCGGGCTACCGCTGGGGCGTGGAGCGCAAACGCGAATTGCTGCGGCGTGAAGCCGTTGTGGAAACGGGGCCGGCAGCATCTCCAGACGCGACCGGCTGCGACACGGCCTGAATTCGATGGCAAGAAACGGGAAGCGGAAACGCAACGCTCAATCGATACTGACATTCCGTTACCCCTGTGCAGGAGTCGATATGTCTGATTCGCATGTGCTGAGCGAGCCCGCAATACTTTACTTTGGAACGCCCGTGGTGCTGATCGGCACCCGAAATGAAGACGGCACCGACAATATCGCGCCGATTTCGTCCGCGTTCTGGCTTGGATGGCGATGCGTGATAGGCATTGCAGCCTCGTCGAAAACAACCGAAAACCTGATTCGAACGGGTGAGTGCGTGCTCAATCTTCCATCGCGAGACGAAGCGGCGGCGGTGGATCGCATTGCCCGCACCACTGGCCGGAATCCGGTTCCTTCATCGAAACGGATGCGCGGCTATGTATTCGAGCCGAACAAGTTCGAGCGGGCCGGGCTTACGCCGCTCCCCTCCCTCACCATCGAAGCGCCTCGCGCTCGCGAGTGTCCGGTTCACATGGAAGCCGTCGTGGCCGCACAACATGGAATCGGCGACGACACGCCCGAACTTCGGGGCGCGATCCGCATCTTCGAATTGCGGGTCGTGCGCATACATGTACGGCCGGACCTTTTGATGGCCGATGACCCTAACCGCATCGATCCCGACAAATGGAATCCCTTGATAATGAGCTTCCAGAAGCTTTACGGTCTGTCGGCGGGACAAGTTCATGCGTCAAGACTGGCGGACATTCCGGAGGCTGCTTATCGCAGCCCTGATGTTGACCGGGCTCGTACATAGAGGTTTCAATATGCCCGTCGGTCGAATAACCCAAGTAACTCTCGCCCACGCCGCTGCCGTAGCTCACCCATACACGCTGGCGCTTCGTGTCGTAGAGGCGTCAAAGCAAGCGTGTTTTCAGCGGGAGCATCAAGGTCATCGGGTGCATGAGCGATTCTTGAAAACCGTAGTGCTCGTAGAACTGCTTCGCGTGCTCGTTCAACGCATGTACGAGCAACGTTCGAACACCGGCGTTTTCCGCGACAGATTGCACACGAGCTAGCGCATCTTGCAGCAAGGCCGCGCCGAGCTTGATGCCTTGAGCGCGAACATCAACCGCGAGTCTTGCGAGCACCATCACCGGTACTGGATCAGGCATGTTGCGCCGGACGGCGCGAGTGGCTTCCTGGTGTGAGACGGCCCCCGCTGCCAAAGCGTAATACCCAAGCACACGCAGGTCAGGATCAGCCACGACGAAAGTGCGGCTGGCCCCGTTAAGGTGGTTGGCCAATGCGCGCCGCTTGAGCCAATCGTCTAGTGATGGTTCGCCACAGTTGAACCCATCGAGACGATGCGTCGAGGCAAGCGATTGCGGCGCGGAAAGCTGCATACTCACGCCTTATCCGTGCTCCACGGAGCTTTGACGGCCATCAGGCGCTCAAGGCCCGGATTAACGCCTTGCGGCGCGTCGAGCAGCGCAGTGAACTGCTGGAACTTCTTCTCGTCCAGATTGAAAAAAACCTGATCCAGCACAATGGTTTGCGCTCGCTCGCACGCAGCTTCCAGCATGAAGTCCGAGCGGTTCTTGCCCAGCAGGTTAGCCGCATGGTCGATCAAATCGCGCTGCTCGGGCAGCGCACGTAAGTTGATGGAGGCGTCACGCATGGGCCTTTCCTTGTGCGTATTGACAACAGCTATACACGATAGGTTGGTGTGTGGCTGTTGTCAATGCCGCGACGTGGCCAATCTATAGGGGCTGAACAGCTAAAGCGTTGGAGTTCGCTGCGCTTTTCATAGTCCGCGCGGCTTGGGCCTCACCGGCCGATGCGCGCCTGCTGTGCGTAGGCCAGTTCCTGGCGCAGCGTGCGGTAGTGTTCGAAGCGCTGGGCATGAATCTGGCCCGCGTCGCGTGCGGCGCGCAGGGCGCAGCCGGGCTCGGCTTCGTGTTTGCAATCGCGGAAGCGGCATTGGCCAAGATAAGGCCGAAACTCGGGAAAGGCGTATTGTAGGGCGTCGGGAGAGAGCTGCGCGAGGCCGAAAATCTGCAGGCCGGGGCTGTCGATCAAAGCGCCGCCTTCGGGCAGTCGGTAAAGGCGCGAAAAGGTCGTCGTGTGTTTGCCCGAGTCGAGCGCTTCCGAAATCTCCCGCGTCGCCGCTTCCGCTTCGGGCAGGATCGCGTTCGTCAGCGTGGATTTACCCATGCCCGATTGGCCCACGAGCAGGCTGATTTCTCCCGCAAGGCGTGCGCGCAAGGGCTGCGCGCCTTGTTTGGCGCTGAGTTCGATGACCTCATAGCCCGCCGCCGTCAAGGGCGCGAGCAGCGCGCGCGCCGCGGCGAGGCGGTCGACGAGATCGGCCTTGTTGAGCGCGATGAGAACCTTGAGTTCCTGATCTTCGGCGGCGCACAGGCAGCGCGTAATCAGTTCCGGGCTGAAGCTCGGCTCGGTGGCGACAACGACGATAACTTGCGTAACGTTGGCCGCGATGAGTTTCTGCTTGAACGCATCTTCGCGGTAGAGCAGGGAGCTGCGCTCCTCAAGGCGCTCGATGACGCCTTGCTTGTCGCCGGCCGCCGTGATTTCAACGCGGTCGCCGCAGGCAAAGACACTCTTCTTGGCGCGTGGGAAGCACAGCAGGCGTTCGCCGCCCTGTTCGAGTTCGACTTCGTACTGACGCCCAAAGGCCGCGACGATTGTGGCGGCGAGTCCGCGTTTCATGCCGCTTGCAGGCGCGCGATGCGGATCGGCGCGGGCGGGTGGGAATCGTAAAACGCCGAGTGCAGCGGGTCGGGCGTTAAGGTGCTGGCGTTGTCGCGGTACATTTTGACGAGCGCCGAGACCAGGTCGCCCGCGTTCGCATACGCTGCGGCGTAGGCGTCAGCTTCGAATTCATGCTTGCGCGACCAGAGGCTGCCGAGCGGCGTGAGCGGAAATGTAAACACCGGCAGCGCGTACAGGAACAGCGCGAGCGCGGCGGCGTTGCCGCGCGATTGCATGCCGAGCCCGCCGTAAAACCAGTCGGTCCCCATGAGCCAGCCGAGCAGCGCGAGGAAAACCAGGCTTGCGACGGCCATCAACGCGACGCGCTGCGCGATGTGTTTGCGTTTGAAATGGCCCAGTTCGTGCGCGAGCACGGCTTCGATTTCGGCTGGGTCGAGCTTTGCGATCAAGGTGTCGAAAAAGACGATACGTTTGGCCGCGCCGAGGCCGGTGAAGTAGGCATTGCCATGCGTCGAACGCTTCGAGCCGTCCATGACGAACAGCCCTGAACTGCGAAAACCGCAGCGCGCAAGCAAGCCTTCGATGCGGGTCTTGAGCGGGCCGTCTTCGAGCGGGGAAAACTTGTTGAAAAGCGGCGCGATCAAAATCGGGTACAGCACCATCACAAGCAGATTGAAGCCGAGCCAGAACGCCCAGACCCACAGCCACCAGCGCGCGCCGGCCGCCTGCATCATCCACAGCACGATGCCGAGAACGGGGATGCCGATTACGGCGCTCAGGATTGCGCCTTTAAGCAGATCCAGCACGAACATGCGCGGGCTGATTTTGTTGAAGCCGAAGCGGACTTCGATGACGAAGGTGCGCCAGAGCGAGAACGGCAGGCCGATCAGAAAACCAATGACTGTGAGGCTGGCGAGGAAGGCGATGCCGTGCGCGATGCTTCCCGCGCCAAGCCAGCGCGCGGAAAAATCGAACAGCCATTGCAGGCCACCGCCGAGCGTGAGGACCAGCAGGAGCAGGGTGTCCGCGCAGAGTTCGAGCAGGCCGGGCCGGATGCGCGCTTGGGTATAGTCGGCCGCTTTCTGATGCGCGGCGAGCGGAATTTTGTCCGCAAAGGCCAATGGGACCGCGTTCCGATACGCGGCCACATGCCTGCTTTGCCGCAGCGTGAGCCAGACACGCAGTCCGAAGCTGAGCAGGACGGCGGCGAGAAAAAGATAGGAAAAACTATTGAGGGACGTCATCGCGAATCGAGGGGGTGTCGAGCGTGTGAGAAAATCAAAATTTGCATCGGGAGACAGAAATTATGGCACAGGACCCCAACCGCCTCGTCTGGGTCGATATGGAGATGACGGGGCTCGAACCCGACCGCGACCGGGTGATAGAGATTGCCGTGATCGTCACCGAGCCCAACTTGGATGTCGTCGCCGAAGGTCCGGTGCTGGTCGTGCATCAGCCCGACAGCGTGCTCGACGCGATGGACGACTGGAACAAGAGCACGCACGGCAAAAGCGGTTTGATCGAGCGCGTGCGCGCTTCGACGCTTGACGAAACGGCGTGCGCGCAGCAGTTGCTGGATTTTCTCAACACGCATTTGCCGCCGCGTTCAAGCCCGATGTGCGGCAATACGATCTGCCAGGACAGGCGTTTCATGGCGCGCTGGCTGCCGCAGCTCGAAGCCTGGTTCCACTATCGCAATCTCGACGTCAGTACGCTCAAGGAATTGGCTAAGCGTTGGAATCCGGGCGTGTTTCAAGGCATCAAGAAAGCCGGCGCGCATACTGCATTGGCCGACATCCGCGAGTCGATCGACGAACTGCGTTATTACCGCGAATGTTTTTTGCGTCTGCCAGGGGCTTAAGACCTTGAGGGTGGTGTCGTTATAGTCACGAGCGTCTTGCATTGAGATGGCGCTGCGATGGGGTGGCGCCGTGGCGCCTGTTCCCGTGACTCCACGATTTCCCCGGAAAGGTGCAGGTCATGAATATTTCTTTCACCCGCCCCCGCGCACTCAGCAAGCGCCTTGGGCTGGTCTTGAGCATCATTCTCCTTGCCGTCCTGACAGCGTGCGGTGGCGGCGGTAGCGGTAACGATGGCGGTGGTTCGGTTTCCTCTGGTACTGTTGCCGAGGGTGGCGGCAGCGGCGGTGCTGGAGGCGGCGACGCTGTGAGTGGCGGCGACAGTGCTGGCGATAGCAGCAGCGACGGCATTGGCAGCGACGGCAGTAGCGATAGCGGCGCTGGTAGTGATAGCGGTGGCAGCGGTGACGGTGGTGGTAACGGTGACGGTGGTGGCAACGATAGCGGCGGCGGTAGCGATGGCGGCAGTCCTCCGGTTGCCTACACCATCGGCGGCGCGGTCAGCGGTCTGGTTGGCTCTGGGCTGGTGCTGCAAAATAATCGCGGTGACGATCTCCCTATTGGCGCCGACGGCAGTTTTACGTTCGCCACGCCGGTGGCCGGCGGCGCGAGGTACAGGATCACGGTCAAGACCCAGCCGGACTACCCGGCGCAGACTTGCAAGGTCACGCGTGGTCGCGGCGCGGCGACGGCCGAGGTGGCGAGCGTGGTTGTCACTTGCGCCGCGCCGGAGTTTGCTTATATGGTGGGCGCCAATTCTTTCGATATCTCGGCCTACGCCATCAATGCCGATGGGGCGCTGACAAAGGTCGCCGGTTCGCCTTTTACCGTGGGCTATTTTCCTAACACTATTGCGGTCGATCCCAGCGGCAGATTTGTTTATGTGACGGATGCCCACAGCGCCAATGTTGGGGTCTATCGCATCAATACCGATGGATCGCTGAGCAAGATCGCCGGCTCGCCTTTTAACATAGGCAATTCTGCTATCTCTATTATGTTCGACCCCAGCGGCAAGTTTGCTTATATGGTGAATATGACTAATGTTTCAGCCTACGCTATCAATGCCGATGGGTCGCTGAGCGCGGTCGTCGGTTCGCCTTTTGCCGCAGGCAACTCCCCTATTTCTGTTGCGCTCGATCCCAGCGGCAGGTTTGCTTATGTGGCGAATACCCTTAGCAACAATATCTCGGCCTACCGCATCAATGCTGATGGGTCGCTGAGCGAGTTAGCCGGTTCGCCTTTTGCTGCAGGCAACCATCCACAATCTATGGCGGTCGATCCCAGCGGCAGGTTTGCTTATGTGACGAATTGGAGCAGCAATAATGTTTCTGCCTACGCCATCAATGCCGATGGGTCGCTGAGCGAGCTGGCTGGTTCGCCTTTTGCCGCAGGCTCTGGCCCTAACCGTGTTGTAGTTGATTCCAGCGGCAGGTTTGTTTATGTGACGAATCAGAATAGCAATAATATTTCGGCCTACGCCATTGCTGCCGATGGGGCGCTGACCGAGGTCGCCGGTTCGCCTTTTGCTACAGGCGCTTCTCCTCTGTCTTCTCCTCTGTTTCTTGTGCTCGATCCCAGCGGCAGGTTTGCTTATGTGATGAATTGGGGCGACGATAATGTTTCGGCCTATGCCATCGGCGCCAACGGGGCGCTGACTGAGGTTGCCGGTTCGCCTTTTGCCTACCCGCACCCCGGTTCCATTGCCATCACCCAGCCGACCGGAGCGAAATAACCAAACGGGCCGGGCGCTGTATTCATCCTCGCTCTGCACATCCGCACCGCCATCGGTGCGGATGTTTTGTGTTGAATGCGTTCGCGAAATAGATGCACCGTCGGAAGATGTTGTTTTCGGTCAGGATGCGATCAGTAGCGGCTTATCCGCCAAACGGTGGTTTGCCGGGCCTGTCGGACTCATAACGGGTGTTATGTTCAACGCCTGAGCGCGGTAACAATCAAATGCATTGCAATTTACTGTTAATTGCTTGACAGTTTACAATAGACCGCATTGCGAAATAATCAGGAAAAGCGAGGTGATGGCATGGCCGAGGCTATTGACCATAGCACCCTGTCCCGGCTGGTAGAGGCTGGGGCCATCCAGGGCGCTCACATCGTCGGCCAGCCGGGCGGTTGGTCTGTCATGGTGCGCTACGGAATACACGAGCGGCCGCTGGCCGCGCAGCGCAGCCGCAATGTGCGGCTGTTCCGTCGCTTTGAAACGCTGGTTGCCTATCTCAAGGGCGTTGGAATTGCCCGCTTCGACGTGGATGCGGCGGGATACGACCCGGACACCCTCAAAACGGTCCGCAGGCCCGACCGATCCGAGGCGCTGAAACGCGCACACGAGGCTGCTGCCTATGATGCGTGGTTTCGTGAGCAGGTGCAGGCCAGCATCGACGATCCGCGTCCGAGCGTGCCCGATGATGAGGTCCGCGCTCACTTCGCCGCCAAACGGGCAGCCTTGCGGCAGCGTGCGCGGTGACGCGGCTTGTCTGGCGTCCGATCGCGATGGCCGACCGCGATGCGATTATGGACTACATTGCACAGGACAACCCCGCCGCTGCCGCAGATCTGGACTCCGAATTCGAGGCCAAGGCCGAGATTGCCCGGCAGCGTCCGCAGCTTTACAAGGCAGGTCGCGTGCGCGGCACCCATGAAATCGTGGTGCGGCCAAACTATGTGATGGTCTATCGCATTGAGGATGAGGGCCGCACGGTGGTCATGCTGCGTGTGCTCCACGCCGCCCGGCTGTGGCCCCCGGCCAAGCCTTGACCACGGGTTGAGCGCAAGCCCCGCCATTCATGGCGAGGTCAAGCGAGACAAGCGTTATTGGCGCCAAAGGTGCCTCTAATTCGTGGCGAGGAAGCCCTAACTTTCAAGTTGGGGTGACTCACTGCCCTCTTGGTTCAAGTCTGGTCGTGCCCTACCCGCGCCGATAAAGCTTGAACGTTTCGGCCGTGCGGCGGCGGCCGCGTTCGACTTGCCAATACAGGCTCCAGGCGTCTCCCGGATGCGGCCTGGGTTCATGCGCGCCGCGATAAACGAGCAGCCATTCGCAGGCCGAAGCTTCGGAAGCGCGGGTTTCGAATTCGAGTTTTTCGAGGTAGGTAAAAGCCGCGAGTTGGCTGGCGCCCATGCCTTCGACGGCAATGCATGTGTGGGGCCGGCTTTGCAGCGCAGCGTGCAATCCGGAAGCGATTTCGTCATAACGCTTGTCGCGGTCGACAAAACCGCCGAACAGCAGATTGGCAATCGTCCACACGAAAGTAACGCCGGTCGCCCAGGACATTGCGGGACGCAGCGGGGAGCGCGGCGGGCGGATCACGAGCAGAATCCAGCCGAGCGTCAATAACGCGCCGAGGATCACCACTGGCCACGAAAATTGTGGCACGAATTCCGGCACGAGCCGGGCAATGTTGCGCGACAGGGGTTGCGGCCAGCCGAACTGCTGGGCGTACCAGGCGAACCACAGGAACAGGCCGAACGCCAATAAAATCATGCGGCCGAACCAGTCCAAAAAGCTGGCCGCACCGCGCCGCAGGGTCGGCAGGCCGGCGGCGGCAAGCAGGATCAGCGCCGGTACGAGCGGGAGGGCGCTGGCCGGACGCAGTGGGCCGGTGCCAATTACCAGGGCGACGGCCAGGCCGAGCCCGGCCAGCGGGAGAACGAAGCGCGCTTCGTGCAGGTGATGACGTTCGCGCCAGAGTGCCCAGCCCGCCACGGGCCACAAGGGCCACATGAACCAGGCGAGCAGTTGCAGCAACTCACCGGCGCGCGCCAGATGCCGGGTGTGGGGCGCAATGTCGGTGAGTTCTTGCGCCCACCATACCGTGGCGATCGCGGGCTGGGAAACGAAAAACGGGATCAGCCAAAGCGCCGCGATTGCCGCTGTGATGCCGATGCCGAGCAGCACGGCTGGAATCAGGCTTGTTTTGCGGTACTCGCGGCAGATGCCGGGAAGGATCAGCCAGAACGGGAGCATCAGTACCAAAGCGGGAAGCCCGACCGCGAGAAAACCAAGTCCGGTGGCAAGACCGGCAATGACCGCACCACGGATTGGACGTTCGGGCAAGAGCGCGAAACCGAGAAACGCGGCGGCATTGCATGCGAGCAAAGCAAGTTGCGGCTGGAATTCGTGCGCATGCGTGAGCAGTCCGAGTAGCCCGATGCCGAGTAGAACGCTGGCGCGATCGGCCTGTTCTTTGTAAAGCAAGCGTGCGGTGCGGGCGAGGCAATACAGGGCGATTGCAACGCAGAACGGCGAAGCAAGCCGCGCCGCATCCGGCAACGCCATGATGCTGCCAAACAGTTTGCCAAACAGCGCGGCAATCCAGTAGTAGAGCGGCGGATTGTCCAAAAACGGCTGGCCCGCGATCGTCGGATACAGCCATTGGCCGTTTTGCAGCATGTCGTAGACGACGCCGAAATAGGTGCCATCGTCGCCGCGCCAAGGGCCGTGGCCAAGCGTTCCCGGCAATGCGTAGAGCAGGAACAGCAGGCCGAGCACCCAGGCGGGCAGGTTGGCGGAAGAGGGTTTGGATGCCACGGTCATGCGTGGATAAGAGCCTTGGACAGAATTTGGAATTCTAGCGGGGATGCGCTCTGCGCTTCAGATTGCGGCGCAAAAGGAAACAAAAAAGGCAGCCGTGAAGCTGCCTTTTTTTGCCGGATACGAACCGAATCGCTTAAGCGCTGCGGCCGTACTTTTGGCGGAAGCGTTCGACACGGCCCGCAGTATCGACCATCTTCTGCTTGCCGGTCCAGAACGGATGGCATTCGGAACACACTTCAACGTGTAGCGCCGGCTTGGTGAGCGTCGACTTTGTCGTGAAAGTATTGCCGCAGGAACAAGTGATCTGGACTTCTTTGTAATTCGGATGGATTTCGGCTTTCATGGCGTTTCCTTTTGCGCTGCCGGTGAATGTGGCCGGCTATTAATTTAACTATTCATTATGATGCGGGTGATGGGTTGAGTCAAGATCTTCCAGGGCTGGCATAATCGCCGCCATGTTACCTAAGCCGACCGATCCAGGCCGGGAATTCCTGGTTGCCTGCCTTTGCGCCGAGTGGTGCGGAACCTGCCGCGAGTATCGCGATGGTTTTTTCGCATTGGCCGCAAGTTTTCCTCAGATGGGATTCACGTGGATCGATATCGAGGACCATGCCGAACAGGCCGGCGATCTCGATGTCGAAAACTTTCCCACGCTCCTCATCGAGCGCGGCGATGCCGTGCTTTTTCTCGGCACGATGCTTCCTGAACATTATTTGCTGCGGCGCCTGCTCGAAACTTTTCTTGCGCAAACGGCGGAGGAGAGCAAGCAATATGCCATCGCGACGGCCGAACGGCGCGCCTGGCAGCAGTACGAACTGCGCGCCTTGCTGGCCGCGTAGAGAATCGCCTAGGAATTTATACTTTGTCGACTTCGCCTTGCCGTACTACTTGTACTGTCTGCGGCTCGTCTTCGCGTCTAAATTCCTAGGCGATTCTCTATACAAAAGCCCGCATCTGAATCGATGCGGGCTTTTGTTTGCTGCGAATGCCAGCGTTTTTAGTCCTTCATGACTTTCGCGAGGGCGTCGGCAACATAGTCGAGGTTCTTGTTGTTGAGCGCCGCGACGCAGATGCGCCCCGTCGACACCGCATAGATGCCGGCTTCGGTTTTGAGTTGTTCGACTTGCACCGCGGACAGGCCGGTGTAGGAAAACATGCCGCGCTGACGGGTGACGAACGAAAGATCGCGCGTTACGCCGCGCGCCGCGAGCTTCTCCGCAAGGCCCGCGCGCATGGCGCGAATCCGGTTACGCATGCTGGCCAGTTCGTCTTCCCAGAGCTGGCGTAGTTCCGGTGTCGACAGGACCTGGGCGACGACGGCGCCGCCGTGCGTCGGCGGATTCGAATAGTTGGTGCGGATCACGCGCTTGACTTGCGAAAGCACGCGCCCGGCTTCATCTTTGTTCGCGGCGACGATGCTCAGCGCGCCGACGCGCTCGCCGTACAGCGAAAACGATTTCGAGAACGAGCTTGAGATGAAAAACTGTAGGCCGCTGCTGGAGAAAGCGCGCACGGCAACCGCGTCGGCATCGATGCCTTCGGCGAAACCTTGGTAGGCCATATCGAGGAAGGGAACGAGACCTTTTGCGCGGCAGACGGCGACGACCTCGTTCCACTGTGCATCGGACAAGTCCGCGCCGGTCGGGTTGTGGCAGCAGGCGTGCAGAACGACGACCGAGCCTGCCGGCAGGCTTTCGAGTTTCGTTTTCATGCCGGCGAAATTCACGCCGCCGGTGGCCGCGTCGTAGTACGGATAGGTTTCGACCGGGAAACCGGCGGCTTCGAACAGTGCGCGGTGGTTTTCCCAGCTTGGGTCGGAGATATACACCGTTCCTTGCGGCACGAGACGCTTGAGAAAGTCGGCGCCGACCTTGAGCGCGCCGGTGCCACCGAGCGCTTCGATCGTGACGACTTGGCTGTTGGCGAGCAGCGGCGAATCTTTGCCGAACAGCAAGACCTGGACCGCGTTGTTGTAGGCGGCGAGACCTTCGATCGCCTGATAGCCACGCGACGGCATCGCTTCGAGCCGGGCCTTTTCGGCCGTTTTGACCGCGGCGAGCAGCGGAATCTTGCCGTTGTCGTCGTAGTAGACGCCGACGCCGAGGTTCACCTTGGTCGTGCGCGTGTCGGCATTAAAAGCTTCGTTGAGGCCGAGAATCGGGTCACGCGGGGCCATCTCCACCGCGGCGAAAAGCGAGGCTGTCATTATTATTACTCCAGGATTGGGTAAAGCGGCGTAAAAGCCTGAAAACCGAAACAAACGAATTAATATACCACCTTGACGCCGGTCTCATTTTAGTTGGGACGACTATGGAACCAAACCTTACATGGCTTTGACGCTTTTTGGGTGCGGACTTGCTTCAGTCCAGAAATTGAGCGATCTTAGATTTTCACTTTGGCGCTCATGACGTACCGTGAATCACCCCAAGCTGAAGCTTGGGGCTTCTTCGCCACAAATCAGGGCGCCTTTGGCGCCAGTAACACTTGTCTTGCTAGAGCCCGCCATGAATGGCGGGGTTTGTGCTCGACTCGTGGTCATCGAGCTAGATAGATTTTGAGCGCAAGCCGGGAGCGATAAATGTTTCAGGTGCGAATTCATGGGCGTGGCGGGCAGGGCGTCGTGACGGCCGCCGAGATGCTTTCCGTAGCGGCTTTCCTTGAAGGGCGTCACGCCCAGGCGGTGCCGAGTTTCGGTTCGGAGCGGACGGGCGCGCCGGTTGTCGCGTTTTGCCGTATCGACGATCATCCGATCCGCTCGCGCGAGCCGGTGCTCCGGCCGGACGCGCTGATCGTGCAAGACCCGACTTTGCTGCATCAGGTCGATTTATTCGCGGGTGTGACGAACGACGGCTATCTCGTGCTCAACACGAACCGGAGTTTCGAACAGCTTGGGTTGGGCGAGTTTCTGACGAAGTTCCGGCCCGAACGTTTGATCAGCGTTGCGGCGACCGAGCTGGCCCTCAAGCATGTCGGGCGCCCGCTGCCGAATGTGCCTTTGCTCGGCGCGTTCGCAGCGGTATCCGGCTTGATTTCGATCGAGTCCGTGGAGGCCGCGGTGCGTGGGCGTTTCGAGGGCGCGATTGCCGATGCCAATGTCGCCGCGGCGGCGGAGGCTTACGCGATTGCGCGCGCCGAGATGGAGGAGGCCGCTCATGTTTAAACAGATCGAAGGCTCGCAGGCCGTGGCGGAAACGGTGGCGCTGTGCCGGCCGGAAGTGATTTGCGCGTATCCGATCTCGCCTCAGACGCATATTGTCGAAGGGCTCGGTGCGCTGGTGAAGGGCGGTCAGTTGCAGCCGTGCGAATTCATCAATGTCGAATCCGAGTTCGCCGCCATGTCAGTCGCGATTGGCGCGTCGGCCGCTGGCGCGCGCAGTTACACGGCGACCGCGAGCCAGGGCCTGCTGTTCATGACGGAGGCGGTCTACAACGCGTCGGGGCTCGGTTTGCCAATCGTGATGACGGTAGCGAACCGTGCGATCGGTGCGCCGATCAATATCTGGAACGATCATTCCGATTCGATGAGTCAGCGCGATTGCGGCTGGATTCAGCTTTTTGCCGAAAGCAATCAGGACGCCGTCGATCTGCATATTCAGGGCTTCCGCCTCGCGGAAGAGTTGTCGCTGCCGGTCATGGTGTGCATGGATGGCTTCATCCTCACGCATGCCTACGAGCGTATCGATGTTCCGAGCCAGGAACAGGTCGACGCCTTCCTGCCTAGTTACGTTCCGCGCCAGGTGCTCGACCCCGCGCAGCCGGTGACGATAGGCGCGATGGTCGGGCCGGAAGCCTTCACGGAAGTGCGCTATCTCGCGCATGCCAAGCAATTACAGGCACTCGATTTGATCCCGCGGATCGGTGCCGAATTCAGCAAGGTTTTCGGCCGCGATGCGGGCGGTCTGCTGCGTGCCTATCGCATCGAAGATGCGGAAACGGTCGTCGTCGCGCTGGGTTCCGTGCTCGGCACGATCAAGGATACGGTCGATACGCTGCGCGTGGCGGGGCATAAGATCGGCGTGCTCGGTATCTGTAGTTTCCGCCCTTTCCCCTTGCAGGCCGTCGCGCAAGCGCTGGCGGGCGCGCAACGTATCGTCGTGGTCGAAAAAAGTTTCTCGGTTGGCATCGGTGGCATTGTGGCGACGGACGTGCGCATGGCCTTGCAGAACGCGCAGCAGCAAGTGTTTACCGTGGTGGCCGGACTCGGCGGACGCCCGATTACCTGCGCGGCCTTGCAGAGAGCCTTTTCCCAGGCGATCGAAGGCCGGCTCGAAGCCTTGCATTTTCTCGATCTCGACCGCGAAGTTGTCGAGCGCGAGTTGGCGCGCGAGCGTTCGGAAAGGCGCACCGGCCCGACGGCGGTGAATATTCTGCGCGACAAGCGCGCGGCTTGGCGTACTCGTTGAGGAGGTGAGGCATGTCTTTCAGTCCAGCCAAGTTTTATCAGACAGGCACCTTCACGGTCGGCAACCGTTTGTTGCCCGAAGATCTGCGCACGGTTCAGGCCGATACCGAGCGGACGAACGCGCTCAATTCCGGCCATCGTGCCTGCCAGGGCTGCGGCGAAGCGCTCGGGGCGCGCTATGCGGTAGACGCCGCGGTGCAGGCGGCGGGCGGCCAGATGATCGCGGTCAACGCCACCGGCTGCCTGGAAGTCTTTTCCACCCCGTATCCGGAAAGCTCCTGGCAGGTGCCGTGGATTCACTCTCTGTTCGGCAATGCGGCCGCGGTGGCGACAGGCGTCGCGGCGGCCTTGCGCGTCAAGCAGCGCGGGAATGTGCGCGTATTGGCGCAGGGGGGCGACGGCGGCACGACCGATATCGGTTTTGGCTGCCTTTCCGGCATGTTCGAACGTAACGATGATGTGCTCTACATCTGTTACGACAACGAAGCCTATATGAACACCGGGGTGCAGCGTTCTTCCGCGACGCCGCCGGGCGCGCGAACCGCGACGACGATGCCGCTCGGCTCCGAACCCGGCAACGTGTTCGGCCAAGGCAAGAATCTGCCGCTGATCGCGATGGCGCACGAAATTCCTTACGTGGCGACCGCCACGGTCGCCGGTCTGCACGACCTCGAATACAAGGTGCGGCGCGCTATGGAAATTCGCGGCGCGCGTTATCTGCATGTGTTCGTGCCGTGTCCGCTCGGTTGGGGCGCGGCGCCGCACGACACGATCCGGCTGGCGCGGCTGGCGAAAGAGTCGGGTATCTTTCCCGTGTTCGAAGCCGAGCATGGCGAAGTCGTGAGTGTTTTGAAGATTCGCAACAAAGTGCCGGTGGATGATTACCTGCGTGCCCAGAAGCGTTTCGCGCACTTGTTCGGCAGCCATCCGCGCCCCGATATCGTGGCGCGCATTCAAGCCGAAGCCGATCGCAACGTGCGGCGTTTCGGTTTGCTCGATGCGGCGGAGCCGGAAGCCGCCGCGCCGGTCCAGCCTTAAAAGTTTGGAGTCTCGCGTAATGGAAAAACCCTTTGCGATTACGCTCGATGTCGGATCTTCGCTCGCCAACAAGACGGGCGCGTGGCGGACCGAGCGGCCGGTCTATCTGGACCGACTCCCTCCCTGCAATGCCGCCTGCCCCGCGGGCGAAAACATTCAGGCTTGGCTTTTCGAGGCCGAGTCGGGCGACTATGAAGCCGCGTGGCGCAGCTTGGTGCGCGACAACCCGATGCCGGCCGTGATGGGGCGCGTCTGCTACCGGCCCTGCCAGACGGCATGCAACCGCGGCAAGCTCGATTTGCCGGTCGGGATCAACTCGGTCGAAGAGTTCCTCGGCGACGAGGCAATCCGGCGTGGCTGGCAATTCGACCTGCCGCAACAAGAGTCGGGTCGCAAGGTGATGGTCGTCGGCGCGGGGCCGTCCGGGCTTTCGGCGGCCTATCACCTGCGCCGGCTCGGCCACCAGGTCACGATCTGCGAAGCCGGGCCGATGGCCGGCGGCATGATGCGTTTCGGCATTCCGAAGTACCGCTTGCCGCGTGAAGTGCTCGATGCCGAAGTCGCGCGGATTCTGGCGATGGGCGTCGAATTGCAATTGAATAAGCGCATCGACGATCTGCGCGGCGCGATGCAGGCGGGCGGTTTCGATGCCGTGTTTCTCGCGATCGGCGCGCAGCGCGCGCGGCGCGCCGAAATCCCCGCCGGGGGTTCGGCGCATGTGCTCGATGCGGTCAGCCTGCTGCGCAGCATGGAAGGTGAAGAGCCCCCGCAGATCGGCCGTCGGGTCGTGATCTACGGCGGCGGCAACACCGCGATCGACGTTGCGCGCACGGCCAGGCGGCTCGGCGCGGAGGAAGCGATCATCGTCTATCGCCGCAACCGCGAACGGATGCCCGCGCACGATTTCGAGGTCGAGGAAGCCATCGAAGAGGGCGTGCTGATGAAGTGGCTCTCGCTGATCCGCGATGTCGACGACAGCGGTACGATGACGGTCGAGAAGGTCGTGCTCAACGAGGAAGGCAAACCGACGCCAACCGGCGAGTACGAAACTTTGGAAGCTGACACGCTCGTGCTCGCGCTCGGCCAGGAAGTCGATCTGTCCCTGCTCAAGGGCATTGCCGAAATCAAGATCAGCGACGGCGTGGTCGAGGTCGACCGGCAGATGATGACGGGTTATGCCGGCATCTTCGCCGGTGGCGACATGGTGCCCGCCGAACGCACAGTGACCGTGGCGATCGGCCACGGTAAGAAGGCCGCGCGGAATATCGACGCCTGGTTGCGCGGCGAGCGTTGCGAACCGCCGCCCAAGCATGAAATCGCCGAGTTCGAAAAGCTCAATACCTGGTACTACACCGATGCGCCGAAAACGCTGCGGCCAATGCTCGACATCGTGCGCCGCCAGACGAGTTTCGACGAAGTCGTGGGCCAGCTCGACGAATCGAATGCGCTCTTCGAAGCGCGGCGCTGCCTGTCCTGCGGCAACTGTTTCGAGTGCGACAACTGCTACGGCGTGTGTCCCGACAACGCGGTAATCAAACTCGGGCCGGGTAAGCGTTTCCGCTTCAACTACGACTATTGCAAGGGCTGCGGTATCTGCGCGGCGGAATGCCCGTGCGGCGCGATCAAGATGGTGCCGGAAGAAATTTAAATAGCCTCGCCGTTGGGGCTAAACTGTCAAATTTGGTCCCGACTTTTTGAGAACCTGTTCATAATCTTGCTGCGAGGCTGTGATCGGGGCTCATGCGCTGCTCGGAATCCTCATTTATTACGTATAAATTCCGGTTCCTGCGCTGCTCTTCACCCCGCTGACAGCCTCTCGCGACAGATTTTGAACAAGTTCTAAGGCCCCCGTGATCGTCGAGTTTCCGAACAGCCCGTTCCGCCTGCATCAGCCGTTTCCCCCGGCCGGCGATCAGCCTGCCGCGATCGATCTGCTCGTCGAGGGCATCGAGGACGGTCTGATGTACCAGACCTTGCTCGGCGTGACCGGCTCAGGCAAAACCTACACGATGGCCAACGTCATCGCGCGCACCGGCAAGCCCGCGCTCGTGCTCGCGCCGAACAAGACGCTCGCGGCGCAGCTCTATGCCGAGTTCCGCGAGTTCTTCCCCGAAAACGCCGTCGAGTATTTCGTCTCCTATTACGATTACTACCAGCCGGAGGCTTATGTGCCTTCGCGCGATCTGTTCATCGAGAAGGATTCCTCGATCAACGAGCACATCGAGCAGATGCGGCTTTCGGCGACGAAAAGCCTGCTCGAACGGCGTGACGTGGTGATCGTCGCGACCGTGTCGTGCATTTACGGTATCGGCGATCCGGTCGATTACCACAGCATGATTCTGCATTTGCGCGAGGGCGAGAAGATGCCGCAGCGCGATGTCGTGCAGCGGCTCGTCGGGATGCAGTACAGCCGTGCGGACCTCGATTTCAAGCGCGGCACGTTCCGCGTGCGCGGCGACGTGATCGACATTTTCCCGGCCGAGAACGCGGAACTCGCGGTGCGGCTCGAACTGTTTGACGACGAGCTGGAGCACATCACGCTGTTCGATCCGCTGACCGGCCATCTGAAGCAGAAGCTTGGCCGCTTCACGGTTTTTCCGTCGAGCCACTATGTGACGCCGCGCGACACGGTGCTGCGCGCGATCGAGGCGATCAAGGAAGAGCTGCGCGAGCGCATCGATTGCTTCGTGCGCGAACACAAGCTCGTTGAGGCGCAGCGGATCGAACAG
This sequence comes from Betaproteobacteria bacterium, assembly GCA_009781175.1. Taxonomy (GTDB): domain Bacteria; phylum Pseudomonadota; class Gammaproteobacteria; order Burkholderiales; family Rhodocyclaceae; genus Niveibacterium. Next base: position 79,218 of record WQYQ01000003.1, read on the forward strand.
CGCACGCGCTTCGATCTCGAAATGCTGACCGAACTCGGCTTCTGCAAAGGCATCGAAAACTACTCGCGCCATCTCTCGGGCCGCGCCGCAGGCGAGCCGCCGCCGACCTTGATCGACTATCTGCCGCGCGATGCGCTGATGTTCATCGACGAATCGCACGTTGCGATCCCGCAGGTCGGCGGCATGTATCGCGGCGATCGCGCGCGCAAGGAAAACCTCGTCAATTACGGTTTTCGCCTGCCCTCGGCTGTCGATAACCGGCCGCTCAAGTTCGAGGAGTTTGAACGCCTGATGCCGCAGGCGGTCTTCGTTTCAGCGACGCCGTCCGATTATGAAGCGCAGCATCAAGGCCAGGTCGTCGAACAGGTGGTGCGGCCGACCGGCCTCGTCGATCCGACCGTTATCGTGCGTCCGGCGCTCAGCCAGGTCGACGATCTGCTGATGGAGATCCGCCGCAATGTCGCGGCCGGCGAGCGGATTCTCGTCACGGTGCTGACCAAGCGTTTCGCCGAGGAGCTGACCGACTATCTGACGGAGAACGGCGTGCGGGTGCGCTATCTGCATTCGGACATCGATACGGTCGAGCGCGTCGAAATCATCCGCGATCTGCGGCTCGGCGAGTTCGATGTGCTGGTCGGCATCAACCTGCTGCGCGAGGGGCTCGATATTCCCGAAGTTTCGCTCGTCGCGATTCTCGATGCCGACAAGGAAGGCTTCCTGCGTTCGACGCGCAGTCTGATCCAAACGATCGGCCGCGCCGCGCGCCACCTGCACGGCACGGCGATTCTGTATGCCGACAGGATCACCAATTCGATGAAGGCCGCGATCGACGAAACCGAGCGCCGCCGCGCGAAGCAGATCGCGCACAATGAGGCCAACGGCATCGTGCCGAAGTCGGTGCATAAACGCATCAAGGACATCATCGACGGCGTGTATCAGAACGAAGAGCAGAGCAAGCCGATGCGCGTGGCCGAACCCGGCGCCGACTATGCGGTGATGAGCGAGAAAGCGCTGGCGAAGGCGATCAAACGGCTTGAAAAGGAAATGCTGGAGCATGCGCGCAACCTCGAATTCGAGCAGGCCGCCGCCGCGCGCGACGAACTGTTCCGGCTGCGTCAGCGCGCTTTTGGCGCGGACCAGCATGGCAATCCTTTATAGGGTTCGCCGGCCAAGCGAACGGGAAAGCTCGGCGGCTTCCGCCATCAGCAGACCGCTGAGTTCGGCGACCCTGCCTTCGGTCATGCGCACGTCCGGCCCGAAGAGGCACAGCGAGCCTGCAATCTGATCCGCGCCATTGAAGAATGGCGCGGCCAATGCGACGGCGCCCTCGATCAGTTCGTTGCGGCTGACGGCATAGCCGCGCCGGCGAATCGCCGCCAGCTCGGCCGGGTCGGGCTTGGTGGTGGCTTCCTGTGTGCCGGAGAAATCTGGGGGGCTCGCCATATGCGTTAGGATGGCGCGGCCGCTGGCGCCGAGCGCGAGTCGTTCGCGGTAGCCGACGCCGCGGCAAAAGCTCAGCGGCTGGGCGCTCTCAATCTCGGCCACACAGACGCGATACATCCCTTCGGGTACGAATAGCGAAACCGTTTCGCCGCTGGCCTGCCACAGTTTTTGGAGTACCGGCTGCGCCAGTTGCGCAATGCTCTGGCTGTTCATCCACACATGCGCGAGATGCGCGACCGCGCTGCCGAGCCGGAACTGCTGTGGTTCGCCCGAGGAGGCGATGAAACCGCTTTGCTCCAGCGTGCTGAGCAGGCGATACAAGGTCGGACGGCTCAGGTCTACGCGCTTGAGCAGCTCCGCGACCGTCAAGCCCGTGTCCTGCGGCCTGAAGGCGAGAAGGATGTCGAGCGCCCGTGCGACCGCGCGCACGTTTTCGTGCGACTTCTTTTCTGTCATTTCCGAGTTCCCCGCCATGAGTCGGCCGGTGGCCGTGATGCTGCTTATTTTCTCCCATAACAAATCGCTATAGCACCTAGTGCACAAGGCAGCTAGGTACTACATGGTCCGATTGTCATAATTGGACCATCTGTCCGTAGGGTAAGACATGTATCTTGTTCTGTGGATATGCGAAAACAAACAACTGGCCAATTCCGCTACTTCATCCACCGGCCATAAACGAGGAGACACACATGGATAACCAAATGAGCGAAACCCTGGTGCGCACGGGGCCTGGCACGGCGTTGGGCAACGTGATGCGCCGCTACTGGGTGCCGATCCTGCTTTCGCGCGAGATCGCCGAACCCGATGGCCCGCAGGTGCGTGTGCAGATCCTGGGCGAAAAGCTGCTCGCTTTCCGCGACACGGACGGCCACGCGGCGCTGATCGATGAGTTCTGTTCGCACCGGGGCGTGTCGCTGTATTTCGGACGTAATGAAAAGAACGGCATTTGCTGCGGCTATCACGGCGTCAAGTTCGACCGCAACGGACATTGCGTCGAGGTGCCGTCCCTGCCGAAGACCCGCGAGGCGTGCAAGCACCTGGACATCAAGGCGTATCCGTGTATCGAGCGTGGGGGCATCGTGTGGGCGTATATGGGCCCGAAAGACAAGCAGCCCGAACCGCCGAACCTGGAATGGTGCAACCTCCCGGATAGCCATGTGTTTGTCTCTAAGCGTCTCCAGGAATGCAACTACCTGCAAGCCATGGAAGGCGGCATCGATACCAGCCACGTTTCCTATGCGCACGCTTATGAGGTCGCAAGCGATCCGCTGCACATGGACTCCAAAGCGCTCAAGTACTTTGCCGACGGCAACGTGATATTCGAGGTCGAGCAGCAGCCGCATGGCCTGACGATGTTCGGCCGCCGCAACGGCGAGCCCGATTCGTACTACTGGCGTATCACGCAGTGGCTGTTCCCGTGGTACACGCTGATTCCGCCGTTTGGCGATCACGCGATGGGCGGCCATGCATGGATTCCGATCGACGACGAGAACTGCTGGGCCTGGAGCATCAACTTCCATCCGGGCCGGCCACTGACCGAGGAAGAGCGGACCGCTCTGGAAGCCGGCAAGGGCATCCACTGCGAGTATGAGGAAGGCACCTTCCGTCCCAAGGCCAACAAGGACAACGACTATCTCATCGACCGCCAGGCGCAGAAGGAAATGCGCACGTTTACGGGCGTGTTTGGCATCGCGACGCAAGATACCTCGCTCCAGGAAAGCATGGGAACGATCCAGGATCGCAGCAAGGAAATCCTGCTGCCGACCGACCGCGCGATCGTGATGGCGCGCCGGATGCTGCACGATGCGGCAATGGCCAATACGCTGACGCCCGATGCCGAGCCGCCGGCCGTCCATGCGGACCGGCAGTTTGTGCGCGCTGCTGGCGTGCTTTTGCCGCGCGGTCAACAGCCGCAGGGCTGGGCTGCCGAGCATCTGAACAACGGTAAGGATAAGCCAGTCTTTTCCGTTTGATGACGCGTCGAACGCCAACCCTGCTATTCAGGCGGGGTTGGCGAGACAAGCGTTAGTGGTGCCGAAGGTGCCCCGATTCGTGGCAAAAACCCCAGGCTTACGCCTGGGGTGATTCGCGGGCCGGTGCGCGGGCGCTCCCGCCCGCGTCCGCGCGGCCTCAATGCAGGCGCGAGCCTGATTTTCCGTTCCAGGGAGGCCGGCATTGCGCCGGCGCACAATGCAACAAGAATCCAGACTTAAAGACAAAGCCGCGCTGATCACAGGCGGCGGGGGCGGTATTGGCGCCGCGACGGCGCGTACATTCTGTAGCGAGGGCGCAGCCGTGATGCTGGTGGACGCGAATGCACAGGCGCTTGAGCAGACGGTCGCCGAGATCAAACGGTTGTACCCGCAGGCGCGTATCGCAAGCCTCGCGGCCGATGTGTCCAGTGAAGAAGGCGCCAGCCGCGCGGTGCGTCAGGCCGAGGAGGCATTCGAGCGGCTCGACGTGCTCGTCAATAACGCGGCGATGCGCAATTACAGCGCGATTGCTGACGTGACACCCGCGGAATGGCAGGCCATCGTGTCGGTCAATCTGATCGGCATGTCCAACTATTGCAAGGCGGCGCTGCCTCTGCTGCGCAAAGCGGGGGGCGGCAGCATCGTCAACGTGTCTTCGTGCTATGCGGTGACCGGACGCAAGGGGATGGGCCTCTACGACGCGACCAAGGCCGGCATGCTGGCGCTGACGCGCACGCTCGCTTTCGAGGAAGCCGCGCATGGGGTGCGCGCCAACGCCGTGTGCCCCGGCTCGACGCTGACGGATTTCCATGTGGGCCGCGCGCAAGCGGCGGGCAAGAGCGTCGATGTGCTCAAGACTCAGCGTCAGGACACCTCTTTGCTGGGCCGCTGGGCCTCGCCCGAAGAGATCGCCTGGCCAATTCTGTGGCTCGCCAGCGACGAAGCCTCGTTCATCACCGGCACCACTTTGATGGTCGACGGTGGTTTGCATGTCATGTAGGAGCAAATCATGAGTGAATCCCTGCTCACCGTGCGCGTGGCGCGCGTGAAGGTCGAGGCGCAAGACATTTATAGTTACGAACTGGTCGATCCGGCGGGCGCACCGCTGCCGCCGTTTTCGGCTGGAGCGCACATCGACGTGCGCATTCCGGGCACCAGCTTCACACGGCAGTATTCGCTGTGCAGCCCTTCGTCCGAGCGCAACCACTACATGATTGCGGTGCTCAACGACCCGAACTCGCGCGGCGGTTCGCGCGCGATGCACGAAAGAGTGTATGAGGGCAGCACGCTGGATATCTGCGTGCCACGCAACCATTTCCCGCTCCATCCCGAAGCCACCGGAAACCTGCTGTTGGCCGGCGGTATCGGCATCACGCCGATGCTGTGCATGGCGCACGCGCTGCATGACGAGGGCCGTGCTTTTGCCATGCATTACTGCGCCCGTTCGCGTGAGCGGGCGGCGTTTCTCACGCAACTGGATCAGGCCCCGTTCGCCGATCGCGTGCAATGCCACTTCGACGATGGCGCGCCGGCGCAGCAACTCGATATCGAGGCGCTGCTGTCCGCAGCGGACGCCGGTGTGCATCTCTACGTCTGCGGCCCCAAAGGCTTCATGGATGCGGTGCTCGCCGCCGCGCGCAAACTCGGCTGGGCCGAAGAGCGGTTGCACTACGAGTTCTTCGCGGCCGATGTCGATGCAACGGGCGCGGCGCTTGAGGTCAAGCTCGCGCGTTCGGGCCAGGTCATCACGGTGCCACCCGAGCAGAGCGTGGCCGATGCGCTGATCGAGGCCGGCGTTGATCTGACGGTGTCGTGCCGCCAGGGCGTGTGCGGCACCTGCCTCGTGCGCGTACTTGAAGGCGAGCCCGACCACCGGGATCTGTATCTCTCACCCGCCGAGCAGGCGCGTAACGACCAGTTCACGCCTTGCTGTTCGCGTGCCAAGTCGCGCATGCTGGTGCTGGACCTGTAAGGGCCTCTGGCTCCTATTCTCGCCGTGCGCGCCGTTCGGCGCGGGCGCGCGGCTGTTCGCTTTCCGAACATAACTATGCGGCGATCACGCCCTTTATTCATACCTATAAATTGGAGACATTAGGAAATGAAAATCGAATCAGCCGCGGACGGCCCGAGGTCCGATCCGCCTAGTCAAGGCAAACCAAATGGGGTGGTTCCCACCGCAGGCAATTCCTCCTATCGTTGGCTGGCGTTGTTCATCGTATGGGGCGCGTTTTTGCTCAGCTATACCGTCCGGGTGGCGTGGAACCCGATCATGGCTCCCGTTGGCGCGTCGCTGGGGATCAAGGTGGCGCTGCTCGGCGCTTTCGTGACCGCGTTTTATACGGGCTATGTCATCGCCAACATCCTCGGCGGGATGATCACCGACGTCTTCGGCGGTCGCCTGACCCTGGCCGCTTCGTTGTTTCTGCTCGGCGGGTTCACCTACGCTTTCGGCTATACGGATTCGCTGGCCGTGGGTATCGCGATCCAGGCTCTCATGGGGCTGACCGCGGGCGCCGATTACGCGGCGGGTATGAAAATCATCGCCACCTGGTTCAGCAAGGACCGGGGCCGGGCGATGGGGCTCTATACAACGGCGACCTCGCTGGCCGTCATCATCGCCAATGCGGTGGCGCCTTCGTTTACCGCCGCCTACGGTTGGGTGAAGTTGTACCACGTGATGGGCTTCATCACCTTTGCCTGGGGGATCGTGGCGCTGCTGCTGTTGAGAAAAGAAGCCGCCCATCCCCACCACGTACATGCTTCACCAGTCAAATTCGGGCATACATTCAGCGTCTTGCGCAACCGTAACCTGATTGTGCTTGCGATTGCCGGCTTTGGCGGGCTGTGGGCCACGGTGGGATTCCGCACCTGGGGCAACTCCTTGATGATCAAAGGGCATGACATTTCGCCCGTGGTCGCGGGCGCGGTGATGGCGTGGTTTGGTATCGGCGCCTTGGTCGCCAAGCCGGTGTTTGGCTGGGTATCCGATCTGCACTGGGTGTCGCGCAAAGTGTTTTCGATCTTCTTGTTTTCGATGGCGGTGGTATTTCTGGTGGTGTTCGGGTACTGCACGACGGTCACCCAGTTCTACATCGTCGCCACGCTGATCGGTGTGTTCGGGTTTGCCTATCTGCCGGTGCTGATGGCGCAAATCAGCGATGCCACGGGTAGCAACCTGGCCGGCGCTGGTGCGGGCTGGACCAACGCCATCTGGCAAACGGGCAGCGCAATATCACCGCTCGCCGTCGGCTATGCCTACAGCGCAACCAATTCGTTTCTGGCCTCATTGCTGGTTCTGGCGATCGGTCCGGTGATCGGTGTGCTGAGCCTGCTTTTGATCAAGTCGGAACCCCGCTCGAAGGGACACTCAGCGTAGTTTTTCATTTGTGCTGATACCGATGTTAAACGATGTTACTATATAGGCACCTCGGAAAGCCTCGTTACAAAAAAAGAGTTTATTCGAGATGCTTAAGAAAGATGCCGATGACGAAAGTTCATCGGCATCATGTTTTGTAATAGGAGGAGAAAGATATGCAGAAGAAGTTAATTGCTCTGGCTGTCGCCGGTCTGGCTGCCGTTCCGGCAATCGCCGCCGACTCCAGCGTCACGCTCTATGGCTTGGTCGACATGGGCTATTCCTGGCGTGGCGACAACTACAACAGCGCTAAACAGTCGCGTAGCGGCTTCGATAGCGGCCAGATGAAAGGCACCCGTCTCGGCGTGCGCGGCGCCGAGGAGCTTTCGCCGGGTTTTAATGCGATCTTTACGCTCGAAGCCGGAATCGCCGCTGACACCGGCAACCAGAACCAAGGCCGCCCCTGGGGCCGTCAGACCTTTGCCGGTTTCGACATTCAGGGCGCCAAGCTGACCATGGGTCACCAGTATGCCCCGCAGTTCAACATGTATGCCGCCTACGAACCGTTCGGTCTCGGTTCGGTCGCGGAAGCATGGAACATCATGTCGCATGTCGAAGGGCGTGTGCAGAACGGAATTGAGCTGAATACCCGGTTCTACGGCGATGACAGCTTCGGTTTCGCTTTCGATGGCATGTATTCGCTCGGCAGCCCGCAGGGCGATGGTGCACCACAGCCGGAAACCGGCCAGAACGGTGAGGATACGCGCTTCGTCTCGCTCTTCCCGAAAGTGAAGTTCGGCCCGGCGACGCTGATGGCCGGCTACACCCAGTGGAAGACCAAGGGGGCGGAGAAGAACAACAATGCGGTTGATGTCGGCCTGAACCTCGACTTCAAGGTCGTGCAGATCTTCGGTGCCTATGCGCGTTACAACAACGGCGCGAGGGGGAAAGACCCGATCGCTGTCTACAACAACAGCACCGGCGATTTCATCACCGACAAGGTGAAGTTCAACCGCTGGTTCCTCGGCGGCAAGGTGCCGTTGGGCAATTTCAAGCTGCTCGCGTCCTATGCCTATTCGAAGGACAAAAACGATCTCAACATGAAGGCCCAGCAGTTCGGCTTCGGCGGCACGTACTCCTTCTCGAAGCGCACCGATCTCTATGCGGTCTTCTCGCGGATCGTCACCAGCGACGGCATCAACAATCCGATCGGCAACTACTACTGGCGTCCGGGCGTCGGCGATGCGACGAACTACACGCCCTCGCCGAACAACAATACCGGCTTGGACAACGGTGCTGCCGGTACTGGCGCTGGTTATCGTTCCGGCCTCAGCCTCGGGATGATGCACTCCTTCTAATCCATGCCCGGAAGGAACCCCATGTTTTCAAAGGCACCCGTTTGGGTGCCTTTTTTTACGTCTATTGCCGCAATAGCTTGGCGCCCCCCTCTTGCCGGGACCGGCTTTGATGCTGCTGGTTTTCCGAGGGCTCACTTGCCGATACGCCGCGCTCGACGGATTCGCCGCAAACGTCTTCTGCTATAGTCGCTTGAGTCAGTGGCCCGTGCTCCCGCGCCGTGTCGCTACGGTCCGGGTGGAAATCATGAACCTCAAGCAGCTCGAATATTTCGTCCGCGTTGCCGAACTCGGCAGTTTCAGCAAGGCGGCGATGGTGCTCAACATCGCTCAGCCCGCGCTGTCGCGCCAAGTGCGCCTGCTTGAAACGGATCTGCACGTCACGCTGCTGATCCGCAACGGGCGAGGCGCGGTGCTGACCGAAGTCGGCAGGCGCTTGTTCGAGCATAGCGTTGGCATCCTCCAGCTTGTCGCGCGCGTCACCGAGGACATCGAAGCCGCGCGCAATGAGCCGTCCGGGCGCATCGCGCTCGGCCTGCCGCCGAGCATGAGCCGGCGTCTGACACCCTCGCTTGTCGACACCTTCCGCCGCGTTCTGCCCAAGGCGCGCTTGACCATTGTCGAGGGACTCTCCTCCCATTTGATCGAATGGATTGCCACGGGCCGGCTGGACCTCGGGCTGGTGCACAACCCGGAGCCCAACCCGGCCATCGAGGTTACGCCGGTGCTCGACGAAGTGCTCGGCCTCGTGAGCCGCGCCATGCCTGGCAGTGTTAAGCCCGTGCCGTTTCGCAGCCTGCCGGAGTATTCGCTGATCCTGCCCGAGCGCACGCATTCCATACGCAGGCTCCTCGAAACCCAGGCTGCCCTGGCGGGGTTGAAACTGAATATCGCGCTCGAAATTTCGAGCGTTCCGTCGATTCTCGATCTCGTCGATGCCGGTTACGGTCATGCCGTGCTGATGCAAACCGCGCTCGCCGCGTCGAGCCGGCCGGAAGCCTTCATGCTGAGTCCGTTCACAGACCCGGCGCTGACTAGTACCTTGTGCCTTGCGGTATCTGCGCACAAGCCCGTGACGCCGCTGATCCGCCAGCTTTCCCGCCTGCTGCGGGAACTCGTAGCCCATAACAATTCGCTATAGCACCTAGTGCACGAGGCGGCTTGGCGCGGCATGGCCCGATTGTCAGAATCAGGCCATGCAAACTTTCACTGCTCCCTCTCATCCCGATGCACGGCTTCTCGGCATCTCGTCAATGGCAACGCGTCAGTTGCTGGCCGAGCTTGCCGGGCTGTACCGCCAGCAATGCGACATTGAAGTGTGTTTCGAGTCCGTCGGCGGCGTGGATGCCGCCAAGCGCGTGCGCGCCGGTGAGGCGTTCGACGTGGTTGCGCTGGCGAGCGATGCGATCGACGCCTTGATTGCGAGCGGGCACATCGTGGACGGCAGGGTGGATTTCGTCCGATCGAGCGTCGCCGTCGCCGTGCGCGCGGGCGCTCCGCATCCCGCCATCGAGAGCGAAAACGCGCTGCGTGACGCCGTGCTCGCGGCGCGCAGCATTGGCTATTCGACCGGCCCCAGCGGCACGGCCCTCTTGCAGTTGTTCGCGCGTTGGGGGATCGCCGATGCGCTGGCCGGGCGCATCGTGCAGGCGCCGCCCGGCGTGCCGGTCGGCCAGCTCGTCGCGGAAGGGGCCGCCGAACTGGGCTTCCAGCAACTCAGCGAACTCATGACCCTGCCCGGCATCGATGTGCTCGGCACGCTGCCGTCCGCCTGCGAGATCGTCACGACCTTCTCGGCCGGGCTATGCGCAACCGCGGCCCGGCCCGAGGCCGTGCGCGCCTGGCTGGCTTTTCTGCGCTCGCCCGCGACGGCCGGCCTCAAGCGACGTCACGGCATGGAACCCGCGTGAGCGCGGGCGCAATCTTTTCATCAGGAATCAGCTCATGATTATCGACATCCACGGTCACTACACCACGGCGCCCAAGGCGCTCGAAGAATGGCGCAATCGCCAGATCGCCGGAATCAAGGACCCTGCGCAAATGCCCAAGGCCGCGGAACTCAGGATCAGCGACGACGAACTGCGCGAAACCATCGAGACGAATCAGCTCAAAAAAATGCGCGAGCGCGGCAGCGATCTGACGATCTTCAGCCCGCGCGCGAGTTTCATGGCGCACCACATCGGCGATTTCCAGGTCTCGGCGACCTGGGCGGCGATCTGCAACGAACTGTGCTATCGCGTCAGCCAACTGTTCCCGGATCACTTCATCGGCGCGGCGATGCTGCCGCAGTCGCCCGGCGTCGATCCGACGAGCTGCATTCCCGAACTGGAAAAGAGCGTCAAGGAATACGGTTTCGTCGGCATCAACCTCAATCCTGATCCTTCGGGCGGCCACTGGACCAGCCCGCCGCTGACCGACCGCCACTGGTACCCGATCTACGAAAAAATGGTCGAACTGGACATCCCCGCGATGATCCATGTCAGCACGAGTTGCAATGCCTGCTTCCATACCACCGGCGCGCATTACATCAATGCCGATACCACCGCCGTCATGCAATTGATCCAGGGCGATCTGTTCAAGGATTTCCCGACGCTCAAATTCGTGATCCCGCATGGCGGCGGCGCCGCGCCCTATCACTGGGGCCGCTACCGCGGCCTCGCGCAGGAGCTGAAGAAGCCGCTCCTGAGCGAACACCTGCTCAACAACGTTTTCTTCGACACCTGCGTCTATCACCAACCCGGCATCGATCTGCTGACGAAGGTGATCCCGGTCGACAACGTCCTCTTCGCCTCCGAGATGATCGGTGCCGTGAAGGGCATCGACCCCGAAACTGGCTATTACTACGACGACACCAAGCGCTATATCGAAGCGACGCTGAATCTGTCCGCCGCGGACCGCTACAAGGTATACGAAGGCAATGCCCGCCGCGTCTATCCGCGCCTGGATGCCGCGCTTAAACAAAAGGGGAAATGAGAGATGTACGAGCTTGGAGTGGTGTATCGCAACATTGAGCGCGCCGAGCGTACTGTCGCCGACGCGCTGGCTGCCTACGGCTCGGCGACCGTGCACGAGGCCATGGGCCGCGTTGGATTGATGCAGCCCTATATGCGCCCGATTTTCGCGGGCGCGCAGGTTTCCGGCACCGCCGTCACGGTATTGCTGCACCCCGGTGACAACTGGATGATGCACGTCGTGGCCGAGCAGATTCAGCCCGGCGATGTCGTCGTCGCCGCCGTCAGCGCCGCATGCAGCGACGGTTACTTCGGCGATCTGCTTGCAACCAGTTTCCAGGCGCGTGGCGCGCGCGCGCTGGTCATCGATGCCGGCGTGCGCGACGTCAAGACGCTCACCGAGATGGGCTTCCCGGTCTGGAGCAAGGCGATTTCCGCCAAGGGCACGATCAAGGCAACGATTGGTTCGGTGAATATCCCCGTGGTGTGCGCGGGCATGATCGTGCACCCCGGCGACGTGATCGTCGCCGATGACGACGGCGTGGTCTGTGTGCCGCGCGCGCTGGCCGCTAAAACGCTCGAAGCCGCCGCCGCGCGCGAAGCCAATGAAGGCGCCAAGCGCGCCAAGCTCGCGAGCGGCGTGCTCGGACTCGACATGTACAAGATGCGCGAACCGCTCGAAAAAGCCGGCTTGCGTTATATCGACTGAAGGAAACAATGCAATGAACGCTCCCTTCGAGAAAACCCCCGGCTGGCTCGACTGGTACGCCGGCCCGAGCAAGCCGCGCTTCAAACTGCCGCCGGGCAGCGTCGATACGCATTGCCATGTATTCGGACCGGGCGCGCAGTTCCCCTACGCGCCGGAGCGCAAGTACACGCCGTGCGACGCGTCGAAGGAGCAGTTGTTCGCGCTGCGCGACCATCTTGGCTTCGCGCGCAACGTGATCGTGCAGGCCACCTGCCACGGCGCCGATAACTCCGCGCTGGTCGATGCCTGCCTGGCGTCGAACGGGCTGGCGCGTGGCGTGGCGACCGTGCGGCGTAACATCAGTGACGCACAATTGCAGCAACTGCACACCGCCGGCGTGCGCGGCGTGCGTTTCAACTTCGTCAAGCGCCTCGTGGACTTCACGCCCAAGGATGAGCTGATGGAAATCGCCGGGCGCATCGCCAAGCTCGGCTGGCATGTGGTGATCTACTTCGAGGCCGTCGATCTGCCCGAACAGTGGGACTTCTTCACCGCGCTGCCGACCACGGTGGTCGTCGATCACATGGGCCGCCCCGACGTGAGCAAGCCCGTCGACGGCCCCGAATTCGAACTGTTCCTGAAATTCATGCGCGAGCATGACAATGTGTGGAGCAAGGTGACCTGTCCCGAGCGTCTGTCGGTTGCGGGGCCGCCGGCGCTGAACGGCGAGTACAACGCCTACCGCGACGTGGTTCCGTTTGCGCGCCGGATCGTGGAAGAATTTCCCGAGCGCGTGCTGTGGGGCACCGACTGGCCGCATCCGAACCTCAAGGATCACATGCCCGACGACGGCCTGCTGGTGGACTTCATCCCGCATATCGCGCCGACCGCTGCATTGCAGCACAAACTGCTGATCGATAACCCGATGCGCCTGTATTGGCCTGAAGAATTGAAGTGAGAACTCAAACCATGAGCAGCAAACCCCTCAAAGTCGCCTTGGCGGGCGCCGGCGCCTTCGGCATCAAGCATCTGGATGGCATCAAGAACATTGCGGATGTCGAAGTCATTTCGCTGGTAGGCCACGACTTGGACAAAACGCGTGAGATTGCCGCCCAGTACGGTATCGGCCACGTCACGACCGATCTCGCCGAGAGCCTCGCGCAACCGGGGCTCGACGCGGTGATCCTGTGCACGCCGACACAGATGCACGCCGCGCAGGCGATTCAGTGCCTCAAGGCGGGCAAGCACGTCGAGGTCGAGATTCCGATGGCCGACAGCCTGGCCGACGCGCAGGAGCTCGTGCGCCTGCAAAAGGAAACCGGGCTGGTGGCGATGTGCGGCCACACGCGCCGCTTCAACCCCAGCCACCAGTATGTGCACAAGAAAATCCAGTCCGGCGCATTCAACATTCAACAGTTGGACGTGCAAACCTATTTCTTTCGCCGTACCAACATCAACGCGGCGGGCCAGCCGCGCAGCTGGACCGACCATCTGCTGTGGCACCACGCCGCGCACACGGTGGACCTGTTCGCCTACCAATGCGGCAGCCCGATCGTCAAGGCCAACGCGATCCAGGGACCGATCCATCCCGAACTCAAGATCGCGATGGACATGAGCATTCAGCTCAAGGCCGCCAACGGCGCGATCTGCACGCTCTCGCTCTCGTTCAACAACGACGGACCACTCGGCACCTTTTTCCGCTACATCGGCGACAGTGCCACCTACATCGCGCGTTACGACGACCTGTACAACGGTAAGGACGAGCAGATCGACGTCAGCCAGGTGGACGTGTCCATGAATGGCATCGAGTTGCAGGACCGTGAGTTCTTCGCCGCGATCCGCGCAGGCCGCGAACCCAATGCCAGCGTGGCGCGGGTGCTGCCGTGTTACGAAGTGCTGCACCAGCTCGAACAGCAACTCACAGGGGCCTGACGCGATGAGCCTGCCACGCCGCCGTGTCGGCCCGTTCGACGTTTCAGCCATCGGCTTGGGCTGCATGAATCTTTCGCACGCTTACGACACGCCACCCGCGCCGGAGCAGGCGGAGGCGCTGCTGCGCCGTGCGCTTGAGCTTGGCATTGACTTTTTCGATACCGCCGCGCTCTACGGGTTTGGCGCCAACGAGGAACTGGTCGGGCGCGCGCTCAAGCCGCATCGTGCGCGGATCGTGCTCGCGAGCAAATGCGGGATGACCGGCGTCGACGGCAAGCGCGTCATCGACGGCCGGCCCGAGACCCTCAAGCGCACCTGTGACGATGCGCTGCGCCGCTTGCAGACCGAGGTCATCGATCTCTATTACCTGCATCGCTGGGACAAAAAGGTGCCGATCGAGGATAGTGTCGGCGCGCTCGCCGATCTGGTGCGTGCCGGCAAGATCCGCGCGATCGGTCTTTCGGAAGTTTCCGCGTCCACGCTGCGCCGTGCGCACGCGGTGCACCCGATCGCCGCGATCCAGAACGAATATTCGCTGTGGACGCGGGAAGCCGAGATCGGCGTGCTCGCCGCCTGCCGTGAGCTGGGCATTGCCTTTGTCGCCTTCAGCCCGCTCGCGCGCGGTTTTCTCGGCGGCGAAATTTCCGATCCCGCCGTCCAGTTCCGGTCCGGCGACATCCGGCTGGCGATGCCGCGCTTCCAGCCGGACCATTACCCGAAGAACCTGGCCCTGCTTGCGGAGTATCGCGAAATTGCCGCGCATGCCAGTTGCAGCCCGGCACAGCTTGCTCTGGCCTGGCTGCTCGCACAAGGCGAGGACATCGTGCCGATCCCCGGCGCCACGAATTTGCAGCACCTTGACGATATCGTCGGCGCCGCTGTGCTGCGGCTGGATGCGGCGACCCTCGCGCGCCTCGACGCCCTTATCAATCAGCATACCGTCAGTGGCAACCGCTATAACGACGCCACACAGGCGGAAATCGACACCGAAAGCTTTGCGGCAGCGTAGGGAGAAAACCTCATATGAACAACGCCAAGACACGCAAGATTCCCGGCACCACGCTCTTCGACAGCGAGATGGCGCGCAAGGGGTATGCGCTTAATAAAATGTGCTTCTCGTTCAACTCGGCGGCTTGCCGCGAGGCGTTTCTACAGGATGAGGACGCCTACTGCACCCAATACGGCCTGAACGCCGAGCAGCGTGAGGCGATTCGCCAGCGCAACGTCCTGGGGCTCCTGGCCGCTGGCGGCAATGCCTACTATCTGGCGAAATTCGTCGGGATATTCGGTCTCGATATGCAGGACATCGGCGCCCAACAGACGGGCATGAGCAAGGAAGCCTTCATAGCCAAACTCGCCGCTTACGCGAAGTAATTCCATTTCTATATCAATCGATTACTTTGTCGGCTTTGCTTGCCGTGCTCCAGCACTGAGCACTGTCTGCGCTTCGCCTTCGCGTACTCGATCGATATGGAAACGAAATAAGGAAATCGATCATGGCACGCATCATCGGTGGAATCACCACCTCTCACGTCCCGGCCATCGGCCGCGCGCTTGCGAAAGAACTTCAGCAAACGCCTTACTGGAAACCCTTCTTCGACGGTTTCCTGCCCGTGCACGATTGGCTTGCGCGGAACAAGCCCGATATCGCGGTGGTGTTTTACAACGACCACGGGCTCAATTTCTTCCTCGACAAGATGCCGACCTTCGCGATCGGCGCCGCGGCGGAATACCACAACGCGGACGAAGGCTGGGGTTTGCCGGAACTCGCGCCGCACCAGGGCGACGAGGATCTTTCATGGCATCTGATCGACGCGCTCGTGGAGGCGGAATTCGATTTGACGACCTGCCAGGAGATGCTCGTCGATCACGCTTTCGCGTTGCCGCTTGAGTTGCTGTGGCCAGAGGGTCCGTGTCCCGTGCGCACGGTGCCGATCTGCATCAATACCGTCCAGTTTCCGCTGCCGTCGGCGGCACGCTGCTACAAACTTGGTCAGGCGGTCGGCCGTGCCATCGAGGCGTGGGAGAGCGACGCGCGCGTCGTCGTCATTGGCACGGGCGGCCTGTCGCACCAGCTCGAAGGCGAGCGCGCGGGCTTTATCAACAAGGAATTCGACCAGATGTTCATGGAGAAACTGGTAAGCGATCCGCTCTGGGCGACGCGCTACTCGATTCCGGATCTCGTCGAACTTACCGGCACCCAGGGCGTCGAGCTTGTGATGTGGCTGGCCACGCGCGGCGCGCTGCTCGGCGATGTCGCCAAGATCCATTCGAACTACCACATCCCGATCTCGAATACCGCCGCCGGGCTCATGCTGATGGAGAATGCCTGAGCATCGTGTGCGTCAGGCTTTTTAGCCGATCCCGAATAGTCCAATTCCCGTAACGCGCCGGTGGTGCTGTGCCATCGGCTGTCTTCCTATCTTCTGATCCGTCATCCATTTAGAACCTGCTTCGTGGCGTCGCAGGCTCTCGCTACAGATTCTGAAAAGATTCTTAAGACAAGAGAGACTTGCTTAACTTTCGTCAAGGTACAAGATGTACTTTTTGTAGACCTTTGTGGCTTTCCTTAAGGGAGAGCCTAAATGAGTGACGCAAATGGCCGGACGACGCTGTGGCGCCGTCTAAGGCGGCCGAGCGCAAAATATTCGTTATTGACGCTGCTGGTCATCGGTTTTATCGGTGGTATCGTCTTCTGGGGCGGATTCAATACAGCGCTGGAAGCAACGAATACCGAAGAGTTCTGCATCAGTTGTCACGAAATGCGTGACAACACCTATGCCGAATACAAGGAAACGATCCACTACAAGAACCGCACCGGCGTGCGGGCGGTGTGCGCCAACTGCCACGTTCCGAAAGAATGGGGCCCGAAAATGCTGCGCAAGATCCAAGCTTCGAAAGAGGTTTGGGGCAAGCTCACCGGCAGCATCGACACACCCGAGAAATTCGAAGCCAAACGGCTGGAGCTTGCGCAACACGAATGGGCACGAATGAAAGCGAACAACTCGCTCGAATGCCGTAACTGCCATTCATTGCAAAGCATGGACGCGGAAAAACAGAAGCCGCGCGCCAGGAAATCACATGAAATGGCAGTTAGGGATGGCGAGACCTGCATCGACTGCCACAAAGGCATCGCTCACCACAAACCGCATGGGATGAAGGAAGAGGACGAAGACTGATTGCGGCGCGGGCTCGGCGGTCGAACGCGTTCAGAAGCAGCCATTTTTCACCGCTCGCAATCAATCAATGCGGTGACATGCGTAACACGGGAAGGTGCGCTAGACTACGCCAGATCTGCGTTTGGCTCTGCCGCGCGAGGTGTTCTTGCGACGCTTGTGTCCGCATGATCCAACTTCTGAATCGATAAAGGCTTGGCTTGGTTTTTCCGACTGAACGGCAGAGCAGCGTATTGAGCGTTACGCGTCTGGTTGGCGAACGCAACGGCGTGCGTCTATGGGGACCGCTTGATTTCTGCGTGTCAGCAGGAGACGCCGTCCACTTACGCGGTCCCAACGGCTGCGGCAAAACCACGTTGCTGCGCACCTTGGCCGGGCTGCGTCCGCCCTTGGCCGGGTGTATCGAACGTGCGCACGGCTGTTCTTTCCTGGGGCATCAAGATGCCTGGGCGGAAGACCTGCATGCCAGGCTTAATCTCGAACTTTTTGCGCGGCTGCATGGCAATGGCCCCGCAGGGATCGCCGCCCTGATGAATGAATTGGGCGTGCCTGATCGTGCGGTGCGCCATTTATCGGCCGGGCAACGGCGCAAACTCGCGCTGGCCCGCCTGGGCCTGGTTCGTCGCCCGCCGTTATGGTTGCTCGACGAACCCTTCGATGCGCTCGACGCGCAAGGCTGCGCCTGGCTGACCGCACGGGTGGATGAACATCTGCGCAGTGGCGGCGCCGTTATTCTGACTTCGCACCAGAGTTTGCCGACAGATTTTCCCGCTCACCGTAAGTTCGATCTGGCTGCGCGTGTTCTCGAAGGGGCTCAAGCGTGAATAGTTCTCCTGCGGCACTCGAAGCAGAGCTTCCTGCTGCCCCGCATGGCGCTGCTTCTGCGCCTGAGAGCGTTGCGTGGCATCCGGCTGTCGGCGCGATTTTGCGGCGCGAATGGGCACTGGCACTGGCGCGGCCGGTTGATTTGCTGGTTCAGGGTTTGTTTTTCGCCACCGTCGCCAGCCTGCCGGCGCTGAGTGTCGCACCTACGGCCGCGACCTTGGCCTTGCTCGCGCCGGGTGTGCTATGGGTTGCCGCATTGCTGAGCGTGCTGATGGCGGGCGGGCGCTGTTTTCACGACGATCTGCGCAGCGGCTGGCTCGACCAATGGGCGCTTTGCGGCGTGCCGCTCGTCTTGCTGGTTGCCGCGCGCTTAATCATGCAATGGTTCATCGTCGCGGTGCCGGTGTTATTGCTCGCACCCTTGGTCGCGCTACAGTACGGACTCAGTGCGCAAGCCCTGGGCGTGCTGATGCTGGGGCTCTTGCCCGGGATTGGTGTGCTCGTTATGCTCGTCGGCGTTGTTGCCGCGCTGGCTGCGGGTTTGCGCCAGGGCGGCGTGCTCGTAATCGGTCTTGTATTGCCGCTCGCCGCGCCGGTGCTGGTATTCGGTTCGCTCGCGGTGCGCGCGGCGCAGCATGGCGAGCCGGCCGGCGCGCATCTGGCGCTGCTTGCCGCGATGCTTTGCGCCGCGCTGGCGTGTTGTCCCTGGCTTGCGGCGAGCGCGGCGCGCATTGGAGTGGAAAGTTAAGCGATGAATCTCGCCAAATATGTTTTCTGGTTCGCCGCGCCGACGCGCTTCGTTCCCCTGGCGCGGCGCCTGATTATGCCGCTGCGCGTGGTCGCTTTGCTTATGGGTGCGTTTGGCCTGTATCTCGGCTTTGGCGTGGCGCCGGCCGATGCCATGCAGGGCGAAGGCTATCGCATTATTTACCTGCATGTGCCGGCCTCGTGGGTGGCGATGTTCGCTTACGCGATGATGGCGTTCTGGAGCTTCATCGGTCTGGTTTGGCGCACGCGCCTGTCGCATCTGCTCGCGCATGCCTTGGCGCCGACCGGCGCTATTTTCGCCGCGCTGAGTCTGGTGACGGGCGCTTTGTGGGGGCAGCCGATGTGGGGAACCTGGTGGGTCTGGGATGCCCGGCTGACTTCTTCGCTGCTGCTGCTGTTGCTCTACCTGGGCTATCTCGCCTTGCTTGGCTCAATCGATGATCCGCAGCGCGCCGATCGCGCTTGCGCCGTGATGGCCTTGCTCGGCGCGCTCAATCTGCCCGTCATGTATTTTTCCGTGCGCTGGTGGAACACGCTGCATCAAGGCGCGAGCGTGACGCCGCGCGGAGCGAGCATGGAGCCGGTCATGCTTACCGCATTGCTGCTGTGCACCCTGGCGGCTTGGGCCTGGGCCGCGGCGACGGTGCTACAGCGCGTATTGATTTTGATCGCGGAGCGCGAAGCGCATGCGCGTTGGCTGCGCGCCTTGCAGGGCGAAGAGCTTGCGGCAGTGCCTGCGCATATGTAAGAGGTTGCCCATGTCTGAATTTTTCAATCCCTGGTGGCACGATTGGGCTTCCTTTTTTCAGATGGGGCGGCATGGCCTTTACGTCTGGGGAAGCGTCGCCGCAGTGGCTGCGGCGCTCGTCGGCGAACAGCTTGCCTTGCGCTCACGCGCGCGGCGGTTGCAGCGCATGCTGCGCGAGGATGAACTGCGATGAGTAAAGTCATGACACCGCGCCGCAAGCGTCTGATCCTCTTGCTGCTTGCCGGCGCGCTCCTGGTCGCGGCGGGCTTGTTCGTCAAACAGGCTTTCCGCAGCAATCTGGTGTTTTTCGTGACGCCGGGCGAACTGGCCACGGATGGCGCGGCGCGCTCGAAGGAACTGCTGCGCGTGGGCGGATTGGTGCAGCCGGGATCGGTGCATCGGGCCGCCGATGGCGGGCTTGAGGTGCGTTTCACCTTGGCTGACGCCACGAGCGCAGTGCCCGTCGTATATCGCGGCGTGCTGCCCGATCTGTTTGTGGAAGGTAAGGGCGCGATCGCGCAAGGCAAGCTGGATGATTCCGGCACGCTGATCGCGACCGAAGTGCTCGCCAAACACGATGAAAACTATATGCCGCCCAAGGTGCAGGAAGCGCTCAAAGGCGGCCAACCGATGCAGAAGGCGGCGCAATGATTGGGGAACTCGGACAAATTTTGCTCATCATTGCGCTGGTCGCCGCTGTGGTGCAGGCGTGGGGCGGCTTGGTGGCGCGTCCGCAGCCGCGTTTGGTGACGGTCGCCGCCGTGTGGCAGGCGCTGGGCATCCTGGGGGCCATCGTGCTTTTGGGGGTGGCGTTCGTCAATAACGATTTTTCGCTCTCCTACGTTGCACAGAACAGTCACCGCACCTTGCCGCTGATTTATCGGATCGCCGCGGTGTGGGGCGGGCATGAAGGTTCGATGCTGCTGTGGCTGGCGGCATTGTCTGTATGGAGCCTTTTCGCTTTGCGCGGATTGAGGCGTCACGATTTGAGCTACGCGGCGCGCACGCTCGGCATGCTCGGCGTCGTCGGGGCCAGCGTTGGCGCTTTCGTGCTGTTTACCTCTAATCCTTTCGCACGGCTGCTGCCTGCCGCCGAAGAGGGCATGAGCCTCAATCCCATGCTGCAAGACCCAGGAATGGCCATGCATCCGCCGCTGCTTTATCTCGGCTATGTCGGCACGGCGGTGCCGTTTGCGATGACCTTGGCGGCTTTGTGGGGCGGCGCTCCCGCCGGCTGGACGCGCTGGGTGCGCCCCTATACGGCAGTCGCCCTGGCCTTGCTTTCGTTTGGTATTGCCTTGGGCTCCTGGTGGGCGTACTACGTACTTGGTTGGGGCGGCTGGTGGTTCTGGGACCCGGTTGAAAACGCCTCGCTGATGCCGTGGCTGGCTTTGGCCGCGCTGCTGCATGTCCAGATCGCGCGCGATCAGCATGGCCGTTTTCCCTATTGGACGGCAACGCTTTCCGTGGGGGCTTTTGTGCTGGCTTTGCTCGGCACCTTCCTCGTGCGTTCGGGGGTGCTCACTTCGGTGCACGCGTTTGCTTCCGACCCGCGCCGCGGCAGCGTTATGCTTGCCTTGATCGCGGCTGCGCTGTTCGGCAGTCTGGCGTTGGTGGCCAAGAACGGCGAGCGTTTGCGGTCCGAGCGCCAGTCGCGCGCTCCGGCGCTGCTTTCGCGCGATACGGCGCTGGCGGTCAATAACCTTCTCCTGGTCGCCGCTTGTGGATGCGTGCTGCTCGGCACGCTCTATCCCTTGATCATGGATGCCTTGCAGCTTGGTAAACTTTCGGTCGGCCCCCCGTATTTCGATGCGGTGATGACCCCCGTTTTATTGCCTGTGTTGTTCCTGCTGATGCCCGCGATCTGGATCAACTGGAGCCGCGATCGGGGATCGGACTTGTTGTGCCGCTTGCGTCCTACTTTGATCGCGGTATTGATCGGTGTGTTCGTTTTGCCGTTTGTTCTGGCGCATGTCTATGGCCAGGTTTATCCCTTGGTTGTGATCGCTCTGCTGGGTGCCGTGGGTGTGATTGTGAGCACGCTACATTGGGCATGGCGGCGTTTGCGCAGCGGCGGGTTGGGCGCGGCGGGAACCGGGATGGTGATCGCGCACCTGGGCGTTGCGGCGTTCGTGGTGGGCGTGGCGATGGTCAAGGGCTATGGCCTTGAGCACGATGTGCATATGCAGCCGGGCGGCACGCATCAGCTTGGCGGCTGCTCGCTGGTTTTCGATCGCATGGGCGAACGCGAGGGCCCCAACTATACGGCGCAGACAGGGCATTTCACCCTTACCTGCGGTGATGGCGCCGCGCGCCCCTTGGTGACCGAAAAGCGCAACTATGTCAATTTCGGCATGCCGATGACGGAGAGCGCGATCGATTGGGGTTTGACGCGGGATATCTATGTGGCGCTCGGCTCCCCGGACGAGCCGGCTGACGCGGGCGCCTGGAGCGTGCGCGTGCAGTACAAGCCGTTTGTGCGCTGGATCTGGATCGGCGTGGTCTTGATGGCGCTGGGGGCTTTGAGCGCCGCGGCGGCCGCGCGTTTCCGCCGCACAGTGCCGCATGCCGATCGCCAGGCGGCGGTTCCTTCTTCCACATCGGTTGAGATTCAAGCATGAGTAAAGATGTAGCTTCGGGCCGCCGCTGGGGGCTGTGGGGGGTATTGGCCGGGGCGCTGGCCTTGCTGGCCTTGCTTGCGGTAGGCATGACGCGCGACCCGCGCGAGCTGCCTTCGGTTCTGATCGGCAAGCCGTGGCCCGACATGGTTTTGCCGCAATTGAACAACACGGCTCCCGATGGCGCGCCGATTGGGCCGGCGCAATGGCGCGGTAAGCCGCGTCTGGTTAACCTTTGGGCTTCCTGGTGCGGAACCTGCCGCGAAGAGCATCCGGTCCTGCTCGATCTGGCTGAAACGCTGCGCGCGAAAGGCCGCGCCGACCAGCTTATTGGCCTGAATTACAAAGACCAGCCCGCGGATGCGAACGCCTGGCTGAATAACCTGGGCAATCCGTTCTCCACCGTTATCGTGGATGCCAACGGGCGGCTGGGGATCGAGTTGGGCGTCTATGGCGCGCCGGAAACTTTTATTGTCGATGCAAAGGGCGTGATCGTGTGGAAGCATATCGGGGCGCTGACGCCGGAAGTGGTCGCGAACGAGATCATGCCCAGGCTGGAGGAGCGGTCGTAATGCGTCTGCCGCACAATGTGGTTGCTGCTCTGTTATTGGCGGTTTCGCTGTTCGCATCAGCTGCGGAGCCAGCCGCCGTCGATGCGGATCGGCTGTATCAGCTGACGAGTGAACTGCGCTGTCTCGTCTGCCAGAATGAATCCCTGGCCGATTCGAATGCCCCGCTGGCGCTCGATTTGAAGAATGAGATTCGCGCGCGCATGGCGGCCGGGGATAGCGATGAGCAGATCAAGCGCTTTCTCGTCGAGCGCTATGGCGACTTTGTGACGTATCGTCCCCCGATGAATGCGCGCACCGTGCTGCTATGGCTGGGGCCGTTATTGCTTGTGGTCGGAGGCGGTTTTGCTGTGTGGCGCACTTTGCGTGCAAATCGCGCTGCTGACGATGGAGAGAGCGAATGACCCCGGTGGCAAGCTTGGCCAGCGCTTGGCCTTTTCTGTTGGTGTCGCTCGTGCTCGTGGCCGGGTTCAGCGTAAGTCTGTACTGGGCCGTTGCCGGCAATGTGGCGGTGCGGCGCGCTCAAAAGCTGGCCCTGGTGCTCAGCGTGCCGCTTGCCGTGGGCTTGCTGTATGCCGCGCGTGGCGAGCCGCGCGCGTTGGCGGTTTCCGCCGAGCCGCATGCCGCGGTGGATATGCTTGCCGCCGTCGATTGTCTGGCCGAACGTTTGAAACAGCAGCCCGACGATGTTAACGGTTGGTTCATGCTGATCCGCTCGTATCAACAGCTTGGGCGCTACACCGCAGCCTCCGAAGCCTATGAGCATGTGGCCGCGCAGGCCATGCAGGAGCCTGAATTGCTCGTGAACTGGATCGACACGCGTTTGATTGTGGCGGACCGTCATTTCGATGCGCGCACGTTTGAATTAGTCGAGCGCGCGCGCGCTTTGGCGCCGAATGACCCGGATGTTCTGGCCTTGAGCGCGTTGGCGGAGCTTGAACGCGGCGACTTCAAATCCGCTGCGGCGACGCTAAAAACCTTGCGCGAGCATTATCAGCCAGGTACGCCGGATCGCAAGGAGATAGACGCCGCGCTGGAAAGACTCCAGCAAGGGAAAGATCCGCGTATCGCATCGGATTCGGCTAAATAAAACAAGGTTTAAAAAGTCGCTGTCCTCTCAAGCCCGCTTGCAGCGATAATAAAAAGCTGATTTCTGAGGGGCGTGCGTAATATGAATCAACGGATTTTGCGGCTTATTGCGGCGGTTTTAGCGCTTGGGGCCACGCTGTGTGGGTGCGGTAAGGAGGAGAATGGCGCAGCGCCCGCGGCGGCTCCGGCCCTGCCGACCAGAATCGTGGTCGGACTCGACGACAATTTCCCGCCCATGGGTTTTCGCAATGAAAAGCATGAGTTGACTGGCTTCGATATCGATATGGCCAAGGAAGCCGCAAGGCGCCTGGGCATGGAGGTCGAATTCAAACCGATCGACTGGAATGCCAAGGAAGCCGAGCTTAACAGCAAGCGCGTCGACGTGCTCTGGAACGGTCTCACGATTACCGAGAAGCGTAAAGAGAAGATTGCCTTTACGCGACCGTATCTTGAAAACCGTCAGATCATCGTCGTGACTGGCGAATCGTCGATCATGAGCAAGGCCGATCTGGCCGGTAAGACCGTCGGCGTGCAAGAGGGAAGCACAGCAGTCGAGGCTGTCCAACGTGATGCCGAGACGCTGAGGACCTTCAAAGAACTGAAGCAATTCGGCGACAACGTGACCGCGCTGCTCGACCTCAAGGCGGGCCGTTTGGATGCGCTGGTTGTCGACGAAGTCGTGGGGCGTTATTACACCGCCAAAAAGCCGGGTGAATATGTAATCCTTGAAGATCATTTTGGCACCGAAGAATACGGCGTGGGTGTGCGTAAGGATGACCTGACCCTGCTTGCCAAGTTGCAAGAGGCGATCGATAGCATGAAGCGGGACGGCACTTCCGCGAGGATTTCCACACAGTGGTTCGGCCACGACATCGTCAAGTAAGAGGCGAGGGGCTGACGCTTGTGCTGGTCTGGCATGCGGCAGTAGATCAGCGCTGAGCCTGCCCCCCGGCGTGTCATGGATTATCTTTGGGTCCTCCTTCCCCCGCTGCTGCAAGGTGCGGGTGTCACGCTCCAGGTATTCTTCATTACCCTGGTGCTGTCTTTACCCCTTGGGCTTGCGCTTGCGTTGCTGCGCTTGTCGCGCAGCGCCAGCGTAAGCGGTCTGGTCAATGGCTACATCTGGCTGATGCGCGGTACGCCGCTGATGCTGCAGATGTTGTTCATCTACTTCGCCTTGCCGTTTGTGCCTTACGTTGGCATCCGTTTACCGAGCTTTCCCGCGGCCATCGTTGCGTTCTCGCTCAATTACGCCGCCTACTTTGCTGAAATCTTTCGCGGCGGTATTCAATCGATCGACCGCGGGCAGTACGAAGCCGCCAAAGCCCTGGGGTTTTCTTATGCGCAGACCATGCGGCGCATCGTGCTGCCGCAAGTCGTTAAACGTGTCCTGGCGCCGGTGAGCAACGAGACGATCACCCTGGTCAAGGACACTTCGTTGATCTACGTTCTAGCTATGAACGACCTGCTGCGCGCGGCGCGCGGCATTGTGCAGCGCGATTTCACAACGATGCCTTTCATCGTTGCCGCGGTCTTTTATCTGCTGATGACCTTGATGCTGACGGTCGGCTTTCAGTGGCTGGAAAAGAAATATTCCGTGTATGACGAATAAGCAGATGATTTCGGTGCGCGACCTGCACAAGCGCTTTGGCACTTTGGCGGTATTGAAAGGTGTATCGTTTGAGGTGGCACTGGGCGATGTGATTGCGATTATCGGCCCCTCCGGCTCGGGCAAAAGCACTTTACTGCGGTGCCTCAACCGTTTGGAAACCATCCAACGTGGTCATATCGAGATAGCCGGAGAAGTTCTGGCAACGACGGGTGCCGATGGGGTTTGCCGGTATGCGGTGGATGCCGAGGCCCGGCGAATTTGCCGCAGGATGGGCATGGTATTTCAGCAATTCAATCTGTTCCCGCATCGGACCGTGCTGCAAAACATCATCGAGGCGCCGATGACCGTGCAGGGTCTTTCGCGCGCGGCGATCATGCCCAAAGCCGAAGAGCTGCTGCGCAAGGTCGGGTTGTTCGAAAAGCGCGATAGCTATCCCGCGCTCTTGTCTGGCGGGCAAAAACAGCGGGTGGCCATCGCCCGTGCATTGGCGATGGCGCCGGACATCATGTTGTTTGACGAGCCAACTTCCGCGCTCGATCCGGAACTTACGGGCGAAGTGCTGCGCACGATACGTCAATTGGCCGACGAACATGTAACTATGCTGGTCGTGACGCATGAGATGAGTTTTGCGCGCGATGTTTCAACACGCGCGTTGTTCATGGACGACGGGGAGATTGTCGAGGCCGGTGCGCCGGCAGAGATGTTCTCCCACCCTAAGCATTCGCGTACCCAGGCTTTTCTTGAGCACATATTGTAGACGGTGCACTTGTTCAAACAACTTCCTCGCAACGGCAGGTTGATCCCGATCTGCCGTTTTTGTTTTGTAACTTCCTTTTCTTCCGGTTTGCGCCAAAAAGAAATGTGTTGCTTTTGATGTGACCCAAAAGGACAGCTTGTCCTGCATCAAATTCAAAATCTGCGGCTACGCAAAAATGTCTATGTATAAAGAACTACTAATAAAGAACTAGCACACAAAAATCTTTGTGAGTGCTGCGCGATAACTGAAAAGGTTGAAGACGGGTAATGCGCCGAATGGTGTTCAGATTGTTAGCTGGAATTGCACTCGTGGGTTTATGTGTGGGTGTGGTTTCTGCCGAAACCAATTCAAAGAATGAGGGTGAGCCTTTTATTGCGGGGATCGCTCCAGATCATCGTCCAGTCGGGGCTCCTGTTATTGAAGTCGCGCAGGTTTTAAATAAGAAGGATGCATTGCACGGAATTGGGAGTCCGATTCCCCCTTCTGTGAATGCCATGATTAAAGACCAAGGTAATTGGTATACGCCATTTACACGTCCAGGCATGAATGGCCCATACGATATTCGTCACTATCACCACTAGACGGCTGTAAAAATCGTTAAAACGGTGAGGGGGATGGAGAAAAGGGGTTTAACCTTCAATATTGCAGCTATCGAGACCGAAACACGCCCGGGCTCGACTCAGCGAGACAGGGTCTGCCCTGGATCGATGCGTCACGAAGAAAAGGTTGTGTCAAGTAGTACCTTCAGCACTTTCTCTTAAAGGAACTCAAAACTATGAAACGTCAAGTACTGGTTGTCGCGTCGATGATGTGCATGTGTGGCGCAGCTTTTGCTGCTGATCAGCAAGGTATGAGTGGTATGTCTGGTCAGCAAGGCATGAGCGGAATGTCCGGCCAGCAAGGCATGTCGGGTATGTCCGGCCAGCAGGGTATGTCTGGTATGTCCGGCCAACAGGAAGGCATGGCCGGTCAAAAAGGCATGAGTGGCATGTCTGGTGAGAAAAAGCCCGCCAACCATCCGACGAAAAAGCATCGCAAGGCCAAGAAGGCCGAGCAGGAAGGCATGAGCGGAATGTCCGGCCAGCAGGGTATGTCCGGTATGTCGGGCCAGCAGGAAGGCATGTCCGGAGAGAAGAAATAATTAAGCGGTTTTCCGCAACGGCTAACTCTGTTGCGGAGTTGAAGTTGTAATGGTGCCTGTATTGGCAGGGTGGAGTTTTCCACCCTGCTTTTTATATCCGAGAGTTGTTCTCTATTGAGAGTCATTCTCTCTTCATTTTGTGAGTCGCTTCCGATGAAAGTGCGACGCGCGTTTCGGTTTCTTATCAGTTCCCTGTTGCTTGTCAGCGCCTGGAGCGCCTCAATAGCTTTCGCGGAACCTTCCTCTCTTGTTCAAACTAAAGACTATCAGCGTGCGCGATGGGATCCGCTGCACTTTGCGCCGGCCATTTCACATGCCAGAAATGAAGATTGTTTGGCGTGTCATAAGGAAATTCTCGACGACAAAGTTCGCGATAAGTCTCCGGCGGGTTGGAAAGCCTCCAACGTCAAGGCGTGGTATCAGACACTCGATACTTATGCAGGGAAGCAGGAGACCTTTCACTGGCGGCATATGAAATCGCCTTATGCGAATTCGGTTATGCAATTGCAGTGCAATACCTGCCACCAGGGCAATAACCCTCGTGATCGGGCCGTCAATCCGCCTGATAAAAATTTTACGGCTTTCACGTTGCGCAAAAACGTGAATCCAGAAATCTGTTTAAGGTGTCACGGCAAATTCCCGCAGGAAATGATGGGCTTGCCAATGCCGTGGACCGAAATGCGCGAGTCGCTGGACAACAATTGTTTGTCCTGTCATGTCGCGATTCGCACGACACGCCATCAAGTCAATTTCTTGAAGCCCGAGGCCATCGAAGAGCTTGCCCAGAAGCAGGGGGGCGATGTGTGTTATGGCTGCCACGGCGGCCGGCAGTGGTATCGCATCAGTTTCCCTTATCCACGCCACCCTTGGGCTGGAATGCCAGAGGAAGTGCCTGATTGGGCGAAGAATCGTCCAACCGAATCCGAAGCTCGCTTCAGAATCCCGGCTGCGGGGAAAACGCAATGACTGTTAAAGAATTTTCACCGATGCCGAACACGGTTTTGGAAAATCTGCTCGATGAGGAAACGCTTTCGCGCCGCGATTTCCTGAAAACAACCGCAATTGCTTCCGCATTGGGCGCAACCGGCCTGATGAGTTATGCGAAGAAGGCCGAAGCCTTCGCCTACGAGCCTTATCCGCGTGACGACGATTTAAAGACTGTCGTTACCTCTTGTGCACATAACTGTGGCTCTCGGCATATGTTGGTGGCGCACAAGAAGGGCGATGTGATCGTGCGCCTGTCGACCGACAACGGCTCCTATCAGGCGGGGGGTCACTTCGGCATGGATACTGAAGCGATGCCGCAATTGCGCGCCTGTTTGCGCGGTCGCTCCTATCGTGCGCGTTTGTATTCGCAGGAGCGTCTGCTCTATCCGATGATTCGAGTCGGTGCGCGCGGTGAAGGCAAATTCAAGCGCGCTTCATGGGATACCGCGCTCGATTATGTCGCGGGCAAGATGCAGGACTTGAAAAAGAAATACGGCCCGACCGCGATTCTCGATCAGTCCTATGCCGGGGCGTCCTATGGCGTGCTGCATAAGTCCGATCAGATCGAAGGCTTGCTCGCGCGTTTCCTCGGCATGTTCGGCTGCCGCACCAATTCCTGGTCGGTGCCTTCCTACCAAGCCACGACGTTCAGTTCGAACATGACCTTCGGCACGATCCAGGACGGCAACGAAGATGACGCTTTCGCGCATTCGAAGCTGATCATCATGTGGGGCTGGAATCCGGCCTACACGTTTCACGGCGGCAATACGTTCTATTACATGCGCATGGCCAAGCAGCGCGGCTGCAAGTTCGTGCTCGTCGATCCGCAGTACACCGATTCGGCGGCTGCTTATGATGCTTGGTGGATTCCGATTCGGCCGAATACCGATGCGGCCATGCTCGCCGGCATGGCGCATTACATTTTCACGAACAATTTGCAGGATCAGCAATTCATCGACAAGTTCTGCCAGGGCATGGATGCGGGCACGATGCCCGATTGGGCCAAGGGCAAGGAAAACTTCAAGGATTACATCCTCGGCAAGTACGACGGTACGCCGAAGTCGCCCGAGTGGGCTGCGACCGTTTGTGGCGTGAAGGCGGAGGACATCAAGAAGCTCGCCGATATGTATGCGCGCACGAAACCGGCGGCGCTCAAAGCCTCTTGGGCGCCCGGGCGTAACGCATACGGCGAGCAGTACAACCGCATGGCGGCGGCGGTGCAGGCGATGACGGGCAACATCGGCATTCTTGGTGGTTGCGCCGAAGGTGTGGGCAAGGGCTTCCATTCCGAAGCGGTTGCTTATCCCTATGATCAATACGCCAACAAGTGGTGGGCTTCGATCAAGTCGGACCGCTGGGCACATTGCGTTTTGAACTACCCGAATCTGCGCCGCGAAGAAGTTGGTTTGTGGCCGCGCGACGATGCGCTCGACGGTAAGATCCCGAATATCCGCGCGATCTGGTGGCATGGTTCCGACTGGTTCAACCAGCTCACCAACATCAACAAGGAAATCGAAGCGGTCAAGAAACTCGATCTGGTCGTCTGCAACGATGCGACGATTACACCGTCGGGGCTGTGGGCCGATGTGTTGTTCCCGATCGCGACGCACTTCGAGCGGCACGACGTGGCATTGCCTTGGTACAAGGGGCATTACTACATTCATCGTCCGAAAGTGATTCAGCCTCTCGGCGAATCCAAGACCGACTTCCAGATTTTCACTGAACTCGCCTACCGCCTCGGTTTCGGGAAGGGATACAACCCGAAAGCGACGCGCGATTATTTCCATCACGACGATGCGGTTGACGAGGCTTATCTGAGCGCGTGGTGGAATGACCGCGTCATGAAAGAGCAGGATGTGGAAATGAGCTGGGAGGAGTTCAAGCAGCACGGTGTCTACAAGTTCGAGCTGCCCGAGCCGCATGTCGCCTTCCGCGATCAGATCGAAGATGGCGACCCGTTCGAAACGCCGTCGGGCAAGATCGAAATTTTTTCGACGACGCTGGCGCAAGTTAAAGATTGGACAAAGACCCAGTGGGGTTACGAAATCCCCTCGATTCCGAAATGGATCGAGCCGTGGGAATCGCTCAATCATCCGAAGGCGCGGGACTATCCGTTCCATCTGATCAGCCCTCATCCGCGTTGGCGTACGCACAGCATCTTCAACAATATTCCGTGGCTGCGCGAAACCTATACGCAGGAAGTGACGATCAACGCCGCCGATGCTGCGCGGCTCGGTATCGTGATGGGCGACACCGTGGAGTTGTGGAACGACCGTGGCCGCGTTGTGGTGCCGGTTTATGTGACCGAACGCTGCATGCCGGGCGTGCTCGTGCTGCATGAAGGCGCGTGGATGGATCTGGACAAGAACGCCGTCGATCGCGCGGGCAACCCGGACTTTCTGACCAAGGATAATCCGAGCCCCGCGGGCGCTTTTGCCTACAACACCGTGCTTTGCAATATCAAGAAGACCGATCTCGTGCACAAGCCGGGATGGGACGAGCTGGCCACCGCGCGCAGCTATATCTTCCGTCGCGGCGATCACTAATCGCCGCGCCTAGCGAACTCGAACCGGACCCAAGGCCATGGCCGACGCACCTGAAAAAGACACTGCACGAATCAAGGAAGCGGTGAAACGGCGCAAGAAGGAAGTCTACACTCCCGTCACGCCCGACAAGCAGCTTGGTTTCATTCACAACAACGTCGATTGCATTGGATGCCGCGCTTGCGAAATCGCATGCAAGGACAAAAACGGCCTGGGGCCCGGCCCCCGCTTGCGCCGTGTGATGTACATCGAAGGCGGAACTTTCCCGGATGTTTTTGCCTATAAGGTTAACGTTTCGTGCAATCACTGCGCCGAGCCGGCGTGCCTGCCGACTTGCCCGACCGGCGCGATTTTCAAGCGTAAGAAAGATGGCGTCGTCGATATCGACTCAACGCTGTGCATTGGCTGCCGCCGCTGTGAGGCGGCCTGTCCTTACGGTGCGCCGCAGTTCGATGTCGAGTCGAATACGATCAAGAAGTGCAATCTGTGCGTTGATGAACTCGATTCCGGCCGCACGCCGTACTGCGTGCAAGCCTGCATGATGCGCGTGCTCGACATCGGGCCGATCGACGAGCTGCGCAAGGGCAACTATCAGACCAAGGCGATGGGGCCGCACGACGAAGTGGTCCGAGCGGTGAAGAATTTCGCCAATCCCGAAATGACCAATCCCTCGATCGTATTCGTGCCGCATAGCAAGGGGCGTATCGATGGCTAATCAGAACCTGTTCATAATCCTGCTGCGATCCCGTGATCGGGGCTCATGCGCTGCTCGGAATCCTCATTTATCACTCATAAACTCCGGTTCCTGCGCTGTTCTTCACCCCGCTGCCGGGCTCTCGCGACGGATTATGAAGAGGTTCTCCGATGTGGCGTGAGGCCGTTGCCGAAGATCTCACGCTGCTCGCCCGCCTGCATGGCGTCGAACTGGATGAGGCGACGCTCGTCGCGCTCGGCGCAGCGCATTTCCCGTCATGTTTGGCGCTAGCTCCAGTTGCGCAAACGGACCGCGAGGCGCGTCAGTTGCTGGCTGGCGCGCTCGGCGGCGATCCGGCGCTGGCGATGTCCCTGGATGAGATGGCGGCCGATTATGCGGCGCTTTATCTCAATGTTCGTCATCAGACCTCGCCGAATGAATCGGCCTGGATCAACGAAGAGGGCCTGGAGCGTCAGGAGGCAATGTTCGCGGTGCGCGAGTGGTACACGCGTTACGGCTTGGAAGCCGGCGACTGGCGCCGTCGTCAGGACGATAACCTGTCCCTGCAATTGCAGTTCATCGCTTATCTGTTCGGCCAAGCCAAGAGCGACGCTGAGTTAGCGCCTGCGGCCGAATTCATGGATGCGCATTTGCTGCGCTGGATCGAACGTTTTGCCGAGCGCGTCGCACAGCGCGCGCAAACACCGTTTTATGCAGGCTTGGGGATGTTGACGGCCTGTTATGTGCGTGGCGTGCGCGATCTGCTCGTCGAACGGGTAGGGGTGCCTTACCCGCCGCCGCCGAAACCGCGCCGGCCGTGGCGCGGTCCCAAGATTGTTGAACAGTCTGCGGCCTATGTCCCTGGAATCGAGCCCAGTTGGTAATCCCGCCGAGCCCGGCGATACGTGGGAAAACTTTGCCGAGGGCGTGCAGTTTCAAGCAGGCCGGTGCGTGCATGCGCATTCACCGATAGCGAGTTGCCATGCGTGCGAAAGCATGTGTCCGCGGCGCGCATGGAAGCTTGACGAAGACGGTCTGGATTTTGATCCCGATGCTTGCGACGGCTGCGGCCTGTGTATTCCCGCCTGTCCCGAAGCGGCGATCCGTAGCGAGCCCGCGCCGGAGCCTTTACCGGTGGGTGAAAAAGTGTGGCTACTTGCATGCACCCATGCGGGTGTCGAACATCCGAATCTGCCATGCCTGCACGCGCTACGGGACGATGAAGTGTTGGCGCAGTGGCACCGTGGCTGCCGCGAAATTCTTTGTGCCGCGGTTGAGTGCGCACGATGTCCGCGCGCGCCGGAAGCCTCTCGCCGCCTGCCGGCCCGGCTCGAACGGATCAACCAGGCTTTGCGGCAACGCCAGCTTCAGCCGATCGCACAGACCAGCGAACCTGCTGCGGCTTGGAATCGCCGCGAACGGCGCCAGCGCGAAGCAAGGCCCGACCTCGCGCGGCGTGCCTGGCTGTCGCGTGTGGTGGCTGCGCCTGTCGTTGCGCCGGAGACGAAACTGCCGCCTGGTAAAGCCGCGCCGGTGTCCTGGCCCTGGCTGGCGCGTATCGATCCCGCTCGCTGCACCGCCTGCGATGCCTGCATGCGCTTGTGCGCGCATCAAGCCTTGCGCCGTAAAGAGGATTGTTACCTGTCCGAGCCGCGCAATTGCACGGGCTGCGGTTTGTGCGTCGATGTCTGTGCCGAACATGCGGTGAGCTTGGAAGCCTGGGGCTGCGCATCCGATGTCTTGCGTTGGCCCGTGTATCGAAAAAATTGTGCGCATTGTCAGGCGCCGTTTCATTCCTGCGTGGACGATGCGCAAAGCTATTGCCGTATTTGTCGCCAAGTGCGGCATCCGCGCGCGGATTTGCGGATTTTTGAATGACATGCGGATCACCATCGTTTGGCGAGGTGCCGCGCCTTGTGATCGGCGAACCCAGCCACGAGTTGCGGAAACCAAGCCGTGGGTATCGCTCCACTCACGCTACGAGCTGGCGAAACCCGACGAAACCATGCCAACCTCTTGCCTTTTTCGGAGATAACACCATGAAAACCGCTCTCATCACCTTGGGCGCCGTATTGCTTACCGGCGCCGTTCATGCACAGGGCGCCAGCGATCCGAAACCCGGTCTGTGGGAATCGCGCACGCTCAAGATGACGGTGGACGGCAACGACGTGTTGCCGCAAATAAAGGCTGCTCGGGAGCAAATGCGCAAGTCCATGGCCAACATGCCGCCCGAGCAGCGTAAACAAATGGAGGCCGCGATGGGCGGGCAGGGCGGCGACCCCACGGTGCAACGCGTATGTATCAGCGCCGAAATGATCAAGAACGAGTGGGCCGCCGCGCCGCGCCCGGAAGGCGCCAATTGTGACAAACCCAGGATCAACCGCAGCGGCAACCGCAGCAGCTTTGAAATGTCGTGCAAGCAAGGAGGCGGCACGATCACCAGCAAGGGTGAGACGGTGGTTGCGGGCGATCAGATCACCACCAAGGTCGAAAGCGTCACCACCGAGGGGAAAGGCAAACGCGTCATGGTGATGGAAAATCAGATGAAGTTCATCGGCAGCGACTGCGGCGGCGTCAAGCCGTTCGACCAGACGGAAGCGCGGGCGGCAAAGAAGAAGTAAGACGCTGTTGGGAAACCCCTCCCGTATCTCGCTCGCTCAGGGCTGCGTATGGAAAATCAGCTCGTAGCATGGGTGGAGCGAAGCGATACCCACGCTTGGCGAACTTCATTGCCGGCGCTCGCTCTGCAACGCCTGAAAGAGCGCGGTGACCTTGGTTTCGTCCTTGATGCCGGGGCGGATTTCCACGCCGCTCATCAGATCAATGATCGGGGCTTTGCTCTGGCGGACGATTTCGGCCGCGTTTTCGGGGGTGATGCCGCCGGCGAGAATCAGCGGGCAGCTAATAGTGCGCTGGAGTTTTTGATAGACGGACAGATCGGCTGTGCCGCTGTGCTGGGCGTTATCCGGCGTGCGCGGATCGAAAAGCACCGCGTGAACACCTGCTGCGCAAAAAGCCGCCGCGGTTTTTTCCAGATCGGGCGTATCCGGGAAAATCGCTTTGATGATTTTTATGCTGCGCATGCCCAGCTCGCGGACAAGGTATGCGGTGTCTTCAAGCGTTTCGCCGCCGTGCAGTTGGATGTAATCCGGCTTCGTTTCCGTGGCGATGCGTAGCACATGCTCGGGCGATCCGCCGGTGACGACGCAGCTTGGCTTGCCGGCTGCCGCGATAAGTTCTTTTGCTTGCGCCGCGCTT
The DNA here is from genome assembly GCA_009781175.1 of Betaproteobacteria bacterium. Taxonomy (GTDB): domain Bacteria; phylum Pseudomonadota; class Gammaproteobacteria; order Burkholderiales; family Rhodocyclaceae; genus Niveibacterium. The sequence continues at coordinate 113,700 of WQYQ01000003.1, forward strand.
AAGTTCCACGGCACCGAATGCGGATATTCGACGACGAATCCCAGAATGTCCGCGCCGTGGCGGGCACACATTTGTACATCCTGCGCGCGCATGAGGCCGCAGATTTTTACGCTGGGGCGCATGTTTCAACCCGCAGCGCCTGATATATCGCTCCCATATCGCGCGCCTGCCAAAGCGCGGTGCCGACAAGCACCGCGTTTGCGCCGGAGGCCGCAGCCAGCTTCGCATCTTCCGCCGACAGGATTCCGCTTTCGCTGATGAGCAATGCGCCAGCGGGCACGCCGGACGCCAGAGCAGCGGTTCGGCCTGGCCCGCCGTCATCTTTCTCAAACGTGACGATGTTGCGGTTGTTGATGCCGACGAGGCGCGCGCCCAATTGGTTCGCCTGCTTCATCTCCTGCGCCGTGTGGACTTCGACGAACGGCTCCATGCCCAGCGTCAGCGTTTTTTCATACAGCGCCCGCAGGTTTTTTTCGTCGGTAATCGCGCAAATCAGCAGCACCGCCGCCGCGCCAAGTGCCGCCGTTTCTTCAAGCTGGTCTGCGTGCGTGATGAAGTCTTTTCTGAGCACCGGCACATTCACGGCCTGCGCGATGGCGCTGAGCAATTCGGCGCTGCCGCCGAAGCGTTCGCGCTCGGTGACGACCGACAGCACGGGCGCCCCGCCGCGAACGAGAGCCTGCGCCACATCCACAGGGTCGCGCCCGCGCAGCAGGTCGCCTTCTTTGGGCGAAACGCATTTGATGTCGGGAATCACGGCGACGAGTCCGCGCGCGTTTTCCGCCGTGATCGCGGCGGAAAACCGTCCCGGATGCGTGATGCTCATGCAGCGGCCTTGAAGCTGTTGGACATTTCCTTCAACTCCTGCAATTTTCTTGCCGCCGCGCCGCTGTCGATCAACTCGCCCGCCAGTTTGATTCCTGCTGGAAAATCATCGGTCTTGCCACCGACGATCAGCGCCCCGGCCGCGTTCAAAATGATGGCGTCGCGGTGCGCATCCCTTACCCGGCCTGAAAAAACGCCGTTGATCGTTGCCGCGTTGACCTCGGGCGTGCCGGTCTTGATGTCCGCCAGGGTGCAGCGGGTCAGGCCGAAATCTTCCGGCTCGATCTCGAAGGTGGTGACCTCGCCGTTTTTCAGGTGATTGATCCGCGTTTTTCCCAGCAGCGAGATTTCATCCAGCCCATCCAGGCCGTGCACGAACATGGCGTTGGTGTAGCCGAGTTCCTTGGCCACGAAAGTAACGGTGTCGAGCAGGTCCGGCTTGTAGACGCCGAGCAGGTGCCGGGGCGCGAAGGCGGGATTGATCAGCGGCCCGATAATCGAATAGAAAATTGTCTTGATGCCGAGATCGGCTTCGGCAGGCAGCACCTTGAGCATCACCGGATGAAACAGCGGCGCGTACAGAAAAGCGATGCCGATTTCCTCGATCATCTTTTCCACTTGGTGCGGCTGCAAGTTGATGTTGATGCCGAGCGCCTCCAGCACATCGGCGCTGCCGGACAGGCTGGCGATCGAGCGGCTGCCGTGCTTGGCGATGGGAATGCCCGTCGCCGCTGCAACCAGCGCCGTCGCCGTCGAAATATTGAAGGTGGACAGCCCACCGCCGGTGCCGCAGGTGTCCATCATCTCGCCTGCCACCCTGGGTTTCAGGGGTACGCAGTTGTCGCGCATGGCTTTGGCGATATACGCAATTTCTTGCAGCGACGCGCCCTTCATCAGTAGCGCCACTTGAAAGCCCGCGATTTGAACGTCGCTGACCGCCCCTTGATTGATGGCAGCAATCAGTTCGGAAACCTCAGGCTCCGTAAGTTCTTGATGGGTCGTTATTTTTCCCAGGATTTTCTTATACAAAACCGTTTCACTCCTTAACAGCGCGGTAACTTGGGTTTGAGCTTGCAAAACCCAACCAATGCAATGTGAGAAAAAGTATACGTTACCTGTTTTACCTTTGTTCAATGCTTCCCGCGCCGGAAAACAAAAAGGCGCCCGCGAGCGCCTTTTTGCCGGTGTGGAACGTGGCGCCCGTTATTCCAGCGCTTCGTAAAGCGGCAGCGTGAGAAATTCGGTGAAGTCTTCGCGGGTGCTCATGTCCTCGAAGATTTTCGCCGCCTGCGCGTAGGTCGGTTCGTTCGGGCCGACGGCGCTGTGCACTTTTTCAAGCTCCTGCGGAACCAGTTCGCGCACGAGTTCGGCGGTGACCTTGCGGCCGTCGTCGAGCACGCCCTTGGGCGAACGAATCCACTGCCACACCTGCGAGCGGCTGATTTCGGCGGTGGCGGCGTCTTCCATCAGGTTGTGGATCGGCACGCAGCCGTTGCCGGCGAGCCAGGAGCCGAGGTAGTGGATGCCGACGTTGATGTTGTTGCGCAGGCCGGTTTCGGTGATCGGCGCTTCGGGTTGGAAGTCCAGGAGGTCTTTACCCGCAACGGTCACATCGTCGCGCTGCTTGTCGATCTGGTTGCGCTTGTCGCCGAGCACCGCCTTGAACTCGGCCATCGCCGCGTCGACGAGGCCCGGATGCGCGACCCAGCCGCCGTCGTAGCCGTCGGTCGCGTCGCGCCGCTTGTCGGAGATGATGCCCTGCATGGCGATTTCGTTCTTCGCCGGATCGTTCTTGATCGGGATCAGCGCCGACATGCCGCCGATCGCCGGCGCGTTGCGCTTGTGGCAGGTCTTGAGCAGCAGCAGCGCGTAGGCGCGCATGAAAGGCACGGTCATCGTGATCTTGCTGCGCTCGGCGAGGCAGAAGCTGCGGTCGACCTTGAACTTCTTGATGCACGAGAAGATGTAATCCCAGCGGCCCGCGTTGAGGCCCGAAGAGTGTTCGCGCAGTTCGTACAGAATCTCGTCCATTTCGAAGGCGGCGAGAATCGTTTCGATCAGCACGGTCGCCTTGATCGTGCCGCGCGGCAGGCCCAGTTCGTCCTGCGCCATGCAGAAAATGTCGTTCCACAGGCGCGCTTCGAGGTGGCTTTCCATCTTTGGCAGATAGAAGTAGGGGCCGGCGCCGCGTGCGAGCAGTTCCTTCGCGTTATGGAACAGGAACAGCGCGAAATCGAAGATGCCGCCCGCAACGCGCTGGCCGTCGACCTTCACATGCTTCTCGTCGAGGTGCCAGCCGCGCGGCCGCACCACGAGCGTCGCGACTTTCTCGTTGAGCTTGTACTGCTTGCCGCCGGATTCGAGGCTGATCGTGCGGCGGATCGCGTCGTACACGTTGATCTGCCCCTCCATCTGGTTCATCCAGTTCGGCGTGTTCGAGTCCTCGAAATCGGTCATGTAGCTGTCCGCGCCCGAGTTCAGCGCATTGATAATCATCTTGCGCTCGACCGGGCCGGTGATCTCGACGCGGCGGCATTCGAGCGCCGGCGGAATCGGCGCGATCTTCCAGTCGCCGTCGCGGATGTGCTGGGTCTCGGACAGAAAGTCCGGGCGCTCGCCAGCGTCGAGGCGCTTCGTGCGTTCCACGCGGGCGGCAAGCAGGCTCTGGCGGCGGGCTTCGAAGCTGCGGTGCAGTTTCGCGACGAGGCCGAGCGCTTCGGGCGTCAGGATGCGTTCGAATTCGGGTGTGATCGGGGCATCGATCTGGATGCCGGCGGGCAGTTGCAGGGCCATGTTTTATCTCTTGGTCAAGTGAATATATTGCCGGCTTTGCAAAGTCGGCTGTGTACTTCGGTTACTTTATTCCAAGTTCAAAATGATTAGAATCCCCTCGAAAATAAATTTATTTTTGACTAAATCACAAAAATGGATCGCTTCAAGGAGTTGCAAAGTTTCGTGCTTGCCGCTTCGCGCGGCAGTCTGAGCGCGGCGGCGCGCGCAGAAGGTGTATCGGCCGCCGTCATCAGCCGCCGGCTCGATGCGCTCGAACAACGGCTGGGTGTGCGTCTACTGGTCCGAACGACGCGCCGCGTGTCCTTGACTTACGAAGGCGCGGCTTTTCTTGAGGACGCCCAGCGGATTCTCGACGAACTGGCGAATGCCGAAGCCGCAGTCAGCCTTGGCGGCATCAAGGCCAGCGGGCATATCCGCCTAACCGCGCCGGCGGGTTTCGGGCGCTTGTACATCGCGCCGCTGGTGCAGGCTTTTCTTGAGGATCACTCCGAGGTCAGCGTCGACCTCGATCTGGGGGACCGCGTTGTCGACATCGTCAATGAAGGCTTCGACTGCGCGATTCGCTTCGGCGAACTGAGCGATTCGAGCCTCGTGTCGATCAAGCTCGGGCAAAACCGCCGGCTCGTCGTGGCGAGTCCGGCCTACCTCGAAAAACACGGAACGCCGGCTTCGCTCGACGATCTTGCCCGGCACAATTGCCTCACGCTTGGCCAGCAGCGCGGCTGGCTGTTCGCCAATCCGGCCGACCTCGCCGCGACGCTCAGCGTCAAAGTCGCGGGGCGCTTCGTCTGCAACGACGGGGCGGTTTTGCACGAATGGGCACTTGCCGGTCTGGGCCTCGCCTGGCGCTCGTTCTGGGAAGTCGGGGAGGATTTGCGCGCGGGCCGCCTCGCGCCGGTTCTGGAGCATCTGGCTGCGCCACCGATCGGGGTTTATGCGGTATTCCCCCAGCGGCGCCAGCTTGCGCTCAGAGTGCGTCTGCTCATCGACAGTTTCAAGCACGCGTTTGCCGCGCATCCGTTGGATAGGGGGAGGTGAGATGCGAGTGGTCTTTTTGCGGTACGAAGTATATATCTACGCAGTAAAAGGGGGCCGAGATGATAGAGACGCGTATTGTCAAACTGTTTAAGAATGGCGCCAGTCAAGCGGTCCGCCTTCCGGCGGAGTTCCGCTTCGAAGGCGAGGAAGTCTATGCCACGCGCGATGATGCGACTGGCGATGTCGTGCTGTCGAACCGGCCGGGCGCCAACGCCTGGAATGACTTCTTCGAGTTGCTGCACTCCGTCGAGGCTCCGGCCGATTTCATGGCCGAGCGCCTGCTGAATGCACTCCCGCCGGAGCGCGGCGTTTTTGACGATGAGGCGGCGCCGGACGCGGACGGGGAGCGGTAGCCATGCTGCACATGCTGGATACCGACACCGCAAGCTATCTCATCAAAGGAAGATCGCCGGCGGTCGAAAATCGCTTGGCGGCCCTCGCGCCGTCCATGATCTGTATCTCGGTGATGACGCGGGCTGAGTTGCGGTACGGGCTGAAACGGCTGCCTGCTGATCATCGCCTTCACTTGGCGGTGCGCCAATTCCTCAAGATCGTCCGCACTTTGCCGTGGAACGCGGAGGCGGCCGGCTGGTATGCCGATATTCGCCATCAACTCGTCAGCACCGGCCAACCGATCGGCGAACTGGACATGATGATCGCCGCCCATTCGCTCTCAGCCGGCGCGGTGCTGGTTACCAACCGCCGCCGCCATTACGAGCGGATCGAAGCGCCGTTGATACTGGAGAATTGGGCATGACCAACGGGTTAGCACAAGGCCCCGCCATTGACGGCGGGGCTTTGCGCTCAAGCCGTGGTCAATTAATCAGCTCACGCCACGAGACGCGGCGTGGGGTGCCGCTGCCGCCGCCCGTTTGTGGAAGACCCTCATCGGGGCCTATCGGCTTCAAACCGCCGCCGCTGTCCTGGATTATCAGCTTGATACTGTTTTTGACCTTGACCCAGCTTTGGCCGACGATCATCGCGTTGGGGTCGTAGAGTCCGCCCGTGGGCTGATCGTTTTGCACGTAGCTCCCGCCGCTGGAGACGTTGAGGTAGTACAGCCACGATGAGCCGCCCAACACGCAGGCTTCGTTGCTCGGAATGGCGGAGGCGACGACGAGCATGTCGTTGAGCAGGCCCATGTTGGTGGCCACGCGCTCGGAAGTGTGTGGGAGATCGACATACCAGCCCCCCGCCGTGCTCCAATCGACGGTATTGCTGGTCAATGTCGCGTTCGTGCCGCTGAGCGTGAAGCTCTGCTGCACGAAAGCGGCGTTGTTGCGAGCAATGCCCCAGCTTGTGTTGGTCAAGGGGTCTTTCACCGCGTAGATGCTCTGCTGCGTGGTGTCGCTGATGTCGCTTACGCCCAGGTAGCGGCCCGTGGCGATCACCACGACCGCGGTCCCCTTCTGGGGCTCGATGAGCTGCGGCCTGATCGTGACCGGCTGCGGTGTGCCACCGACCTGGAACTGGGCCAGTTTCAACGCGGCCTGGTACGGTTGCACGAGATTGTCGATGTCGAAGCGCCAAAGGTTGCCGAGCACGTCGCCACCGTAGAAACGTAGCGCGGTGTTATCGGCCGGGTCGTCGACCCAGGCATTGATTTGGGCAAGCCCGCCCGTGCCCGCGCCAGTACTGATGTCGAGCTTCTTCGTGCCGTTGTAGGCATCGACTACGTAGAGGTGACCTTGTCCATCGCCGCCTGCGTTGTAGCCTGAGGTGAAAGCTACCACCCAGGTGCCGTCGGCGCGCTTGGTGATCATCGGGTTGCCGAAGCTTTGGCCCATGTTGGCGTCGTTGAATTCCCACAGCGACTTCGGATTTGCCGGGTCGGTGATGTCCAGCGCGTAATAGCCGGGTCCGCCCGCGTTGAAACCGCCTACCAGGATCGTCTTCCAGACGCCGCCGACCTGGATGTCGCCCATCACCGGCGCACCATCGACGAAATACAAGTGACGCGAGGCGTAGTCGGTGTCCGACAGCCGGTACATGTTGGCCATCACCTGCCCCGGCACGTAGGCCCAGAGTTCGGTGCCGCCGTCGGCGCTGTCGGCCGAGATCGCATGCAGCATGCCGTCGTTCGCAGCGGTATACAGCATCGGCTTGCGGTTGGTGTTGCTATTGGCGAAGCTAGCGTAGCCGCTGTCGTTATAGATGAAAGGAGGGGAGCCGATGTAGACCGGCGCGCCGCCGATGATGTCGCCCAGGATGTGGTCGCGCGGGCGGAAGAGTGCGCCGAGCGAGTTGCCCGAGCTGTCGGTACTCGGCGCCTCGCGCGTGCGGTCGCCGCGTAGGTAGTTCACTAGCTCGGCGCCGCTGTTGGCTACGGCGAGTTCGGTCGAACTCAACTTATTGCACTGCGTTGGTACGGGGGAGGGTTTTCCGCACAGGTTGTCGAAGTAGCCCTTCTGCGTGGTGCTCAGGTTGGCGTAGGTGAAGGAGCTCAGCGCACCGGTGCCATCGCGGAACAGGATCTTGCGGTTTGTCTGCGGTAACGTGTCGATCTTGGCTTGCGCCGACCACAGGGGCGTGGTGCCGATTGTGCCGTCGTCGGGGTTGAACGAGAAGGCTTGCACATCGCCGGTCCACGCCTGCGTCATGTAGCTAGCCTTGTAAACCTGGCTGTCGCCGGAGGTCAGCGCGAGCGTGTTGGTTCCCGCTGCCGAGCCGGCGCCGGACGTGGCCGCGACCTTGGTCAGCGCATCGTTGATGGCGTTGCTTAGCGACGCAGCGTTGAGCGCTGAGTAGTACTGGCCGCGCCCGTTGACGGCAGTGTGCCAGAGGTCGTCGATCGTGGTGGCGTCGCCGCCGGCAGTGGGCGGCACGGGCCAGTTGATCGTGCCGTTCTTGAGGTCGACATAGGCGCCGCTCGTCTGCGCAAGGTAATTGGGGTCAAAGGGCAGCGTGCCGTTCACACCTAGACCGATGGAGAAGGTGCTCATGTGCTGCCAGGTGGCCGGGTTTGTAGGCAGCGGTTTGAGTGTGTCATTGGAGCACACGTCCACGCCGGAACTCCCCGAGGTACAGTTGTTCAGCGCGGGGGTGCGCAGGTCGGTAACCCAGTAATACTGGGCGACATCGGAGAGCGTGTCGCTACTGCCCTTGCTACCGTTCTCGCCCGTGCCGTCGAACACCGGGCGAGGTGTCGTCGTCGTGTTTAGAACGCCGTCTTGGTTGCCGACGGCGCTTGAGCCGTCGAGCTTGTAGCCCGTGCCGGTATTCCAGTAGCCGTCGGTGGTCAGCAGCGCGTAGTTGCGTTGGCAGGAATACTGCATCGGGTCGTATTGGCTGGTGGAAGCCTTGTTAGCGTAATAACGGCCCACGCGCGAGAGCGCGGTGCGCAGTGGCGTGTTCCCGTTGGCGGCGACGCCGTACAAGCTGGTGTAAAAGTCGGTTTTTTGCGCGGGGCCGAAGTCCTTCACGTCGCGAAAGCCCATGCCCGGCGTCACGCTCGTGTTGGCGCTGGTGCTGCCGGGGGTGTTGATGGTGGTGAAGCCGACCCGGTAGCTGTCGTCGATGTCTTTCATCGCCAGGCCCAGCGCGGTGCGCATCATCAGGATGCGCGTGTGGTAGTAGGCATACCAGTTGGCGTAGGCCTGTTTCTGCGTGGCGTTGAGGCTGCTGACCAGGACTTTTGTGAAGACGCTGCTCGCCTTCGAGGTGGATGTGGTGCATTCCGTGTAGAAGGTCGTGGTGGAGTCGACTTTAGCTGAGCCGTTAGACTGGATCTTGTAGGTCCAATTCAGCGCTTTCTGTGCGCCGGAGTACTGATAATAGTAGTTGTAGCTGGTATTGGTGGTGAGGTTGGTTGAGCCGGTCGTGCTGGTGTAACCGTCGGACGGTGCTTTGGTGATGTCGATGTTCGGATAGGAAGTGCCATCAGCATAAACCGGCGGCGGATAAGCGTTGTTCGGGTCGAAGGCCACGCCGTTGCATTGTGCCGAGTAGTAGCCATATGCGCTTGTGGACGACATATCATCCGGCATGTAGGCGCTTCCCATCGAGCCCGAGTTGTCGAGGATGAACATCAGGTTGGGCTTGGCCGTGATCCCGCCGCTGTTGACCAGTGGTTCGTTGGCTATGTCGGTGGTGGGGCCCGCGGCGTTTGCGGCGTGCATGCTAAGCACAGCGGTGGCGATGGCCGTCAGAATGGGAGCGCGGCGGGCGTGCGGTCTGGATGATGAGGTCATGGCTTGCGCTCCCTGATCAGAAATGAACGATCGTTTCGGTGAAACTGATGGTGTTGCGCGCGCCCTGGACGCGCACCAAGATGCGGTAATTAATGCCACCGCTGCCGGGAGGGGCGTTGGAATAACGGCCGCATAACGGATCGGAGTAGTCGCAACCGCCGCGAGCTGGTGAGTTGCTGTGCAGGCCGTTGAGCGACGTGGAACACGTGACGGTGTTGTCCTTACTAGGGTCGCCTGCCTTGTTGCACAGGCGCAGGATCACGTAGGTGGCCGTGTTGCCGTTGATTTTGTCGGCGACGCTGAACGGCTGAATGATGCAGCTTGCGAACGAACCGGGGCTGGCCGAGGCGCAGCTATCCTTGTCCCAGTCGATCAACTGGCGCGCCGCGTTCGTGGGAAAACCGCGCCCGGTTACATCGAGCGGGCCCAGCGAGGAGGGGGCGCCGACGGGGTCGCTGGGGCTGTACTCGAAGCTGCTTGCGAAGTAGCCGCTGGTGGGGTTGTCGTTGTTTAGGGGCACGGCGGAGTCCGCGTTGGCGGTGGTGAGCCAGGCGATCGCTTCGCGCGTGGCCTGGTCGGCGGCGGCGGTCGCGTCCTGCTTGAAACCGATATTGCCCAGCGTCATCGTGCCGGTGTCCACCGAGCGCACGAGCGCCAGCGTGGTCAGTAGCAGCGCCACCAGCGCGAGCAGCGCGAACAATAGCGATACGCCGCGCTGGCGGTGCGCGGAGCGGGGCCGATGGGAAGGGACGGCAGGGATGTGCTTGTGCATGTCGATACCTCAGGGGGCGGCGGGAGCGGAGGCGGCGGCGCTTCCGTCATTCCACAGCATGTTGCGCAGTGGCACGATGGTGTCGTAAATCTTGTAGCGGTAGTGTTGCCAGTCGGGGACGTGCGCAACCGACAGGGTGAAGGTCTGGTTGCCAATCTGCCAGGTGGGCGCGGCCAGGGTCACTTCGTCTTTCTCGTACTGGGTGCTGCGCCCCACGACCGCGATACGCACCGCAAGTACTTGCTTCCAACCTGCGTTTGTGGTTGGGGTGGCGAGGTCGTAGGTGTCGATGATTCCGTCGCCATTCATATCTTTGCCGTACCGGGCTTGCAGGCTGACGATCTGTGGGTAGAGATCCTGTGCGCCGCTCCACGCGCCGGTGGACAAGAGTTCGTTCATTTGCAGATTGTCCTCCGCGCTGACCGAGTAGACGCGCAGCACCATCGCACCCAGGTTGAGCAGGTAGCTGCTGGTAGCCGAGCCATCGCCGGTGTACTGCGCCGAGGTGGGCAAGGGCAGGTTCTGATTCCAGGTGTTTTGTAAATCAAATGGCACGCTGGTGAGCATCAGCGGGTTCGCTGGAGTGGCGGCGACGCTGAATAGCGTGCACCACAACTCGGGGGCCGGGTTACCGTCCCAGTAGTTCAGTGGCGGCACCGCGACCACCAGATCGCCTGCCCTGACGCCGAGCGACGAATAAACGGGGAACTGTGGTGGGGTGGTCTTGACTGTCGCCGTGAGTGGCATCGGCGCGGAGGAGTTGGCGGTATTGCCCTGAAGGATCGTGATCGTTTGCGTACCGTTCCCGCCGTCTGCGATGACGACCGGTGCGAGCGAGAAGTTGAGGCCCGCGATGCCGCTGCGGACCGGACAGCCTAGCGCCTCCGGATTCGAGGTCGCGCCGTAGCCGGCCTGCTGAATGTCGCGTTGCAGCGTGAACAGCGCGAGCGAAGCGTTGACCTGTGCCTCACTGCCTCCGCTGATGGTGCGCGATTTGCCTTCGGCGAGGGTGAGCACCTGCGTAATCACGAGGACCGTCAGCATGCTGAGCAGGAGGCCGACCATCAACTCGATCAGGGTGAAGCCGCGCTGTGCGTTGCGGCCCATAGGGGGGTGAATGCTCTGCATTTCAGTGGCTCTCAGCTATTCGGGTTCGCCATGACGGTGGTGTGCGTGACGTACTGGTGGGGTTCGCCATTGGGCGGCGTCCATGTGATGACGACCGCGACGTCGCCGGTGGTGGCATCGATGGTGAGGGTGCCAGTGCCATTGGGCAGTGAGGCAGCGACCTTGTCCTGCCACGCCTTGCAACTGCTTATGCCCGCGCAGCCGGCGCCGCTGTAGTTGTTCATGTTGGGGAGGTCCGCCCACAGGCGGGCCACGCCTTCGCTGGCGAGGTAGGCGGCGTCGGCGCGGAACTTGGCGTCGGTCTGCGCGCGCGTCACCGAGCTTTGCAGGCCGACCAACCCAAGTATGCCGAGCATGAAGATGAGCATGGCGACCAGCACTTCGATCAGTGCGATGCCGCGCGCCGCTTTACGGGGTGCGTGTGCGCGGGAAGAGCGAGGGAGGCGGTTCATCATGTCGTTCATCCGCATATACGTGGATCGTTTGCGTTGGTCACGCGGGGATCGCAGAGGCGTACCCGGCCGACATTGGAGATTTCCAGCCGCAGCGCGACGTAGTTGGTGGCGCCGGACACGCCGGTGACGTCGATGCGGGTGATGGCGGACGTTCCGGATGCGGGGCGGCCAAAGCCGTTGAAGGTGATGCTCGTGGGGGGCGCGCTGCTGACCAAAGACATGTGGGGGCCGTTGCTGGCGTTGACCAAAAGCCGGCTGGTGGCGCTGCCAGCGGCGTAGCCGGTGACGATGCGCGGGGCAGTGGTGGGCGAGGGGGCCGCGCTGCACTTGCCGGTGGGATCGTCGACGCTGACGATCCACGAGGGGCTGTTGGGTGCGAGCGCGCAGGTATTGTCGAGCACGCCCGGGTCGCTCAGGCTGACCAGGTGGAACGAGACGTTCTGGTTACGCCGCACCGCTTCGTTGCGCGCGGTTTCGATGCCGATTTGGATCGACTGCGCTGCGTTGCGGATGCGGGTGTTGTCGACCCAGCTTGCTACGGAGGGCATGGCCATCATCAGAATCAGGCCGAAGATGGCCAGGGTTACGACCATCTCGATGAGGGTGAAGCCGCGTTGTCGCATGTTTCCGTTCCCCTTCTGCGCGTTTAGCAGGTGGCGCTCTTGGTCAGCCAGCACGACGCATTGACCGTTTGTCCCTTGAACTGGGTGGTTTTGCGATTGCCGTCCTGGTCGATGGTGAAGACGTGGCCTGTGGCTGATCCGCTGCTGCCGGTGGCGGCGATGATGAAGCCTTGTCCGCCGCTATTGAGCGTGCAGGCGTAGTTGAAAAATTGGGTGGCAGTGAACGCGTTCCACTTGCTCGCGGTCGCGTCGTCGGCGCAGGCGGCATTACCGTAATTGCGGTTGTCCTGATAGAACTGCTCCATCTTGGTGCGGAAGTCGGACAGTTGGTTGAAGGCTTCGACGATCTGGCCGCGGCGGATGTAGTCGTTGTAACTGGGCAGCGCGATCGCTGTGAGGATGCCGATAACGGCCACCACGATCATCAGTTCGATCAGTGTAAAGCCCTGCTGTTGTTGTCCGCGCGTGAAAGTCGGTTTTGTCATTTGGTTTCCCCGGTTCGCGCACATCGCGCGGGTTCTGGCTGGATTGGTTCGTGCGTAGCGTATCCGAACCAACGGCGGGAAAACCGGCGCTTTGAGACGCCCTCCGACCAGCGGCCGTTTAGGTGCGATCAACGCGCGGCAAGCCGTGGCGCGGTGTGCGTTTTCTCACAAACTGGGCAGCGTGCCGTCGGATTGGCGAACGGTCAGCCAGCGGGGTAAGCTCCCACGAACTATGAACAGGCTCCGAAAGCGATGAAAGAAATATTCGAACGGCCCGGACCGCTCGCCTGGGGCGTTTGTATTTCGATCCTGGTGCATAGCGGCCTACTGGCGATGCATTTCAGCGGTGGGCGTGCGCGTCCAGCGGCGCAGCTTGCGCAAACACTCGAAGTGCATCTGGCTCAAGCGCGTCGTCCGGAGATCCAGGCGCCTGTGCCGGCGGCGGTTGAGCCGCCGCCGCGGCGCGAGATTCCGCCCGAGCCAGAACCGGTGCCGCAGCCCGTGCCGCCGGCTGCCGCAGCGGCGGAATCCGAGTCTCCAATCGCGTTTGAACCGCTGTATATCGACGCCAAGAATCTGAGCGAACGCCCGCGTTTCGTGGACGACCTGTTTTTCGAGGCGGCCGACGCGGCGCGCGTTGCGGCGCTCGGCGAACTCGACGTCCAATTCTTTATTTCAAACAGCGGGGTCATTGACCGGGTGCAGGTGGACGGTCTGGCAGCCAGCGAGGCCGACAAGGAATGGCTGGCCGGGCTGCTTCAGCGGCAGAGACTGCTGCCGGGACGCCTCGGAAACGCGCCCGTGCGCAGCCGCTGGCATATCCAGATCAACCCGGCGGATGCGAGCGCGCCCGCAGCTAACTGAGCGCGGAAGACGGTATCTACGCGGGCTTGTTTGACTTTCCGAAGTCAGAAGTAATGGGCATGCATTTTGCCCAGCCAGGACAGGCGTGATTTACGTTAGCACAACTCTGCGTGCGCGTGACTGCATTCCCTGGCCGCCGATTGGTTGTCCGGATGCGGGTACGGCGCGGTCGCGTCCCCAGGCGCGGATCGACTCGATTTGTTCCGGGCTGGTTTTCGATAGAGGCACGACATTGTGAAAGCTGCGGCGGAAAAGGTCGTCCGATACGGCGGAGTCGCCGCTGAGGAATGCTTCTTTTACCACTTCACGCACAGCCGATTCCAGGTCGGAACCAGCAAAGCCCTCTGACGCTTCGACCAACTCGTTCATCAGCGTAGCGCTGAGTTCCGACCTCAAGCCGCGGTTGACGTAAATGCCAATGATTTCGCGGCGTTCATCCGGACTTGGCAAATCCACAAAAAACAGTTCGTCGAAGCGGCCGCGACGCAGCAGTTCCGGCGGCAGGCGGGATACATCGTTAGCCGTTGCAACAACGAATACACGCGAACGCGCCTCTTGAAGCCAGTACAGAAATTGACCAACAAGGCGTGTCGATGTGCCGCCATCGCCTGCCCCTTGCGCGCCAGCCAGTCCTTTTTCGATTTCGTCGATCCAGAGTACACAAGGCGCTACGTGATCGGCTGTTATGAGGGCGTCTTTTAGACGGCCTTCGCTTTGGCCTAAATATTGGCCGTGGATCGTTGACAGATCCAGACGGTACAAAGGCAGCTTCCAGTTGTATGCAATGGCTTTGGCTGACAGCGATTTTCCGCAACCGGGCACGCCAACCAGCAGAACTCCCCGCGGCGGGCGGATGCCGCGCTCGCGTAGATCGGCAGTCAACAGCGGGCGCTCCTTGTCGAGCCACGCTTTAAGCCCCCCCAGACCGCCTACGTTCATTTCGGATGCACGCACTTGCACGCGCTCGATTCCGGAAATGTCTGAGAAGATTCTGTCCTTGGCTTGTGTTAACTCAGCCAGATCGTCTTTCACGATACTGCCATTCGCCAGCAGTGTCGCCACGATGTTTTCGGCCTCAATTCGTGACACGCCGGCAAGAATCGCCGCGGCTTCGCGTTCGTCGGCATCATCCCATTCGATCCGGTAGTCGGCGCGGTATGCGCCGATCTGTTCGTGGATGATTTCGAGCATTTCGTCTTCTGTCGGCGCTGACAGGGTTAGTGACATACCCAGGCGCTGTAACTGGCTCCATACGGGTTTTGTCGTAATAATGACTACCACGCCGCCGTGTTCCGCTGCCAGCATTACGGTGTCTTGCAATTGACGCGCAAACGGCGTGTCGTCTTCGCAGTCGGGCGACTCGGTCAGTACAAAAGTCAGATTTTGCCGTTGTGAAATCTGCTGGTTTGCGTGGTCAAGCGCGCCAACCACTGAGCGGTCTTCATTGGTAACGCGATTGCTCATCAACTCTTTTGTGCCCTGCGACAATGTATGAACATAGACTGGCGCATTGCTGAGACTCTTGGTAATTTCGCGCAAGATATCAAGCACGCGTGAGCGTTCCGGGCTGCGAATCGAAATGAAAGGCACGCGCGCTTTCAGATAGCGGGTCAAGGTGTTGCGGAATTCTTTGGTATCACTCACGGCAGGATCAGATCAGGCAAGAATATTGCGACGCCGCGCTGGTGTTCCAGCGACGGCGGAGGATGAGGAAGGTGAAGCGGCGGCCGGATCGCTATTGCCGGTGAGCCGGATATTTGCATCGGCTGTTGCCACGACCGTGTAGCGCAATAGAGTATTCTGACGAACGATGTTGGCAATCTGGCCGCTGTGGTCACGCTTGGCGCTATCTTCCAGCGATTGTTGCGTCGTTTGGGCGTATTGCTGCACGAATCCTTCCAGGCTTTTGCGTAGTTCCTCCGGGAAGGCCGGCAGCGAAGCGAGCCGATGCGTTGTTGCCAGTTTCTGGCGTGCATCAAGCAAGGCGCGGGAAAGACTCGTCGCGTCAGCGCCAAGACGTAACGAGCGTGACAAAGAATCCGCTACGCGCTTGAGACGCATGTCTATCGTTTCGCTGATGCGACGGGCAAACAGCGGCGCCACGCCGCCTTGCCAGCTTAATGTACCGGCACGCATTACGGCGAGCATATCGCCATCACAATCGCCAGCCTCGAAACGATCAAGGCAGGCAGACCATTGCGCATATGTTGTTGGAATATCCATCGGATCAGACAGCCGCTTGCTTGACTCTGCGCACGAATGGCGCTTCCGGCAGCAGATCCCATTCGGGTAGTGCGCCTGCCAATACTTCGTTGAGCGGACGTTCGAATGCGCCTGGCGTTGTTTGTGTTTGTGCGGACTCAGTGCTCTGGGGCGCTGGTGCAGTCTGATTGTCAGACAGGATTTGGCGGCTCATGGCAGGTTCCTGGTCAGTAAAATTACTCAGGCAGTCGGGATAACACGGCGCGCGTTATCGTGCGAAGCAAGAACATATTGGTCAGGCGAAATACTGTCGATGAATTGTGTTACCGCCTCTGCTCGCGCATCACGGCGCGCGAGATCCCGGCGCCATTCGACCAATTCGGCCAACGTTGCTTTGAGCGCTTGTTCACACTGCTCTTTTTTCTTTGCAGCGGCTTCTTTCAGTTGGGCGCGTGTTTTGTCAATTTTGTTTTTTTGGATGAAAAACCAGCCCAGGGAAAAGGCCCCGACCAATGCTGCGATCCAGCCGCCCGAAATCGAGAACAGCAACATCAGCACGCCAAAAACGACGGAAAACCAGTGGATCGCGCTTAATTTGAACGTAGCCAGCACCCTGTCGCGCTCGGCGTCGAGATACTGCCCCAGTGATGGCAGTAGCTCTGCTTCGTTGTCGCCCTTGCTGGTATCGCCATTCCAGCCTTCAATCAATAGCGCGACATTGGTTGGAACGTGAGCGCGGAACGATGTTGTCAGATCATCGTGCGCCTCGCGGATCCAGGTGCGCGAAAGCGCTGTGGCGTAGCGTTGCGTTGCGCGGGTCGCATGGCTCAGTTCGGGTGTCATGGCTGCATTGGTCAGCAATTGTGTGAAGCTGACCTGCTCGTCCAGCGCCTTTACTTCCAGAGCTTGCAGGCTTTCGGCTGCCTGACGGTTACCGGCCTGTTCGATGATCAATTGATTCAAGCGATCTTCGCGACGCAGGGGTAGCTCCTCGTCATCGAAATTTTTTACCAGTGAATCAAGCAAATTATCCACAGCCACTTCAACGTTGCGCGCAGGGGTGAGCGGGCCGTCGAAGATGCCGGTGAAATGATTCAATATCGCCTCATGCAATTCGGCCTGTCTCAGGGAAAGATTTAGATTGTTCCAGGTCGGGCTGAAGCGTTTCAGGTGGCTGTAGGTTGCGGCGTGATCGGTGCCAGGTAATTTTATGAGCAGGCCATCCTTCCATTGCTGGCGTTGTGCGTCGATAAAACCAGCTTGCAATGACAATTCTTCGATCCAGCTTTCGATGCGGCGCGTGCATTGCAGGCGCACTTCGCCGCCGAAAATTCCCCCTGCGAGCGCATCGACCAGAACGACGCTCTGGCGATCCAGCAATTTCGGGTCCTGCATTGCGAAGTAGCGATCCAGCCACGTGCGGCAGGCATTGGCGCGACCGGCGCGTCGGGCAATCAGGGCGAAAAACAATGAAGTTTTTTCGTCGTCACGGCGCAAGGCTTCTGTCAGTGCGCGCCTGGAGAGATCCTTCTGGTCGCTGAACCATGCCGCCAGCGCCACAAGGGCGGGCGCCAGCCAGTAGCGGGGTGCGGAAAGCATCAGTCCTTCTGTGGCGGCTTTAATTGTTTCGGCGCGCACAACATTCACATCGGCGGCTTGCAAAATGCCGGTCGCTTGCCGGCGAACTTCGGCGTAGTAACCGAAGTCTGTTTCCAGTTTCTGGCGCACCTTGATCTGGCGGGTTTCGGCGAGTGCAAGTTCTTTGGCGCGCAGATCGGCGGCGACGAATTTCAGAAAAGCTTCTTCCAGGCGCGCGAGGTTCGAGCGCGTGTCAGAAACTTCTGCTCCAACGCTATTAACCTGCGCCGAAACGGTTGAAATGTCCTGATTGACGCTGCGTAGCGCATTGAAGATGAAGGTCAGATCGGCAGCTTGGATGATGCGTTCTGTGCTCATAGTGTCAATTCTATGTTGGCCTAATCCTTGACAATGGAAGTATCGCCGCGTGGTGTGACGGCGATGATTTTATCCGTATAGACTTCGACGAATTCATAGTACGGGTTACCTGCGAGCACACGCCCTTTTTCCAGCATGGGCGGCATCGCTTCATGACGTTTATAGTGGGTGATGATGTTGCCGAGCCGGTCGAGTGAGTGAACCTCATAGGGTTCACCAAGATAGCACTTGGCTACGATGCCCACAGGGAGTGAGTCAATTGCGATTTCAGGGAATTCGGCGCGTATGGCATCAACGAGCGCATCGACGGCCTGGCGGTTCCGTGTATGCCCCCCCGCGTCAAGCTTGCGTATGGCTTCGAGATAAGCAGAAGAACGTTGCAGGCGCAGCCGGGCATCGATTTGTGCTTGCGAGATAATCAGCGCAGTCTTGGGCGCCGTTGTCAGCAAGGTGGCGGTCGTGGTACCAGGCGTCAATAGTTTTCTGATCATAATGGCTTGAGCGGCAAGGTGCGGTAAGCCCGGCATTCTAGCGCACAGGCCGGGGTGCGCCTGCCTCAACACATCGGCGGTTCAGAATAGAAAAATTGTCCTTTCCGTCTGTAATCGGGTTCATTCCTTTATCTGCCTCCAAAACGTTGGGGTTTGCTACGCTCACGCTGGCTATGCTCTATCGGCGAGTAGCTTGAGCTTGCGTTAAAGTATCGCTTTCGCGGTCGCACAACCGGCCGTTTTTTTGTGCCCTGCGCAGGGCTGGTTCCGGAGAATGGAATGAATCTCCTCGCGCTCGAAACCGCGACGGACACGGTATCCATCGGCCTCCTCGCCGGAGGCGTGATTGCGACGCAGACGCTGGCGGATGCGGGGGCGCGTTCGTCCGAGCGGATTCTTGCCGAACTTTCCGGCCTGCTCGCGGGCCGTGGCCTGCGCCTGAAGGATTTCGATGCCATCGCCTACGATTGCGGCCCCGGCGCTTTTACCGCATTGCGCAGCGGTTGCGCGATCGCGAAGGCGCTGGCGCTAGCGGCGGAACTGCCGATGATCGCCGTGTCTTCCCTCGAAGCCCTGGCGGCGGGGGAAACGGCCAATAAGGTGTGGGCGGCGCTCGATGCGCGGATGGGTGGAATCTACGCCGCGGGCTTTGTCCGCACGCGGGACGGCTGGCGCATGGAAACGCCGATCCTGTGCCGTGCGCCGGCCGATATGCGCGTCGAAGGAGAAGGCTGGGTCGGCGTCGGCACGGGCTTCGCGGTAGCCGACGGCGCGCTTGTGGCGGCGAATCCCGGCGTATTCGCGGAGTTTGCCGCGGAGCGCATTCCCGATGCGCGTGGCTTGCTTACGCAAGCAGAACTGAAGTTCGCCGCCGGTCTGCTGCTCGATCCGGCTGCGGCGCAATTGACTTACGTGCGCGACAAGGTTGCCCTGACCACCCGCGAACGCGAACAGGCTCGCACATGACTGAAACGCTTGTGATCCGGATGATGGAGGAGGGCGATCTCGCGCGGGTCGTTGAACTCGAACGCGAGTTGCAGCACTTCCCCTGGAGCGAGACGCATTTTCGCGATTCGCTCGGAGCCGGCCATTACGCCTGGGTCGTCGAAGCGGAAGGGTGGCCGGTGGCGTTCGCGGTTGTGATGCTGGTGGTCGATGAGGCGCATCTGCTCGATATTGGCGTCGCGCGCGATTTCCAGCACCAGGGTATCGCCAGACGCCTGCTGGATCACATCTACGCATGTGTAAACGAAGTTGGTGCCGTTTGGATCTTGCTTGAAGTGCGGCCGTCGAACGAGGTTGCGCTGAACGTCTACGAACGCCAGGGTTTCAGCCGGATTGGCCGCCGCAAGGACTATTACCCGGCCGCGCAAGGGCGCGAGGACGCAATCGTGATGACGAAGCATCTGCCATGATCGCCAACAAAACACTTGCGCGTATGGGGCTTGGCCCGGTTTGGCGGCTACGCGGCGCCGATGCGGCGGAAGCGACCCCGGAAGTTATGCAAAACGTGCGGTCGGAGGTGGCAGAGGTCGCGAACACGGAACCAAAGCGGGTGGAGGCGCCGCGCATCGAGTTTGACGTGCAGCCCGCGCCGCTCCAGGTTCCGCCGATGCCGCCGGACGAGGGTGTGCAGGCGCCCGCATGGAGCTGGGACGAGCTTGCCGAAACGGTACGCGATTGCCGCAAGTGCCGCCTGTGCGAGCGGCGCAAGCAGGCGGTGCTCGGCGTCGGCGATCGCGAGGCGGACTGGATGTTCGTTGGCGAAGGCCCTGGCGCGGAAGAGGATGAGCGCGGCGAACCCTTCGTCGGTCAGGCCGGGCGTTTGCTTGATGCCATGCTGGCCGCGCTGGGGCTCAAGCGCGGTAACAACGTGTATATCGCGAATACCGTCAAATGCCGCCCGCCGAACAACAGGACGCCGGAAGCCGAGGAGATGGCCGCCTGTTTTCCCTATCTGCTGCGCCAAATCGCACTGGTCCAGCCAAAGCTTATTGTTGCCCTGGGCCGGCCGGCCGCACAGGCGCTTCTCGATCAGGAAGTCCGGATTGGCGCCGCGCGCGGGCGCCTGTTCCGCTTTGGAGAGCTTCCCGTGGTGGTCACTTATCACCCGGCCTATCTATTGCGCAATCCCGCCGACAAGAGCAAAGCCTGGGAGGATTTGTGCTTTGCGCGGCGCACGATTCGGCAACAGAGCTGATTTAGTGCTTTAGATCTTCCAACTGGCTGACCGAATCAAATTCGCGTTGATTGGCGTGATGGCGGAGGTGCACGAAATACATCGCGCCCGCGACGAAACAGCCGAATAGCACGATGACGGTGTGAATCGAGAGGTCATTCTCGATCAACAGTGCGTACAGGCCGGTCATGATCAGGATCGATAGATTCTCGTTGAAATTCTGCACCGCGATCGAATGGCCGGCGCCCATCAGAATATGGCCGCGGTGTTGCAGGAGCGCATTCATCGGCACGACGAAGAAACCCGCCAGTGCGCCGACGACGACCATCAGGAGCAGCGCGAGTTTGAGGTCGTAAATGAAAATCATCAGATTTACGCCCAGCCCCATCGCAATGCCGAGCGGGATGACCGAAACCGAACGCCGCATCGAGATGAGTTTGGCCGCCATGATCGAGCCAAGCGCCACGCCGATCGCGACCACGCCCTGAAGCATCGATGCTTTCGAGAGTTCGAGATTCAGATTGGTTTCAGCCCATTTGATCACGATGAACTGCAAGGTCGCACCGGCGCCCCAGAAGAGCGTCGTGACGGCGAGAGAGATTTGTCCCAGTTTGTCGCGCCAGAGCAATTTGACGCAATGCGTGAACTCATGCAACAGATAGATGGGATTGCTGCGCAAGGGCTTGTGATCGACGCCCGTATCGGGAATTTTCAGATTGAGCGTCGAGGCAATCAAGTAGAGCAAGCCGACGATGGTGATCGCGACTTCTCCGCGCGAGTTAACGCCCGGAATCCCCCAGTCCAGCACATGTTCGACAACCTTGGGTTCAATCAGGACACCACCGATCAAGGTGCCGAAGACGATGGCGCCAACGGTCAAACCCTCGATCCATCCGTTTGCGGCGATCAGGAGCCGAGGCGGCAGCAGTTCGGTGAGAATGCCGTATTTGGCCGGCGAATACGCCGCGGCGCCAAGGCCGACGACCGCATAGGCCGCGAGCGGATGAATACCGAAAAACATCATGGCGCAGCCGATGATTTTGATCCCGTTGCTGATGAACATCACGCGCCATTTCGGCATCGAGTCGGCAAAGGCACCGACGAACGCGGCGAGCGCGACATAGGAGACGGTGAAGAATAGCTTGAGCAGCGGCTCGATCGCGTCCGCGGCCTGCATATCACGCAAAATGGCAATGGCGGCGATCAGCAGGGCGCTGTCGGCAAGCGCGGAAAAAAACTGCGCCGCCATGATGATGTAAAAGCCTGAGGTCATCCAGAATGCTTCAAAAGGCCCCAAAGGGAGCAGTGTTTATATCATGAAGCGAGGCCCAAATTAGTTTCTTCAGTGGCGGGACCCTGTCTTTTATGATGGAATCTTGCGCCGTACCAATCCCCGCAAAGCGGTCGCTATTGTTTTCGGAGTTCATTCATGGCAAGCATGGCCGATCGTCGATTGCAGGTTTTTCTTGCCGTTGCGAAACATCGATCTTTCACGCGGGCCGCCGAAGCGCTTTATATGACACAACCGGCGGTCACCTTTCAAATCAAACAGTTGGAAGAGCACTTCAACACCCGCCTGCTCGACCGCGGCTATGGCAAGGTGGCGCTGACCCCGGCCGGCATCATCGTGTTCGAGTACGCGGAGCGCATCCTCGGCATGAGCGCCGAAATGGAAGACGAAATCGCCGGTTTGACGCAGGAGCCCAATGGCCTCGTGTCGATTGGTCTTTCCCCGACGATTGCGTCTTACTGGCTGCCGTCCCTGCTCGATGCCTTCAAGCGCCAATATCCCAAGGTTATGCCGCGCGTTTTCCAGGGGAATTCGGAGTGGGTCGAGCGCCGCGTGGCCGAAAAGGAGCTTGACGTTGGCCTGCTTGAATCCGTGCCGACGAATCCCTTGCTCGAATGCCGCGAACTTGCGCGCGACGAACTGCTCGCCATCGTTCCGCCGGGCCATCCTTTGAGCCAGCATGCCCGGTTGTGCGCGGAACATATCGGAGATTTCCCTTTTATCAATCGGGACCCAGGGGCTGCGATCAGCGAAGCGGCCGAGGCGTTTTTCCGTGCCAGCGGCCTGGCGCCCGAAAATCTCAATATCGCGGCGGAGCTTGGCAGTCTCACCACGATCAAGCATCTCGTCCTACAGGGGCACGGCGTTTCGATCGCCGCACGGATTTCGATTCAGCGCGATATTCGGGAAGGGACGCTGATTGGTGTGCCCTTCGATCCGCCGATCTTCGAAACGATCAGTGTCGTGCTGCACAAAGACAAATTCGTCCCGCGCGTGGTGAGTATTTTTGCGGATTTCGCGACCGAGCATATTCGCGCCATAGCTGAGGCTCAGCAGCATGCCTAGACCGATCCGGGCCACCATCGACCTCGCGGCGTTCCGGCATAACTATGCGCTGGCGAAACGCCACGCGGGCCAGGCGCGCGCCTGGGCGGTCATCAAGGCAAACGCGTATGGGCACGGCCTGTTGCAATGCGCTGAAGCGATCCGTGACATCGCCGACGGTTACGCCATGCTCGATCTTGCCGATGCGGCGCTGCTGCGCAAGGCGGGGCTGACGCAGCCGATCTTACTGCTCGAAGGCGCGTTCGAGGCGGCCGATGTATCCGAGGCGGCGCGCTTGAATCTTGGGCTGGCCGTGCATCAGCCGGAACAGATCCGGATGCTGGAGCTTGCCCGCCCGCCCGCGCCGCTCGATCTGTTTCTCAAATTGAATACCGGCATGAATCGCCTCGGATTTCGCCCCGCCGAGGCGCGGCACTTGGTTGAACGGCTCCGCAACACCGGCGCCGCGCGCAGCATTACTTTGATGACGCATTTCGCGTGCGCCGACGAAGAAGCCGGCATTGCCGACGCCTTGGCGCGTTTTGATTCCGGGGCGGCGGGGTTGGCGCTCCCGCACTGCGTGGCGAATTCGGCGGCGCTGCTGCGTTTCCCCGCCGCCGCGCGGGAATCGGTGCGCCCAGGCATCATGCTTTACGGCGCTTCGCCGATGCCTGCAATGATGTCGGCCGAGGTGCTCGATCTGCGCCCGGTCATGCAGCTCGAAAGCCGCATCATCGGCGTGCAAGAGCTGGCGCTCGGCGCGGCGGTCGGCTATGGCGCGCGCTTTGTCGCACAACAGCCGATGCGCATTGGCGTGGTCGCCTGCGGCTACGCCGACGGCTACCCGCGCCATGCGCCGACGGGGACACCGATCTTGATCGACGGCGTGCGCACGCGGACGCTCGGCAGGGTGTCGATGGATATGCTCGCCTGCGATTTGACTGGGCTGCCGCAGGCGAACGTGGGTTCGCAGGCGGTGCTGTGGGGCAAAGGCTTGCCCGCCGACGAAGTGGCGGCGGCCGCGGAAACGATCAGCTACGAATTGTTTTGCGCATTGGCCGGACGCGTTCCGGTTGCATGGTCTTTCTGATCCGGGTCCCACGTGGCGAAAACCAAGACGATTTATCAATGTTCCGAATGCGGCGGCACCTCTCCGCGCTGGCAGGGGCAATGTCCCGCATGCGGACAATGGAATACGCTCGTCGAAACAGTCGCCGCGCCAAGCCTGCCCGCCTCCGGCCGTTTCGCGGCCTTGGCCGGCGAGACCGGCAAATTGCAGCGGCTGGCGGCGATCGCGCCTTCCGAACATGTGCGCATGCGCACCGGCATCGAAGAGTTCGACCGCGTGCTTGGCGGCGGGCTGGTGTCGGGCGGCGTCGTGTTGATCGGCGGCGATCCGGGCATCGGCAAATCGACGCTGCTGCTGCAGGCGCTGGTGGGCATGGCGTCGCGCAGCCGGGCGATTTACGTCAGCGGCGAAGAATCCGGCGAGCAGGTCGCCCTGCGCGCGCAGCGCTTGCAGCTCGATTGCGGCGACTTGGAACTGCTGCCGGAAATCAATCTCGAACGGATTCTCGACGCCCTGCGCACGCATAAACCCGGCCTGGCGGTCATCGATTCGATCCAGACGGTGTTTTCCGAGGCGCTCAACTCGGCGCCCGGCTCGGTCGCCCAGGTGCGCGAATGCGCCGCGCAACTGACGCGTTTCGCCAAGCAGAACGGCTGCGCCCTGGTGATGGTCGGGCATGTTACGAAGGATGGCAGCCTCGCCGGGCCGCGCGTGCTCGAACACATCGTCGATACCGTGTTGTATTTCGAAGGCGACACGCAGTCGAGCTTCCGCTTGATCCGCGCGTTCAAGAACCGTTTCGGCGCGGTCAACGAATTGGGCGTGTTCGCGATGACCGAGCGCGGGCTGCGCGGGGTCTCGAATCCGTCGGCGATCTTCCTCTCGCAGCACGCTCAGGATGTGCCCGGCGCCTGCGTGCTCGTCACCCAGGAGGGAACGCGGCCGCTGCTCGTCGAAGTGCAGGCGCTCGTCGATCCGGCGCATGCGCCGAGTCCGCGCCGGCTTTCGGTCGGTCTGGAGCAGAACCGTCTGGCGATGTTGTTGGCCGTTTTGCATCGGCATGCGGGTTTGGTCTGCGCGGATCAGGATGTGTTCGTCAACGCCGTCGGCGGCGTCAGAATCAGCGAGCCGGCGGCCGATCTGGCGGTTTGCCTGGCGATTGTCTCGTCCTTGCGCAACAAAGCGCTGCGGCGCGATGTCGTGGTGTTCGGCGAAGTGGGCCTGGCGGGAGAGATCCGGCCTGCGCCGCGCGGGCAGGAGCGTTTGAAGGAGGCGGCCAAGCTCGGCTTCAAAATCGCGCTCGTGCCGAAGGCCAATCTGCCCAAGCAAGCGATCCCGGGCCTGGAAACAATCGGTATCGACCGCATCGAGCAAGCGCTTGGCAAGGCGCGCGAGCTGGAGGCGTAATTCCATTTCTCTATCAATCGATTACTTTGTCGGCTGTGCTTGCCGTGCTCCTGCACTGTCTGCGCTTCGCCTTCGCGTACTCGATCGATATAGGAACGGAATAAAGGGGCGCAGGCGGGGCGATTTGATCTGTCCGGTGCCCCGGCTGTCGCGGCGCCCGTAAAATATTTTGTTTCCCTCCCGCCTGGGAGCGGACGGGTTTTTAGAAAAAAGAAGGAGATCCGCGATGCGCAAGACCTATGTAATGGGCAACTGGAAAATGAACGGCTCACGTGCGGCCAATGCGACTTTGCTGAGCGGACTGAAAGCCGGCGTGCCGGCGCTGCGGGCGGGCGTGGAAATCGCGGTCTGCCCGCCGTTCGTTTATCTCGAAGCGACCGCCGCGGCTCTGGCGGGCTCGCCGATCGGCGTCGGCGCTCAGGACGTTTCCGAGTACGACAAGGGTGCCTACACCGGCGAGGTGTCGGTTGCAATGCTCAAGGACGTTGGCGCGACTTACGCGATCATCGGCCACTCCGAGCGCCGTTCGCTGTACGGCGAGACCGATGCCTGGGTCACGCAGAAAACCGTCGCGGCGCTGGCGGGCGGAATGCTGCCGGTGGTGTGTATCGGCGAGCTGGAGTCCGAGCGCGAAGGCGGTTTGACCGAGAAAGTGCTGGCACGGCAGCTTGACGCCGTGCTGGCCGCGATTCCGAACCCCGTTCCGGGCGGCATCGTGATCGCCTACGAACCGGTTTGGGCGATCGGCACGGGCAAGACCGCGACGCCTGAAATGGCGCAGGAAACGCATGCCTTCATCCGCAACCATCTGAAAAAGGGCGGCGAGGCGTTTGCGGCGCAGACGGCGGTCCTCTACGGCGGCAGCGTCAAGGCGAGCAACGCAGAGGGTTTGTTCTCGATGCCGGATATCGATGGCGGCCTGGTCGGCGGCGCTTCCCTGACGGCTGATGAATTCGTCGGAATTTATAATGGGGCCGTCGCTGCGTTTGGCCGCCGCTGAGTTTTGCGCAAACAAAAAAGGCGCTGCTGATTGCAGCGCCTTTTTCTTTTCGTGCTGCGAGAAAATTCAGTTGCCGTCGGAAAGGCGCTCGGCATTGCGCAGCATGCGGTTCAACAAGCTGCGCAGCGTATTGACCTCATCGGCCGTGAAACCTTCGAAGTGGGCGTTGAGCACGCGCGCCGCGTACTCGGGCAGGCGCGCATGGATATCCTGGCCTTGCTCGGTCAAGTACAAATAGGCAGCGCGCCGGTCGTGATCGCTGCGGGCGCGGCGGATCAAGCCTTTTTCTTCGAGGCGATCGAGCATCCGGGTCATCGATCCGGTGTCGTAATGGACGCGCCGGCACAAGGTCGCCGCCGTGCAGCCGGGCGTGTCGGCAACCTGCACCAAGACAGCCCATTGCGCGCTGGTGATGCCGAGGCTGGTCAGTTCGCGGTCCATGACGGCCATCATGCGGGCGCGCACGGCATTGATTAAAAACCCGAAACTCTCTTCGATACGATAGTTTTCGGCGGAGAACAGCGGTGGGGTTGCGATCTGATTCATGGTTGGGGGTCCTCTCTCTTATCGTCCGTTTTTATTGCTTGATGGCTTCAGCGAACGGTGCAGCGGAGACTGCGGTTGCTGAACTTTATCGGTCCTGCCTTTGGATCGTAGTCTGGCCGGGCCGTAATATCGAGTCCTGTTAATGCGTATGACAGCTTTGTTTGCACCGTGGAGCTCGGCATCGGTAGATGACGATGACGGAGACAAGAGAGTGGCCGATCGCTGAAGCCTTAATGATGCCGCTTGGGTTTGTGATATGGCTGCGTTGCATGAGCCGCTTTCCTGCCACTCTTTCCCCAGCTATGCGGCGCGGCGTTCAGACGCACGCGCGCGGTGGGGATGGCCGCGTTGGCAAGCCGTGGCGCCAAGACAGGTGCCGCTTCGGCGAGTGCGACGCTTTCCTCTGCGGGAACGAGCAAAGTGTAGCCGGGCGCAAGTTGCCGGCGTGGCGGCAAGCCATTGACTTCGCGTAGCTTGGCCGGGCTGATGCCGAAACGCGCGGCGATCTGTTCGACGCGTTCGGTTTGGGTGAGCGTGTAAGTCCGCCAATTCAGCAGCGGTTGATCTTTTCCTTCCAGATTGGCCAGGAAGGTCGGGACTTTGTCTGTGGGCAGCACGAGCTTGCGCCGTTCTCCCCCTTGACCAGGGATAACCGGGCGGTTGAACGAGGGATTCAGTTCGAGAAACTCTTTGACAGGCATTTCCGCCAGGCGCGCCGCGGCAGCGAGATCCATGCTTGTCGAGGCGTCGACCGTAGCGAAATACGGCGCATTCGGAATATCGGGCAGCGTGATGCCGAACAGCCGCGGATTGGCAATGATGTTCTTCAGGGCTTGTAATTTGGGCACGTAATAGCGTGTTTCGGTGGGCATCGTCAGGCTGGAGAAATCGGTCGGTAGGCCGGCCGCCTTGTTTTTGTTGACCGCCCGCAGCACCGCGTTTTCGCCCCAGTTGTACGAAGCCAGGGCAAGCTGCCAATCGCCGTGCATTTCGTAGAGCGCTTGCAGGTAGGTTAATGCCGCGTCGGTCGAGGCCAGAATGTCGCGCCGCTCATCGACCCACCAGTTTTGCTGTAGGTTGAAATCGCGCCCCGTCGAGGGAATGAATTGCCACAGCCCGGACGCTTTCGCGGGGGAATAGGCCATCGGGTTGTAGGCGCTTTCCACGAGCGGAAGCAGCGCCAGTTCGGTCGGCATGCCGCGTTTCTCAAGCTCCTCGACGATGTGATAGAGGTATTTCCGGCCGCGCTCGAGCATGACCTTCAGCGCCCCGGGGCGGCTCAGGTACCACACCTGGCGGTCGGTGACGAGATCCGAATTCAGATTCGGCATCGCGAAACCCTGGCGCATCCGCTCCCACAGATCGCGCGGCTCGCTCGTCAGATCGAGTGTGGAAATCGAGTTTATGTCCCGCGTGGACAAATCCAGGCGCGAGATGGCCGCGGCAGGCGGCGTATTCACAGAGGTGGACTCTGCGTCTCGCTGCTCCGGGCTTGAGTCATCCGCAGCTACGGCCGATACGCCAAAAATCAATACCATCGTCGCCGACAGCAGCAAAACAGTGCGACGCACAATAGACTTCATGGCGCTGCCCAAACCTGATAGATGTGCGATTTTATTCGCCCAAGGGTGTCAGGGTCAAAAAGCTACCTGATTCATGGCTTGTCGTACTCGCTAAAAACAGTTGTAATTTGGGAAACTTAACACTTTTTGACCACGAGTCGAGTGCAAGCTCCGCCATTCACGGCGGGGTTAGCGAGACAAGCGTTACGGGCGCCGTAGGCGCCCCCGATTTGTGGCGCTCACATAGGGCCCGCCGGATATCGGTGTGGGATAAAGCATTGAAAGCCTTGGTAATTGAAGACTCGGTGACGAGTGCAACACTGATTTCCCTCAGATTACAGGCAATCGGGATCGAAACCATTATCGCCCGGGAAGGGGAGGAGGGGGTCAAACTGTTCAAGGAACACCGGCCCGATATCGTATTGCTTGATGTGATTTTGCCTTGCCTGGATGGTTTTGAAGTCGCGAAGCGGATCCGCCAGCTTGAAAACGGCGGGGAATGGACGCCGATCATCTTCCTTTCAGCGCGTGCGGGTGACGAAGACTTGGAGCATGGAATCGAGGCCGGCGGCGACGATTACTTATTCAAACCCGTCAGCGCGGTCGTTTTGGTGGCCAAGGTCCGCGCGATGCAGCGCTTGGCGCATATGCGCCACGCTTTGCTCGATTTGACGCGCAGGCTCGATGAAACGAACCGTACTTTGCAGCGTTTATCCTCAGTTGACGGCCTGACCGGAATCGCGAACCGGCGTCAGTTCGACGAAACTTTGAATAAAGAATGGCGTCGCGCGCAGCGATCCGGCGGATGTGTGGGCCTGATTGTTTGCGATGTGGACAGATTCAAACTTTATAACGATCACTATGGGCACCAGGCCGGCGACGAGTGCCTGCGTAAAGTTGCGCACTGTTTACAGGAACAGCTGCGGCGGCCGACTGACTTGGTTGCCCGCTATGGCGGTGAAGAGTTTGGCGTGATTCTGCCCGATACCGATACGGAAGGCGCGCTACGGGTCGCTGAGGGGATTCGGAAGGCCGTTCAGGCGCTGGAAATTCCCCATCCGTCAGGCACGGAGGCGGCGGTTGTCACCTTGAGTCTCGGTGTCGCAGTACAAACGCCAGGGCGCAGTGAAGATCGGCTGGAAAATCTGGTTGCCAAAGCGGACTCCGCGCTCTATCGAGCCAAGCACTCGGGACGCAACAAATCCGTTTTGTCGGCATGAGGATTGAAAACGTATGCAAATTATGTGCCCCCATTGCGGAACGATGAATCGAATTCCCGATGAGCGCGTTGCGGAACAACCGAGTTGCGGCCGCTGTAAAAAATCGCTTTTGAGTGGCAAACCGATCGAACTGAATGACGCGAATTTTGCCGCGCTGACAAATCATAGTGAGTTGCCGGTGCTGATAGACTTCTGGGCCGCCTGGTGTGCGCCGTGTCGCACGATGGCCCCGCATTTCGAAGCTGCAGCAGGGGAATTGGCGGGTCAAGCCATCCTCGCCAAGCTCGATACCGAAGCAAATCCGCTGACTGCGGGCCGTTTCAACGTCCGCAGTATTCCCACTTTGCTGCTCATGCAGGGCGGGCGCGAAATTGCGCGCGATGCCGGAGCAAGACCCGCCGTGGAAATCGTTCGATGGGTAAAACAGGCTCGATCCGGGTGAAATCCTGAATCCGGGCGCGTTGTATTTTCGGCTACTTGACCGATTGATCCTCCTGTGTTGCAGACGTAAAGTTTGCCTCCCCCCCGCCACGAGGAGGATGCGATGCAGCACATGCAGCCGAAGATCGTCCCAGTGGAGCGCGAGTCAAATGTAAGCCCCCGCCGCGTATTGGAATTGGAGAACATTGTTCTCCTATCCGGCGATGCCTCGCCGTGTGTTCAACGAAAAACCAAAGGAGATGGCGTGAGTTACCCCAACTTGAAAGTTGGGGCTTCCTCGCCACAAATTGGAGGCGCCTTTGGCGCTAGTAACGCTTGCTTCGCTGACCCCGCCATAAATGGCGAGGCTTGCACTCAACGCGTGGTCAGAGGCCGACGGCGAATTCCGTCGGGCCCCGTGTTCGGCGTTGCGCGCTTCAAGTTCGGAGGTGCGTGATGAACGCTAAACCGAAAAACGGCGATTGGAAATTCCCCTTGTACTGGGTTGCCTCTGTCGGCTCCAGTCTCCTGCTCTTTTCTACCGTTGTATTGCTTGGCTGGGCTGCTTATCACGGTTCGCAGAACGCCTTGCTCGCCGTCACCGAGGAGTCCGTATCGCATATCAATGGCAGCCTCGAACAACGCTTGCGGGGGGTGCTCGAACCCGCCGATGATCAATTGCGCCTGTTGCTGTACTCGGGCTTGGCGACGGGGCACACTCTAAAGAAGCGGCTCGCGGTGCTGCCGGAAGTTTTCCAGGCGCTGAAAGATAACCCGCTTATCGACGCGCTTTACGCAGGCTATTCGAATGGTGAATTCGTCCTCTTCAGGCGCTTGCGCGATACTGTGGCGGCAAGGCGCTTCGAGGCGCCGCCAGGCGCGGCCATGCTCGTGCAAACGATTTCTGTGGCGAATGATGAGAGCGTGCGCGGGGAATATCGTTTTTACGATAAAGATTATCGATTGCTCACCACAATATTCCGCCCTGACTACCATTATGATCCGCGCACACGGCCCTGGTATCGCAACGCGCTGGAAAAGGACTACACGGTTCTGACCGAGCCTTATCTGTTCTTTACCACTCCGTCCGTCGGTATCACGCTTACGCACCGAACTTTTGATCGCGATGCGGTGATAGGGCTAGATGTCACGCTTGAAAGTCTCGCCAACGTATTCCGTTCCTTGCGGATTACACCGTCAACTGAAGTTGCGCTTGTCGACCAGCGCCAGCAGGTTCTTGCATACAGCGACGCTTCTCGTGTCGTGCGTCGTCAGAACGACGGCCAACTGCGGCTCGCCCAGCTTGCCGAACTGAATGTGCCGCCGCTGAGCCGTGCCGCGACGCTGATGAAAACGGGTTTGAACGCAGAGTCGGCCGATATCGATGGACGCGGATGGCACCTCGTCGCGCATCCGGTGAAGGGGAGTCAGAGTTATCCAATCGAAGCCTTGATTGGCATTCCCAAAGACGAACTCTTTGTGGACGCGCGCAATATTCTGAATTCCCAGGTTTTACTGGCATTGGTGATTCTTGTGCTTTCGATGCCCTTCGGATGGTGGCTGACTCAGCGTTTGACCAGACCGTTACAGCGTTTGGTTGAAGATGCGAAAGCCATCGAGGCGTTCGATTTCACGCCGCGACCACTCGTGGCTTCGCATATTACGGAGGTGGATCGTCTCGCGACAGCGACGCGCCGAATGAGCAATACGATTGCAAATTTTCTCGATACCAGTGTGGCGCTCAGTTCCGAAACCCATATCGAACGCTTGCTCAAAATTATTTTACATAACACGCTCAGTGCGGTTGAAGCGCGTTGCGGCGCAGTGTATCTCGTAAGCGAAGCCTCACTTCTCAAAGCGCGTGAGGCCACGGCGCCTGGTGCGGAAGCTAAAGTGTTTCCCGAGCGTTTGGCGTGGGACGATCTGGAGTCCATTGCGGTTCAGGCGTGGCGGGAACATCGCCTGCACGCAAGTTCCGACGGCGATGTAGCCGCGCCCTTGCTGACGCGGGACGGCTCGTTTGTCGGCGTAATGCTGATCACAATCGACCCAGGGAGTTCATTGCAGGGCGAACTGGAATCGTCGGATCCGCGTATCGGTTTCATTCGAGCCTTGTCCGCGATCGCGGCTGTCGCAATCGAAACGCGCAAACTGATCGAGCAGCAAAAAATCCTGCTCGAATCTTTCATCAAACTGATTGCTACGGCAATCGACGCCAAGTCCCCTTATACCGGCGGACACTGCCAGCGAGTACCAGAGCTTGCCAAAATGCTGGCGCACGCAGCGCATGATGCGCAAGAGGGGCATTTCGAGCATTTCCATCTCTCTGAGCAAGAATGGGAGGCCTTGCATATCGGAGCGTGGTTGCACGATTGCGGCAAAGTGACGACACCCGAATATGTGGTGGACAAAGCGACCAAGCTGGAAACGATCTACGACCGCATTCACGAGGTGCGGATGCGCTTCGAGGTGCTCAAGCGCGATGCCGAAATCGCCTCGCTCAAATCCAAAATATTCGGTGCCGAGGTAACGGCCGCCGATGCGGCTTTGCAAGCCTCGTTGCAAGAACTCGATGAAGAATTCGCTTTTGTCGCCGCATGTAATCTTGGCACCGAAACGATGGCCCCGGCGCGGATCGAACGCTTGAAAACGATTGCCGCGCGCACCTGGCAAAGAACGCTGGACGATCGTCTTGGAATTTCGTGGGCGGAGTTGGAACGCTGCGAAGCAAATTCAGCGCCGCAAATGCTGCCTGTGGAAGAGAAGCTGCTTGCCGATAAGCCCGAGCATCTGATTGCGCGTCCTGACTACGAGCGCTTCGAGCCCGACAATAAATGGGGCTTCAAGATGGAGGTGCCCGAGTACAAAGCCAATCTCGGCGAGTTGTACAACCTCTCGATTAGCCGCGGCACGCTGACGACGGAAGAGCGATACCGCATCAACCACCATATCATCCAAACAATCGTGATGCTCGATACCTTGCCTTTCCCGCGCGAACTGGGAAGCGTGCCAGAAATTGCGGGCGGGCATCACGAGCGGATGGATGGCAAGGGTTATCCGAGGCGCCTCAAGGGCAAAGAGATGAGCACACTAGCACGCATCATGGCGATCGCCGATGTGTTCGAAGCGCTGACCGCGAGCGATCGTCCTTATAGGCGGGCGAACACGCTCTCGCAGGCGGTGAGCATTATGGCGAATATGGTGCGCGATCAACATCTCGACAGCGAACTGTTCAGGCTATTTCTTGAAAGCGGCATCTACCGTGTTTATGGCGCGCGCTTCCTGAGCGCGAGCCAATGTGATGATGTCGATATCGCGGCGGCTTTGGTTGCGGCTGGACTCGAAGAAGAGGAGACAGTGCTTGAAGAAGAGGCGACGGTATGAGCGGCGAGCAATTTCGTACGATGGACAGTCAGGGAAAGTCCTCAAAGCAGAATGGCTCTCAACGAATTGTCCCCATCTTCCGGGGATCAGCCTGTGGATGAGTACATGAATTGTTTTGTAAGTGAATGATCTGGAAAAGAAAAACTCCGCTGCTTAAATTTTGAGCAGCGGAGTTTTCGGAATCCCAGTTTTAGCTTTATCGGTAACGGCGGTAAAAGCTTTAGAGGTAAACAATTTAGCGATCGATCACGCCGCTCCCCGCGCGACTGGGCGCGATGGATCGGAACACCATTCGCTCCATGAGCCCGGATAGAGGCGTGCGCCGGACAGGCCCGCGATTTCGAGCGCGAGCAGGTTGTGGCAGGCGGTCACGCCGGAGCCGCATTGCGCGACGACTTGTTCGGGGCGGCGTCCCGCCAGGATCGCCAGCCATTCCGTTTTCAATTGCGCGGCGGATTTGAAACGGCCGTCGCTATCGAGGTTGTCGCGGAATGGGCGGTTGGATGCGCCGGGAATATGCCCGCCCACGGGATCGAGCGTTTCGTTTTCGCCGCGAAAGCGATCGGCTGCGCGCGCGTCGACAACCAGCAGCGAGGACGCGCCCAGCGCGCTGAGCAACTCATCGGCATTGGCAACAGGCAAGGGCGGCCGGTGTGCGAGATGTCCCGCCGGCCGTTGTGCGGGGGCCTCGCTACTCAGTGCAAAACCGGCCTGCGTCCAGGCTTGAATGCCGCCATCGAGTACCGCAACCGCGTCGAAGCCGACCCAGCGCAGCATCCACCACAGCCGGGCGGCGTACATCCCACCAGCATCGTCGTAAGCGACGACATGGCTTGAGTCCTGCAAGCCCAGCGCTTCCATGCGTGCGATGAATGCTTCGCGCTCCGGTAATGGGTGGCGGCCATTGCGTCCGGTTTTCTCGCCCGAAAGCGCTTCATCCAAATGCAGGAAATAAGCGCCAAGCAGATGCCCCGCGGCATAGGCAAGGCGGCCTTTTTCGGTTTGCGCCAGATCGTGCCGGCAATCGAACAGGAAGAGTTGCCCGGCGTTCAGTTGCGCATGCAATGCCTCGGCGGAAATCAGCGGCGTGTGCATGGTGGCGGCCTGCTCTATTCGGCGAGTTCGGCGGGAACTTCGGTTGTGCCGGCCAGCCAATCGCGCGCGGCGGTTTCGTCGTCGAAGAGTTGGATTTCGGCGCTGACGAGCGATTGTTCGAACCAGCCGATCAAACTATCGAAATCGCTCTCGGTCAGCACCGCGATTTTGCCGCCCGCGTCGGCATGACGCTTGGAGAAGCGGTAATCCTCGATGATCGCATCGAGCGTGAAACCTGCCATCGTGCGCAGATCGATCAGCAGCAGAAGCGGCTGGTTGGCGGAAATCTGCGTTTCGATCTGGCGTTCCAGCTCACGAAAATCGTCCAGCACCAACTTCCCGAAAATGCTCGCCTCGATACGGCCTTCGCGCAGTTCGGAATTAATCATCGTATGCCCCTTCCTCGGTGAAGATTTACACAATTATCTTCGGATGCTGTCTTTCGCTTCAATGCGCTGCTGCAAAAGCGGCGCTAATTGCGCGCATTGGATGCCGCGGGCTTGCGTGAAAACTGCCCTGCCAGCATGCCGCTGCCGACGACGGCAACAATGCCAACCAGACCGAGCAGATCGAACGGATCGGAAAAAAGCAGCACGCCGAATAGCACGGCAAACACGACGGTGGAGTAGGACAGCGCGGCGGCGAACAAGGTTCGCCCATAGCGATAGGCGCGCGTCATCGCGAGCTGGGCCAAGGCGCCGAAGCCACCGACACCGGCGAGGATTGCGCCGTCTTGCAGTGTCCAACTGCCGGCGTGAGGATGCGTCAAGGCGAAGGGCAGGCCGCCCGCGCCGCAGATAGCGGAAAACCAGAAAACCGTGCGCCATTCGGGTTCGCCCGCTTCGCCAAGCTTGCGCACGTTCAGATAGGCGAGCGCCGATAAACAACCCGCGCTGAGGCCGAACAACGCGCCATACCACGGTGCATTGGCGAGGCTGGGTTTGAGCAGACACGCGACGCCGACGAGGCCGAGCGCCAAGGTGAGCCACATCGAATAGCGTATGCGTTCGTGCGCAAGCACGGCCACCAAGACCGCCAGCCAGAGTGGCGAGGTGTAATTCAGCGTGAACGCGGTTGCAAGCGGAAGATAGGTGATCGAAAGAAACGAGAGCACAAGTGCCACAAAACCGGAAACACTGCGTGCGAGATGCGTGCGCCACAGCGGAGTCACGATCCGTTTGCGGCCCAGCACAACAAAGGCGCCGATGAACACCATGGCGACGAAACCGCGCCAGAACACGAGTTCAGCCGCGTTGAAACGGGCAGAACCAAGTTTGACGCAGACACCCATGCAGGCGAAGAGCAGGCTCGCCACGAGCATCCAGAGCGAACTGAGGGTTGCTGCGGACTTCACGCCGGGTAGATTGCGCCGAGAATGCGCGGTTCGCGGGCGCCCGTGACTTCCGGCAGATTTCCCGGTTGGCCCGCGAGGGTTTGCTGTGCGAGCCAGGCGAATGCGAGCGCTTCGAGATCGTCGGGCGAAACGCCGTAAAGATCGGTCGAAGCAATGCGGGTTGTGGGGAGTTGAGCTTGCAGGCGTAGCATCAATTGCTTGTTGTGCACGCCGCCGCCGCAGACGAGGACTTCCTGCGCTGGGCCGCACTCGCGCTTGATCGCGTCGGCAATGCTGCGGGCCGTCAGTTCAAGCAGGCTGGCCTGCACATCGGCGGGGTCCTCGCCGCCATCGAGCAGAGGTTCAAGCCAGCCGAGATGAAATTCTTCACGGCCACAGCTTTTAGGTGCGGGCCGGGCAAAAAACGGATGCTGGAGCAAGCGCGTCAACAGCTCGGGTAACACTTGGCCGCTGGCTGCCCAAGCGCCGTTCACGTCGATCGGGCTGCCGAGATGACGCGCGGCCCAGGCATCCATCAACATGTTTCCCGGCCCCGTATCGAAGCCGCGCGTTGCCCGGCCGGGGGCGAGATCCGTGAGGTTCGCGATACCACCGATGTTGAGCACGACGCGATGGCGGTCCGCGCTACGCAAAATCCGATCATGAAACGCCGGTACGAGTGGCGCGCCCTGTCCGCCCGCAGCGATATCGCGGTTGCGAAAATCGGCAACCACCGTGATCCCGCTCAATTCGGCGAGTAATGCCGGTTGATTCAGTTGCAGGCTGTAGCCCGAATCCGGCCGATGGCGCACGGTCTGCCCGTGGCAGCCAATCGCCTGAATAGCACTCGCCGCGAGCTTCGCTTGGCCCAATGCGGTCTGAGTCGCTTGCGCATAAAGTTTGGCGAGGGTGACGGAAAGCTCTGCGGCACGTCGCAACTCGTCGTGCCCGGCGTCGTTCAGATCGAGAAGCGCCTGGCGCAAGCTGTCCGGATACGGGATGAACGCCGCTGCAAGCGGGTGTGGCCGCGTAGCGGAGAAATCCGCCAGCACGGCATCCACGCCATCAAGGCTTGTGCCGGACATCAGTCCGACAAATACCTGTCCGCTCACTCGGCTCGCGCGATTTGGCTGATCGGGACGCTGTTCAACTCGGCCAGGAGAGCGGCGCTGCGTTGCTGAAAAGCCGCCAGTTGGCTACCCATAAGGGGAAGGGCTTCGGGCAGGGAAACCGTCAGCGGGTCCTTATGTACACCCGCGACACGGAATTCGTAGTGCAGGTGCGGGCCCGTCGCGGCGCCCGTTGCGCCGACCGCGCCAAGCGAGTCGTTTTGCTGGATATGCTGTCCTGCGCGAACGTCTATTCTCGAAAGGTGAGCGTAAGCCGTCTCGATGCCGCCGCTATGCTGCAACACTACGATATTGCCGTAGCCATTTTGCCGCCCGGCGAATTCGACCGTGCCATCGGCGGTTGCGCGGACACGCGTTCCCGTCGGCGCTCCATAGTCGACGCCGTTATGCTGTTTCCAAGAACCTAGAATCGGATGGAAACGCATCCCCATGCCCGAGGTGACGCGAGAAAATTCGAGCGGCGAACGCAGAAAGCCGCGTTTGAGCGATTTGCCTTCGGCGGTGTAGTAGGCGCCTTTTCCCCGGCTGTATTCATTCCAGATGGCCGTATGGCGGCGTCCGCCGTTGATGAATTCGGCTGCGAGAATCCGCCCGGTTTTAATCGGCAGGCCGCGGTTCATCATGACTTCATAGACGACGTGGAAACGATCACCTTTGCGCAGGTCGCGATGGAAGTCGATTTCGCTGTCGAAAATTTCGGCCAACCCTGTCGCGACCGAATCGGGTAAGCCCGCGTCGTCGGTTGCGCCGAATAAGGACGAGCGAATCTCCGCTGCTTTGGTCTGGGTCCGCACATCGTATGCAAGCGTCGTTTCGCCGAGTTTGAAGCCGTTGCTCCGGCGTTCGAGCAACATGATGCGGTCGTTGCTTGAGCCGGGGAGCTCCAGGCTCAGAAGCTTGCCAAAGGCGGTTGTCGATGCGTATACGGTTTGTCCCGTAACCAGACGACGCAGGGCGGCTCTGGAATTCGGGGCTTCACGCACGAAATTCAATGCTTCTTCGTCATTGATGCCGAGGCGGGACATGACGGATGCAAGCGTGTCGCCGCGTTGAATACGCTCTTCGCGGAAGAATGTGGCGTCTTCGGGAAGTATTTCGGCGGTGGGAGTGATGCTGAGTTGTTCGACAATCGTCTTTTGGCCGATGGGGTCTGTGTTGGGTATCACCGCGACGGCCGTGACCATGCCAAACAATGACACCCCCGCAGCAGCGATTCCCGCCCAAAAGAAAGCTGGGTTGAACATTTGCAAGTCCCTTAGCCGCGTTACAATATTCATTTTTGCCTGCCGGTTCATGATTGATTTACGCGGAAAGTGGATCGGAGTTTAACAAATTTCACACAAGGTCTAGAAAATAATCTGTCATGACGGGTATCGATGAACAGCTGGAGCTGATCCGCCGCGGTAGCGATGAAATCCTGGTGGAGGCCGAACTCGTTGAGCGCCTAAAGGCCGGACGCCCCTTGCGCGTCAAAGCGGGGTTTGATCCGACGGCTCCCGATTTGCATCTGGGGCATGCGGTACTTTTGAACAAAATGCGCCAGTTCCAGGATCTCGGCCATCATGTGATGTTCTTGATCGGCGATTTCACGGGTTTGATTGGCGATCCAACGGGAAAAAATGCAACCCGTCCGCCTTTATCGCCGGAACAGATCCAAGCGAATGCGCAGACCTATCGCGCGCAAGTCTTCAAAATTCTGGACCCGGAAAAAACCGAGATCTGCTTCAACTCAAGTTGGATCAATGCACTGGGTGCGGCAGGCATGCTCAAACTCGCCGCGCAGCATACCGTTGCGCGGATGTTGGAGCGCGATGATTTTGCCAAGCGCTTCGCTGGCAATCAGCCGATCGCGATTCATGAATTTCTCTATCCGCTGTGCCAGGGCTACGACTCGGTTGCGCTGAAGGCGGACATCGAGCTTGGCGGAACGGATCAGAAGTTCAATCTGCTGGTTGGGCGCGAGTTGCAGAAACAACATGGCCAAGCGCCGCAGGTTATTT
This sequence comes from Betaproteobacteria bacterium, assembly GCA_009781175.1. Taxonomy (GTDB): domain Bacteria; phylum Pseudomonadota; class Gammaproteobacteria; order Burkholderiales; family Rhodocyclaceae; genus Niveibacterium. The sequence goes on from WQYQ01000003.1 coordinate 152,202, forward strand.
TGATGATGCCCTTGCTGGAAGGTTTGGACGGCGTTAACAAAATGTCCAAATCACTTGGCAATTATGTGGGTATCGATGAACCGGCGCGCGAGCAATTCGGCAAGCTGATGTCGGTTTCGGACACGCTGATGTGGCGTTATTTTGAGCTGCTGTCCGCGCGTTCGAGCGCAGAAGTCGCGGCCTTGAAGCAGTCCGTCCTCGAAGGCCGCAATCCCCGCGACATTAAAGTCGAGCTTGCGCAGGAGATCATCACCCGCTTTCATAACCGTGTCGCGGCTGAGGATGCCCTGGCCGATTTCGAGGCACGCTTCCAGCGCAATGCGATTCCTGATGATGTTCCGGAAATCAAACTTGTGGTGCCGCCGCAAGGCTTGGGGATCGCTCAGGTTTTAAGGCAGGCCGGCTTGACGGGGAGCACATCGGAAGCCTTGCGGATGATCGATCAAGGCGGTGTGCGGATGGACGGCGAGAAAGTTTCCGATAAAGGACTTTTACTCGCTGCCGGGCAGGCTGTTGTCCTCCAGGTCGGTAAGCGCAAGTTTGCGAAAATATGCACCCACCTGGAATGAAAGCGGGCGGCAAAGGGTTTTGCCGCCGAGCTTGAATGCCGGTTGAGCATTTTCAAATGGCGAGCTTAAAAAGCAAAGTGCCCGTCTTCGACGGGCACTTTGCTTGCCAGTACGAGCGAGTCATCTCGCCCATACGTGCTACGTCCTTTTCATCGCCCTGAAAGGGGATTACTTGCCACCTTCAGCAGCCGGAGCGGGAGCGGACTCTTCAGCAGCCGGAGCAGAAGCTTCAGGAGCGGAGGCTTCAGCAGCCGGAGCGGCCGCAGGTGCAGGAGCTTCGGGAGCGGATGCTTCAGGGGCGGGAGCAGCAGCAGGAGCTTCTTGTACCGGAGCGGCCGGTTCTTCTTTCTTGCCGCATGCGGTCACGGCCAAAGCCAGGAGAGCTGCGACGAGGAGAGACTTGTTCATTGGTAGGTTTCCCTTATCGAATAGAGACGGATGCTTAAATTCTGATCGATCAAGCTGGGCGCCCAACCGATCTCAAATTATAGCATGTTTATAAAATTTCAATAGAGGCAAACCTCTACCGTTTCATTTCAACAACTCAAATTCAGCGCATTGCCACCCCTCTAAGGCATGAATGCGTTCTGTGTGAGTCACCCCAACTTGAAAGTTGAGGTTTCCTCGCCACAAATTGGCGGCGCCTTCGGCACCGATAGCACTTGTCTCGCTGACCCCGCCGTCAATGGCGGGGCTTGCGTTCGACTCGTGGTCAATCCCGCTTCCGTCTAAATTCTAACTTTAGAGTGACACCGGCTTTTCTGTTTTGAGCGTGGCGCTAGGTTGCATAAAATAGCTTTGCCGCTCAAGTAGAACGGAGGCGGGCAGGGGGCAAGATCTACCCGGTAGGGTGCTGCGGACAAGATTGATACAATCGCCCGTTTTGTTCGGAATGCTTGCCATGCCCAGTGTCACGATTGAATCCCTGGATCACGAAGGTCGCGGAGTTGCGCACTTCGATGGCAAGGCCATTTTTATCGAGGGCGCTTTGCCGGGCGAGCAGGTGGAGTTTGCGAGCTATCGGAAAAAAACCAGCTTTGAACAAGCCACGGTAACGCGCATCGTGCGTGAAAGCGCTCAGCGCGTAACGCCGGGCTGCGAATTTTTTGGTATCTGCGGGGGGTGCTCGCTTCAGCATCTGGATGCCGCGGCTCAGCTTGCCGTCAAACAACGGATTCTCGAAGATGCCTTCTGGCATATCGGACGGATTCGGCCTGAGCTTATTTATCCGGCCATCCAGGGGTCTGTCTGGGGCTATCGTTACCGGGCACGGATAGGTGTGCGCCGTGTGCCCAAGAAGGGCGGTGTGCTGGTTGGGTTTCATGAGCGCAAGAGCAGCTATATTGCGGACATGAGTTCTTGCAAGATTCTGCCGCCAGCGGTCGGCCAGAATTTGCTTGCACTGCGCACTTTGATTGAAGGGATTTCGATTCCCGATCGAATTCCCCAGATCGAAATTGCCGCCGGCGATGGCCGAATCGTTTTGGTTTTACGCAATCTTCTTCCGCTGACGGAAGAAGATCGGGCGCATATTTTGGCGTTTGGCGAGCAGCATGGATTCTCGATGTGGCTGCAACCGGGTGGCCCCGATACCATTCATCCGTTGCGCGAGGATGATCCGGCCGAATTGCATTATTCCTTGCCTGAATTCGATCTCAAACTTGCGTTTCGGCCGACCGATTTCACCCAGGTCAATACCGGAATCAATCGGCTATTGATTCGACGCTCGATGCAATTGCTCGATCCACAGCCGGGCGAACGGGTGGCCGATTTGTTTTGTGGCCTCGGTAATTTCAGCTTGCCGATTGCGCGTCGCGGCGCACATGTGATTGGCGTGGAAGGCAGTTCGGCGCTGGTTGCGCGGGCGGGGCGGAATGCGGCGGAAAATGGATTGTTGGAGCGTGCGGAATTTCAGGTGGCCAATCTTTTCGAATGTACGCCGGAGAGTTTGGTTAAGCTGGGCCGACTCGATAAATTGCTGATTGACCCACCGCGCGAAGGCGCGATTGCCGTGGTCAAGGCGCTCGGCGAAAACGCTCCGAAACGGATTGTGTACGTTTCCTGTAATCCCGCCACGCTTGCGCGTGATGCGGCGGTTCTTGTGAATGAAAAAGGCTATCGTTTGCGTGGGGCAGGCGTTGCAAACATGTTCCCGCATACCTCGCATGTTGAGTCGATTGCGCTATTCGAACGAGTTTGAACGGGATGTATTTGTGAATGAGAAAAGAAAAAGGCAGCTTTAAGCTGCCTTTTTGTTATTTGATTATTTTCACTTCAATTGCGTCTGCCGCCGAGAATGCTCAGTATCTGGAGTAAACTCACGAAAACGTTGTAGATATCAAGATAAATCTTCAGCGTAGCGCTGATGTAATTCGTTTCTCCGCCTGTGATCACACGGTTTACATCGAACAGGATATACGCCGAAAAAATGCCCAGGCAGGCGGTTGCAATCACAAGCTGAAACACAGGCAGTTGCAGGAAAATATTCGCAACCATTGCCACCAGCGCGACGATCATGCCGACGAAGAGGAATTTACCCAGCCCCGACAAGTCGCGCTTGGTCACGGAGGCAACGCTCGCCATGGCAAGGAAGATGACTCCGGTTCCTCCTGCCGCGAGTGCAATCAAATTCGCGCCGTTCGAAAAACCGAGCACTACCTGCAGAATGCGTGAAAGCATCAAGCCCATGAAGAACGTGAACGCGAGCAGCAGTGCCACGCCGATACTGCTGTTCTTGTAACGCTCGATCCCGAAGAAAAACGCGAAGGCCACCCCCATGAAGACGAGGAAGCTCGTCATCGGGCTGCCGGCAAAGAAGCTGAACCCGATGCGTACCCCCAAAAGCGCGCCCGCTATCGTTGGCAGCATGGACAAGCCAAGCAGCATATAGGTGTTGCGCAGAACCTGATTACGTGTTCCGCTGAGTGTCGTCGTGTCGCGCGAATAGGTATTCAATTCCATCGAACAGGCTCCAGTAATGCTAAAACGTGTCTGTAAGACTACCTTGATTTGGGGAAGTTTCAAACTGTTCTTGTGCGAGACAGACTGCGGTCTATGTTACAATTTCCTACTCCACTAGGCCGCTTATGGTGGATCAGGAAGCGTGGCAGAGCGGTTGAATGCACCGGTCTTGAAAACCGGCAATGGGCGACCATTCGTGAGTTCGAATCTCACCGCTTCCGCCAGAAAAACCCTGGAAACCCGTATCGCTTAAGGCTTTGCGGGTTTTTTGTTTTCATCTTCCAACCCTTATACCCATCTGGCCTACATTGGCGCCGCTCGCAAACGACCAGAAGAGTTTGCCCGGCGTTGAACAGTTTCATCACCGCGACACGCGTGGGCAGGCTGATCCCGGGCTATGGAGGGGTCGCAAATACGACTGACCGTCGTCCGACGCCTCGCGTCAACTGCCGTTCCAGGGCCGTAAATGCTGTTACCAAAGCCAAGCTCCATGCAAAGCCGAATTGCAAAGCAAACTCGACTTGAGTACGCTGAAAAATCCAGCGTGTTGGGTTTCGCTATGCCCTACCCAATCTACGAATTACAAGCTAAGCGTCTGTGAGGAAAAAGCTATGCGATATATCGCCCTTCCACTTCTGTCCGCCTTCTCGCTCGCGGCTTGCGTGTCAGATGGTCCGGTCCAGGCCCAGCCTCAAGCAGCCATGGCCGCGCAGGCGGAGGGCCGTTCCGACGCGCTGGCGAATCGTTTCCAGAAACAGTTGCTGGATGCGCTGACAGCGGCAATAGACTCGAAGGGCGCTGCGGGAGCGGTCAATGTCTGCGCGACCGCCGCGCCCGAGCTTGCCGAACAGCTTTCGAAAGAGAGCGGTGCATCGGTCAGGCGCACGGCCTTGCTCACCCGCAATCCCGCCGCCCAGGCCGACGCGACGGAACGGCGCGTGATGGAAGGCTGGGCCGCTGCGCCGCTGGATGAGCAAGGCCGCCCCAAGCGGTGGTCGTCGCAAGAGCAAGGGGGCGGGTATCGCTATATGCGCGCCATCCCCACCATGCCGATGTGTCTCGCCTGTCATGGCGAGACGATCGCCCCGGATGTGTCGGCCGCGATCAAGGCGCGTTACCCACAGGATCAAGCCACGGGCTTTAAGCAGGGCCAGCTTCGCGGAGCTTTCTCGATCCGCTGGGATGAAGCGGCTTTGGCGCGGGCGATTGCCAAGCAGCCGCAATAGGCTACTCCCGCCGAGCCTGGAGGCTTGCAGCCCGAGGCCGAGTGTGGCCGTTGGGTGTTGTAGTAGATCGACATAGTAGAAATAAAGTGAGCGCCGACCCTTGTGGGGAAGGCGCTCGTTTTATTTCTACGGGTTGTCAAGACTGTACTGAATCGCTTTGACTATGAATGGCGAGGCTTGCGCTCGACTCGCGGTCAAAGCTCTGCTTCGGCCATCAATTCGGTGACGGTTAGCTTTAAGGCATGGGCGAGTTTTAACAAGGTAAGCAACGCAACGTTGTTGTCCCCGCGTTCAACTCTTCCGACATAACTTCTGTCGACTTGCGCGCATAGAGCCAGTTCCTCTTGCGATATTCCGCGCTCCAGTCTGAGTCGACGTAAAGCCTTTCCCAGCGCGAGCAGCGAAGGATGTTGGCGTTGACTGGATGGATTCGGCATCCAGTTATCGTCATATTCCGGTGCATAAGATACCACGGTACATGTACCCCAAAACATGCTATGGTTCGCCGATTTCCTGTCGGAAAGTGGTTTGCAGGAAGCTCCTGGAACTTGGTAAGGCTCATTGGATGGATTGTTAAAAGGGAGGAATTATGGAAAAGAAGAAAGACGCTTTTTGGGGTAAGAAGTTATTCGCTATTGCGACATTGGCCGGCTTGGCCGCTTGCGCCACGCCCGTCCCCGTAAATAAAGAAGTCGGAGCGCTGAATTTTGATTACGTGGCATTGGGCAAGAGCAAGCCGACGGGAAAATCGATTGCCATCGTGTCTCCTCAATTTGTCGCGGCGGAGGTAGGCGCTGTCCAAGCTCGGCCTGCTTTGAGGCTTTCGCCATATCAGCAATTAATGGTGGGGCAGACCTCCTATTTTTACGCGCAAACAGTATTCCAATCCAGCTATCAACAGCGCTTGAACGATGCAATGGCGAACTCAATTCAGGAGATTATTTCGAGAAAGGGATTTACGACAAAGGGGCCTTATACAACGTTTGACGATATTCCGTTCGGTGACAAAAAGACGATCTACCTGACGGCAGTTCCAACGTTGAAAGTGTATTTTGACCAAAAGCCGGCGCAATCTTCTTGCAAAGGTATCGTCTGTACCGAGCAGGGAGAATTTACGGTAACCGGGGAATTGGTCTACAAAATGATTGAACCGCTGACCGGGCAGGCGCTGATGACGAAACGCATTAATCTCAGCGATTTTGCGATTTCAAAGAATTACATCAAAGATACTCAGGTTAGACCTGATTCGAGCTTGTTGGAGAAGATGATCGACAAAGCCACTGCGCCGGATCAACTGAGAGATAACACCGATCGGGTTATGACGGAAGCGTTGAACGAATTCTTTAAAAAAGCAATGGCAAAGATAGATGCTTTTGTATCAACGGAAGAGTTGATGTCTTTTAATGGCGATGTCGAAAATCTAAAGGGTTTGAAGCGCTTCTAATAAAGCCCGCGAATTCAAGCGCGAGTTATTCGCGCTTTCTAAAAATCTGAAACCCACTGAAAGACATTTTATGAATAAGCTTCCCATTTTTGCCTTGGCGGCATCCCTGCTGATTACCGGTTGTGCCTCCGTCAACATGGCTCCGCAAGAGGCGTCGGACAAGGCCAAACGGTTCGATCCTCCCAGCGAGGGTAATGCGGGCGTCTACATTTACCGAAACAGTTTTGTCGGAAAGGCGCTTAAGAAAGATCTATGGGTAGACGGAAAGTGTATTGGCGAAAGTGCGCCAAATGTCTTCTTCCACACGGAAGTCAAGGGCGGAGAGACGCACAAGATCGATACCGCGTCGGAGTTTTCTCCCAATTCGCTGGAATTGATGTTTGAGACGGGGAAGAATTATTTCATTCGGCAATTCATAAAAATCGGCGTATTCGTCGGCGGAGCCGATCTGGAACAGGTTTCGGAAGAGAAAGGCAAAGCGGATATTGCGGAGCTGAATATGGCTCAACCAGGGAAGTGCAGCGGCGACAACAAGTAAATCCACCCTCCCGCGTCTCATCACGCGGACAATAACCGGCCACCGGCGGGAAAGCGGTGAGACAGCAGTTCCTCATCGCTCAACGCCGGCCCCTGCCAGACCTCGACGGTACGAGCGCCGGCACCGAGCCCGAGTTCCTGCAAGGCACGGATTTCAATTTGGGTAAATCCGCCTTCCGGGTCACCCTGCGGATGAATGACGAAGCGTGGCGCCAGCACAAAGAGCCGCTCGTGATGGACGCGGCGAACAGCTTCCTTGAGCAGTTGCTCGGCCACGGTGAAGTCCGACAGCAGTGAGAGCGGGTGAGCGAAGGGATTGACGACCATGACGTTCGGCCCGGCCATGTGGGCCTGCGCGCCGATGCCGACGATTTTCGCCTTGGCGTTGGGTGGGCGGACAATGGCCACCTTCGGTACTTCGTCAAACGCCCGCCCGGATCGCGGGTCGCGCACCATCAGGCGCTGCGGCGATAACTGGACGTACAGAACCTGATTGAAGAATGATCCGAGCCAGCTCATGTTCGCGTCTCTGTGGTTTTGTCTGAGTTCGTAGTTGAGGGGTGTGCAACGACCCCCAACATTTGGGCTTGCCTTCTCAACGCTTGGCAGCCGCCACATAGACCGCGTTGCGCTCCCGTTTACCGACGGCAACTACCACGACAACGACTTCCGCATCGCGCACTTCATACACCAGCCGATAGCCGCTGGTTTTCAGCTTGATTTTGTAGCGGTCAGCGTGGCCGGATAGCTTGGCGGCCGGCATGCGCGGTTCTTGCAGGCGTTCTTCGAGCTTCTTCTTGAATTGTTCCCGTAGTGGACCGTCGAGCTTGCGCCATTCTTTCAATGCCTCATCTTTGAACTTCAGCCTATAGCTCATCCAGCGTGACCTCGATTTCATTCTGGTCTTGGCGGGCGTCGGCAATGGCATTCAGTTCCAGGTCTTCCAGACGGTTCATTAAGGCTTCGTAAGTCTTGGCCGGGATACAGTAGAACGCGGGCTCGTTGCGGTTGAGAATGGCGACAGGGAAACCCTCTCCAGCCGCCACGGTGCCCATGGGATTGCGCTTGAGTTCGGAAACGCTGGCTGTGGTTTCAGCCAACAGGATGTGAGCCATGGCAAGACTCCTTTGATGATTGCTTTAAGCGCCAATAATAGTGTCATTAAAGGTGCTTTTCAATGGGCTTTTACATGGTTGCTTAACTGCAAAGCATGTTTTCCCTTTACTGGCGCTGCGTCCTGCTGTTGCCGGGTCAATGCCTTGTTCGAAGGGGCGATCCGGGAAGCGGAATCAAGCCATCTGGCTCAGCGCCTTACGGAAACGCATCAGTGAAAGCGCGAACAGTACGCTGCCGATCACCGCGAGCCACAGGAAAGGCTGCCAGACGACCGCGAATCCCGCGCCGCGATAGAGGATGGCTTGACTGAGTTCGACGAAGTGCGTGGTGGGCGCGGCGAGCATGATGTTCTGCGCGAACTGCGGCATCGACTCGCGCGGCGTGTTGCCGCCCGAGAGCATCTGCAGCGGCAGCATCACGAGCACAAGCAGCATGCCGAACTGCGGCATGCTGCGCGCCAGCGTGGCCATGAAGATGCCCATCGAGGTGGTGGCGAACAAGTGCAGCGCCGCGCCGGCGAGAAACAGCGGGACCGATCCATCGATGGGCACGTGCAGCGCGCCGCGCACGACGAAGGTGAGTGAAAACGCCGCCGCCACGAGCACGACGAGCCCCATCGACCAGACCTTGGCGAGCATGATTTCGGTGGGCGTGACGGGCATGACGAGCAGGTGTTCGATGGTGCCGTGCTCGCGCTCGCGGATCAGCGCCGCGCCGGTGAGGATGATGGAGAGCATCGTGACGTTGTTGATGATTTCCATGAGTGAGCCGAACCACGCCTGGGTGAGGTTGGGGTTGAAGCGCATGCGCACCGCCAAGTCGACGGGCGGCTCCACTGATGCGCGATAGCGGTTGGCGAAGGTGCTCACTTCGTCGCCGATCATCTGCTGGATATAGCCGCTGCCGGTGAACGCCTGGGCCATGCGTGTGGCGTCGACGTTGAGCTGCACCTCGGCCGCGCGGCCCGCGAGCACGTCGCGTTGCAGGCTTGGTGGGATGTTGAGTGCGAAGGTATAGCGGCCCGCGTCCATGCCCGCGTCGGCTTCGGCGGGGGTGACGTGCTTGGGCGTGAGGAAGTGCGGCGGGAAGAACGCGTCGATGATGCGCTGCGAGAGCGGCGAGACGTCGTTGTCGATCACGGCGATCGGCGCTTTGTGCAGCGTTTCGGGTACCGCAGTGGCCGAGGAATAGATCGCCGCCGTAAACGAAAAGACGATGAAGATGGTCAACATCGGGTCGCGCGCTAGGCTCCAGAGTTCCTTGACGCCGAGGCGGTAGATGTTGGCGAGATGGCGGCCCATGTCAGGTCTCCTGCTTTTTGAGCAGCATGGCGGTGACGCCGATCACGACCGGGAACGCGAGCGCGAGCGGCCAGAAGGACGCGTAGAGGTCGGAGAAATTCAGCCCCTTATTGAATACGCCGCGCGTGATTGTGAGCATGTGGCTGGCCGGATAGATCTGGCCGATCACGCGCCCCGCGCCTTCCAGCGAGGAAACCGGCGTGAGCATGCCGGCGAACTGGATGGTGGGGATCATCGTGCCGATCATGGTGAAGAAGAGCGCGGCGATCTGGCTCTTCGTGAACGTTGAGACGAAGAGGCCGAAGGCCGTCGCGCACAGGCAGTAGAGCACCGCCGCGCCGAACAGCGCCGGGAAGCTGCCCTTGAGCGGCACGCCGAACAGCGTGACGGCGAGCAGCGTCATCAGCAGGAAGTTGAGCAGCGCGAGCAGCACATAGGGCGCTTGCTTGCCGAGCAGGAATTCGAGGCGCGTTACGGGCGTGACATAGAGGTTGATGATCGAGCCGAGTTCTTTTTCGCGCACCACGGCGAGCGCGGTGAGCATGGCGGGCATCATCATCAGCAGCATCGGGATTACAGCGGGGACCATGGCGGGCAGGCTGCGCACGTCGGGGTTGTAGCGGAAGCGTGTTTCGACCGAAACGGGCGCATGCGCGCCCGCGCCGAACTGCTTTTGCGCCTGTTCGAGCAACCAGCCCTGGTGCAGGCCGAGTACGTAGCCGCGCACCGTTTCCGCGCGCTGCGGCATCGAGCCGTCGATCCATGCGCCGATCTGCACCGGCGCGCCGCGCGAGACGTCGCGCGCGAAGCCTGGCGGAATTTCGAGCGCGAGCGAGATTTCGCCGCTGCGCATGCGGCGGTCCATCTGGGCGTAGTCGGTGATCGGGGGCTGCTCGATGAAGTAGCGTGAGCCTCCAATATTCAGTTCGTAGTTCTGCGATAGCGTGGTGCGGTCGAGGTCGAGCACGGCGAAGCGCAGATCTTCCACGTCCATGCTGATGCCGAAGCCCATCACGAATAGCAGCAACAGCGAACCGACAAGCGCGAGCGTCGCGCGCACCGGGTCGCGGCGCAATTCGAGCGTTTCGCGCCACATGTAGCTGAAGGCGCGCTGGAGGCTGAAGCCGCGATTCTGCGCGGGGTGTGCGTTGGCGTTGGTCCCCGCGTGGGCAGGCTCGCCGAGCGCGGCGAGTTCGCCGGTCGTGCTTTCGTGCGTGCCCGCGCCGGCATCGACGAGGTAGGCGATGAAGGCTTCTTCGAGCGTCGCTGCGCCGCGCCCCTGCGTGATCGCGTCGGGCGTATCGCTGACCAGCACGCGGCCGGCGTGCATCAGCGACATGCGGTCGCAGCGCTGCGCTTCGTTCATGAAGTGCGTCGAGATGAAGATCGTCACGCGGTCCTCGCGCGCGAGCGCGATCAGCAGCCGCCAGAAGTTGTCGCGCGCGATCGGGTCGACGCCGGAGGTCGGCTCATCGAGGATCAGCAGCTCCGGTTTGTGCACCATCGCGACCGCGAGCGAGAGCCGTTGGCGTACGCCGAGCGGCAGCTTTTCGGGCAGCGTGTCGAACACGCTGGCGAGGTCGAAGCGTTCGACCATCTCGTTCACGCGTGAGGGGATATCCGCTTCGGGCACATGAAAAAGCCGCGCGTGCAGTACGAGGTTCTGGCGTACGGTCAGTTCGCCGTAGAGCGAGAACGCCTGCGACATGTAGCCGACGCGCCGCCGCGTGTCGAGGTCGTGCGGATCGACTTCGTGGCCGAAGAGCCAAGCCTTGCCGTCCGACGCGGGCAGCAGGCCGGTGAGCATTTTCATCGTCGTGGACTTGCCACAGCCGTTTGAGCCGAGAAAGCCGAAAATCTCGCCGCGCTGGATGCGGAAGCTGACATGATCGACGGCGATGAAATCGCCGAAGCGCATCGTGAGGTCTTTCGCCTCGATGGCGATTTCGGCGTTCTCGTCGGCGTGCAGCGGCGTGATCTCGACGGGCATGTGGCCGCGCTTTTTCGCCTCGGGCAGCAGTGCGATGAACGCCTCTTCGAGCGAGGCCGTGTGCGTTCGTTCGAGCAGTTCGTCGGGCGCGCCAGTGGCGAGGATTGCGCCGTCGTCCATCGCGATCAGCCAGTCGAAGCGTTGCGCCTCGTCCATGTAGGCGGTCGCCACGATCACGCTCATCGCCGGCCGTTCCTTGCGGATGCCGTTGATGAGGTCCCAGAACTGCGCGCACGCGAGCGGATCGACGCCCGTCGTGGGTTCGTCGAGGATCAGCAGGTCGGGGTCGTGTATCAGCGCGCAGCACAGGCCGAGCTTTTGCTTCATGCCGCCCGAGAGCTTGCCCGCGGGCCGCGCGAGGAACGGGTCGAGACCCGTGGCGCGCGTGAGCGCGTCGATGCGGCGGCGGCGCTCGGCGGCGTCGTGGCCGAAGAGGTGGCCGAAAAATTGCAGATTCTCTTCGACCGAGAGCGTGGGATAGAGATTCTTGCCAAGCCCCTGCGGCATGTAGGCGATGCGCGGGCATACCGCGTCGCGGTGTTTCTTGCTCGCCATATCGCCGCCGAGCGCCCATACCTTGCCTTGCTGCACCGCGCGCGAACCGGCCACGAGCGCGAGCAGGCTCGATTTACCAACGCCGTCCGGGCCGATCAGCCCGACCATCAGGCCGGCGGGTACATCTTGCGTCACGTCCTTGAGCGCCACGGTCTTGCCGTAGCGCAGCGTGACGTGCTCGATGCGGACCGCGGGCTCGTTCATCGCGGCATGTTGACCTGAAGATTCGCCGGCCATTGCTCATTCGCATCGAGCTTGATCCACGCCACGCCGGGCAGGCCGGTTTTCACATATTTGAGGTGTTCCTGGAGCAGTTGCGGGTCGATCTGCGCCCGCACGCGGAACATGAGCTTTTCGCGCTCGCTCTCGGTTTCCACGGTCTTCGGCGTGAATTGCGCGGTCGAAGCAACAAACGTGACCTTGGCCGGAATCACCCATTGCGGCGCGGCGTCGAGCACGAGGTGCACATCCTGCCCGAGCGCCACGCGCCCAGCGGCCTGCGTGGGCAGGAAGAAGGTCATGTAGACATCCGCGAGGTCGACCATGTTGAGCACCCGGCCGCCCGCGCCGAGCACTTCGCCGGGCTGCGCCACGCGGAACTGCACGCGGCCCGCGCGCGGGGCCTTGAGGTCGCTGTCGGCGATGTCCGCCTGGATGCGGTCGATCGTGGCCTGGGCGGCGGCGATCGCCGACTTCGCCCCGGTCTGCTGCGCGCGCGCGGCGGTGACGGCGGCTGCGGCGGCGGTGACTTGCGCCTTCGCGGCGGCGACGGCGGCTTGCGCGCTGTTCATGCGCGCGCGGTCGTCGTCGAGTTCCTGCATCGACGAAGCGCCTTCCTGCGCCAGCGTTTCCGAGCGCGCGAGGCGGCGGCGCGCGGCGTCGAGTTCGCTCTCGCGCTGGGTGACGACCGCCTCGGCGGCGCGCTGGTCGCTCTCGCGCAGCGCGATCTGCGCCTGCGCGCTCGCTTCGCCGTTGATGGCCTGCTGGTGCTGCGCCTGCGCTTCGCGGCGCTGCGCTTCCAGCGTGTCGGCCTGCATGTGGGCGAGCGTCTGGCCCGCGGAGACGAAATCGCCTTCCCGCACGAGCACGTCCAGCACGCGGCCGGGGAGCTTGGTGGCGATGTCGATTTCGGTGGCCTCGATGCGGCCGTTGCCGCTCACGAAACCGGCACCCGGACCGCGCTCCGCGATCTGGCGCCAGCCGAAATAGCCACCCGCCGCGACGGCGATTACGACGAGGGCGGGAATGAATTTGCGGGCAGGGGTCGGCATGACGAGAAACCTCGGTCAGGGATTGTTTTTAGCAGAGGCGGGGGCGACGTCGCGTGTTTCGAAACCGCCGCCGCCGAGCGCCGCATAGAGCGAAACGCGGCTCGACAGCAGGGCGCGCCGTGTCTGCACGAGCTGCTGCTGCGCGGCGAGCAGATCGCGTTGCGCGTCGAGCACTTCGAGGAACGGCGAAGCGCCGTGGTCGTAGCGCAGTTGCGCGAGGCGCGCGCGCTCGGCCTGAGCCTCGACGGTCGCGCGCAACACATCCACCTGTTCGGTGAGCCATTGGCGCGCGGCGAGTGCATCGGCGACGTCGCGGAACGCTGATTGGATCGACTGCTCGTAGGCAGTCACAGCTTGGTCGCGCTGCGCCTTCGCGAGGTCGAGATTCGCCTCGCGGCGGCCCATGTCGAAAATCGGCAGCGACACGCTCGGCGCGAAATTCCAGGCGCGGCTTGGGCCGGTGAAGAGATTGCTCAACTGGGCGCTCGCCGTGCCTGCCGAGCCGGTGAGCGTGACGCTCGGGAAAAATTCGGCGCGCGCCGCGCCGATGTTGGCGTTGGCCGCGCGCAACTGATGTTCGGCGGCGAGGATGTCGGGCCGGTTGATGAGCAGATCGGAGGGCAGCCCCGCGGGCAGGTCGCTCATCACCACGGCGCTGTCGTCGAGCCGGATGTCCTCGCGCGGCGGATCGACGGGCTTGCCGACCAGCAGTTGCAGCGCATTCAGGAGCATGGCGCGCTCTTGCTGAAGCTGCGCGCCGAGTACGACGGCCTGACGCCACAGCGTTTCAACCTGCGTGAGATCGAACTTCGAGATCGCGCCTACTTCGTAGCGGCGCTTGAAGATGCGGTACGACTTCTCATGGCTTTCGATCGTTTCCTGCGCGAGCAGGATGCGTTCGTCGAGCTCACGCAGGCTCAGATAACCGTTGGCTACCTGCGCGACGAGTGCAAGCGTGGCGGCTTGGCGCGCGGCGTCGGTGGCGAGATAGTTTTGCAGCGCCGCTTCCTTGAGGTTTGCGACGCGGCCCCAGAAGTCGAGTTCCCACGTCGCGAGACCGACGCCGACCTGATACTGATTCGCCGTCACCGGGTAGCCGACGCCGGAGAGATCGGCGGGGACGCGCGAGCGGGCGAGATCGGCCGATGCGCCGAGGGTCGGGAATTGGTCCGCGCGACGGATGCCGTACAGCGCGCGCGCCTCTTCCACGTGCTGAAGCGCAAGCCGCAGATCGCGGTTGTTGGCGAGCGCGTCGGCGATCAGGCTTTGCAGTGTGGGGTCAGTGAAGTAGTTCTTCCAGCCGATCTCGGCGGTGTTTCCGACGTTTTGCGTCGTCGATGTGTTGTCCGGGTACGTTTGCGGCACCGGCAGCGGCGGTTGCTCGTAAGGTGGGGCGAGCGAAACGCAGCCGGCCAGCCCTGCGACGAGCGTCGCCAGCGGCAATTGCCGGGCGGCAAGGGCAGCGAACGCCAAACATTTCGGGCGGCGGTTCATCACTGTTTTCTCCTCTTGCGCTGTCATCGTGGAGGTTGGTTTTTAAGTTGATCCTGGCACCGCAGCGGTATTGTTGAGTCGCCGAGAGTAGTTTGCCTCAGCTTCAGCGGGCGGGATATAGCGGAGTGGTTCACAACGCTGTGAGTTCAGGTGGTGGTCTTGAGGTTCGCTACGCTCAGCCTGATCTTGTATTAATTAACGTTTCATCTTGCGCCGCATCTCAAGCCGGAGCGGCTGAATGCCGTCTCCTTTGTGGGTATCCAAGCTCGACTGACGATATGCATACTCGACCGCAGGCGTCCGGCATTCCGGCTTATTGGACCCGCTTCCCGTCCTTTTTTCTTTATCCGTTGACGCTTGATCGAAGAGCAGTCCGGGAACGTTTCCGGGCATGGTTCGCATGAACAGCACGCGGCCCGCATCGCGGAGTTTCTGCGTGAAGGCCGGCATGAGGCGGCATTGAATCTGGCGCGCGATGCAGTGCGGGAGGTGCCGCATGACCACGGGGCGCATGTGCGCCTGCACCGAATGCTCGCCGCATTGCCGGGTCGGCGCGGGCATGCGCAGGATTGGTTGCCGCAACTGTTGCGGGCGGGCCGTAGTGCGCAGGCTGTCGAGGTGCTGGAGGCGGTTTCATGCCAAAGTAAGCCGACGACGTGCTGCTGCTCGCGCGAGCGGCTTTCGCGGCGCATCGTTTCGAGACGACGGCGCGTTTGCTACGCGGTTTCGATCAGCGTCATCCCGACCATCCGGATACGCCGGAGGTCTATTTACTCGGTGCGCGTTTGCTGATCGAGTTTCGCCGCGACGAGGCTCAGGCCGAACGCGTGCTGGCGGCATTGCAAAGCCGTTTTGCGCAGCACCCGGCAGCCGCCGAAGCGGAGAAACTGCGCCAGTTGATCGTGCGTTTGCGGGCGATTGGCTAGAGCAAATCGTGGCGGTCGGGAAAGCGCTTTATTAGGATTTCCCTGGTGCGCTCGGCCTCGGCCGGTCGGCCGACGCTGCGCCAGGCACGCGATAAGCGATAAAGCAGTCCCGGCGCGATTTTCCCTTCGGGGTCGCGCGAGACTAGGCGCATCACCAGCGATTCGGCGGTGTCGAATTCGCCGGCTTCGATCAGGCGCCGTGCAATCCGATCCCAGGCCCGCAGGGATAGGGTTGGCAGTTTGATCCCGGCGGCGTCGATTTCATGCATGGCTTGCACGATCAAGTCCGGCGGGAGCCAGCTGTCGCCCTTGCCCGATCGCCACAGCAGCCTTCTGGCGGCATGGCTGGTAAGACCCGCTTTGGGTGCGAGTGTCGCGACCCGCAGGTATTCAGCGAACGCTTGATCGTCGTTGGGTTCGGCTTCGATCAAGCGGCGGTAAATCGGCGCTGCGCGGTCGAAACGTGCGCTGGCTACGTGTTGGGCGGCCTGTTCGCGTAAATTGGCTGCGCGCGCTTCGGCATTGAGCCGTTCTACATTCTCGGCGGTATGCCAGCCGCGGTGCCAGCGGTAGAGCGCCGTCAACAGCGCGCCAGTCAAAAAACCGCCGAAATGGGCAAGATAGGCAACATTGCCGTTGCGATCGAAAACGTATTTTTGCAGTAGTTCATTGCCGAGCCAGACGGGCAGGATCATCAGCGCCGGCCAGCGGACGGTATTGAAAAAAATCAGGAACCAATAGAAAAAACGGATTCGGCGCATGCCGAAGAGCACGAGATAGGACGCCATGACCGCCGAAATCGCACCCGATGCACCGAGCATGTGGCTACCGTATCGGGCTGGGAGCAAAAGTTCCGGCACACAGGCTCCGAGGCCGCCGGCGACGAACAGGAAGAGAAATCCAAGCGCTCCGAGTGAGGCTTCGACCGTGTAACCGACGATGAACAGCACGACCATGTTGCCTGCGAGATGTTGGACGTTGGCGTGCAGAAACATGTGCGAGACCAACGTCGTCGGCGTGGGATTGCTCGGGTCGAGGCTGTACTGTTCGGTGAAGATCCGCTCGCGCAGTTTTTCGTAGCGCTCGCGGTGCGCGCGCCAGCCCTCGAAATCGGGCATCTCGGCGGTGATCACCTGCCCGGCGTGCAGGCGTTGCATAAAATCGTGATCCGACTCCATCGTCATGAGGACGCGTACTTCCATATCCTGCGCCATGGCTTCAGAGAGTTCGTAGGAGAGGGACTCTTTTCCACGTGCCCGCAAGTCGGTGAGATAGGCGGGCAGCTCTAGATCCGGCAGGACCGAATGCTTGTAATAAGTCAGCGCCTCAAGTTCGCGCGTTTGATCCGTGCCTTGGAAAACGGTGAAGACGATGCAGCAGAACAGGATCAGACCGAGTGTAATGAACGGGGGGCGGCTCCAGTTCGGCTGGGTGGGAAGCGGCAGGATCAGCATTGATCAATATAGAGATGAAGCGGCTTGCGCAGTATGCCGCAAGCTGGCCGTACTCCGAAGCGGGACGGCATGAATGCTGTGACTATGTTGGGGCGCAATTCAATTTTTTGACCACGAGTCGAGTGCAAGCCCCGCCATTGATGGCGGGGTCAGCGAGACAAGCGTTACTGGCGCCAAAGGCGTCCCTGATTTGCTCAGCGTACGTGCTGACTATCTCATTACGTTAGGGTTTGCTACTTTGCGTCTTCCAGGTATGCGTGCGAATAAATCGAAAATACGTTAATTGCCGGAACAGGGCGGAGCAGGAAGTGAGGGCGAGGTAAAATTCCGCTCATGACTTCCGCTGCAAACCCCCGCTTCATTCACCTGCGCGTGCATACCGAATTCTCGATCGAGGACGGCATCGCGCGTGTCGATGACACGATCAAGCTCGCCGCGGCCGACGGCATGCCCGCGCTCGGCATTTCCGACCTCGCCAATCTTTTCGGCATGGTCAAGCATTACAAGGGCTGTCGTGACGCCGGCTTGAAGCCGATCGTCGGCGTCGACGCCTGGATCACGAATGAGGCCGAGCGCGAGAAGCCGCACCGCGTGTTGCTGATCTGCAAGCATCGCGCTGGCTACGGCCAGCTTTGCGAACTGCTGACGCGCGCTTTTCTCGAAAACAAGCATCGCGGCCATGCCGAGATCCGCAAGGATTGGCTGAATGCCGAATCGGCCTCGGGCCTCATCTGCCTTTCCGGTGCGATGCATGGCGACATCGGCGCGGCGCTCGCGGCTGGAAATATGGATTCCGCGCGGCGGCTTGCGAACGATTGGGTGCAGCGCTTTCCGAATAGTTTCTACATCGAGTTGCAGCGCGCGGGCCATGCGGGCGCCGAGCGCTATATCCGCGATGCGCTCGCGCTCGTCGGCGAACTCGATCTGCCCGTCGTCGCCACGCATCCGGTGCAGTTCGCCGGGCGCGAAGATTTTCGCGCGCATGAGGCGCGCGTATGTATCGCGCAGGGCTATGTGCTCGCCGATACGCGGCGGCCGAAACCTTTCACCGAGGAGCAGTATTTCAAGACGCAGGCCGAAATGGCCGCGCTTTTTCACGATATTCCGGAAGCGCTCGAAAACTCGGTCGAGATCGCGCGCCGTTGCTCGCTGAGCGTCACGCTCGGCAAGAACTTCCTGCCCTTGTTCCCGACGCCCGAGGGCATGGGCCTCGACGATTTTCTCGTCCAGGAAGCCAAGCGAGGTCTTGAGGAACGGCTGGAGCAGCTTTACCCGAACAGCGAGGAGCGCGAACGCGAGCGCCCGCGTTACTACGAACGTTTGCAGTTCGAGACCGACACGATCATCCAGATGGGTTTCCCCGGTTACTTCCTTATCGTGGCGGACTTCATCCAATGGGCCAAGCACAACGGCGTGCCGGTTGGCCCCGGACGCGGCTCGGGCGCGGGTTCGCTGGTCGCGTATTCGCTCAAGATCACCGACCTTGACCCGACCGCCTACGCGCTGCTGTTCGAGCGTTTCCTGAATCCCGAACGCGTGTCGATGCCCGACTTCGATATCGATTTCTGCCAGGACAACCGCTACCGCGTCATCGAATACGTGCGCGAGCGCTACGGCCGCGATGCCGTGAGCCAGATCGCCACCTTCGGCACGATGGCCTCGAAGGCGGTCGTGCGCGATGTCGGGCGCGTGCTCGATCTGCCTTATGGCCTGTGCGACCGGCTCTCCAAGCTGATTCCGGTCGTGCAGAACAAGCCGCTCGGTTTGGAGGAGGCGAAGGAGCAGGAGCCCGCGATCGGCGAGATGATGGCGGACGCCAACGACGGCGAATCGATCGGCGAGCTGTGGGAGCTTGCCTTGCCGCTC
Source organism: Betaproteobacteria bacterium (assembly GCA_009781175.1). Lineage (GTDB taxonomy): Bacteria > Pseudomonadota > Gammaproteobacteria > Burkholderiales > Rhodocyclaceae > Niveibacterium. The sequence goes on from WQYQ01000003.1 coordinate 170,912, forward strand.
GAAGGCATGACGCGCGGCGTCGGCATGCACGCGGGCGGCGTGCTGATCGCGCCGGGCAAGCTGACGGATTTCTGCCCGCTCTACATCGCCGATGGCGAGGACGCGGTCCCGGTTTCGCAGTTCGACAAAGATGACGTCGAAGCCGTCGGCCTCGTGAAATTCGACTTCCTCGGCTTGCGCAACCTCACAATCATCCAGCTCGCGCTCGAATACGTCGAACGCCTGACGGGCGAAAAAATCGATTTGATGGCGCTCGGCTTCACCGACCCCGCGGCCTATCAGATCCTGAAAGACGCCAACACCACCGCGATCTTCCAGGTGGAATCGGACGGCATGAAAAAGCTTCTCAAGAAGCTCGGCCCCGACCGCTTCGAAGACATCATCGCCGTGCTCGCGCTCTACCGTCCCGGCCCGCTCGGTTCGGGCATGGTCGACGATTTCATTCTGCGCAAAAAAGGCCAGCAGGCGATCGATTATTTCCACCCAGACCTGGAGCCATGCCTGTCGCCGACTTACGGCGTCATCGTGTATCAGGAACAGGTGATGCAGATCTCGCAGATCATCGGCGGCTACACGCTTGGCGGGGCCGATATGCTGCGCCGCGCGATGGGCAAGAAGAAGCCGGAAGAGATGGCCAAGCACCGCGAGACGATCGCGGCGGGCGCGCAGCAGAAAGGCTACGACCCGGCGCTGGCCGAACACCTCTTCGATCTGATGACGAAGTTCGCCGAGTACGGCTTCAACAAGTCGCACACCGCCGCATATGCCGTCGTCACCTATCACACCGCCTGGCTCAAGGCGCACCACTGCGCGGCCTTCATGGCGGCGACGATGTCGTCCGACATGGACAACACCGACACCGTCAAGATCTTCTTCGAGGACACGCTCGCCAACGGCGTGCAGGTGCTGCCGCCCGACGTCAACGCGTCGTACTACCGCTTCGAGCCGACCGATGCAAAAACGATCCGCTATGGCCTCGGCGCGGTCAAAGGCTGCGGCGCTCCCGCGGTTGAAGCGATTCTCGCCGCGCGCCGCGAAGGCGGGCTGTTCAAGGATCTGTTCGATTTCTGTACGCGCGTCGATCGCCGCTCGGTCAACCGGCGCGTCGTCGAAGCGCTGGTCCGCGCCGGCGCTTTCGATACGCTCGACGCGCAGCGCGCGCGCTTGATCGCAAGCGTCGGCCTCGCGATGGACTGGGCCGAGCAGAAGGCGGCGAATGCCGCGCAGGTCGGGCTGTTCGATGCACCCGACATGCAGGCCGAGCATGCGCCGTCGTTCGTGGAAGCGAAGCCGTGGACCGAGCGCCAGCGGCTGACCGAGGAAAAGCTCGCAATCGGTTTCTTCCTCTCGGGCCATCCCTACAACGCCTTCAAGTCTGAGGTGGCGCGTTTCATCCGCACGCCGCTGGCGCGTCTCGAACCGCGCAAGGAGCCGCAGGTGATCGCTGGCGTGGTGGCGGGGCAGCGCGTCAAGATCGGACAACGCGGCAAGATGTGCTTCGTGCAACTCGACGATGGAACGGCGCAGCTCGAAGTTTCGGTGTTCGCCGAAACCCTGGATCTGAATAAGAACAAGATCGTCACCGACGAAGTGCTGATCGTCGAAGCCAAGATCAGTCACGACGATTTCACCGGAGGGCTGCGCATCATTGCCGACCGCCTGATGACGCTTGGCGAAGCGCGCGCGCGCTATGCGCGTTCGCTGGTGCTGCGCATGAACGGCGAAGTCGCCGCCGCGGGCGGCGCAAGCGCCGCGGTAAGCCGCTTGCAGGATCTGCTTGCCGCGTATCGCGGCAATGCGGAGTCGGACAGCACATGCCCCGTGCGTTTGTCGTATCGCAATGCGCGGGCGGAGGGCGATTTGCCTTTTGGCGGCAAATGGCGTGTGCGGCTCGAAGAGCCTTTGCTCGAACAACTGCGCGAATGGCTCAGCCCGGACAGCGTTGAAGTTTTATATCAATAACCACTCGGTACGGACTCTGAACAGGTTCTGCGTTTTATGTTCAATATCGTTCTCGTCGAACCGGAGATTCCCGGCAATACCGGCAACATCATTCGCCTGGCCGCCAATGCGGGATGCCATCTGCATCTCGTCGAACCGCTTGGGTTCAATTTGGAAGAAAAACAACTGCGCCGGGCAGGGCTCGATTATCACGACCTCGCGCGCATGACGCTGTATCCGGATTGGGCGGCTTGCAGCGCCGCGCTTGCCGGTGGGCGGTTCTTTGCGCTGACGACACGCGGCACGCTGCGCTACGACACCGTCGCTTACCAGCCGGGCGACGTTTTAGTTTTTGGCGCGGAAACGCGCGGCCTTGCGCCGGAGTTGCGCGATTCGTTCGCGCCGGAACAGAAACTGCGCGTTCCAATGCAGCCTTCGAACCGCAGCCTGAATTTATCGAATACGGTTGCGCTGGTGGTGTTCGAAGCGTGGCGGCAGCAGGGGTTCGCCGGCGGCGAATAGGGTTTTAACCCTCGATTTTCGGATCGCGCGTCATCAGTTGTTCGACCGCGGCGCGCGGGGCTAGGCCCTCATGTAAGACGGCGTCGACCGCATGCGTAATCGGCATTTCGATACCGAGTTCGCGCGCGCGCCGCGCGACCTCGCGCGCGGTGGGCACGCCTTCCGCGACATGACCGAGCGATTCGAGGATCTCGGCAAGCTGTCGGCCTTGCGCGAGCGCCAGGCCGACGTTGCGATTGCGTGACAGATCGCCGGTGCAAGTCAGGATCAAATCGCCGACGCCCGCAAGACCCATGAAGGTTTCGCGCCGTCCGCCGAGCGCCAGTCCGAAGCGCGTGATTTCGGCCAGACCGCGTGTGATGAGCGCCGCGCGCGCATTGAAGCCGAAGTGCAAACCGTCGCAAATGCCGGTGGCGATCGCGAGGACGTTTTTGACCGCGCCGCAGACTTCGGCGCCGATCAGATCGTCGGTCGCATACAGACGCAGACGCGAATGGTGCAACTCGCTAACCCAGTGTTTCGCGAAGTCGAGCGAGCGACCGGAAAGGGTAATCGCGCCCGGCAGGCCGGCGGCGATTTCCTGCGCGAAGCTCGGGCCGGTCAGGACGCCGTAGTCCGCCGTAGGGGCGAGTTCTTCGCGGGCAATATCGTTCGGCAGGCGGCCGCTTTCGGCTTCGAGGCCCTTGCAAGCCCACAGGACGGGAAGCTGCGGTGCATGCTGCGCAATGGCGCGCAGGGTATCGCGCAGGCCGGCGACCGGCGTGGCGATCAGGGCGAGGCTTGCGCCGTCGAGGGCGGCGTCGAGTTCATCGGCGACCTGGACCGCATCCGGTAAGGGAATGCCGGGCAGCAGCGCCCGGTTTTCGCGCTCGCGGCGCAAGGCGATCTGCTGTTCGCGCTCCCGTCCCCAAAGGACGATCGGGTGCCGGCGTGCGAAGCTGATCGCCAGCGCGGTGCCCCAGGCGCCCGCTCCCAGGATTGCAACATGGCCCATCGGGTATCAGCCGCCCCAGACGTCGCTAGCGCGGATGTAGCCGGTGCTGCCGTCGCGATGCTTGACCTTGATCCAGCCCGTGTTCGGGTTGTCGAGCACGTTGAGGACGACATCTTTCACGGCAGAGAAGACCAGCGGGCTGGAGGCGTTCGCGGCCTGGCGCACTTCAGCCGTCGCGGCCGTGACGATGACGGTGCGCTGATCGGCGAGCGATGCGCGCTCGATCCAGGCGATCGTGCCGCTGGCGTCGCGTACCTTGACCCATTTGTCGAGCGAGATGACGACTTCGACGGGTGTGCCGCGCGCGATGATCCAAAGTTTTTTGCCCTTGGTCGAAGGCGCATCGTAGAGCACGGCGACTTCGCCAGCGGAACGGAAATCGAGCGCGCTCGCCATGCCGGGTAGCGCGATGGCGAGTGCCGTAAGCAGGAATCTGGAAAGATGCATGCCTGTATGCGCTCTGTTTATTGCAGCGAAGGCGCGTTGCCGGCCTGGTTTCCCTGCTGAGCTTGCTGGCGGGCCTGATAGAGCGCTTCGAAGTTGACCGGAGCCAGCATGATCGGTTGGAAGCCTGCGCGCATGATTGCGTCGGATACCGCTTCGCGTGCGTAGGGGAAGAGGATGTTGGCGCAGCCGATCATCATGACCGGCTCGATGTCGGCTTCGGCGAAATTGCGGATCTGGAATACGCCGGACTGTTTGACGTCCACGAGGAAGACGGTATGGTCTTTCGAGGTGGCATTGACGGTGACGGAAACGGTGACCATGTAGTAGCCGTCATTAACCTTGTCGCCGCTGGTGTTCAGTTCGACGTTGACCTGGGGGGCTTCGCGCTCCAGGAAAACGGCAGGCGCGTTGGGGACTTCGATCGAGAGGTCTTTGACGAAGAGTTTTTCGATCGAAAACATGGGTTGCTGAGCTTGTTCGGTCATTTGGTTCCAGCCTGCTTGTAGTGGTTAAAAGACACTGCGGACACCAGCCGCCGTGCCGAAGAATGATGAATCGCCTGTGTTACGCCGCGTCGACGGCAAGTAAAGGGTCGAGGCCGCCAGCTCTGTCCAGTGCATACAGATCGTCGCACCCGCCGATATGGCGGCCATTGATGAAAATCTGCGGGACGGTGCGCTGGCCGGTCAGTTCGATCATGCGGTCGCGCAGCGCGGGGTCGAGATCGACCCGGCATTTTTCAATCGCGCTCACCCCTTTGCGGGTCAATAGTTGTTCCGCCCTGATGCAGTAAGGGCAAACGGCGGAAGTGTACATTAAGATTTTGGCCATACCTTAGCCTTTGATGAGAGGGTGGCCATTTTTCTGCCAGCCTGCAATGCCGCCGCCGAGGTTTTGGACTTTTTCGAAGCCTGCTTTGACGAGCGTTGCAAGCGCCCGGCTTGAACGCATGCCGGACTGGCAGACCAGCACGATTGGCTTATTCTTGAACTTGGCAAGTTCGCCGATGCGTTTTTCGAGTTCGGCGAGCGGAATGTTGCGTGCATTGGGAATGTGGCCCGTGGCGAATTCGGCTGCCTCGCGCACGTCGACGACGATGGCGTTTTCGCGGTTGATCAACATGGTCGCTTCAACCGGGCTCAGCCCGCTGCCGCCCCGTCCGCGCAGCAGTTCGGCAAGCAGCATGCCTCCGCTGACGACGGCCAGCACGACGAGGAAGATATTCTGTTTAATAAACTCCATGACCCAACTCAGATTTTTAGTCTTAAAAACGCGGAAACGCCCCGCTACGATCCGATAAAATACCATCTTCTGAAGTTTGACGTCGGCCAGCCCTCGCTGCACGGCGACATGGAACGGCGCCCCCTGCCCGAATTACTGTAATAAAGGAGTGCTCATGTACAAAATCGTGTTGCTGCGTCACGGCGAATCGATCTGGAATCTCGAAAACCGCTTTACCGGCTGGACCGATGTGGACTTGACGCCCAAGGGAGTCGAAGAAGCCAAGGCGGCGGGCCGCCTGCTCAAGGAAAAAGGTTTTGCCTTCGATCTGGCGTTTACTTCGGTGCTCAAGCGTGCGAATAAAACGCTCAATACGGTGCTTGAAGAGTTGGATCAGCTATGGCTGCCGGTTGAGCATTCCTGGCGTTTGAACGAGCGTCATTACGGCGCGTTGCAGGGGCTCGATAAGTCGGAAACGGCGGCCAAGTTCGGCGACGATCAGGTCAAAATCTGGCGGCGTTCTTACGATGTGCCACCGCCTGTTCTGGCGGAAGGTGACCCGCGCCTGACGACCAATGATCCGCGCTATGCCGATCTGCCCGCCGCGCAATTCCCGCGCACCGAATGCTTGAAGGATACGGTCGCGCGCTTCGTGCCTTATTGGCTCGATGCGATCGCGCCGCAAGTGAAGGCCGGCAAGCGGGTCGTGATCGCGGCGCATGGCAATAGCCTGCGCGCGCTGATCAAATATCTGGACAACATGAGCGAGGGTGAGATTCTTGAACTGAATATCCCGACCGCACAGCCGCTCGTGTATGAATTGGATGCTGATCTGAAGCCGCTCAAGCATTATTATCTGGATGATCCGGCGAAGATCGCAGCCGCGTTGAATGCTGTCGCCAATCAGGGGAAGGCGAAGTAAAACCGTTGAGACTCGGGTCTTTACGACATTGGGCGGGGAGCGCTGCGGCGCTCCTCGTCTTTTTCCTGGCCGGTGCGGCAGATGCCGCGCCGCGCACGGCTGCGCCTTCCGCCGCCGCGGCGCGCAATGATCTTGACGAATTGCATCGGAAAATCCGTGCATTGCAGGCGGAAATCGAAACCGGCGAAAGCTCCCGAGATGAAGCGGTGGATGATTTGGCCGAAGTCGAAACCGCGATTTCGACCGCGCGCCGCCGCGTGCGGGAGATCACGCGCGAGCGTCAAGGCGTCGAAACCGAGCTGCGCGAGCTTGAAGCACGCCGCGCCACGCTTGAAACAACATTGACGGCGCAGCGCAAAGCGCTCGGCGAAATGCTCTATCGCTACTATGTTTTCGGCCGCAAAGCCGGCGCGCGCCGTTTGATCGGCGGCGACGATCCGAATCAGCTTGCGCGCGATGCCTACTATCTTGCCCGGATTGCCGAAGCGCGCCATGCGGAAATCGAAAAGGCGCGCGCCACGCTTGCGGAGCATGAGCGGCTGGTCGGCGAGGTGCGGATGCGCAGCGAGAAAATCACCGCGCTCCAGCAGGAAAGCGCCGCGGCCTATGTCAAGCTTTTGTCCGAGCAGAAAAAGCGCAGCGCAGTGTTGGCGCGGATCAAAGACAGGCTGCGCAGCCAGCGCAAGGAAGTGGCCAGCCTGAAACAGAATGAAACCCGGCTTTCCCGTCTGGTGCAGGGGTTGGGAAAGTTGTCACGGTCCAAACCCGCAGCGCGGCCGCCACAGCCCGAAGTCTTGGCGCAGAGGTCTTCTGGGAGTGACGCAAGCGCTGAACGGGAGCCCGCCGTGGGGGTGGCGAATAAAGTTGCGCAAGAGAATTCCGTTGATTTGGTATTCAGTGCTTTACGCGGAAAATTGCATTGGCCGCTGCGCGGCGAACTTGTTGGCCGGTTTGGCACTCCAAGGGGCGATAGCGGTACGCAGTGGAAAGGCGTCATGATTCGCGCGGAGAGCGGCGAGGTGCATGCCGTGGCGCCTGGACAAGTCGTTTTCGCGGACTGGCTGCGGGGTTTTGGCAACTTGATCATCCTGGATCACGGCGATGGATTCATGACAATCTACGGTAACAACGAAAGCGTGTTTAAATCGCCGGGCGAAACGGTGCGCGGCGGTGAAGCGATTGCGAGCGTCGGCAATAGCGGGGGGCGCGAGGAATCGGGCTTATACTTTGAAATCCGTCACCACGGCCAGCCGCAAGACCCTGCAAAATGGATGGCGCGCTGAACCTGTTTGGATATCGGCTAATTACGATCGTTAGGACATCATGGGATTTGAATCAAAAACGCGTAGCAAACTGCAACAAGCAGGGCTCGTACTGGTTGGCGTGTGCGCGGGTGTCGCAATCAGCCTGAATTACTCCGCCAATGCGAATAAAGAAGCGACGGAACCCTTGCCCGTTGAAGAGCTGCGCACGTTTGCCGAGGTGTTCAGTGCGATCAAGCAAGGCTATGTCGAGCCGGTCGAGGACAAAAAGCTGATCACGAACGCGATTAGTGGCATGCTCTCCGGGCTCGACCCACATTCGACCTATCTCGATGCGGATGCTTTCAAAGATTTGCAGGTCGGCACGCAGGGCGAATTTGGCGGCCTGGGGATCGAAGTCGGCATGGAAGATGGCTTCGTCAAGGTCATTTCGCCGATCGAAGACACGCCGGCTTTCCGCGCGGGCGTGCGTCCGGGTGATCTGATTATCAAGCTCGACGACACCCCGGTGAAGGGGATGTCGCTCAACGATGCCGTCAAGAAAATGCGCGGCAAGCCCAAGACGCAAATCAAACTGACGATTGCGCGCAAGGGCGAGATGAAGCCGATCGAAGTGACGCTCACACGCGAAATTATCCAGGTGCAAAGCGTCAAGGCCCGCATGCTTGAGCCGGGCATCGGCTACATCCGTATCGCGCAGTTCCAGGAAAATACGGCGGCGACCTTGGCGAAAGAGCTTACACGCCTGGAAAAACAGGGCATGACAAGCATTATTCTCGATCTGCGCAACGACCCGGGTGGTTTGCTGCATGCAGCGGTTGGAGTCTCGGGCGCGTTCCTGCCGGGCAAGGCCCTGGTGGTGTCCACCGATGGGCGTACCGAGGATTCGCGGCACAAGTTCTACGCTTCGCCGGAAGATTATCTGCGCGGCGGCAAGGAAGATTATCTGAAGACGATTCCGGCGAGCGTCAAAACGATGCCAATCGTCGTGCTCGTCAATGGCGCAACCGCTTCGGCTTCGGAAATCGTGGCCGGTGCGCTGCAAGACCACAAACGGGCGGTTGTCGTCGGCACGCAAACCTTCGGCAAGGGTTCGGTCCAGACCGTTCTGCCTTTGACAAGCAATACCGCGATCAAGCTGACGACGGCGCGCTACTTCACGCCGAGCGGCCGTTCGATCCAAGCCAAGGGCATTTCGCCGGACATCGTGGTCGAGGATACGCCGAGCGGTTCCTTCACGCGGATTCACGAAGCCGATCTTGAAAACCATCTCGAAGGCGGCGCCCAATCCGCTCCCGCCGCAACCAAGCCGACATCGAAAGCGGATGAGCCGGCCAAGGCGAAGGATGTGAAGGCTCCCAAAGAGGGCGGCAAGGATAAAGAGAAAGCCGATGTCGAAACGCCGGCAGTATTCGAACTTGGCGGCAAGAACGATTATCAGTTGGCGCAAGCGCTTAATGTTCTGAAGGGAATGCAACTCGCCCAACAGGTACGTTGAGTTTCTGGCGCCGAAGGCGCCTCCGATTTGTGGCGAAGAAGCCCCAAGCTTCAGCTTGGGGCGATTCACGGAAAGGCGGCCCTTGATGCTAGAACGCGACAAAACCTACCAACTGGCGGGGCGCCACCATGAGCTGTCAGGGGCGTCGGAGGCGCTGTATAAACGGCGCGAATTGCATTTTCGGGGTTTGCCGCCCGACCAGACTCGGCTGATGCTGTCGCAGCTAAACGCCGCGTCCGGAATAGAGGCTCACATCGCGATGGGGGGACTGCAAGTGGGCTATTCGCTTGCCGATCATTCCTTCGAGGAAATCGAGACGCTGCTTGAGCATGCGGGTTTCCCGCTGGATAGAAGCCTGTATGGCCGATTCCGGCGGGCGCTGATTCGTCATGCCGAAGCGATTCAAAGGCGCAACGCGTCTTCGCCTGCACGCTTGATCAAAGAAACCCATGCGGTTTACGTCAAAGCCTGGGAGCGTCATCCCCACGGTGATCACGACGATACTCCGCCCGATCTGCGCGAAATCCATTAACGCGCTTTGTTTTAGTTTGGCGCGCAAAATGCGCGGCGCATTCACTCATGGACGACAACCAGCTCCTCCGTTATTCACGTCATATTCTCCTGCCTGAAATCGGCATCGAAGGCCAGCAGGCCATCCGCGCCGCGCGTGCGCTTGTCGTCGGCGCGGGAGGGCTCGGTTCGCCGGCAGCGATGTATCTTGCCTCCGCGGGTGTCGGCACCCTGGTTTTGGCGGATGGCGATATCGTTGATCTAACCAATCTGCAGCGCCAGATCCTGCATACGCACGAATCGATCGGCTCGGCCAAAGCGCTGTCGGGACGCAGAACCCTGCACGCGCTCAACCCCGAAATCGAAATCATCCCGCTCGAACAGCGTCTCGACGGCGAAGCGCTTGAGGCCGAAGTGCGCAAGGCGGATGTCGTGCTCGATTGCTGCGATAACTTCGCCACGCGCCATGCGGTCAATCGCGCCTGCATTGCAGCATGTAAGCCTCTGGTTTCCGGCGCCGCGATCCGCTTCGACGGGCAGATCAGCGTGTTCGATTTACGCCGCAAGGACGTGCCGTGCTACCACTGTCTTTTCCCCGAAGGCGGCGAACTGGAGGAATTGCGTTGCGCGGTGACGGGCGTTTTCGCGCCGCTGACGGGCATCGTCGGCGCAACGCAAGCGGCGGAAGCGCTCAAACTTTTGGCGGGCTGCGGCGAACCCTTGGTCGGGCGTTTATTGCTGCTCGATGCGCTGGCGATGCGCTGGCGCGAAGTGCGCTATGCACGCGATCCGGCTTGCCCTGTTTGCAGTCATCGGTTGGCGTAAATTCACGCCGCGCTGAAGTGCTGTTTCTTCAGCCATAACGCCACATTCACCAGCCCGATCAGCACCGGCACTTCCACCAGCGGACCGATGACGGCCACGAACGCCTCGCCGGAATTCAAACCGAATACGGCAATCGCCACGGCAATGGCAAGCTCGAAATTATTCGAAGCGGCGGTAAAGGACAGGGTTGCCGACTGTTCGTAATTCGCCCCGACCCGCCGGGAGAGGTAAAACGAGAGCAGGAACATCACCAGGAAGTAAATCAGCAGAGGGATGGCGACCTTCACCACATCCAGGGGAAGCTGCACGATGTATTCGCCCTTGAGGGAGAACATCACCAGAATGGTGAACAGCAAGGCCCGCAAGGTCCAGGGACTTACGCGAGGGATAAAGACCTGCTCATACCAGTCCAGCCCTTTGACCTTGAGGCCATAGAAACGCGAGGCGACGCCGGCGAGGAAGGGAATGCCGAGATAGATGAAAACGCTTTCGGCAATCCGCCCCATGCTGATGTTCACCACTGCCCCGGACAATCCGAGCCAGCCGGGCAGCAGGGTAATGAACACATAGGCGTAGACCGAGAAGAAAAGCACCTGAAACACGGCATTGAAGGCAACCAACCCGGCGCAATACTCCCTGTCGCCGCCGGCAAGATCATTCCAGACAATGACCATGGCGATGCAGCGGGCAAGGCCGATAAGGATAAGGCCGACCATGTAGCTGTTGTTGCCGGACAGAAACGCAATCGCCAGCAGAAACATGAGAGTCGGGCCGATGATCCAGTTCTGCACCAGGGAGAGGAGTAGCACCTTCCGATTGCGGAACACTTCGCCGAGCCGTTCGTATTTCACCTTTGCCAGAGGTGGATACATCATCAGGATCAGTCCGATGGCGATGGGAATGTTGGTTGTGTCGACCTGGAAAAAATTGATGACGTTCTTTAAACCCGGCGCGGCCCATCCAAGCCCCACGCCTATGAACATGGCGAGGAATATCCACAGGGTGAGGTAACGGTCGAGGAAGGAAAGCCGTTGCAGTGTCGATTGAGTCATGGATGTGCATTTCACTTCTTTAGGTTACGGTTTCCTGTCTTCGCAACGGGATGGCAAAAATTCCGGTGCAACTCCGCTTTCAGCCCGGAAGCTTAGGCACAGCTCTGGATTGCCGGAACAGCATTCAGTCGTCAGGTAGGCGACGGTTTCCAGCATCAGGGGGATGTTGGCCTTGTAGCGTGTGTTGCGGCCTTCGCGTTCCATGCTGGCAAGCCCGCTGTGGACGATGGTTTTCAGGTGAAAGGAAAGATTGGTCTTTGGAATGTCCAGCATCCGGGCGATTTCCCCGGCAACTAGGCCGTCCGGGGCATATTTGACCAGCAGGCGGAAGATGGAAAGCCGAGGCTCGGAGGCCAGAACTTCAAAGATGGTGGCGGCTGTTTTTGCTTCCATTGGATGATTATTCAATAACTATTGAACAATAGCAAGGATCTCTTGCCTGAATCTTCCGCGGTTTGCAGCAAGCGAGCGCTTCGTCAGCGGCTTTAAACGCTGGGACGTAGGATCAGACGTAAATCCGTACCCACGCGGTGCACCTCATGCCAAGCGAAACGCGGCACATCAGCCATGCTTTCCAGACCGCTCAAGGCGATCAGCCCGCGGGCGTCGTTGCCCATTAAGGCGGGCGCGAGGTAGAGCAGGATTTCATTGACGCATCCCGTCGCAAGCATCGCTCCGGCAAGCTTGGCGCCTGCTTCGACCATCAATTCGTTGACGCCGCGACGGCCCAATTCGGTCAGCAGCGCGGGGAGATTGACCACGGGTTGAGCGCAAGCCCCGTCATTCATGACGGGGTCAGCGAAACAAGCGTTGTCATCAGCGCCATGGGCGCTTCCAATTTGTGGCGAGGAAACCCCAACCTCCTGGTTGGGGTGACTCACCTGTCCGTTGGCATTGGGGCACGCGAACAATTCCGCGCCTGCATTGCGTAATGCCTCGGCGCGCGGGCCGAATGCGTCCGCGCAGGCGATCAGCGCCTGACCGCCTTGCAGGATGCGCGCGCCTGGCGGGGTGCTCAGTTTCGAATCGGCAATTACGCGTAGCGGTTGGCGCGAGGTTTCGATTTCACGCACGTTGAGCTGCGGGTCGTCGGCCAGCACGGTGCCGCTGCCGGTCAGGATCGCGCAACTGCGCGCGCGCCAGCGTTGCACGTCGCGCCGTGCATCCGGGCCGGTAATCCATTTGCTCTCGCCGTTCGCGAGCGCAGTGCGGCCGTCGACGCTTGCGGCGAGTTTGAGCTGAACCCAGGGGCGGCCGGTGAGCATGCGCTGGATGAAGCCGCGGTTCAGTTCGCGCGCTTCCTGCTCCAATAAACCGCAGGCGGTGTCGATCCCCTGCGCGGCGAGGCGGGCGAGGCCGCTGCCCGCGACGCGGGGGTTCGGGTCTTGCATGGCGGCGACGACGCGCGCGACGCCGGCTTGAATCAGCGCTTCCGTACACGGCGGCGTGCGGCCGAAGTGGCTGCAGGGTTCGAGCGTGACATAGGCCGTCGCGCCGCGTGCGCTTTCTCCCGCCATGCGCAGGGCGTGCACCTCGGCGTGCGGCTCACCCGCGCGTGCGTGCCAGCCTTCGCCGACGATTCGCTCCTCGCGCACGATGACGCAGCCGACACGCGGGTTGGGCGTGGTCGTGTACAGACCGTGCGCGGCCAATTGCAGGGCGCGCGCCATGTGGGCATGGTCGGCGGCGCTGAAATTCATTTCAACTATTGCGCGAGCGGCTTGAGGGGCGGCGCACCGATACTTCGCGAATCGCCTCGGAAAATTCCTCCGCGTCTTCGAAATTGCGATAGACCGAGGCGAAGCGGATGTAGGCTACTTTGTCGAGCCGCTTGAGTTCGCGCATCACAAGCTCGCCGATCTTGTCGGTCGTAATCTCGCGTTCTCCCAGCGAAAGCAGTCTTTCCTCAATGCGGGCGGCCGAGGCGTCCACACTTTCGGCGTTGACCGGGCGCTTGCGCAGCGCAAGCTTCATGCTTGCAAGGAGCTTTTCGCGGTCGTATTCCATGCGACTGCCGTTTTTCTTGACGACCTGCGGCATTTTCAATTCGATGCGCTCATAGGTCGTAAAACGTTTATCGCAGTGCAGGCAGCGGCGGCGGCGGCGGACGGTATCGCCTTCGTCGTTTTCGCGCGTATCGGTGACCTGTGTCGAAGGGGTGTCGCAGAACGGACATTTCATAGCGTGGATGCGCCTGGACTGGATGTGAAAAGGGCGCCGTATGGCGCCCTGGGAAGTCTATCCGTATCCGAGTGTTACGAACAGGCTCTATGCACCGTATACCGGGAACTTGCGGCACAGCGCGCCGACTTCCTCGCGCACGCGGGCCAGCGCGGCTTCGTCGTGCGGCGCTTCGAGCACATCGGCAACCAGGTGCGCGACACGTTCGGCTTCGATTTCGGTGAAGCCGCGCGTGGTGATCGCGGGGCTGCCGATCCGAATCCCGGAGGTGACGAAAGGCTTCTCGGGGTCATTGGGGATCGCGTTCTTGTTGACCGTGATATGGGCGCGCTCCAATACCGCTTCCGCTTCCTTGCCGGTGATCTTCTTGGCGCGCAGGTCGAGCAGGAATACGTGGCTCTCGGTGCGCTGCGAGACGATGCGCATGCCGCGTTCTTCGGACAGCACGCGCGCCATGACGCGGGCGTTGGCGATGACTTGTTCCTGATAGTTGCGGAATTCCGGCGACAGCGCCTCCTTGAAGGCAGCGGCCTTGGCCGCGATGACATGCATCAGCGGGCCGCCCTGCAGGCCGGGGAAGATGGCCGAGTTGATCGCCTTCTCGTGCTCGGCCTTCATCAAAATGATGCCGCCGCGCGGGCCGCGCAGCGTTTTGTGCGTCGTCGAGGTCACCACATCGGCGTGCGGGACCGGGTTCGGATAGAAGCCCGCCGCGACGAGACCGGCGTAGTGCGCCATATCGACCATGAAGATCGCGCCAACCGCTTTGGCGACCTTGGCGAAGCGTTCGAAATCGATGCGCAGCGAATAAGCCGAAGCGCCGGCGATGATGAGTTTCGGCTTGTGCTCATGCGCAAGGCGCTCCATCGCGGGGTAGTCGATCTCTTCTTTTTCATTCAGGCCATAGGCGACGACGTTGAACCACTTGCCGCTCATGTTCAGCGGCATGCCGTGCGTCAGGTGGCCGCCTTCGGCCAGGCTCATGCCCATGATCGTGTCGCCCGGCTTCAGGAAGGCCATCAACACGGCCTGGTTCGCTTGGGAACCGGAATTCGGCTGCACGTTCGCGGCGTCGGCGCCGAAAATCTTCTTGACGCGATCGATCGCGATCCGCTCGACGACGTCCACATACTCGCAGCCGCCGTAATAACGCTTGCCCGGATAACCCTCGGCGTATTTGTTCGTGAGCTGGGAGCCCTGCGCTTCCATGACGGGGCGGCTCACATAGTTTTCGGAGGCGATCAGCTCGATGTGATCCTCCTGGCGGCGGTTTTCCGCCGCGACGGCGGTCCACAACTCAGGGTCGACTTGGGCAAGAGTTTGCTTCGGGAACATGGCGCTTGGTTTGGCATGGAGTCAAAACAGAAGTTTAGCATGCGCCAATTGGCTGCCTTGAAGGGTTTTCAGGTCGGCAGTTCGTCGAGCGAGTCGTCGAGGTGCGAACGTTCGTCCCACGCCAGAATGACCCAGCGGCCCTGGTCGTATTCCAGCCAATTCACCGTGGCGTTGCCGATCGGGAAATCGCGCTTGCGCGTGAGCGGCAAGGCCGCGGCAATCCGATGCACCATGTCGAGCACGCCGCCGTGGCAGACGACAAGAATATCGGCATCCGGATGCCGCTCGGCGATGGCTGTGAGCGTTTGACGCACGCGCTCGAAAAACATCTCAAGGCTTTCGCCGCCGCCGGGAAAAGCGTCCGTCGTGATGCGCTGTTCGAAGCGCGCATAGACATCGGGATATTTCGCCTTGGCCTCGTCGTAAGTCAGGCCCTGGAATCCGCCGTAATTACGCTCGCGCAAACCGGGCTCGGGCTGCACATGCAGCGCGAACCGATGCGCGACGGCTTCGGCGGTCTGCCGGGCGCGCAGCAAATCGCTCGTATAGATCGCGGCGAAATGCTCGTCGGCAAGGCTTGCGGCAAGCCTGCACGCCTGCGCACGGCCGGTCGAGTTCAAAGGAATATCGGTATGGCCTTGCATGCGGCGAGCGACATTCCAGTCGGTTTCGCCGTGTCGGATCAGACAAATACGGGTGCTCATCGGGATTTATTCAGGTGGGACTATGAGAGTTGGTGGACGGCGCTGAAGCGGCAGGCTGCGCCGTATCGTCCATGACGACTCGGAGGCGTGCGTGTTTCATAATGGAGCCTCTTTTGTCCAGTCATCGAGCGTCAATCCACCGAGCACGCTCGCGTGTGAGAAAGCGCCGTCCCGTGTAACCAGGGTCACCTGCTCCTGCGCCTGCGCGGCGGCCAGCGCCAGGGCTTTTGCGTGCGCGGCGATCATCATGTCCATCGGCGCGAGCGTGACGCCACCAGCCTCGCAGGCCGTGCGCAGCTCGGCGTAGGCTTCGGCCGCCTTAGTTGTCCACGGCAAGACCGTTACGCGCGCCAGGAACTCGCGCACCTTGGTCACAAGCCCCTGCGGATGACCGCGCTTGGCGACGCCGTACAGCAGCTCGGCTTGCGTCACGACCGATACCGCGACGCAATGCATCGGCACCGCGACAAGGCGTTCCCGCACACGTGGGATGTCGCCCTTGATGATGTGGCTCGCGATGTTCGTGTCGAGCAAATACGTCGTCATGCCGGTGCGTCCTCGAACGGATCGCGGGTATGCTCGCCCTGGTTGCGATCGGCCTCGCTCATGAAGTCGGCTGGCACGTCCGTCGTCGCGTCGAGGGCGAAGAAGCCTTCCCACGAGTCCGGCCGGCGCGACAGGATCACGTCGCCCGTGACGGCATCCCGGCGGATGTAGACCTCTTTCTCGTCGAAGCGGTATTCGAGCGGCAGACGTACTGCTTGGCTGCGGCCGGTCGTGAAGATTTTGGCAATCTGCATGACGTTCTCTTTTTGGTGGTATATATCAAAGAATATATCGTGCGCCGATAGATATCAAGTCGTATATCGATTGAAATTGAACCGTGACAGCGGCCAAGGAGGGAGCTACACCATGAACAGAAAGCTGATGGAGTGGTGGATTAGGTTGAGTTCTGATAGTCAATACTGTAGTACGCACAATCAATAGTGCCGAACTGATTAAGTTGCTTGAACGGGATGGACGCTCGCCAACGTGCGCGACTCACATCACGTGTTCTGGTACTCATCGAAGCCGGGCTACATCAGCGTCCCGCACCTGCGTAGGGATCTCGGCAAGGGGCTTGTGCTTAGGCTGATGAAACAGGCCAATCTGAAATGATGGAAAAAACGATGAAATATCCGATTGCGATTGAGTCGGGAGATGGTCACCACGCATGGGGTGTGGTGGTGCCGGATCTGCCCGGGTGTTTCTCCGCAGCTGACAGTGGTCTCGACGAAGCCATCGAGAATGCAAAGGAGGCCATCACTGTGTGGATCGAGGCCGTGATGGATGATGGGATGGTGGCGATGAGCCCGCTCCGTCTAGTATCGAGACGCATCGCGCCAAGCCCGAGTTTGAAGGTTGGATTTGGGCGGTGGCGGAAGTGGACCCGGCGATTCTCGACGATAAGGCCGAAAGGGTGAACATCACTCTGCCGCGGCGCGTACTGGCGAGACTCGACGCCAAGGTCCGCACCGCAGGCGAAACGCGATCAGGCTATATCGCCAAGCTGGCGATCGAGGCGAGGCTGTAGACGACGAGTACGCAGGGCGTGGTGTTCGTGAAGTTTATCGGCATCCATGCGGAATACGACCGCATCGACGCCGAAAAGGTGGAATCTGCAACGGCAGATAAACTGCGCAGCTATTTCGAAGCGGTTATCTTCTCCATGAATATTGGGTCGCCACGTTCAACCTAATCTACGCGGGCTGCGTATCTAGCGCCGCGACAAGTGGCGTATGCCAATAATGACGCCGGGGGCCTACGCGCGTATCTGCGCGTAGGCCCCCGGCTGGTATGCCAGACCGGTCTGCCCGGTCTGCTTACGCAATGACGTTATTGGTTGTTGATGTTGTTCGGCCCATTTTTCAATGCCTTGCTGGTGGTGAGCACCACATTGCCAATCTGCCGGTAGTCCAGCAGGTTGGAGTTAGGCGTCTGAACCGCATAGCCCGCGAACGTCATGCTGAGGTGGGTCGAGTCGATCTGCACGGCGCTCGGCGCATACAGGCGTTGCGCAAACCACGGTTGCGTCGGGATCAGCGGCTTGTTCGCCGGAACCGTTACGGTCTTACCGTCGGTCTGGTTGGGGTAGGTGGCTGAATTGATCGACGCAATCGGACTGTTGATGTCGTTATAAACCGTCCAGTTCATCAGGTCCGTCGATTCGGCATAGCCGATGTAGTGGAACGCATCGGAGTCGCCGTCAAGGCAGTTGCCGCCTGCGAACAGCAGCCCCCAGAGGGAACCGTCGCCGTTCACGTCGATCAGCGTGCCGCGTGGGCTGATCCAGCGTGTCTTGTTGTAGTCGACCGTTGTCGGATCGTTCAGACCTTGGACAATGCCTTTATCAACGAAGTTGATGCCGTCCGTGGTCGTGGCGAGGCGCACGTTAGAGATGTCGTGGTTGGTTTTGCCGCTGTACGGAGCCGCCTTACACTGGTTAGCCAGGGGCATCGCAGTCTTATCGCCATCCAGGATTTTCTCGACGTACAGGACGGTGGCGGGCTTGGCGGGGTCCGTATTGGGAACCACGGCCATGATGCCGTCCGGGTGCAGGAGACCCACGGTCTGCTTGACCACGACAGGATTGAGCGCGCTTGGCGTATTCGTCACCGCCGTGGTGATCGCATTGATATCCTGCCCGCCCGCGTCCGTGTTATTGGTATTGAAGATCGGAAATTTGTTCGTCGGAGTCAGTTGGATCACATTCAACGGCGCCGAGTCGATATACCGTGGATCGCGATTCAGCATGTACAGCATTTGCGTGCTGTATCCTGGCAACTGAATGATTGCCGCATGTCCCCAGCCGTTATCCGCCGTCGAGCCGTTAGCGGCTGCGGGCAGTGAGCTGCTCGTCGGATTCGCCGGGCATACCGAATTGCCGGGTCTGAGTTCCAGAACCGTTTGCATCCAGTTCCACGTTACGCCATTGTCGTCGGATTCCGCGACTACAAGCGCCTCGTCCAAATCTTTCGGGCGCCAGTCGAAGAGACCGATAATCGGCGTCGCCGAACTGCCGTTGGCGGGCGTGTTGGCGGTATTCGGCGAAGACGTCACACTGCTCGTATAGGTCAACGGGAAGTAGAACGGCGCCATGTCGACTGTCGGCAAAGGCAAAGTCATAGGGGCAACCAGCTTAGCGATGCTTGCGGAGCCGCCGCTATACGAAACTCGCGTTGGCGTCGCGCCGGAATAATCACACAGTCCAGAAGTCGGGTGCAGCACGTTGCCCGTCGAGAGGAACGGGTTCGTCGTGTTCTGTGTGTTGGCCGGGTCGAGCGCCAGGTAATGCAAGGTGAACGGCGTGCCGATATTCCCGGTCTGGGAGCCGATCGGCGGGCCGACGGTGATCTGCGCCTTAACGGGCGCCACGCCCGAATCAAGCGAAAAGCTCAGACTGGCCGGCGCAGCAGGTTTCGAAGCATCTGGTGACGGGGGCGAATTGTCCGAGGGAGACGAAGCATCTGCTGACGGAGGCGAATTGTCCGACGGAGACTGCGCAGCCGATTGATTGTTGCCTCCGCCTGAGCCTCCGCATGCGGTGAGCAGAATGCCGCTGGCCAACGCGGCTACAACAGCCAAATAATTTGCTTTGTACTTCATGTGAATCCCTTTGGGCCTTTCGTTAAAGATTGGTCCAAAAGGCTATAGCGCGTGTATGACAAATCCGTGACCTTTGCGGCTGTCATAAAACTTTAATTTTTCAGCGCGCCAAATGCGCGGCCTGCCGCAGCTTCAGGATCGAAGCCAACTTGATATCGACATAGGGCGGCCGTTTCGCGCCGCGGTTGATCCAGACCGTTTTCATGCCGAGCGCTTTCGCCGCTTGCAGATTCGAGAGCGTGTCCTCGACGAGAATGCAGCGCGCGGGCGCGACGCGGAGCGTGTGCAATACACGCTGAAACGCGCGGCGCTGGGGTTTGGGCGTGAGGCCGAGTTGTTCGATGCCGAAGATTTCGTCGAAGCAGAAGCGCAGGCCGATCAGGTCGAGCACTTCCGAGGCATAGGCATGCGGTGCGTTCGAGAATACGACTTTGCGGCCGGGCAGGCGTTTAATCAGGCCGCGCAGCGCGTGTTCGAAAACGAGCATGCGCGGCAGATCGGGGAACTGGTGCGTCGTATGCAGGAAGTGCGCCGGGTCGACGCCGTGGTGGCGCACCAGGCCGAGCAGCGTGGCGCCGTAGCGGCGCCAATAGTCCATGCGCAGCGCGTTGGCGGCGGGCGTGTCGAGGTCCAGGTGTGTTTCGAGATAGGCCGTCATCGAGCGGTTGATGTGCGGGAAGATGTGCGGGCTGGCGTCGTGCAGCGTGTTGTCGAGATCGAAGAGCCAGACGCGTGTTTGCCGGGTATTCATATGTTGTCTGGTTTGCGCGGTTCGAAGTGGACAATCGAGCGGCCGTCAGCGATTTGTTTCGGCGCGGCTTTCCAGGCGTGCCCGTAGATGATTTCGAAACTCGCAGGCAGGCGACCGTCGCGGCGCAGGCGCTCATAGGCTTCGCGGGCGCGTTGCCAGCCGACTTTGCCGGCGAGTCCGCGCGGTCGCGCGGTCGATGCGTTCGTCGCGCCGGAGCGGCGCAAGTCGGTCAGCAGCGCGTCGAAATCGGCGTAGGTCAGCGTAATCACTTCCATGTCCATGACGGGTTCCGAAAAGCCGGCTTGCATGAGGCAGTCACCCAGATCGTGCATGTCGATGAAGCGGTGCACGCGTTCCCCGCCGCCTGCGGGCATGACGGCGCGCAATTCCTTGAGCGTGTCGGGGCCGAGCGTGGAGAACATCAGCATGCCGCCGATTTCGAGCACCCGCTGCATTTCGCGGAAAACCGGCATCGGGTCGTGCAGCCAGTTCAGCATTAGATTGGACCACAGCATTTGCACGGAGTTGCCCGGCAGCGGCAGCGCCTGCGCGTCGGCGCAGATCAGTTTCGGATCGGCGCGCCGCGCATTGCCGAGCAGGCGCTGGAGAAAGCTGCGCTCGCCGCGCGCGAGCCGCAGCAGCGGTAGGGCGAAGTCGATGCCGATGCGTTCGGCTTGCGGCCAGCGTTCGCCGAGCGGCGCGAAGTCGCGGCCGAGGCCGCAGCCCAGGTCGAGAACGCGGCGCGGCTCGTGCTTGATGTAAGTGAGCCGCTCCGCCATGCGCTGCGCGACTTCGCGGGTTAAAAAGCTGCTTGAGTCCGCCTCGCCGGCGTGGCGTCCGAAGCGCTGGCGCACGAGCCGGCGGTCGAGCGAGAAATCTTGAGGAATCGTCATGGCGCGATTTTACCTGGCGCGTCCGCTTATGCCGCGGCTTGCGGACTGCGATCCCGGCGCGTCTGTGCGCCGGGAAAGCCGCGTCGATTCAAACTGACTTAAGTCCGAGACGTGCAAACAGCACGTCGTCGCCGTCGACATCCGGGTTGCCGGTCGTCAGCAGTTTGTCGCCGTAAAAAATCGAATTGGCTCCGGCAAAGAAGCACAGCGCCTGAATGCCGTCGCCAAGCTCGCGGCGGCCGGCCGAAAGGCGCACATGGCTCGTCGGCATCGTGATGCGCGCGGCGGCGATCGTGCGCACGAATTCGAACGGATCGATGCCCGGCGTGTCGCCGAGCGGCGTGCCGGGGATCGCGACGAGGTTGTTGATCGGGACCGATTCGGGCGGCGGATTCATGTTCGCAAGCTGTGCGATCAGCGCCGCGCGGGCGCGGCGGCTTTCGCCCATGCCGACGATGCCGCCCGAACAGACGTTGATTCCGGCGTCGCGCACTTTGCCGAGCGTGTCGAAACGCTCGGCCTGCGAGTGGGTGCCGACCACCTGGCCGTAAAATTCGGCGGCGGTGTCGATGTTGTGGTTGTAATAGTCAAGGCCGGCGTTTTTGAGCTTCTCGGCCTGGCCTTCGCGCAGCATGCCGAGCGTGACGCAGGTTTCGAGACCGAGCGCTTTGACTTCGCGGACCATTTCGAGCACCGGCTCCAGATCGCGGTCTTTGGGGCCGCGCCAGGCCGCGCCCATGCAAAAGCGCGAAGCGCCGCTCTCCTTGGCGGTGCGCGCCTTGGCGACAACTTCCTCGACGGCCATCATGGCTTCGTTTTCGACACCGGCTTGATGGCGCTTCGATTGCGAGCAGTAGCCGCAGTCCTCGGAGCAGCCGCCGGTTTTGATCGAGAGCAGGGTCGAGCGCTGCACCGCATTTGGATCAAAATGCTCACGATGCACTTGCGCCGCGCGGTAAATCAAATCCATGAACGGCAATTCGAACAAGGCGGCGACATCATTCGTGCTCCAGCGCGCGGTTGCGGCGCGGGACACTGTTTTTTCGGCATTCACGGCAAGAGTCATGTGCGGCTTTCTGTTGCAATGGGACAATCCGCGGATTATCGGGCAAAGGAAAAACTCGTGCCAAATCCATTTCTGGTTGCACGGCAATGGTGGAACGCCGGAATGGCCGCTTTGCTGCCGCAGACGTGCTTCGTTTGCGGCGCTGGCGCGGGCAGCCGGTTCGTGTGTTTGCGCTGCATCGATGAATTGCCCGCCGCGCCTTTCCCCGCATGCCCCGTGTGCGGCGAAGCCTCGCCGCGCGCGGAAGTCTGTGGCCGCTGTTTGCGGCGCACGCCCGGCTATGATGCGACCCGCGCTGCATTTGCTTATGAATTTCCGCTGCGCGAAATTGTCCACGCCTTTAAATTCGACGCCCGCTTTGCTGCAGGGCGCTTTCTCGCGGAAGCGCTGGTTGCTGCGGGCGAAGGCTTGAGCGCGGATTGCATCGTGCCGGTTCCACTGCATCCGGGCCGCTTGCGCAAGCGCGGCTTCAATCAAGCGGTCCTGCTGGCGCGGCCTTTGGCTGCGGTAATGAAAGTACCGCTGTATCTGAATGCGGTGACGAAAGATTATGAGGCGCCGCCGCAGGCCGGGCTGACGCTCGATGAACGGCGGCGGAATTTGCGCGGCGCGTTTCGCGCGGTACGCCGTTTCGATGGTCTGCGCGTTGTAGTGGTTGATGATGTGATGACGAGCGGGACGACTTTGGACGAATTGGCGAAAGCGCTCAAATCCGCCGGGGCGAAAACGGTCGAGAATCTTGTCGTGGCGCGCGCATAATTAGACGGATAGAACCTACGAGGGCTGCAAATGCCTGAGCGACAAAATGTACTGAAAACCATGTGGCGGCGGCCTTGGGCGCGCCGTCTCACGATTACGGCGGGTGTTCTCGTCTTTCTGCTCGGCTTGATTGCGGCGCTTGGCCCGATGATCGTGCGCAGCCAGGCGGAGCGGGCGCTGACGTCGGCGCTTGAACGCCAGGTCCACATCGGCGGCGTGACGATCAACCCGCTGAATTTATCCGCCAGCGTGCGCGATGTGCGGATCGACGGTTTGCCGGGCGATCCGCCGATGTTCGAACTCCAGCGCGCCTATGCGCGGGTGCAGGCAAGCTCGCTGTTTCGCGGGGCGGTTATTTTGTCCGCGCTCAAGCTCGAACAGCCGCGCCTGCATGTCGCGCGGCTGGCTGAAAACCGCTACAGCTTCTCGGATATTCTCGAACGTCTGCTCAAAGAGCCCGCCAAGCCCGACGCGCAGCCGACACGCTTCGCGCTTTACAACTTCGAGTTGGACGGCGGCGACATCCGCTTTGACGACCGGCCCGCGCAGGCTTCGCATCACATTGGCGAGCTGAGTTTCGCGCTGCCCTTCATATCGAACATTCCGGCCGATGTGAAAATCGAAGTGCAGCCGCGTTTGTCGGCGCTCGTCGACGGGGCGCGTCTGACGGCCGACGGCGAAACGCGGCCTTTTGCCGAAACGCCCGAAGCAACGCTCAATTTCAAATTGGAGCCGCTCGATCTGGTTCCGCTCATGGCCTATCTGCCGGTGACGACCCGGCTCACGCTTGCGCAAGGGCGGCTGGATGCGGCTGTGCAATTGAAATTCCGCCAGCCGCAAGACAAAGCGCCCGAACTCGCGCTTTCCGGGCAGGCCAATGCGCGCGATTGGAAAATCGTCCGGCGCAGCGATGGCGGCGAACTGGGCCATTTCACGCGGTTTGGCGTCGATCTGGCCGAATTGAACCTGAATACCCGCCATGTGCATGTGAAAGCTATTGAGTGGCAGGGGGTTGATGCCGCGTTAAATCGCGACAAGGAAGGGCGCATTGATTTAGTGCGCGAGATCGAAGCCGAACTGGCTGGTTTGCAACCCGCCAAAACGGACAAAACGCCTGTGAAACCCGCCGCGCCTGAAAGCGCCTGGACGTGGCTGCTTGACCGCTTCGCGCTCAGCGATAGCCGCTTGGCGTTTGCCGATGCAACGGTGACGCCGGCCTTTGCGGCGGTGTTGCAGCCTGTGGCGCTGGAAGTGGACGGGCTGAGCCAGGATCTGAGCAAACCGGCGAAAGTGCAGCTTTCACTCAAGGGCGATGCGGGCGAAAGTGTGAATGCGCAAGGATCGCTTGCGCCGCAGCCTTTGGTTTGGGACGGCGGCATCGATTTCGCCGGCATTCAGCCGGCGCGCAGCGCGGCGTATCTCAAGGCCGCTTTGCCGATGCTTCAGATCGACAAGGGCGTCGTGGAAGGACATCTCCCGTTGAAGCTCGCCGATGCGCAAGCGGGCGTCGAGGCGAGCTTGAGCGATGCGCAGCTCAAGATCACCGATGCGCAACTGCGCATCAAGGACGCCAAACAGCCTTTCCTTAAATTCGCCGGTTTCGCGCTGGAAGGCGTCAAGCTCGATCAAGCTGCGCGCAAAGCGGAAATCGGAAAAGTTGCACTCAAAGACGCGCAGATCGCGGCGCAGCGCGGCAAGGACGGGCGTTTCGATGTGGCGGCGCTGGCGCCGGCGGAAACGCATACGGATACGGCGAACAAAGCCGCGCCATCGCCAAGCTGGCAATACCGCGTGGGCGAAGCGGAAGTGGCCGGGAGCGCATTGGCTTATACGGATCTTTCAAATGGCCCGCCGCTGCGCTTGTCGCTTACTCCGCTGAGTTTGCAACTGACGGGCCTGAGCAGCGACGCGGCGCAGCCGTCCGAATTCAAACTTAAAACGGGCTGGAATAAAAAAGGGCAATTGAGCATTGCGGGGCGCGCTGCGCCGCAGCCGCTCCACGCGGCATTGAAGCTGGATGCGCGCAGTCTCGACCTGGTGCCGATTCTGGCTTTGTTCACGAAGGATTTCCAGGTTTCGGTGACGAGCGCGGCATTGAATGCGCGCGGCAATCTGAATGTGGATACGCCGCCCAAAGGCGCAGTCGTTGCGGCTTGGAAGGGTGATCTTTCGGTCGCCAATCTGAATTCGATCGACCTGATCAACAATACCAGTTTCGTGCGTTGGCAGAATTTTTCGCTCCAGCGCGTCGCCGCGAAATCGGAACCGCTTTCCGCCCAGATTGGCACCGTGGCGCTGAGCAATTTCCAGACGCGTTTGATTCTGGATGCTGAAGGCAATTTGAATCTGCGCGAAATGACGCGCAAGAATCCCGCTACCGCCGATAACGCATCGGCCGGCAAAACGACGAGCGCGGAACAAACGCACGCGGGGAAGCAAGGGACGCAGCCGTCTCCAGCTTCGCCAAGCGCTATTCCGCCGATCAGGATCGAACGGATCGTGCTTGCGGGGGGCGATATCCGATATAGCGACCGCTTCGTCAAACCAAATTTCGATGCGAACCTGCGCAATGTGCAGGGCACGATCACGAACTTCGGCACCGATGCGGCTGCATTGGCGCAGGTGAATTTGCAAGGCGCGGTCGATGGGTCGGCGCCGTTGCAAGTGACTGGCCAGTTCGCGCCGTTCCGGCAGGATCGCTATCTCGACATCAAAGCCGGTGTAAACGGTTTTGAGTTGACGAGTCTTTCCGCCTATGCCGGGAAGTATGTTGGCTACGGCATCGAGAAAGGCAAGCTTTCGCTCGACCTGCTCTATCAAATCAAGGACCGGAAACTCACGGCGGAAAATCACCTGTTCCTCGACCAGCTCACGTTTGGCGATAAAGTCGAAAGCCCCGATGCAACGAGCCTGCCGGTGCAGCTCGCCGTGTCCCTGCTTAAAAACAGCCGCGGCGAGATCGACATCCGCCTGCCGATCGCGGGCACGCTGGACGACCCGGAGTTTTCCTTCGGCGGTCTGGTGTGGACGATGATCGGCAATTTCTTCAAAAAAATCGTCACGGCGCCTTTCTCCTTCTTGGGCGGCGGAGGCGGGCAGGGCGATCTGGAGTTTGTTGGCTTCCCCGCCGGCAGTTCGAAATTGAGCACCGAAGCGCAGGGGAAGCTTGAAAGCGTGGCCAAGGCGCTGCTCGAACGCCCCGCATTGAAGCTGGAAATTACCGGAGTGGCCGGGGCCGATGAACTTGATGCGCTCAAACGCCAGGCCATTCAACGCCAATTGCGTGCATTGAAAATGAAACAGCTCACGCAGTCGGGCGGCTCGACCGAGACGATCGATGATGTTCAGATTCCGCCCGAGGACTATGCGGCCTTGCTTGAGCGTGTGTATAAGGATGCGAAGTTCGACAAACCGCGCAATATGCTTGGATTTGTGAAAGGCCAGCCGCCCGAGGAAATGGAAAAATTGCTGATCGAGCATTCGGATATTTCCGCGGCGGACCTTCCGCGGCTCGCACAGGCACGCGGCAATGCGGTGAAGTCCTGGCTTGTCGATCAAGGCCAAGTGCCGGCGGAACGGATTTTCTTGCTCGCACCCAAAGCGGGTGCGGAGCAAAGCCAGGATGACGCCAAATCGCACGGCGTCAGTTTTTCTCTACGATGAATCGAGGGAGTCAATGAAAACAGCATTGGACAGCACGGCTTTTTCGCAGCTTTTCTTTGAGGCGCATACGCACAACGCATGGCTACCCGAAGCGGTGCCCGACACTTTGCTGCACAAGCTTTATGAGGCGCTGCGCATGGCGCCGACTTCGGCCAATTGCAGTCCGGCGCGCATCGTTTTCGTCAAATCTCCGGAAGCCAAGGCCAAACTTGCTTCGGCCTTAATGGAAGGTAACCGCGCTAAAACGCTGGCCGCGCCGGTCACCGCGATTATTGGCTACGACCTGCGTTTCTATGAAAAACTGCCGCAACTGTTCCCGCAGACCAATGCGCGGAGCTGGTTCGAGGGTAACGATGCCGCGATCTTCGCGACGGCGTTCCGCAACAGCAGTTTGCAGGGAGCTTACTTGATTCTTGCCGCGCGGGCGCTGGGGCTGGATTGTGGCCCGATGTCGGGCTTCGATAACGCGAAGGTCGATGAACTCTTTTTTCCGGGCGGAACGGTGCAGAGCAATTTCCTCTGCAATCTCGGTTATGGCGATCCGGCCGGCGTATATCCGCGCAATCCACGGTTGGACTTCGAAGAGGCTTGCCGTATCGATTGAACGGGAAGGAGGCTGCGATGAGTATGCCGAAACTGACTGCCGCCGAGCGCGATGCCGCATTGGCCAGCCTGCCGGGCTGGACGTGGAACGCGGATCGGGATGCGCTCACGAAGCAGTGGAAGTTCGCCGACTTCAACGCAGCCTGGGGTTTCATGTCCCGCGTGGCGCTGATCGCCGAACGGCAAAATCATCACCCCGAATGGTCGAATGTCTGGAACCGCGTCGAAATTCTGCTCACGACGCATGACGCGGGCGGACTTTCAGCGCGTGATGTGCGTTTTGCGGAGGCGGTGGAGAAGCTCCTCATTTGAGGCGCTTCTCCCTTTGCGTTACACCGCCGCGAGCGCCTGATCGAGATCGGCGAGGATGTCGTCGATATGCTCGATGCCGATCGACAGCCGCACGGTGTCGAGCGTCACGCCGGCCTTGGCGAGTTCTTCGGGCGACAACTGGCGATGCGTTGTCGAGGCCGGATGGCAGGCGAGCGACTTAGAATCGCCGATGTTGACCAGCCGCGTAATCAGCTTCAGTGCGTCCTGGAAACGCGTTCCGCCGACAAGCCCGCCTTCGACGCCGAAGGTGAGAATGCCAGACGGACGGCCGCCGAGATACTTCTTGGCCAGCGCGTGATCCGGGTGGTTTTCCAAACCGGCGTAATTCACCCATTTGACCTTGGCATGCTGTTGCAGGTGGCGCGCGACCCGGAGCGTGTTTTCGGTGATCCGCTCCATGCGCAGCGCGAGCGTTTCGATGCCTTGCAAAATCAGGAATGCATTGAAGGGTGAGATTGCCGCGCCCATGTTGCGCAGCGGCACGACGCGCGCGCGACCGATGTAGGCGGCCGGGCCGAGCGCTTCGGTGTAGGTCACGCCGTGATAGGACACATCGGGCTCGTTGAGACGGCGGAAACGCTCCTTGTGATCGGCCCAGGGGAATTTGCCCGAATCGACAATCGCGCCGCCGAGCGAGTTGCCGTGACCGCCGAGATACTTGGTCAGCGAATGCACAACGATGTCGGCGCCGAATTCGAACGGACGCAGCAGATAGGGTGAGGGCACGGTGTTGTCGACGATCAGCGGGACGCCGTGGCGATGCGCGATGGCGGCGATGGCTTCGATATCGGTGATGTTGCCGAGCGGGTTGCCGATCGATTCGACGTAAATCGCCTTGGTTTTCGCGTCGATGAGTTTTTCGAACGAGGCGGGGTCGCGATAGTCCGCAAAGCGCACCGAAATGCCGTACTGCGGCAGTGTGTGGGCGAAGAGGTTGTAGGTGCCGCCGTAGAGCGTGGCGGTGGAGACGATGTTGTCCCCGGCCTCGGTGATCGTCAGGATCGCATAGGTAATCGCGGCCAGTCCCGAGGCCAGCGCGAGCGCGGCAATGCCGCCTTCGAGTTCGGCGACGCGCTTTTCGAGCACATCCTGCGTCGGATTCATGATCCGCGTGTAGATATTGCCTTTGACTTTCAGGTCGAACAGATCGGCGCCGTGCTGGGTATCGTCGAAAGCGTAGGACGTGGTCTGGTAAATCGGCGTCGCGACGGCCCGGGTCGTCGGTTCGGGTGAATAGCCGCCATGCACCGCGATCGTTTCAATTTTCATTTGATCTTGTCTCCGCTTTCGATCTGATTGGTGAAACCTTAAATTATAAGCGTGCGCGATAAGCCGCTTGCGGCCATTTAATCGATGCAGCTTTCGCGCTTCCGCTCCGCCCAAATAAGTAACTTGAGTAAATTCATGGGCTTGGCTACAATTGCGAGTTCTCTTGCTCCACCGGTTTCGCATGCCGGGGGGCTGTGTATAAAACCGCAACCGTAAGGAGCATCCATGCGACATTACGAAGTCGTATTCATCGTCCATCCGGACCAGTCGGAACAGGTCCCGGCGATGATCGAGCGTTACAAGGCGCTCGTCACCCAGCACGGCGGCCAGATCCATCGTCTTGAAGACTGGGGCCGCCGTCAGCTTGCCTACCCGATCCAGAAAGTTCACAAGGCTCACTACGTGCTGATGAACATCGAGTGCGGTCAGGAATCGCTGAACGAACTCGAACACGCGTTCAAGTTCAACGATGCAGTGCTGCGCCATATCACCATCAAGATGAAAAAGGCCGCTACGGCGCCGTCGCCGATGATGAAGGAAGAAAAGGCCAAGTCGCTGTCTACCGCGCCTGCCGCCGCCGCCGAAGAAGCCAAGCCCGCCGAGGAACAGGCTTCGGCCTAAGCCTGGCGCGTGAGCCGTAACGCATTGGTTCTGGATGGCGTGATCGCCGAAATCGGCGCGCTGCGCAGGACCCCGGCCGGTGTGGCCGTGCTTGAATTTCAGCTTGAGCACGCATCCCGCCAAATCGAAGCCGGTATCGAACGTGATGTGCGTTGTGAAGTTCCCGCGCTGGTTCTTGGAGACATTGCATTGCAGTCGCAAGCGCTCCGGCCTGGCAAGCAAGTGACTCTCACCGGTTTTCTCGCAGCGCGCAGCGCGCGGCACAAAGGACTGGTGATGCATGTGAATACGATTGAAATATTGGAAGGAAACTGAAAATGGCTTTCAGACCGAAAAAGAAAGACGACAAAAAGGGCGGACAGCGCCGTGGCGGCCTGTTCAAGCGCCGCAAGTTCTGCCGCTTCACGGCCGAAAAGGTCGAGCAGATCGATTACAAGGATATCGATGTGCTGAAGGAGTTCATCACCGAGACCGGCAAAATCATGCCGGCCCGCATCACCGGCACCAAGGCTGGCTATCAGCGCCAGCTCCAGGTCGCGATCAAGCGCGCGCGCTTCCTCGCCCTGCTGCCGTACACCGACCTGCACCAATAAGCGTCGGAGGACAACAGCATGCAAATCATTCTTCTCGACAAGGTTGTTAATCTCGGAAACCTCGGCGACGTCGTCAACGTCAAGCCCGGCTACGCTCGCAACTTCCTGATCCCGCGCGGCAAAGCCAAGCGCGCCACGGGCGAAAACCTCGCCGCTTTCGAAGCGCGCCGCGCTGAACTCGAACGCGTCGCTGCTGAAAAGCTGGCCGCCGCGCAGGCCGAAGCCGCCAAGGTCGAAGGCTTGACGGTGCAGATCGTCCGCAAGGCGGGCGTCGATGGCCGTCTGTTTGGTTCGGTCACGAATGCGGATGTTGCGGAAGCGCTTGCCGCGCAAGGCCATCAAATCGAAAAATCTTCCGTGCGTATGCCGGAAGGCCCGATCAAAACGATCGGCGATTCGCAGTTGCAGGTTGCACTGCATACGGACGTGCTGGCCACGATCACCGTTTCGGTGCTGGGCGAACACTGATCGCTCAATCCAAGCAGTAAAAACAGCCCGAGCGCCACAAGCGTTTCGGGCTGTTTTTTTTATGCGATTCCGTTCCTATCTCAATCGATTACTCTGTCGGCTTTGCTTGCCGCGCTACAGCACTGTCCGCGCTTCGCCTTCGCGTACTCGATTGATATAGAAGCGGAATGAGATTTTTTAGAGCAGAACCAGATTGTCGCGGTGAATCAGTTCCGGCTCGTCCACATAGCCTAAGATCCCTTCGATCTCGTGACTCGCATGCCGGGCGATGCGGGCAATTTCCCGGCTCGGGTAATTGGCCAGTCCGCGCGCGATGGCGCGTCCGTCCGGCGCGATGCAGGCGATGGCTTCGCCGCGGTCGAAACTTCCTTCGACTCGTACCACGCCGACGGGCAGCAGGCTGCGGCCCGTTTCCAATGCGCGGACGGCGCCGGCGTCGAGGTGCAGCGCGCCGGCAAGCTGTAAGTGATCGGCAAGCCATTGCTTGCGCGCGGCGAGCGGCGAACTGGAGGCGTAGAGCAGGGTGCCGAGCGTTTCGCCTTTGGCGAGCCGCAGCAGCGCATCCGGCTCGCGGCCCCAGGCGATGCAGGTATGCGCGCCACTGCGCGCGGCGCGCTGAGCCGCGCGGATTTTTGTGATCATGCCGCCGCGCGAAATACCGGTGCCGGCGCCACCGGCCATGGCTTCAAGCGTGCGGTCTTCCGCGCGCGCTTCGGAGACTAAGGTTGCCACCGGGTCTTTACGTGGATCGGCGGTATACAGCCCGCTCTGGTCGGTCAGGATGACGAGCGTGTCGGCTTCGATAAGGTTGGCGACGAGCGCGCCGAGCGTGTCGTTGTCGCCGAATTTGATTTCATCGGTGACGACGGTGTCATTCTCATTGATGATCGGAATCACGCCGAGTTCGAGCAGCGTGGCGAGCGTCGAGCGTGCATTCAGATAGCGTGCGCGGTCAGCCAGATCCTCATGCGTCAACAGGATCTGCGCGGTATGCAGGCTGTGGGCCGAAAACACTGCCTCATAAGCCTGGGCGAGACCCATTTGGCCCACTGCGGCGGCGGCCTGGAGCGCATGGGTTTCGCGCGGCCGCGCCGTCCAGCCGAGCCGCTGCATGCCGGCAGCGATCGCGCCGGAAGAAACGAGCACGACCTGCCTGTTTTCGCGCCGCAGCGTGGCAATTTGACGCGCCCAATCCTCCAGGGCGGCCAGCGAGAGCCCACGGCCATTGTCGGTAACCAGAGCGCTACCGACTTTGACTACGAGCCGACGTGCTTCACGGATCTGCTCACGCATGGGATTCGTCGCTCCCTGTTTCATCTTCGTCCGCATCGTCGAGGAAGGCTTCCGGCGGCAGGCCGACGGGCGTCAAATCAAGTTCCGGCTCGGGTTCGACGGTGGGTTTTGGCAATGAATCGAGATAGTCCTGCACGGCAAAGATCAGCGATTTCGTGTTCTCGCCGGAGATCGCCGCGATCGCGAACCAGCGTTCGGGTTCGCCGTAGGCATTGAGGAAGGCTCGAATCCGTTCCTCGCGTTCCTCTTCGGGCAATAGATCGATCTTGTTGATGACGAGCCAGCGCGGTTTGGCCGCGAGCTCGGGGTCGTACTTTTCAAGTTCCGCGACGATCGCTTTTGCGTCGCGGACTGGATCGGCATCGGGGTCGTAGGGAGCAATGTCGACGAGGTGCAATAATACCCGCGTGCGCGCCAGATGCCGCAGGAAACGGTGGCCGAGGCCGGCACCATCGGCGGCGCCTTCGATCAGACCGGGAATGTCCGCGATGACGAAACTGCGTCCTGCGTCGGTGCGGACCACGCCGAGGTTCGGATGCAGCGTGGTAAAGGGGTAGTCGGCAACCTTCGGGCGCGCGGCGGAAACGGCGCGGATGAAGGTCGATTTCCCCGCATTCGGCAGCCCGAGCAGGCCGACGTCGGCAAGCACTTTGAGTTCGAGGTGCAGGCTGAAACGCTCGCCGGGCTGGCCCATGGTGCGCTTGCGCGGTGCGCGGTTGGTACTCGATTTGAAGTGGATATTGCCCAGGCCGCCGCGCCCGCCACGTGCAAGGACCACGCGTTTGCCGTCACGGTCCAGGTCGGCAATCCGCTCGCCGGTTTCGAGGTCCGTGATGATGGTGCCGACAGGCATGCGCAGCGTGATGTCATCGCCGCCTTTTCCGTAGCAATCCTTGCTGCCGCCGTTTTCCCCGCGCTCGGCGCGGAATGTGCGGGTGTAGCGATAATCGATCAGTGTGTTGATGTTGCGGTCGGCCACCACGAAGACGTGGCCGCCACGGCCACCATCGCCACCATTGGGGCCACCGAACGGAATGAATTTTTCGCGCCGGAAAGTTGCCACGCCATTGCCGCCGTCGCCGGCGAGGACTTCGATGCGCGCTTCGTCAAAGAACTTCATGTATGCCTCCAGTCCGTGAATCACCCTAAGCTGATGCTTGGAGCTTCTTCGCCACGGATCGGGGGCGCTTGCAGCGCCCGTAATACTTGTCTCGCTAATCCCGCCATAAATGGCGGGGCTTGCGCTCGACTCGTGGTCAATGTTGCGGCGGAACGATCGATCCAAACTCGACAGGCGCCTGAAACAAACAAAAAAGCCCTACCGCGGGGATAGGGCTTTTCGTCGTGAAAGGTGCGAATCAATCTACTGCGTAACCGATTGCGTATTCAGTACGGACTCGGTTTGCTCGTTGCGATTTCTTCGCGCCTTTTTCATTACTGAGCGGCGGGAACGATCATCACGGTGCGGCGGCGTTGCGCGCCCTTAACCGTGAATTGCACCGTGCCTTCGACCAGTGCGAACAGCGTGTGGTCTTTGCCGATACCGACGTTTTCGCCCGGATGGTATTCCGTGCCACGCTGGCGAACGATGATGTTGCCCGCGCTAACGAGCTGACCGCCAAAGCGTTTCACGCCAAGGCGTTTCGACTCGGAGTCGCGACCGTTACGAGAACTGCCGCCGGCCTTTTTGTGTGCCATTTGCGTTACTCCTTGCTAATTACGCCGAGATTGCTTCGATGCGAAGCTCGGTGTAGTTCTGACGATGCCCCTGATGCTTCTGGTAATGCTTGCGGCGGCGCATCTTGAAGATTTTGATCTTGTCGTGGCGACCCTGGGTAAGCACGGTGGCTTTGACCGCAGCACCTGCGACCGTGGGCGTGCCGATCTTAACCGACTCGCCTTCCCCGACCATCAGAACCTGGTCCAGGGTGATCTCAGTGCCAACATCCGCAGATATCTGTTCTACCTTGATCTTTTGGCCGGCGGACACGCGATACTGCTTGCCCCCGGTTTTTATGACCGCGTACATGTTGAACTCCGTTTAAACGAACAGCTGGAAAGCCCATTAGGATAACCGGCCAATTACCCTAAGTCAAAGTTTTTTCAAGGGTTTTTATCCGAAACAGGGGCGTAAGCCTTGACGCTGCGGCGCTCCCTTCCTAGGATTGCGACTTTTGTCTCAATTCGTTTTCATGTCGCCGGCCCAAAAACTTTACGCGCCCATCGCACCCGACATGGTTGCCGTCGATCAGGTGATTCGTGAGCGGCTGCACTCCGAAATCGTTCTGATCCGTCAGGTTGCGGAATACATCATTGGCGCCGGGGGGAAGCGGCTGCGTCCCGCGCTGCTGTTGTTTACCGCCAATGCCTTGGGCTACTCGGGCACGCACCACCATGAACTGGCCGCCGTCGTGGAGTTCATCCACACCGCGACCTTGCTGCATGACGATGTTGTCGACGAGTCGGATCTGCGACGTGGCAACCAGACCGCGAATGCGATGTTCGGCAATGCCGCGGCGGTTCTGGTCGGCGATTTTCTCTATTCGCGCGCGTTCCAGATGATGGTTGGCGTCAATGACATGCGTGTCATGCGTGTGCTGGCGGATGCGACAAACGTCATTGCGGAAGGCGAGGTGCTGCAACTGCTCAATGTGCGCAATGCCGACGCCAGCGTCGAAGATTATCTGCGCGTCATCCGCTACAAGACGGCGATGCTGTTCGAGGCCGCGGCGCGGCTCGGCGGCATTCTCGGTGGGCTCGATGAAGCGGGGCAGGACAAGCTCGCGGAATTTGGACGCCATATCGGGACCGCGTTCCAGCTCATCGACGATGTGCTCGATTATTCCGGCGACGAAACGAGCACCGGCAAGCATTTGGGTGACGATCTTGCTGAAGGCAAGCCAACCTTGCCGCTGATCCATGTGATGCAGCACGGCTCGCCCGAGGAGGCTGCCTTGGTGCGTCAGGTGATCGAAGAGGGCGGGCGGGACGCCCTGCCCGAAATCATGATTGCGATTCGCGCAACCGACGCCCTGGCGCGCACACGGGAACAGGCGCAAATCGAAGCGTCGTTCGCGAAAGATGCGCTTTGCGTGCTGCCCCCTTCTCAGTTCAAGGACTCTCTGCTACAATTATGTGACTTTGCAGTCGCACGGGAATACTGAAGCCCGGCAACAACGGATTCAGTAATCGATGCGGCTGTTTTAGTTTCAACGGGGTGTAGCTTAGCCTGGTAGAGCGCTACGTTCGGGACGTAGAGGCCGGAGGTTCGAATCCTCTCACCCCGACCAGAATCTAAAGGCCAGATCATGCAATTGCAGATCTGGCCTTTTTCGTTCGATGCGGGGTTGTTGCCGCCAACGCGCCGGCGGGCAGATGCTAAACTCGCAGCGGGCTTGGCGGGGTACTGTAAGTGCCGGCTTCTGCGGGGATGGACGATGCGGATTCTGCTTGCTGAAGATGATGAAGTCATTGCCGACGCATTGGTGCGGGCGCTCAAGCGCGGCGGTTTTGCGGTTGACCATGTGGCGACGGGAACCGATGCGGATGCCGCGTTGGCATGCCAGTGCTTTGATCTGATCGTGCTGGATCTGGGCTTGCCGCGCTTGAATGGCATCGAGGTAGTTAAACGCTTGCGTGCGCGAAAGTCGACAACGCCGGTTCTGATCGTGACGGCGCAAGACGCGATCGAAGACCGGGTACGTGGCCTGGATGCCGGCGCCGACGATTACCTGACGAAGCCTTTCGCTCTCCCCGAGTTGGAGGCGCGCGTGCGCGCGCTGACGCGGCGTGGCACGGGGCAGGGGCGTTGCATTACGCTCGGCGGCCTTTCTTACGATCAGGCGGACCGGGTGGTGACGGTGGGCGGACAGATCGTTGAGCTTTCAGCGCGCGAAATCGGCGTGCTCGAAACGCTGTTGCTGCGTGTGGGTCGCCTGGTGAGCAAGGAACAGCTTGTCGACCATTTGTGCGGTTGGGGCGAAGAGGTTTCCCACAACGCCATCGAGGTGTATGTGCACCGCCTGCGCAAGAAGCTGGAGCCTTCGGGTTTGCGCATCGCCACGGTCAGAGGCTTGGGTTACTGTCTGGAAAAACCGGATGCCGCTGCGCCGGTGGCGTGACTTTGGAAAAGGCGGGGCGGGGAGCAGCCGCACGCCTTATTCTTTGTTTGGCGAGATCCTCGATTGGATGCTCGCGCCGCTGCTCTTCTTGTGGCCGATCTCGATCGTCGCGACGCACCATGTCGCGCAGAACATCGCGAACCAGCCTTACGATCGCGCGCTGACGGAACAGACCGCGGCGATTGCGCGCTTGATTTCCGTCGATGCCAAAGGGCATCTCGTTGCCAGCGTATCGGCTCAGGCGCGCATGCTCTTGCATGCGGATGAAGACGATGCGGTGTACTTCCAGGTGCTCGATGCAAAAGGCGAACTGATCGCGGGCGACGCCGATCTTCCCCGCATTGCGCCAGGCGCGACGGCGGATGAGGCGCCGGCGGTACAGTTTCGCGATGCCGAACTCGGCGGTGAGGATGTGCGGATTGCGAGTCGGAACCTCGTGCTGGCGGGTAAGCCGGTTGTGATTCAGGTTGCCGAAACGCGCAATAAGCGCGAGCAATTGGCGACGCGTATCGTGACGGGCGTGTTGCTGCCGCAGTTTCTTGTGATTCCCGCGACGGTACTGCTGGTCTGGCTTGGGCTGACGCGCGGAATTTCACCATTGAGCCGTTTGCAGACTTTGATCCAACATCGGCGGCCGGCCGATCTTTCGCCGATCGATCCGAGCGGTGTGCCGGAGGAGGTGCGGCCTTTGATCATTGCCTTCAACGACATGATGCAGCGGCTCGAAGAGAATATGCAGGCGCAGCAGCGCTTCATCGCCGATGCCGCGCACCAGATGCGCACCCCGCTCGCGGGGTTGCGCATGCAGGCGGAACTGGCCTTGTCCGAACACGACCCGGCGGCGCTGCGCGCGTCGCTCGAAGGCATTTATGTCAGCGCCCAGCGCGCGGCGCATCTGATCAATCAATTGCTCGCTTTGGCGCGCGCGGAGGCAAGCTCTTCCGCTTCGCAGGTGTTCGAGCCGGTCAACCTCGAATCCCTGGTCCGCGAAGTGGCGAGCGAATATGTGCCGCGCGCGATCGAGAAGGGATTGGATCTGGGCGTCGAAACGAGCGGCTGGCCGTTGACGATCGACGGCAACCCCGTGCTGTTGCGCGAACTGCTGCGCAACTTGATCGACAACGCGATCAAATATACGCCGCGCGGCGGTCTGATCACGGTGTTTAGCTGCTTCGATGTCGTGCAGCCGCAAATTGCCTTGATCGGTGTGCAGGACGATGGTCCTGGCGTGCCCGAGAGCGAATGCGAGCGGGTGTTCGAACGCTTTTACCGCGTGCTGGGCAGCGGCGTCGAGGGGAGCGGCCTGGGGCTTCCGATCGTGCGCGAGATCGCGGAACTGCACGGTGGGAAAGTCTCTCTTGGCACTTCTCCTGGTGGGCGTGGCGCGCGCTTTTGTGTCGAATTTCCGCGCAGCGGCGAAGGTTCTCTGGCACCCAATCCGCCAAACTGATCTTTTACGCAGCCTTGCTTTGCTCGCGGCTCGGCATTCTGTGGGACTTTAGCGTCACTTCAACTGTCCGGTTTCGCTTGGGCGGTCTTTTTCTTTTGCCTTGCAAGCTATCGGGACGAACAATTTCGTCTCAAGTTCGGCTGTGTGCAAGCCGTTTCCTGTAAGAGTCGCTTACAAAGCCCCGCATGCTGCGCTGGGTTTTGTTGGTGGCCCTAAATGCCGCACGCCGGTTTGGCTGTTGCCAAATTTGCGTTCCAAGCTGTATTGCGGCCGATGAGCAAGTGATAAGGAAGGGGACGTTTTTCTGCAACGGCCCTCTCTATGAGGGGCGCCGTAAGGTTGATTCACGAAACTTTGTGGGCTCAAATACAGCCTTAACGTTCATGAAATTAATCCTCTTGGCCGACATTCACAGCAACATCGAAGCGTTGAACGCATGCCTGGAAGATGGTTTTGCGCGCGGCGGTGAGAGGGTTGTCGTGCTCGGCGATCTGGTCGGTTATGGGCCCGATCCGGTGGCGGTGATCGAACGCATTCAAGGGCTGGGCGGCCAGTTGTGGGCCGCGGTACAGGGGAATCACGATGCGGCCGTGGTCTACGGCGATGCGGAGATGAATGAGGACGCGGCCCGGGCAATCGAATGGACGCGATCGCTGCTCGATGCTTCGCATCTGGCGTTTCTCAGATCCCTTGCGCTTGTTGAGGTGACGGGTGACGCGACCTGGGTACATGCGAGCGCCGATCGACCGGAAGGTTTTTTCTACATTACATCGCCGATCGAAGCCCGCATGAGTCTCGACGCCGCGAAGACCTCCTATGTTTTCTGCGGACATGTACACGACCCGATGCTTTACTACACCGGCAGCGATGGCCGTTTTGCCCCTTTCATTCCCACGCCGGGCGTAGTGATTCCCGTGTTTCCTTACCGGCGCTGGCTCGGAATCGTCGGTTCCTGCGGGCAGCCGCGTGATGGATTGACCGGGGCTTGGTACGCGCTTTTCGATACCGCGCGAGCGCAGCTAACGTATTACCGGACCCAATACAACGCAGCCGAGACGGCACGGAAGATCCGTGCCGCTGGTTTGCCTGAACGCTTCGCTTTGCAAGTAGAGGGCTGGCTTTGAAACCGCAGACCGAATTCGAGGCTGGAAACGAGATTGACGGTTTCTGTATCGAGTCGCGCTTGCATGCGGACACCAGAGCAGCGATTTATGCCGTGACGCGGGACGATCTGCCAGGGCCGGCGGTGATGAAAGTACCGCGCTTCGCTCAGGGCGAATCGGGCGTGTCGGCCGTCAGTTTCGAAGTCGAGCAGATGGTACTCGACGCCCTTCAGGGCGGTGTGGTGCCACAGCTTTATGCCAGCGCTGATTTGGCGCACAACCCCTATCTGGTGATGGAGTTTATAGAGGGGGCGACGCTTTTGGAGGTGCTCCAGCAGGCTCCGTTAAGCGCCGAGGATATTTGCCGCCTGGGTGCCGCCGCGGCATTGGCCGTACAGCATTTGCATCAACACGATGTGATCCATCTCGATCTCAAGCCCGCCAACATCATCATCAAGCCGGATGGGAACGCCGTCCTTATCGGTTTGGGTTTGGCGCATCACATCCGTTTGCCGGATTTGCTTGCGGAGGAGTTCCGCAAACCGCTCGGTTCCGCGCCGTATATTTCGCCGGAGCAAGTGCTCGGCGTGCGCAATGAGATGCGCAGCGATATCTTCGCGCTTGGCGTCATCCTTTATCAATTCGCCACAAGGCATTTACCTTTCGGCGACGCCTCTTCAATAGAGGGGCTGCGCAAACGCCTTAACCAACGTCCCACACCGCCGCGAGCGTATGTGCCGACATTGCCGGATGCCTTGCAGGAAGTGATCTACCGTTGCCTGGAGGTTTCCGCGAGCAACCGCTATGCCAATGCAGGGCAGTTGGCTTTCGATCTACAGCACCTCGATAAGGTGAAACCGAACCGGAGAGGCCGCTGGCGGCGTAGGTTGAGTGTTGTGCAGCGCTTGCGTGATTGGCTTGTCGGTTCGCAAGCAATGCTTGCGCTCGACCTGTAGCGAATCACCCCAAGTTGCCGCTTGGGACTTCCACGCCTGAATTTGTCGCGTTTGCGGCCTGCGCATGAATGACAGCGCTGGCATTCGAGCTGTCGTCATGTAAGCAAGCCGTCAGCATGTCGTAAGAACCGAGTCAGGCAAACCTCCTAGTCTTCGCTTAAGTCACCCGGAGTGACGCAAAGGAGGAGGGGCTCATTCATGAGTACAAAGTCGATAAATTGGGCGGCGATCGATGCCGATCCAAGGTTTCAAAAGCTGCATGCGAAGAAGACGGGCTTCCTGATGGGGCTCATGATTTTTTCGCTCGCGTATTACTTTCTTTTGCCGATTGGCGCCGCGTATTTTCAGGATCTGTTTCGGATCAAGGTCTTCGGACCGCTGAACGTAGGTCTGCTGTTCGCGTTGTCGGAATTCATTGTGGCGTGGGGGATCGCCTTCTACTACTCGAAGCGGGCGAATAACGAGTTTGATGCGATGGCGGATGAGTTGGTCCGCGATGCCGAACGGATTGGAGCGAAATAATGCAACTGCGTCGAAAACTTCTGCCCGGCGCATTGGCGCTCGCGGCCATTCTCGCGGCGGGGCCCGTCTTGGCTCAAGGCGCGGTCAAGCCGGAATGGCGCTGGCTGACCTTCAGCGTTTTCGCGGCCATCATCGCCTTGACGATGTTCGTCACCTATCTCGCTTCCAAGCGTGTGCACTCGGCTTCCGATTTCTACACGGCAGGCGGTGGCATCTCGGGTCTGCAAAACGGCTGGGCGATTGCGGGCGACTATCTGTCGGCCGCCTCGTTCCTGGGTATCGCGGGTCTTATCAGCCTTTATGGCTTCGATGGATTCATGTACTCGGTCGGCTGGCTTGTCGCCTACATTACCGTGCTGCTTGTGATTGCCGAGCCGTGCCGGAACATCGGCAAGTACACCCTGGCGGACATCCTGGCGTACCGCAATGATCCGAAGAAAACGCGGATCGTCGGCGCGCTGTCGGTTATCACGGTGTCGACCTTCTACCTGACCGCGCAGATGGTCGGCGGCGGCGTGCTCGTCAAGACGCTGATCGGCATTGACTACGAAGTGTCGGTGATTACCGTCGGTATCCTGATGCTCGGTTACGTGCTCTTTGGCGGCATGGTCGCGACGACTTATGTGCAGATCATCAAGGCTATTTTGCTCGTGATTGCCTCGCTGGTTCTCGTTGCCGTCGTGTGGGCACCGTATGGCTTCAGCCTGCCGGGTTTCCTCAGCAGCGTGGTTTCCGATGCGAATGTGCAGGCGCAAGTCGCTTCGCTGCTTGGCGATCCCGCAAAGAACATGACGGCGGCAGAACTTGGGCAACGCTTCCTTGAGCCCGGCCTTTATTTCAAGGCTCCGATCGACCAGATCTCGCTGGGTCTCGCGCTCGTTCTGGGTACGGCCGGCCTGCCGCATATTCTGATGCGCTTCTTCACCGTGCCGACCGCCAAGGAAGCACGCAAGTCCGTGATCTGGGCGATGGCGATCATCGGTGGTTTCTATGTGCTGACGATCTTCCTCGGCATGGGCAGCGCGATGCGAGTCGGGCCGGCAATGATTAAGGAAGTCGACGCTGGCGGCAACATGGCGGCGCCTCTGCTCGCACAGTACATCGGCGGCGGTAGCGACAGCTTCCTGGGTAACTTCATGCTCGCCTTTGTCGCGGCGGTTGCTTTTGCAACGATTGTGGCGGTGGTCGCGGGCCTCGTACTCGCTTCGGCTTCGGCGGTGGCGCACGATCTCTATGTCGGCGTTGTCAAAGGTGGACACGCAACCCAGGCCGAGCAAGTGCGCGCGGCGCGAATCGCAACCGTCGTCGTGGGCGCGATTTCGATCGTGATCGGTGTCGCGGCCAAGGGCCAGAACGTCGCCCACCTGGTGGCGCTCGCGTTCGCGGTGGCCTCGTCTGCGAACTTCCCCTGCGTGCTGATGACGCTCTACTGGCGCCGTTGCAATACCGGCGGGATCGTTGCCGGCATGCTTATCGGCACCCTTGTCGCAATTGGGCTGGTGCTGGTTTCGCCAAACATGACCTATCCGAAACAGGTCAAGGCCGCGGCGCAGAAAGTGCTCGATGGCGAAGCTGATAAGCGTGCGGCGATTGCGCAACTCGCAGCGGGCGGCGATCAGGAAAAAGCCGCGAAGCAGACTGCCGCGCTCGAAAAAGCGGTGCAAAAGGCGCAGGACGATCTGAAGAAGTTCGAAGGGCAAGAAACTTCGCTCATCGGTCTCGAGAAGCCGTTGTTCGAGCTTAAGAACCCTGGCCTGGTTTCGATTCCCTTGGGCTTCCTCGCCGTCATAATCGGCTCGCTGCTCTACCGCGACAAGCGTGCGGAAGAGATGTGGGACGAACTCTATGTGCGGCAGAACACCGGGATTCTGGCTGCCAAAGCGTCGGCTCACTAAAGCGGACGCTACTGCAAGTGAAAACGCCTCCTGCGAGCAGGAGGCGTTTTTTTATATTGAGGCGAAGTGAATGCGAAGGAATTGGATTTCCACTTTGACTTATTTAAAATCGTTGCTATAATTATTAGCTCTGTGGCCAGTTAGCTCAGTTGGTAGAGCAGCGGATTGAAAATCCGCGTGTCCGTGGTTCGATTCCGCGACTGGCCACCAAAGAATTCAGCAGATGTTGTGCAAAGAAAAGCCGGAATCCAGGCAAATCAAGGGTTCCGGCTTTTTGTTTGCCTAAAGCATTCAAAAGAATACTTAGCGCGATCTTAACCAGAAATAAGCGCTCCACGTATGCGCATCCATACCGAGACGACTATTCATCTTGTCCGGCACGGCGAAAGCGCCGCGAACGCCGGCCTGGCGACCAGCGATCCGGGTCTGATTCCTCTCACGCCCCGCGGACAGGTTCAAGCAGTTCAACTCGCTGAAATGCTCGAAGTCACTCCTTCGCGCGTCATTACATCGAACTATGTGAGAGCGATCGATACCGCGAAGCCTTACGCTGCGCGTCATAGCCTTCAACCGATACAACGCGAGTTGCTGCATGAATTCGTGACGCTTGATCCGGATAGCGTCGCGGGCACGACAAACCTTGAAAGGCGTCCCCTTGTTGATAAGTATTGGCGCGACTGCGAGCCAACGCTGCGCATGGGAGGCGGTGCGGAAACATTCCTGGAATTCGCGCAGAGGGTCGATGACTTTCTATCTCAACTGAATACCTTGCCGCATCACACGGTTGTTTTTGGTCATGGCATGTGGTTTGCCATGTTGTTATGGCGGACGATGGGTTTTCCAGTAAAAGACCATTTGGCGATGAGGTCGTTTCGCGCGTTTCAGCTTGGGCTGCCGATGCCGAACTGTGCCGTTTATGAACTGCATGGAATGGCTGACGCATGGCGGATTCGGTTCAATGAACGGGTGTCACGGCATATGCCGAGCGTGAGCGATCCAGCCTATGTTATTCAATAGAAATAATTGAGTTTTTGGTTCGAACGTGGATGTCGCAAAAACGCTTGAGATCAACTGATGTTTGTCCAGTATCTGAGTGTTGTCTGCGCGTTGCGTGCGGCTTGGGTTTTCCGCGATGTTGATGCTGCTTTATGCGGCGCCCTACGGCTTGCTGATTTCGGGAGATAACGCGCTTGTGCTCGGGGTGGGTCTGCTCTTCCTGGCGCTGACTGCGATCATGGCGGTGAGGCACACGCTCGATTGGTATCAGTTTGCGGGCGCGCAAAGCGTGGTGCGTGCTGTGCTGTGAGGTGGGACGAATGTTCCTACTACTGCGCTGGTAGCAGAACGTTGATGTACGACTTGGGCGCGGTTTGGTGGTTTTCAAGCCGCGCCGTCCGTGCCTTATTGCCGCATGGCGCGGGCCGAGAATTGGGAAAGGCTTCGCTCGGCCTTTAGCGGAAAAGGCTGCCAAGCGCGGAAAGTCCCTGTTGCAGAAGCGCGTCCGCGCCTTCAGCTGAGCCGTTCGGCGTCGCGTGGTCGACGATCTGCGGCAGCACTTGGGCAAGTCCGTGAGCGGCGCTGGCCGGATCGAGGCCGAGTTTTGCCGCGAGCGCGCCGATGGCTTCGGAGCCGAGTGCGCTGGTGAGCTGTTCGCCCGATATCGATTGATTGGCGCCAGCGCCGATCCATGACTGGACTTGTTCTCCGAGTCCGCTTGCCGAGAGCCGCTGGAGCAGGCCGCTCATGCCGCCCTCATGGTTTTGCAGCAATTGCAGCGCGAGTTGGACGAGTTCGTTGCCGCCGGTTGCGGTGTTCGAGTTGCCCAAGAGTTGTCCGGCGAGTTGGTCGAGAAGTCCCATGGCGCGTTCCTTCGTTCGTTAAGGATGAGATCGTTTAAGTAAAGCTGACCCGAAGCGGTAGCGCCAGGCGATTCAAGACTTTGCGCCGGAGCGCCGCCCGATCGCTTCGCGCAGCGCGGCTTCGAAGTCGCCGATGACCGCGTCCCAGGCGAGCGGCAGCACACTGTTGCGTGCAGCCCCGCCGATTCTGGTTCGCAGTTCGTCGTCGCTGGCGAGCATTTCAGCCGTCTGCATGAAAACTTCGGCATCGCCGGGCGGTAGCGTGAGGCCGTTGCGGCCGCTGTCGATCAGCAGCGCCGCGGCGGCGCTGGCATAGGCCACGACCGGCAGGCCGCTCGCCATCGCCTCGACGGTGACGTTGCCGTAGGTTTCGGTCAGGCTTGGGAACAGGAAAAGGTCGGCCGAGGCATAGTGCGCGGCGAGGTCCGCGCCGTAGCGCGCGCCGGCGAAGTGGTGGTCGGGATGGTTCCGCGCGAGCCGGGCACGCGCCGGCCCATCGCCGACCCAGATCATGCGCGCGCTCGGTACGTGGCGCGCGATGCGGCGGAAACTCGCTTCGACGAGGCCGAGGTTCTTTTCCGGCGCGAGCCGGCCGACGTAGAGCACCGCGAGCTGTTCCGGCGCCAGGCCCCAGGCCGCGCGCAAGCTTCTGTCGCGGCGCAGCGGCGAGAAGAGCCGCGTATCGACGCCGCG
Organism: Betaproteobacteria bacterium; assembly: GCA_009781175.1. GTDB lineage: Bacteria > Pseudomonadota > Gammaproteobacteria > Burkholderiales > Rhodocyclaceae > Niveibacterium. The sequence goes on from WQYQ01000003.1 coordinate 214,882, forward strand.
TCCGACGACGCGCAGCCCCAGAATGCCGTGTTCGGCGAGGTTCGCCGCGAGCGCCGGGGTCGGCACCAATGTGGCGTCGGCGCGGCGGTGGAAATGGCGCAGCCAGCCCGCCACCACCGGCCGCAGCATGCCGATGCCATAGTGGCGGCTGTAGTGGTCGAAATTAGTGTGATAGCCGCTCGTCACCGGCAGGCCGAGCCGGCGTGCGGCCTTGAGCGCTGACCAGCCGAGCGGCCCTTCGGTGACGATGTGCACCGCGTCGGGCCGCGCCGTGCGCCATAGGCGGCGCAGGCGCGCTGCGGCCGGCATGCCGAAGCGCAGGCCGGGATAGCCGGGCATCGGCAGAGCGCCGACGAGCGTTTCGTCGGCCAGCGGCGTTTCGTTGGCCTGCTGGCGCGGCCGCACGACGGAGACGCGGTGGCCGCGTTCGCGCATGCCGTGGATCAGGCGGCCGACCGTCATCGCCACGCCGTTGAGTTCGGGCGGATGGGTTTCGGTGACGAGCGTGATTGCAAGCGGTTTTTCCATGCGGCCTCCTTCGGTGATACGGGCAGTACGTAGGTCGATCTCACCTAAGATGTCACTAAAATCCATACGGCTTCCTTTGCTTATGCGAGCAGAACGCAGGCCCACACTGCGACGACGTTGAATAGCGCGACGAAAACAGCGGCGCTGCCGATGTCCTTGGCGCGCTTGGCGAGTTTGTGCTGGTCGAGCGAGATCCGGTCGACCGCGGCCTCGATCGCCGAGTTGAGCAGTTCCACGATCAGCACGAGCAGCACGCTGGCGATCATCAGCGCGCGGCCGAGCATGCCGACTGGGAGCGCGAGCGCAGTTGGAATCAGCACCACGGCGAGCCAGGTTTCCTGGCGGAAAGCGTCCTCATTTTTGTATGCGGAGCGGAAGCCGTCCATCGAGTAGTGGAAGGCATTCCAAATCCGTTTCAGACCTGTTTTGCCTTTGAATGGGCTTTCCATGCAGTCTCCGGTATCGGGCGATTGGCGATCAGTTCGCGGTAGAGCGCGGCGAGCCGCGCGGTGAGGGCCTCGTCCGACCATTCCTGGGCCAGTTCGCAGGCTTCGCGCCCGAGCCGTTCGCGCAGCGCGGCGTCGCCAGCAAGTTGCGCCAGCGCGGCGGCGAAGTCGGCGAGGTCGGCGGACGGCGTGAGCGCGCCGCGCCCGGCGGCAAGCAGATCGCGCGTGCCCATTACCGCGAGCGCGACGGCCGGCAGGCCGGCCGCCATGGCTTCGATCAGTACGAGGCCCTGGGTTTCGGTGTGCGAGGCGAAGGCGAACAGGTCGGCCGCGGCGTAGCAGTCCGGCAGTTCGTGCGCGCGGTCGAGGTAGCCGAGGAAGCGGACATGTGCGCTCTGACCGAGCCGTTCGGCCTGCCGTTGCAGATCGGCGAGCGCTGGCCCTTCGCCGGCGATGAGCAACAGCAGGTTGGGGCAGGTACGGCGTGCGAGCGCGAGCGCTTCGATCAGGAAGCCGATGTTCTTTTCGTGCGCGGCGCGGCCGACGAAGAGCGCGACCGGTTGATCGGGAGGAATGCCGTGGCGGGCGCGGAAGCGCGCGCGCTGCGCCGGACGCTCGGTGGCTGTGAACTGGCCGAGCGGCACGCCGGTCGGCAGCACATGCAGCGGCGCGCGGATGCCGTATTCGCGCAGGCGCTCTTGCATTGCGAGCGAGGGCACGATCGTCGTCGTTAATTGGTTGCATTGATGGCGCGAAACGGCGCGTGCGAGCGCGCGCAGCGGTCCGGCCGGGAAGCGTTTGGCGTAGAGCTGGAGGTACTCCTCGAACAACGTATGGTAGGTCGCGACGACCGGCAGACGATGGCGCTTGGCCGCGGCGATGCCGGCGTAATGTGCGGAGAACGGCGTCTGGATGTGAATCAGGTCGGCCCACGCGGCAGCTTTGAGCGTGGCGCGGCGCAGCGCGAGCGGCGGGACGATGCGGTCCTCGGGGTCGCTTGGCACTTTCCAGCCGGGCAGCCGCAGAATGTCTGGCTGGTCTTCTTCGTCGCCATAGCGCGGCGCGATCAGGCGGACTTCGACGCCGTGCGCGGCAAGCCCGCTGCGGTGTGTCTCGATGGCGGTCGATACGCCGTTAATGCGCGGGAAATACACGTCGGACATCATCAATACGCGCGTCATTCAGGCTTCCTCAAGCAAGGGAGATTCGTGTTCATGCGCCGGGGCGAGCGCGACCTTGCCCCACTGGACGAGTTCAAGGCGGCCGTCGTGGTGTTCGACGATCGCGGTGCAGGAATCAACCCAGTCGCCGCAATTGACGTAGGTGAGGCCGTCGACCTCGCGCAGCGCCGCCCAGTGGATATGGCCGCAGATCACGCCGTCGAGCCCGCGCGTGCGGGCGGCGTGAATCACGCACTGCTCGAAATCGAAGATGAATTCGAGCGCGCGCTTGACCTTGCGCTTGGCGAAGCCGGCGAGCGACCAGTAGCCCGAGACGCCGAGCTTGCGCCGCCACCACGACAGCCAGAGGTTCACACGCACGAGCAGGTTATAGGCCATGTCGCCGAGCACCGCGACCCACTTGTGATAGCGCGTCACCTGGTCGAACTCGTCGCCATGCACGAGCAGGAACTGGCGGCCGTCGGCCGTGCGGTGCACCCATTCGCTTTCGACGCGGATGTCGCCGAATACGGTGCCGATGTAATCGCGCAGGGCCTCATCGTGGTTGCCGGGAATGAAGATCACTTCCTCGCCGTGGCGCGCGCGCCGCAGCACCTTCTGCACCACGGTGTTCTGCATGGCGCTCCAGTGGATGCCGCGGCTCATCGACCAGAAGTCGATGATGTCGCCGATTAGGAAAAGCCGTTCGGCCGGATGCTCACGCAGGAAATCGAGCAGGCGTTCGGCCTGGCTGGCGCGCGTGCCCAGGTGAACATCGGAGATAAAAACGCTGCGGACGCTTGGCATGAGTCGGCATCTTCGCCGCGTACTGTTGCAGGTTTATTACCACGGGCCGAACACAAACCCCGGCATTGGTTTCCGTCTCGCGGTACACTGCAATGGCAACTATATGTAGTGCTTAAAAATAAAAATATTACTAGATTTAGTTGTGCTAGTTTGTGTATCCTATGTTGATCGACGGTTCCCGAACAGGGATTGAAAGGGAATCCGGTGCGATTGGCTAGTTCATGGCCGACCCATGCCGGAGCTGCCCCCGCAACTGTGAGCGAAGAGCCGGCCGCAAAGCCACTGGGTCATCCGGGAAGGCGCGCGCCGGCGGCGAAGCGCAAGCCAGGAGACCTGCCGCCGGTACGATCCGATCCTCGCGCTCGTGGCGTCCCGCCGCGATCATGAGGCAAGCTAATCCGGGGCGGGGCTCCTCCGGTCGATCGCGACGGCCGTTTCGCCTCCCGCCACTGCGGGGCGATTTCGCCTTCGCTTTGACCATGCGTTCCCCGTCCTCTACTGGAGAGATCAGGGATGTATACCTCAGAGACGAGCGTTACCTCACCCGTCCAACAAACTTCGCTGGTGCAAGCCTACGAGGTAATTCGCCGCAACGGCTCCGTCGTGCGCTTCGAGCCCGAGAAGATTGCGATTGCGCTCGGCAAGGCTTTCATCGCCGTGGAAGGCCGGCACGGCGCTCTTTCGGCGCGCCAGCGCGACCTCATCGCCAAAATCACCGATGGCGTGGTGCAAGCCTTCCTGCGCCGCCTGCTGGGTGGCGGCACGCTGCATATCGAGGACATTCAGGATCAGGTTGAACTTGGGCTGATGCGCGCGGGCGAGCACACCGTGGCGCGCGCCTACGTGCTCTATCGCGAGAGACGCGCCGCTGAGCGCGCGGCCCAACTGGCCGCGCAACCCGAATCCGGACGCATCCGTTTGCACGTTGTGGACGGCGAAGCGCGCCGCCCGCTCGATGAAGCCGCGCTGCTCGCCAGCATTCGCGAAGCCTGCGAGGGCTTGCGGGATGTCAGCGCCGAAGCCGTGTTTGAACACACGCTGCACAACCTCTACGACGGCGTGCCGGCTGAGGCCGTGCGCCAGTCGCTCGTGATGGCGGCGCGCACGCTGATCGAACGCGACCCGGATTACGCAAAACTCGCCGCGCGCCTGCTTCTGCGCAACATCGGCGTTGAAGTGCTCGGCGCGGAACTCGGCCACGCGGCGCTTGGCGAGCGCCTCGCCGAGGCTTTTCCTGGCCTGATCCGCGAAGGCGTCGCTGCGGGCCTGCTTGATCCGCGCCTCGGCGAATACGATTTGCCGCGCCTGGCGGGTGCGCTCGATGCGTGCAACGACCTGCGCTTCGACTACCTCGGCTTGCAGACGCTCTACGACCGTTATTTCCTGCACATCGAAGAGCGCCGCATCGAACTGCCGCAAAGTTTCTTCATGCGCGTGGCGATGGGCTTGGCGCTCAACGAAGTCGACCGCGAGGCGCGCGCGATCGAGTTCTACCGTCTGCTTTCCTCCTTCGATTTCATGAGCAGCACGCCGACGCTGTTCAACTCCGGCACGCTGCATTCGCAACTCTCGTCCTGCTATCTCACCACCGTTGCTGACGATCTGGACGGTATCTACCAGTCGATCAAGGAAAACGCCCTTTTGCAGAAATACGCCGGCGGTCTGGGCAACGACTGGACGCCGGTGCGTGCGCTCGGTTCGCGCATCAAAGGCACCAACGGTAAGAGCCAGGGCGTGATCCCATTCCTCAAGGTGGTCAACGACACCGCGCTGGCGGTCAACCAGGGCGGCAAACGCAAGGGCGCGGTCTGCGCCTACCTCGAAACCTGGCACCTCGACATCGAGGAATTCCTCGAACTGCGCAAGAACACCGGCGACGAACGCCGCCGCACGCACGACATGAACACCGCGAACTGGATTCCGGACCTCTTCATGCAGCGCGTGATCGCGGGCGAGAAGTGGACGCTGTTTTCGCCCTCCGACGCGCCCGATCTGCATGACAAGGTAGGCCGCGCCTTCGCCGAAGCCTATGTTGCCTACGAGGAGAAGGCCGCGCGCGGCGAACTCAAGCTGCACAAAAAAATTCCCGCTGTGCAACTGTGGCGCAAGATGCTCACGATGCTGTTCGAGACGGGTCACCCGTGGATTACCTTCAAGGACGCCTGCAACCTGCGCTCGCCGCAACAGCATGCCGGCGTCGTGCACAGCTCGAACCTGTGCACCGAGATCACGCTGAATACCTCTGCGGACGAAACCGCGGTGTGCAACCTCGGCTCGGTGAACCTGCCCGCGCATCTGGCGCTGATCGATGGCGTCTGGCGGCTCGATCAGGCCAAGCTCGCGCGCACCGTGGGCACGGCGATGCGCATGCTCGACAATGTTGTCGACATCAATTTCTACGCCACGCCGAAAGCGGGCAACGCCAACTCGCGCCACCGTCCGGTCGGGCTTGGCATCATGGGCTTTGCCGATTGTCTGCACCGCATGGGCCTGCCTTTCGCCTGCGAACAGGCCGTCGAGTTCGCCGACCGCTCGATGGAGGCGGTGTGCTATCAGGCGTACTGGGCCTCGACCGAGCTTGCGCGCGAACGCGGCGTGTATTCGAGCTTTGAGGGCAGCCTGTGGCAGCACGGCATCCTGCCGCTCGACTCTGTTGCGCTGCTCGAAGAAGGCCGTGGCGAGCCGGTCGAACTCGACCGCTCCGTCACGCTCGACTGGGATGCGCTGCGCGGGAAGATCGCCCGCGACGGCTTGCGCAACTCCAACTGCGTGGCGATCGCGCCGACCGCGACGATCTCCAACATCATCGGCGTATCCGCCTGCATTGAGCCGGATTATCAAAACCTCTACGTGAAATCGAACCTCTCGGGCGAATTCACGATGGTCGGCGAATACCTTGTGCGCGACCTCAAGGCCCTGGGCCTGTGGGACGAGGTGATGGTCGCCGATCTCAAGTATTTCGACGGCTCGCTCGCGCGCATCGACCGCATCCCGGACGAACTGAAGGCCCGCTACGCCACCGCCTTCGAGATCGATCCGAAATGGCTGATCGAGGCCGCCGCGCGGCGGCAGAAATGGATCGACCAGGCTCAGTCGCTGAATCTGTATCTGGCCAACGCTTCGGGCCGCAAGCTCGACGAAATCTACAAGCTTGCGTGGAAGCGCGGCCTCAAGACGACTTACTACCTGCGCACGCTCGGCGCGACGGCGATGGAAAAGATCAGCGCACCGGTCGAAACCGCCGTTGCCGCACCCGCCGAGCCGCAGTTCTGCTCCATCGACAACCCCGATTGCGAGGCTTGCCAATGAACCAGCGTTTCAATAACCCCGCCGCGCTCGCGGCCGTCGGCGCGCAGGACAAACGCATCGTCAACGGCCACAGCGACATCAACCAGCTCGCGCCCTTCAAGTATCCGTGGGCCTGGGAATTCTTCCTCAAGGCCAACCACAATCATTGGACGCCGCTCGAAATCTCGATGGCGCAGGATGTGCACGACTATAACTACAAGCTCTCGGCCACCGAGCGCCACATGTTCGAAAACGTGCTCGCCTATCTCACCACCTCCGACATCCTCGCGATGCGCAACATCGGGCTCGCGGTGATGGAGAAGATGACCGCGCCCGAAGTGCAGATCTACCAGGCGCGGCAGGTCTACGAGGAAGCGCTGCACACCTGGACTTACCAGCACTGCATCGAAAGCCTTGGGCTCGACCAGCAGGAAATCTACAACCGCTACCGCGTCGTGCCGGAGATCCACGCCAAGATCGCGCTCGCCAACCGGCGGCTCGAACGTGTGATGCGCGCGGATTTCGACCTGACCGAGCGCGACAATCTGCACGAATTCGCGCTCTCGTATCTTTTCTTCGCCGGCATCTTCGAAGGCTGCTGGTTCTACAACGGCTTTACCCCGATCTTCGCGCTGCAGCGGCGCGGCTTGATGAAGGGCACGGCCGAACAATTCCAGTACATCATGCGCGACGAAGTGCTGCACTGCGCTTTCGGCATCCGCGTCGTGCGCGAACTGTTACAGGAAGAAAAGCTCACGCTCGACCCGCGCGCCGTGCAGGCGCTGTGGGAAGAGGCCGAGGCCGCAGAGGCCGGTTATGCGGGCTACATCCTGCGCGAACCGATCCTCGGCTACAACGCCGAACTGCACGTCAGGCAGTTCCGTTTCATCGCCAACCGGCGCGCGCGCCAGCTCGGGCTTGCCGAACCTTTTCCGGGCGAGGAAAACGTGCTGCCGTGGCTCGACGAACAGGCGAATCTGCGCAAGGAGAAGAATTTCTTCGAAACGCGCATCACCGAGTACCAGACGGGCGGCGCGCTGAGTTGGGATTGAACTCGAGGACAAAGTGAAAGCACCTCGATTCGTGGCGAGGGAGTCACTGCAACCATTAACAAACGTGGCGCCGGCCGCATCAGAACTCCAACGCGACTAAAAGCTCATGCTCGATTCGATAATTACCGGGCGCTTTGCATTCCGCCGCACCGGCGTACCAGACCGGCTTTTCCGCATTCCAGATTACCGGAATCAGATCGCGCAGCCAGGATGGAACGCCGTGTTCGCGTGCGAGGGTTTTGAGGTCTCGCGCGGGGCGGCGCGGATCGGGCTGGATGCGTTCGCCGCCGCTGCGCGGGCGCAGTTCGGCGCGGCCGGGGATCAATCCAAGCCCTGCACCCGCGTCGGCGGGCAGGAAATGCAGGCGCACGACGCCCCAGTCGAGTTGGGCTTCGCCGCGCCAAATGAGGCTTCCCGGCGCGGAAGGCGGATCGGCGGGTTCGATCCAGACTTCGTCGTCTTGTGCGCACAGCGCCCAACTGTCGAAACGCGCGTGCCAGGGCGGCTGCGCGCTGCGGAGCTGGCGCAAGGCTTCTTCGAGCTGGCGCGCATCGGGGGCAAGCCAGTGGCGGGCCGCCAGGCGTTGGCGCAAAAGATTCGCCAGGCGCGCATCGCTGAGCGAGAGCAGGGTGCTCCGCCGCGCCCGTTTCCCTTCCTGGACGGCGGTGTAATCGATTGCGGCCAGCGCGCCGAGCAGTTCCGCCGCTTCGCCGAAGTGTTCCGCCGCGCGCGCCAGCGCGGCTTCCGCGCCGGGGAAGCGCTGTTGCAACGGGGCCATGATGGTGTAGCGGATGAAGTTGCGGCTGTAGGCGGTGTCGCTATTGCTGGGGTCTTCGATCCAGGTGAGGTTTTGGGCTTGCGCCCAGGTTACGAGTTCGCTGCGCGGTTCGTTGAGCAAAGGCCGCAGCAGCGCGGGCGGGGCGTTGCGCGTGTCGGCGATGCGCATCGCGGCGGCGCCTTGCACGCCGCTGCCGCGCGTCAAACGATGCAGTAGGGTTTCGGCTTGATCGCCGCGATGATGGGCGAGCGCGAGCCAGTCGCCGCCAAGCTTGCGCAAGGCCGCATGGCGGACCGCGCGCGCGGCGGCTTCAATGCCCTGCGGATGGGCGCGGTCGACGGCGACATGCAGCAGGGTGAAAGGCACGCCAAGCTCGGCGCAGATTGCCGCGCAATGCGCGGGCCAGGCGTCGGCCGCGGTTTGCAGGCCGTGGTGCACATGCGCGGCGCGCAGCGTGAAACCGAACTGCGGCGCGAGCCGCGCGAGCAGATGCAGAAGAACGGTGGAGTCGAGCCCGCCCGAGAAGCCGACGGTTATTACGTCGCCAGCGTGGAGATAAGGGGTCAGCGCGCCGCCGACCCGCGCGGCGAGGTCAGGCGACGGCTTTCTCCTTGAAGCGGCCATAGCTCATGATGCGCTCGAAACGTTTTTCGAGCAGTTCTGCGGGTGTGTATTCGGAGACTTGGCGCAGCGAATCGGCCAGGGCGCGTTTGAGCGATTGCGCCATCGCGCGATGGTCGCGGTGCGCGCCGCCGATCGGCTCGTTGATGATGCGGTCGATCAGGCCGAGCGATTTGAGGCGCGAGGCGGTGATGCCCATCGTCTCCGCCGCTTCGGGCGCTTTCTCGGCGCTCTTCCAGAGAATCGAGGCGCAGCCTTCGGGCGAAATGACCGAGTAGGTGGCGTATTGCAGCATCAGCAGTTGATCGCCGACTGCGATGGCGAGCGCGCCGCCGGAGCCGCCTTCGCCGATGATCGTGCAGATCAGCGGGACCTTGAGTTCGGCCATCACATAGAGGTTGCGGCCGATGGCTTCGGATTGGCCGCGTTCTTCCGCGCCGATGCCGGGATAAGCACCGGGCGTGTCGACGAAGGTGAAGATCGGCAGGCCGAATTTTTCCGCCAAGCGCATCAGGCGCTCGGCTTTGCGATAGCCCTCGGGCCGCGGCATGCCGAAGTTGCGCAGGATTTTTTCCTTGGTGTCGCGGCCTTTCTGGTGGCCCATGACCACGCAGGCCGCGCCATTGAAGCGCGCCAGGCCACCGACGATGGCGTGATCGTCGGCAAAGGCGCGGTCGCCGTGCAGTTCTTCGAAATCGGTGAACAGGTGCTTGACGTAATCGAGCGTGTAGGGACGCTGCGGATGACGCGCGACCAGCGCGATCTGCCACGGTGTGAGCTTGGCGTAGATGTCCTTGGTCAGTGCCTGGCGCTTGACTTCCAGCCGGGCGATCTCTTCTGAGATGTCGACGGCGGAATCGTCCTGCACATAACGCAATTCTTCGATTTTGGTTTCGAGTTCAACAATCGATTGCTCGAAGTCGAGGGCGGTGGTTTTCATGCATGACCGCTTTTAGAAGGGTATGCGATTGTACCCGATGCCGTTTCTGGCGGTTTAAAAAGTACAATGACACTTTTCTAACCCCGCTTCCGCTATGCGCCAGTATCACGAACTCATGCGGCATGTGCTTGAGCACGGCCATCGCAAGGCCGACCGCACCGGTACGGGCACCTTGTCGGTTTTCGGCTGGCAGATGCGTTTCGATTTGGCCGAGGGTTTTCCGCTCGTCACGACCAAGAAACTGCATCTGCGCTCGATCATTTATGAGCTGCTGTGGTTCCTCAAGGGCGAAACCAACATCCGTTATTTGAAGGAAAACGGGGTTTCGATTTGGGATGAATGGGCCGATGAGACTGGGGATCTGGGCCCGGTGTATGGGCATCAATGGCGGCATTGGAAAACCGCTGACGGGCGCGAGATCGATCAGATCGCGCAGCTTGTCGAAGGCTTGCGGAAGAACCCGGACTCGCGGCGGCACATCGTTTCGGCCTGGAATCCGGGCGATGTCGAGCGCATGGCCCTGCCGCCGTGCCATGTGCTGTTCCAGTTCTATGTCGCCGACGGCAAACTGTCCTGCCAGCTTTATCAGCGCAGCGCCGATATTTTTCTCGGCGTGCCGTTCAACATCGCGAGCTATGCGCTGCTGACCTTGATGCTGGCGCAGGTTTGCGGCTATGCGCCGGGCGATTTCGTGCATACCTTCGGCGACGCTCATTTGTACGTTAATCATTTGGAACAGACGAAGCTCCAGCTTTCACGCGAGCTGCGGCCTTTGCCGACGATGCGCCTGAACCCGGAGGTGAAGGATCTGTTCGCATTCCGTTTTGAGGATTTCATGCTCGAAGGCTACGAACCTCATCCGCATATCGCGGCCCCGGTGGCGGTCTGATGGCGCGGCCCGAGCTTTGCCTGATCGCCGCCGTGGCGCGCAACGGCATAATCGGTAGTGATAATTCGCTGCCCTGGCGCTTGCGTGAGGATATGCGCCATTTCAAAGCGCTGACGCTCGGCTGTCCCGTCGTGATGGGACGCAAGACCTGGGATTCACTCGGGCGTCCGTTGCCTGGGCGGCGCAACCTCGTCATCAGCCGGCAGACGGTGCTTGCGCCCGATGGCGCGGAAGTCTTCCCTTCGCTGGAGTCCGCCTTGGCGGCGTGTTCGGACGTGGCGCGCGTGTTCGTGATTGGCGGTGGGCAGATTTATGCGCAAGCCTTGCCTTTGGCCGATCGCGTCTATCTGTCCGAAGTTGCGGCCGAAGTGCCGGGCGATACGCATTTCCCCGCGCTGGCGGGGCATTCCCTGCGTGAAGTCTCGCGGCGGCATGTCGCAGCTGACGAGTTCAACGAGTATGACTTCGATATCGTCGAGTACATTCGGGATGCCTAGCGATGCGCCGCATGCAAAAGCGGTTCGATGAGTTCGAATAAGCCGCTGCGCAGAATTTCGATGCCGATGCACAGCAATACGAACGCGGCCAGGCGCAGAAATACCGTGGTGCCGGTTTCTCCAAGCAGCTTCACGATCCGGTCGGCGAAGCGGAGGCATAAATAAATCGCCAGGGCGATGACGGCGATGGCGACCAAGGCCGCAAACGGCGCCGCCAGGGGCCGGCTGGCGTCCCGGTAGATGCTTGCGCCCAGGGTCACCGCCACGGCGGTCGAGCCGGGGCCGACCGTAAGCGGAAAAGTCAGCGGATAGAACGCGCGGCGCTCGGCGATTTTGCGGCTCCATTCCACCGCGGCCGTCTTTCCGCCACTTGCGCTCTGGTCATCGGTTTGTAACATTTTCCAAGCCATCGACGCGACCAGCAGGCCGCCCGCGACCCTTACCGTTCCCGCCGAAATACCGAAATAGTCGAGCACATACGAGCCGATGAACATTGCGGCGAGCAGCAGGATCGTCGAATTTAATGCGATGCGCCGGGCGAGGAAATGGCGCGTTTCCTGCGAAGCGTCTTGAGTCAGCAAGAGAAAGGGGGGCGCGGCGCCTGGCGGATTGATGATCGGGAGCAGGGCGGCCAGGATCAGCAGCGCGTTCTTGAAGATATGGATAAGTAGCGCAAGGAGTGGGCTCATAAGGGGGTTGTGAAGCTGTAGGCAACGATACGCTAGGCTAAACCAAGTCCCAGCCGTCTGAACTGAATTGTTTCGATTCCCTCTGGTAGCGCTGTCGCTCAAGCATCGGCATGAGAGACCGTAAAACTTTAAAATATAGTGGTGCAGCAAAGGATTTCACCCAGAGGATTTTTCCCCTTATCCGATGAGATATTCTTTTGAATCGATAAAGCCATGAAATTCGGACGGCCCAACTCCGTAACACGCATACTCAGCGTCACTTGGCCGCTGATCTGCGTGGCTGTCCTGCAGGCTGCGCTGATATTTTTTAGTATCGATGTTCTGTCTACGGTGCGCGCTTATGTCAATAGCGAGAGCCTGTATTCGAAAGGACAGAAAGACGCAGTCTATTTTCTTGGTTTGTATGCCCAGAGCGGCGACGCAACGCAATATGAGCGTTATTTGACTGCGCTAGCCAAACCGCTTGAGGCACGGCGTGCGCGGATGCTGCTTCAGGAGCCAGCCTTGGATCACGACGAGGCTTATCGCAGCTTGCTCACCAAAGGAAACCATCCGCGGGATATTCCCGGAATGATCCGTGTGGCGCGAGCCTTTGGTGGGGTGAGTTACTTTGCGGATGCGGTTCGGATTTGGGAAGAAACCGATCCGCTGATGCTGGAACTGCAACACCTTGGCGAAACCATTCATTCGAGTAGAGCGCACGGTTTCCATGACGCGGAGCAGGTGGAGGCTTGGCTTGCGCAAATCCACTCGATCAACGAACGCTTCATGCCCTTTAAAATGGCATTTTCGCAGGCTTTGGGCGAAGGCTCGCGGGAAGTAGCGCGTATTCTGCTCGGGGTTAACCTCGTCACGGTAGCTATTCTGGTCCTGATTGGCGCTCTCGGCACGCGCAAATTGATACGTCAGCGGCAGCGTGTCGAGGACGCCCTGAGCGACGAACTGGCGCGCGCCCAGGTTACGCTAGCGGCAATCGGGGATGCGGTCATGACGCTCAACGAGCGGGGCCGGATTCAGTACATGAATGCGGCGGCCGAACGGCTCATTGGCAAATCCTATAATACCTGTGTGTTCAAGCCGCTGAGTGCGTTGTTCCAGTTGATCGATGCCGATGCGGCAGAGACAGCGCAGGGCGATGAAAATAACCCGGCCAAGACGATTCTGAGCGGTAAAATCGTCTCCGAGATTTCCGGTTCATGGATGCTGCAACGCGTTGTCGATGGCAAACGGGTTGCGGTGTCTGTGGTTGCGACGCCGCTATTCCGTCAAAAAGCCGTAACCGGGGCCGTATTGGTTTTCCGTGACATGACTCGCGAACGGCGCTATATGGCCAACCTGTCCTGGCATGCCCGTCACGATGTATTGACGGGACTATATAACCGCCGCGAATTCGATCACCGCCTGACCCAGGCGATCGAGTGCCAGAAAGACCTGGGGGGGCGGCATGCCTTGCTGTATCTTGATCTGGACCAGTTCAAGGTGGTCAACGACACATGCGGACATGCGCTCGGGGACCAACTGCTCTGCAAGGTAACGAGCCGCTTACAGGGTTGTCTGCGCGAAAGCGACACCTTGGCGCGTTTGGGCGGGGACGAATTCGGCGTGTTGCTGGAAAACTGCCCGCCGGAACCTGCGCTGCAAATTGCGGAAAAATTGCTTCAAGCCGTTGCGGATCTGAATTTCACGGCGAATGGGCGCACCTTCGTCATTGGCGCGAGTATCGGCCTGGTGAATATGCAGCCCTCGCAATACGGCCCCGCCGAAGCATTGCAGGCGGCCGACATGGCCTGCTACCTGGCCAAGGAAAAGGGGCGCAATCGTGTGCAGGTCTACAGTCAGGACAATACTGAGCTATCGCTGCGTTTCGGTGAAATGATGTGGGCGCAGCAAATCCACCAGGCGCTTGAAGAGCAGCGGTTTCTCTTGTACTGCCAGGACATCGTTGCGGTTGATGACGCTGGTGATACGGGTATCCACCTTGAGGTGCTGCTGCGTTTGCAGGACGAAAGCGGGCGGCTTGTCGCGCCGGGAAAATTCATTCCGGCCGCCGAGCGTTACGGCCTCATGCCTTTGCTCGACCGCTGGGTGGTGCAGAACGCGTTTGCGATTATGGCCGAGCGGCAAAGCGTCTCCGGCGGTAAACCGATTACCACCTGCGCGATCAATCTATCGGGGGCGACCGTTGGCGATCCGGTATTTCTGAGCTTCTTGCGCGAACAGTTCGCGCTGCACAAGCTGGCGCCCGAGACGATCTGTTTCGAGGTGACGGAGACGACGGCGATCGCGAATCTTTCCAACGCGATTCACTTCATCCAGGAATTGCAGGCAATAGGCTGCAAATTCGCGCTCGACGATTTCGGCGCCGGCATGGCTTCTTTCGCATATCTGAAACAGTTGCCCGTGGATTATTTGAAGATCGATGGCAGTTTCGTCAAGGATATGCTCAGCGATCCGGTTGACTACGCGATGGTCGAGATGATCAGCCATCTGGCGCACATGATGGGTAAGCGGACGATTGCGGAGTTCGTCGAGAGCGCCGAAATTCTAGAGGCGCTCAAAAAAATCGGTGTGGACTACGCGCAAGGCTACGCCATTGCCAAACCCCAGCCATTTCTAGCGCGGCCACGGATTTTGGAAATGCAGGAACAGGGAGACGTGGCGCAGATTACGTAGCGTCCTAAATGGCCTACTCCGCCGACAGCGCTTCCGCCTGTTGCAACACCGTTTGCACCGCCGCATCCTGCAAGTCGGGCGGGTAGAGCCGTATTTGCGTAGGATGTGCTTGACCAGCACGCGCAGCCGGGCGCGGGCGGATTCGCGGTGTGCCCAATCGACCGAGACGTTTTCGCGCAGGCTCATCAGCAGTTCGTGGGCGATGACGCGCAGCTTATCGTCGCCCATCATCTGCACCGCCGATTCGTTTTCGGCCAGCGCGTTGTAAAAGGCGATTTCCTCGTCGGAAAGGCCGGATTCCTCGCCGCGTTGCCGCGCTGCGCGGATGTCCTTGGCCAAGCAGATCAATTCCTGCAACACCTCCGCCGTGGTGATGGCATTGGCGTGGTAGCGCGCCACGGCATCTTCCAGCCGTTCCGAGAAAGCCTGCGTTTCGACGATATTGGCCTTGCTGCGCGAGCGGATGCCGTCGTTGATCAGCTTGCGCAAGGCTTCCTGCGTCAAAAGCTTGACTGTTCGATAAAGGTCGAACAATAATTGTTCTGTAATCATAGAACAATTACCACGCCATGACCCGCTTCTACGAACATCCCGACCCTGAGGACATCAGCTTGCCGCGTGTCCTGTTCGCCTTGAGCGATCCGGCGCGGCTGAACATGGTGCGCATTCTGGCTGACCGTCAGGCGGTTAACAGCGTGGACTTGGGGCCGGACACGCCCAAGTCCACGGTGGCGCACCACACCCGCATCCTGCGCGAAGCGGGCGTGACCTGCACCCGTCCGGAAGGCCGCAACTGCTGGATCAGCTTGCGCCGCGAAGTGCTGGACGCAAAATTCCCCGGTTTGCTCGACGCGGTTCTGGCGGCAGAGCAGGAATGATGAGCCGCCTGTGGCCATTGACGCTCGGGGCCTTTGCGCTGGGCCTGGATGCCTATGTGCTGGCCGGGCTGCTGCCCGGCATGGCCCGCGATCTGGGCACGACTCAGGCGTTGACCGGCTTGGGCGTGGTGCTGTTCACCGCTGCCTACGCCATCAGCGCGCCAGCGCTGTCTTTTGTCGCCGGCCGGCATTCGGCCCGCAAGGCGCTGCTGGGCGGCTTGGCGCTGTTCACGTTCGGCAACGCGGCAACGATGCTGGCGCCATCGCTGGCCATTTTGCTGGCCGCGCGATTGTTGGCGGGTATCGGAGCGGGGCTTTATTCACCCTTGGCTGCCGCGAGCGCCGCCGGCATGGTGGGGACAACTCAACGCGGCAGGGCGCTGGCGCTGGTACTAGCCGGCCTCAGCATGGGCACGGCTTTGGGCGTTCCGGTGGGTTTGCTGATTGAGCATCGGCTCGGCTGGCGCTGGACCATCGGCCTGATCGTGCTGATTGGGCTGGTGGCCGCAGCCGGGGTGGCTGTTCGCGCCAGCGGGTTTCCCGTACCTGCGGCGATTGCATGGCGCGATCGTCTGGCGGCGCTGCGCGCGCCTTTCTCGCTCACCACCTTGAGTGTGACGCTGTGGACCGGCATCGCTTCGCTGGGTCTTTACACGTACCTTGCCGAAGTGGCTGCCGCGCGCGGTATGGCGGCAGCCGTCCCGGTTCTCATCTGGGCGTGGGGTTTGGGCGGCATGGCCGGCGCAATGCTGATTGGCCGGGTGATCGACCGCCATCTGCCGCCGGCGCGAGCAACGACAGCGGTTCTGACGCTGCTCGGCATCGGTTTCTTTCTGGCCGGATGGGGCACGCCAGCCTTGGTGGGCGCGGGATGTTTTTTGTGGGGGCTGGCCGGTTGGGCCAGCATTGCACCGCAACAACATGCGCTGGTTACGCACGATCCCGCTCACGCCACCGAGGCGATCGCGTGGAACTCGTCACTCAACTATCTGGGGGGCGCCATCGGTGCGGCGGCGGGATCGGCAGCGTTGAGCGCGCACCTGACAGCCTTCTGGCTGCCGGTCGGCGCATTGGTTGCCGTGAGTGTGGCGCTTGCCCTGCATCTCGCCAAGACGGCATGGTGACCGCAACGCCGTAATATCAATGGACTCGCCAAAGCCGTAGGAAACCTCGCCGGTTTTCGCATCCACCTTGGCGCGAAAGCCGTATTGCGAACGGTGCGCCTCGTTGGCGATCACCACCACGTTGCGGCGCGTGGTCAGCGGCCCGGCGGTCTCGCCGAATTTCTGCAAGGTGGTGAAGATCACGCCGCCAGAGGCGCGCGCCAGCAGCTTCTGCAAATCCTCGCGGCTTTCGGCCTGCACCGGCGTCTGGCGGATCAGGTCGCGGCACATCGAGAAGGTGCCGAACAACTGGTCATCCAGATCGTTGCGGTCGGTCAGCACCACCAGCGTCGGGTTTTCCAGCGCTGGATGTTTCACCAATCGCCCGGCGTAAAAAGCCATCAACAGGCTTTTGCCGGAACCCTGCGTGTGCCAGATCACGCCCGCCCGCCGGTCGCCCTTGGCCTGCGTCGCCACGCTGGGTAAGCCGTAGGAGGCCGGATCCTCGGCTACGCCTTGCCTCGCGTCGGCGGCGCGGATCGGCGCGGTTGACGGCGTGGTACTGGTGATAGCCCGCCACGATCTTTGCAAGGCCATTGCCGGTTTCGCCGAACACGGTGAAATGGCGCAGCAGCTCCAGAAAACGCCGCTGCTCGAACACGCCCTCGATCAGCGTCGGCAGTTCCGGCGCGCCCTTGGGCGCGATGGCCTTGCCATCCGTGGTGCGCCACGGCATGAAGCGTTCCAGATCGGCGGACAGCGAACCGACGCGCGCCGCGATGCCATCGGCCGTCACCAGCAACGTATTGGCATAAAACAGCGCCGGAATCTGCTGCTTGTAAGTCTGCAACTGGTTGAACGCGTCCGCCAGATGCGCGCCCGCGCTGCCCGGCGCTTTCAGTTCGATCACCGCCAGCGGCAGACTGTTGACGAACAGCACCACGTCGGGGCGGCGGTTGAACTGGCCCTGCGAGCCTCGGACGCCCTTCTAAAGGTCAAGAGGTAATTTGAACCTGCCTGATCTGGAGGTTGCGCTGCCGGATTACAGCGTAGACCTCCCGCGCGATATAACGCTTGAGACAGCGGATCGCTTCGAG
>WQYQ01000004.1 GCA_009781175.1 Betaproteobacteria bacterium
AAACTCGAAGCGATCCGCTGTCTCAAGCGTTATATCGCGCGGGAGGTCTACGCTGTAATCCGGCAGCGCAACCTCCAGATCAGGCAGGTTCAAATTACCTCTTGACCTTTAGAAGGGCGTCCGCGGAAGGCCGCGAACTTGTCGACCAGCTGACGCAAGACACGGCGCAACCGAGCTGGGCAAGCTTCGCGCTGCCCCTGGCCGAAATCGGCGACCGGCTTGCGCGTGCCTGGGGCGTGGTGCGTCACCTGCATTCGGTGATGGATCTGCCGGCCTGGCGCGAGGCCTACAACGCCCAATTACCAGAGATCACGCGTTTCTATGCGGAACTGGGCCAGAACGCGGGACTCTTTGAACGCTACAAAGCGCTCGCCGTCGGCGCGGACTTTTCCGCATGGCCGCACGCGCGCCGCAAAGTCGTGCTCGACGCGGTACGCGACTTCCGCCTTTCCGGCGCCGAACTACCTGAGCACGACAAGCCGCGCTTTCAGGAGATTCAAGAAGAACTCGCGGGGCTTTCCGCGAAGTTTTCTGAAAATCTGCTTGACGCAACCAATATCTGGCACGCGGACTTTCCCGACGCGACGGCCCTGCAAGGTCTTGCCACCGACGATCTGGCGCTGGCCCGTGCAACGGCCGAGCAGGCCGGCGTCGCCGGCTGGCGTCTGACGCTGCAAGGGCCTTGCGTCATGGGCGTACTGCGTCAGGCCGACGAGCGCGCCTTGCGCGAACGCGTGTGGCGCGCGAATGCGACGCGCGCCTCGGAATTCTCGGCTGAGGCCGGCCATCCGGAATGGGATAACGGCCCCGTCATCCGCCGCATTCTCGAACTGCGTCGCGAAGCCGCCGCGCTACTCGGCTATGCCAGCCATGCGGAACTTTCGCTGGTGCCAAAGATGGCCGAATCGCCGGCCCAGGTCATCGCTTTCCTACGCGACCTCGCGGCCCGCGCGTGCCCCTCGGCCGAACGCGATCTCGCGGAATTGCGCGCTTTTGCCGCGGCGGAATTCGATATCGCCGAACTGCAACCGTGGGATATGGGCTATGCGGCGGAAAAACTGCGCCAGAAACGCTACAACTTTTCGGAAGAAGCGCTGCGCCAATATTTCCCTGAACACAAGGTGCTTGCCGGTCTGTTCGGCCTGATCGAACGGCTCTATGGTTTGCAGGTCAAGCCCGACACCACGCCAGTCTGGCACCCGGACGTGCGCTTCTTCCGCATCGAGCGCGACGGCGAACTCGTCGGCCAGTTCTATCTCGACCCCTATGCGCGCAGCACAAAACGTGGTGGCGCCTGGATGGACGAAGCACGCAGCCTGCGCGAAAGCGCGCAAGGCCGCGAAACGCCGATCGCCTACCTCGTCTGCAACGCGGCGGCGCCGGCCGGCGGCAAACCGGCGCTCTACAGTTTCCAACAGGTGCTGACCTTGTTCCATGAGTGCGGCCACGGCCTGCATCACCTGCTCACGCGCATCGCCGAGCCCGGCGTATCCGGCATCAACGGCGTCGAATGGGATGCGGTCGAGCTACCGAGCCAGTTCATGGAAAACTTCTGCTGGGAATGGGAAGTCATTTCGGCGATGACCGAACACACCGAAACCGGCGCGCCGCTGCCGCGCGAACTTTACGAGCGGATTCTCGCCGCGAAGAATTTCCACGCTGGCGTCGGCATGCTGCGCCAGATCGAATTCGCGCTGTTCGACATGCTGTTGCACAGCGATTTCGATCCAGCGCACGGCGATGTGCTGAAACTGCTGGCCGACGTGCGCCGCGAAGTCGCGGTGATCGTCCCTCCGGCCTACCAGCGCTTCCCGCACAGCTTTAGCCATATTTTCGCGGGCGGTTATTCAGCCGGTTATTTCAGCTACCACTGGGCCGAAGTGCTTTCGGCCGATGCCTATGAAGCGTTCGAGGAGGCGGCGCGCGAACGCGGCAGCGTCGTGGACCGCATGACGGGCGAGCGTTTCCTCGCGGAAATTCTCGGGGTCGGCGGTTCGCGTCCGGCATTGGAGTCTTTCACCGCCTTCCGCGGCCGCGCGCCAAAACCCGATGCATTGCTACGCCATCACGGTATGATGCCGACCTAACCTCAAAGAATCCGCGATCATGAAAAAATCAATTAGATTCCTGCTGCTTGCGTGGATTTTCGGCAATTCGGCCTTGCTGTGTGCCGCGGAGGTATATCGCTGGACCGATGAAAAAGGCCAGGCCGTCTATTCCGACCTTCCACCGCCGCCCAATATCAAGAAATTAGAAGAAAAAGCCATGCGCGGCAGTCAAATTGAAGTCGATAAGCAGTCCTACGCAACGCGCAAAGCAGCCGAGGCTTTCCCAGTTTCGCTCTACACCGCACCGGACGACAAATGCCCCGGCTGCCCGCTCGCCAAGCAATATTTGGCCAATCGGAATATTCCGTATAACGAAGTTTCGTTGCAGACCAGCGCCCAAATGGTTGAAGCGTTGAAAGTCCTTGGCGGCGAAGACGTCGAAGTGCCGTCCCTGCTTATCGGGAGCAAAGCCTACAAAGGCTATTCGGCGAGCGAATGGGATGCGGCACTCGATGCGGCAGGCTATCCCAAGGGAAAACCTTAAGCTCGCACGGAACTTTTTATTAACGGCCATCCGTTCGGATGGCCGCTTTGCTTTATTGTCCTGCCAATACCGAGTAGGCTGTTGGCAAAACCGCAGTAGGAGTGCCATACAAGCAGGCCCCAAACAGGCCCTCTGCCTGCATAAAGACCCGTCGCATAAAAATGCTCTCAGCCAATCATCCGCCTCAAAACCCCACAACCGTAAATTGGACAAAAGACGCAAAAGATATGCTTTGATTTGCCGTAGTTGCAGAGAACAGTAACTTTCCCCGCTTTTCAACAAAATAAACAAAAGCGGGATTTACACCAAGAAGTATCGAGGCAGGGGATGGAATCTATACAAACACGACGCAAACCGGGTTGGCTGACGTTGATTTTGCCGCTGGTCTGCGTAGTGGTAGCGCAAACATTCTTGATCTTCCTGAGTCTCGAAGTGCTTTCCG
This sequence comes from Betaproteobacteria bacterium, assembly GCA_009781175.1. GTDB lineage: Bacteria > Pseudomonadota > Gammaproteobacteria > Burkholderiales > Rhodocyclaceae > Niveibacterium. The sequence continues at coordinate 3,035 of WQYQ01000004.1, forward strand.
GGGGGCGGACTTATCTCCACGGCGAAAGCTTGTGGTCGAAAGGGATCAAAGATGCCATTCACTATCTTAGTCTCTACGCGGAAAGCCACAGCGAAGTGGATTATGCGCACTATAAGGAAGCCATCGCCATACCCCTGAGCGACCTGCGTGGCCGCCAGGAAATGGAAACGCCCGCATTCAATCACGAAATCGCATATACCTGCCTACTCGCAGGCGGTAACCAGCCCGAGGATATTGATAAAGCAATTTGGCTGTTTCGGAATTTTCACAAAACCGGCACATTCGAAAATGTTGTTCAACGTTGGGCTGAAACCGATCAACCGCTACTTAGGCTGAAAGAGCTCGGTGAATCGATTCACCAAGCGGTGCACAGCTATAAACCCAACGTTGCTCAAATTGCGGCATGGAAAGCTGAAATCAATGCGGTTAACGAACAGATCATGGCTTCTTCGCGTGCCTTTTCGAGAACCTTGAGCGAAAGCTCCCGCACCATCACGAATACCCTGGTTCTCGGTAATGTCGGCGCGGGCCTCATACTCATCGTGTTCGGCTCACTCGCAACACGCAATGTGTTACGCCAAAGGGAAGAGGCCGAAAGCGCACTCAAAAAACAACAAGCGCGCGCGCAAATTACCCTTGCCGCGCTCGGCGACGCAGTACTCACCGTCGATCGCCGCGGCCGTGTCTACTATATGAATCCCGCCGCCGAAAGACTCACGCAATGGCGCGGTGCTCAAGCCTACAAAAAACCCTTGAACCAACTGTTCAATTTGGTCGACGACGAAACGCACGACGATGAGCAGAATCTGATGGAGAGAATTCTCGCCGGCGAAATCAGCAGCACCATCTCCTGCACGCTGCAACTGCACCGTCTGGATCAATCCAAAGTCATGGTTTCTCTAGTTGCCGCGCCACTCCAGCATAACGGCAGCTTATCTGGCGCGGTACTCGTGCTCCACGATATGACGCGCGAACGCCTTTACGTCGCCAACCTGTCATGGCAAGCCACGCATGACGCACTGACACGGCTCTTCAATCGCCGCGAGTTCGATCGCCGCCTGACCCGCGCGGTCAAAACCCAGCAGGAAGACGGCACGCAACATGCCTTGCTCTATCTCGACCTCGATCAATTCAAAGTCGTCAACGACACCTGCGGCCATACGGCGGGAGATCGGCTCATATGCCAAGCAGCTAACCAACTGCAACACTACCTGCGTGAAGGCGACACGCTCGCGCGGCTAGGCGGCGACGAATTCGGTGTCCTGCTGGAAAACTGCTCGCCCGAGCTTGCGCTCGAAATCGCGGAGAAGCTGCGCCGAGCCATCCAAAGCCTGCCTTTCACCGTAGACGAACGCAGTTTCGAAATCACGGCCAGCATTGGCCTGGTCACTCTCGCGCCAGCGCAATTCGGAACCGCGGAAGCGCTACAGGCCGCAGATATGGCGTGTTACCTGGCCAAGGAAAAGGGCCGCAATCGCGTACAGCGCTATAGCCCCGAAAACACCGAACTGTCGGAGCGCCGGGATGAGATGCGCTGGTCGCAGCAAATCCCTCAAGCGATGAAAGACAAACGCTTCCGTCTGTATAAACAGGACATTGTGCCAATCAAAGGCGACGCCGACGCCGGAGCGCATATCGAGGTGCTATTACGCTTGCAGGATGAGCAAGGGAACCTCATTGCACCAAACAAATTCATTCCTGCCGCGGAACGCTACGGACTCATGCCGCAGCTCGACCGCTGGGTGGTCGAAAACACGTTTGCAACGCTCGCCGCGCGTCAGCATTCGTCGGATACACCAATCGCCACTTGTTCGATCAATTTATCCGGCGCGACGGTCGGCGACGACGACTTCCTCACCTTCCTGCACGATCAAATCGCCCTGCACAAACTCGTGCCGGAGACGATCTGTTTTGAGGTGACAGAAACAACGGCCATCGCCAATCTTCCCAACGCCATCCGTTTGATCAAAGAACTGCAAAACCTCGGTTGCCGGTTTGCGCTCGACGATTTCGGCGTCGGAATGTCCTCCTTCTCCTATCTAAAACAATTACCTGTGGACTACTTGAAGATCGATGGCAATTTCATCAAAGACATCCTGACGGATCCGATCGACTACGCCATGGTCAAAACCATCAACGATCTCGGGCAGGCAATGGGCAAGCGCACGATCGCCGAGTTCGTCGAAAGCGCAGAAATTCTCGCCGCTCTCAAAGATATTGGCGTCGACTACGCACAAGGCTATGCCATCGCCGAACCGCAACCGTTCACGGCCTCAAAAATCGTCGTCACCGAATTTGAGCCCACGCCAGACGATTCAACTCCCAAAGCCTATGCGGAAATTGAAGAGGCACCGCCAACGTGAAAAGACGCGGCGAAATCCGGCCGCGATTGCCCCCTTTCCACCATCTCCGGCACAAACCAAAGCCAACAGAATTATTCAGTCCCAAACCGCCACAGCTTTCCGCTGTCGAGCATCAAGCGATAACGGCTTTCGAGCGCATCGAGCTGAGACAAGCGTGCATCCAGAAGCGCGGCATGCGCCAGACGGCGCGCGTTGAGCAGCGTCGCCAATTCGGCTTCGCCCAACTCATAGGCGCGGGCCTGCATCGCCGCGGTTTCTTCCATTTTCGCTGCGGCCTCGCGACTGTACTGCCAATTTCCGAATGCGCTTTGCGTGCGCCGCCAGGCCGCCGTTGCCTGCGCGCGCAACTGCCGTTCGAGCTGGATCGCCCGCGCTTGCGCCATCCCCGCTTCCGCCGCGCTCAGATCGGCATCGGCCTGGCGTGCGGCACGGCCGAGCGGAATCTTCACAAAAACACCAAGCAGCTTGTCGCCACCATCCTGTTCGCTCGCATAGCGCAGCCCGATCGTCGGATCGCCTTGGCGCTCCAGTTCGCTGCGGCGCGTCTGCAAGCGCCCGCGTTGCGCTTCGAGCCGCGCGATATTGAGCGCCGGCTCGTTGCCAAGCAGGGCTTCGACCCACACTTCCTGCGCGCCCTCCAGCACCACGGGCGCGCCCAATTCCGGCCGCTCGGGCACAAGCAGACCGGGATAAAGCTCACGCAATTGCCCTGCCGCCGCGGCCCGTTCGGCATCCAGCGCCGTCGCGCGCGACTGGCTCTGCGCTAGCGCGGCCTCGATCTGAACCACATCGAGCCGCGCCGCATCGCCAAGCTGCTTGCGCCGCCGCACGATCTCCGCCTCGCGCCGCAACAAATCGCGCTCGTCGCACGTCTGGCGCCAGCGCGCATCGCTGCGCAGCCACTCGAACCAGTCTGCAAGTAGCGCCCGCGCCGCTTCGCGCCGGCTTTGCTCCGCGCTGAATGTCGCCTGGCTTGCCGCGGATTCGCCGAGTTCGCTATCCAGCGCGGCTTTACCGGGCAAGCGCCAAGCGCGCTCGGCGCCGACCGCCCAGTCTTTCGTATTGCCACCCGCGTCGAATTCGCTCGGCCGCGTGCGGCGATGCTGCGCTTCGAGGTTCAAATTCCATTCATACGCGCCAAGCTCAAGCTTGCGCCGCTGCGCCTGCCCCGCGGCAATCAGCCCCGCGCTCGTTTGCGCGGCGGGCGATTCGCTCAGGATGCGCCGCACGGCGTCATCGGACGGCAAATCGGCGGCCTCGCAGCCCAAGCCCGCACAGAGCAAAAGCCAACCCGCATAACGAATAACGCTCATACCAGTCTTCCATATTCGATCACCGGCGCCAGCCAGTAATAGAGATTCACCCCTGCAAACTCCGCCTTCAGCGCCGCCAGAATCCGCCGCGCCGCCGCATCGTTCTCGCATAGAGAATCGAGACGCTTGCGCTGCGCATACCCCGCGACCAGCTCGCCCGGCTCAACGAGGCGGATCGAACTGCCGTGCCCGCGCACATCGCTCATGGAAAAGCCGCTCGTGAGGTCGGGCCGGCCAAGCAGCACATCAGCAACCGCTTCGGCGATTGCGTCCGGCACGATCACCGTCAATAGAACAGACACATCAGTCATCACTCGCAACCCCGTGGAAAGGCTTCGCCGCGTCGATGCCGAAGCGGCGGTAGAGAATCGGCAGGATCAAAAGCGTCAGCATGGTTGAACTCATCAAACCGCCGATCACAACAATCGCCAGCGGACGCTGGACCTCGGAGCCGGGACCGCTCGCGAACAGCAGCGGCACGAGGCCAAAGGCCGCGATGTTGGCGGTCATCAGAACCGGGCGCAGACGCCGCCGAGCGCCTTCGACTACAACCTCATCCAGCGCCATGCCTTTCGCATACAACTGATTGAAATAGGTAATCATCACAACGCCGTTGAGCACCGCGATGCCAAGCAGCGCGATGAAGCCCACGGACGCCGGCACCGAGAGATATTCGCCGGTGATGAGCAGGGCGAACACGCCGCCGATGAGCGCAAACGGAATATTCGACAGAACCAAAATCGCCTGCCGCACCGAGCGGAAAGTCGAAAACAGCAGGAAGAAGATCAACATGAGCGCCAGCGGCACGACGAGCGCCAGGCGCGCCGCCGCGCGCTGCTGATTTTCGAACTGGCCGCCCCAGGTAATGCTGTAGCCCGCGGGCAGCTTCACCTTGGCGGCGACGGCCGCCTTCGCATCCTCGACGAAGCCGACCAAATCGCGCCCGTGTACATTCGACTGCACGACCACGAAACGCGCCGCGTTTTCGCGATCGACCTTGAGTGGCCCTTCGGCGCGCGTGATCTTGGCGAGGTTCGACAAGGTGACGTTGCCGTTCGGCGTCGCCACGCGCACCCCGGAGAAATCCGCCACGCTGTTGCGCAAACCCGGATCGCCGCGAATTAGCAGCGCAGTCTTGCGCCCCTCCTCGATCACCGTGCCGACAACGCGGCCTTCGAGCAGACTCTTGAGCATGTCTTGCACGGTTTCGACATCGAGCCCGAAGCGGCCGGCCGCGAGCCGGTCTACGACAATCTGCAAATACTGCACGCCTTCGTTGCGGATCGTGAAGGTGTCCTGCGCGCCGGACACCGCCTTGATCGCGGCCTCCGTCTGTGTCGCGAGCTGGTTGAGCTGATTCAGATCGGGGCCGTAGATCTTCACGGCAAGATCGCCGCGCACCCCGGTCAGCATCTCCGATACGCGCATGTCGATCGGCTGCGTGAAAGAGTAGCCGACGCCTGGATAAGCGCTCATCACCTTGCGCAATTCATCCTCCAGCCAGGCGGGGTCGGGCACCCGCCAGGTATTGCGCGGCGCGAGCACCATGAAAGTATCGGTCTCATTCAAGCCCATCGGATCGAGCCCCAGTTCATCGGCCCCGGTTCGGGCGACGATGGCCTTCACTTCAGGAACCTTGGCGAGAATGTCCTGCTGAATCCGGGTGTCGAGTTCGAGGCTGGTTTCGAGCGTGATCGAGGGCAGCTTTTGCAACTGCATGATGATGTCGCCCTCATCCATCGACGGCATGAAAGCCTTGCCGAGCAATGCGTAAGCGCCGCCCGCGGCGAGCAGCGCGGCAAGACACAGCGCGAGCAGCAGGCGGCTCTTGCGCAGCGCCCAGGCGAGCAGCCGCGTGTAGATGCCGTCGAGCTTGCGCATGATCCATACCTCATGACCCGTGCCGCGCTTGAGCAGCCATGAACACAGCACCGGTACCACGGTCAGCGAAAGCAGCAGCGAAGCGGAGAGCGCGAAGACGATCGTGAGCGCGACCGGGCCGAACATTTTCCCTTCCAGCCCCTGCAAGGTGAGGAGCGGCAAGAACACGATCACGATAATCAGAATGCCCGAAGCGACCGGCGTCGCGACCTCGCGCGCCGCACGGTAGATCAGATGCAGCAGAGGCAGATTCTTGTTGCCTTGCGCAAGCTCGGTCTCGACGTTCTCGACCACCACGACCGCGGCGTCGACGAGCATGCCGATCGCAATCGCAAGCCCGCCCAGGCTCATCAGATTCGCCGAGAGTCCGAAGAATTTCATCATGATGAACGTGGCCAGCGCGGAAAGCGGCAGCATCAGCGCCACCACGAGCGCCGCGCGCAAGTTGCCGAGGAAAATGAGCAGCAGCACGACCACCAGCGCGATCGCTTCGAGCAGCGCCTTGGAGACTGTGTGCACCGCGCGGTCAACCAGATTGCTGCGGTCATAAAACGGTACGATCTTCACGCCCTCGGGCAGCGCGGGCTGAATCGCCGCGAGCCGTTCCTTGACGCCTGCGACCACGCTGCCCGCATTGGCCCCGCGCAAGCCGAGCACCAGGCCCTGCACCGCTTCGCCCTGGCCGCTATGCGTGACCGCGCCATAGCGCGTGAGGCTGCCGATGCGCACCGTCGCAACATCGCCGACGCGCACCACGCCCGCCGCGCCGCTTTTGACGACGATCGCGGCGACATCCTCGACATTGCGGACCGCCCCTTCCGTGCGCACGAGCAAAGTTTCCTCGCCATCGTTCAAGCGTCCAGCACCGTCATTGCGATTGTTTTTTTCGAGCGCGGCCTGCAGATCGACCAGCGCAAGGCCGCGCGCGCCAAGCGCGACGAGATTGGGCACCACCTCGATCGCACGCACGAAACCGCCCAGGCTATTGACGTCGGCCACGCCGGGCACGGTGCGCAGTTGCGGCCGGATCACCCAATCGAGCAGGCTGCGCTTTTCGGCCAGCGGCAGATCACCTTCGATCGTGAACATGAACATTTCGCCGAGCGGCGTCGTGATCGGCGCGAGCCCGCCCGATACGCCCGGCGGCAAATCGCCCATCACGCCGGCAAGGCGTTCGCCGACCTGCTGGCGCGCCCAGTAGATATCCGTGCCGTCCTCGAAATCGATCGTGATGTCGGTGAGCGCGTATTTCGACGTCGAGCGCAGCAGATGCTGATTCGGAATCCCGAGCATTTCCTGTTCGATCGGCGTCACGATGCGCGTTTCGACTTCCTCAGGCGTCATCCCCGGCGCCTTGAGGATGATCTTCACCTGCGTCGTCGACACATCGGGATAGGCGTCGATCGGCAAACCCAGAAAAGCATGCACGCCGAATCCGACGAGGATCAGCGTGAGCACAAGCACAAGCAGGCGCTGCGTGAGCGAAAAACGAATCAACTGCGTGAGCATCACTCGCCCCCGCCGACCAGCATCGCCTTAAGCCCCGCAACGCCCTGCACGGCGATGCGCTCGCCGCGCTTGACGCCATCGACAAAGAAAGTGTCGCCCGCCTGGCCGACGAGCTTGACCGGACGCGCCTCGAAACTCGGCGCTTTCGCATCGCCGCCGGCGATAAAAACGAAAGTCTTGTCGCCATCGCGCGCGAGCGCCCGCGCGGGCACGGCATGCCCCGCTGCGCTCGAACTCTGCAAATCCGCCTCGACAAGCTGCCCGGGGCTCAGCCGCGCCGCGCCCTCGACGATCTCGGCGCGCAGCATCACGTTCTGCGTCGCGGCGTCGAGCGCGCGGCCCACCGCAATAATCTTCCCGGAGGCTCCGAATGCGGGCGCGCTCACCTTGTCGCCGAGCTTCGTCTGCGCCGCGATCTGCTGCGGAACTTGAATCTCAAGCCACAGCGGTGCAAGCCGGCCGATGCGGGCGACCGCGGAGCCAGCCGTCACATGCTCGCCGGCAGCAACCGTTTGTTCCAGCACGATGCCATCAATACGCGATTTGAGTCCGAGCACCGCCTCCATACGGCCCGGCGTAGCGCCCGAAAGCGTCAGCGCGCGTTCGCTCGACGTGAGCCGAGCAGCCGCCTCCTGCGCCGCCGTGCGCGTAAGCTCAAGCCTGCTCTGCGGGATGATGCCTTCTGCATAGAGTTGCGCATCGCGTTTGAGCGCCGCACGCGCCTGCGCCGCGCGGGCGCTGGCCTCGGCATGCGCGAGCTGCAAATCCAAGGATTGTGGCGCCACGATCCGCGCAACCGTCTGCCCCTTCCTGACCGGCATGCCCGGCGCGACAAGCACCGCTTCCAACACGCCATCGAGCGTGGTGACGACGCTCTGGATCTGCCCCGCGGGCACTTCGACGCGCGCCGGCAAACGCTTGAACATGCCATTCAAACCGTCGTCGACCGATTCAGTCGCGATGCCGAGCCCGCGCACCTGCTCGGGCTTTAGTTGCAGCACCTGGGCATCCGCGCCCTGCAAAACGAACAACAGAGGTAAGACAAACAGATAGATTTTTTTCATTGTTGCCAACATTCAAGTCCGCACTAAGCTGGGAAACTAGCTTGGGATGCTTAAGGAGGGCTTAATCAATTGGGGCCTGTTGAGTTCAATTCGTTTATCTTTATGGGATTTGCGACGCTGAAGCCCCCATCCACATGAAAATCGCCACCTGGAATGTAAACTCCCTCAAGGTCCGTCTGCCCCATCTACTCGATTGGCTTGCCAGTGCATGTCCCGATGTCGTCTGTCTACAGGAACTCAAATGCGAGGACGGCGCCGTGCCGCGCGCGGAAATCGAAGCCGCCGGTTATCACGTAGAGACGAATGGCCAGAAAACCTATAACGGTGTCGCTCTTCTTTCGCGTTCGCCTTTGCAGGAAGTCTCGCGCGATATTCCAGGCTTCGCGGACCCACAGAAGCGCGTCATCGCGGCGACGATTGACGACATACGCGTCGTCTGCGCTTATTTTCCGAATGGGCAGGCAGTCGGTTCGGAGAAGTTCGCTTACAAGCTTGACTGGTTGGCCGCGCTGACCGATTGGCTCAAGAATGAGCTGGCGCGGCATCCGAAGCTGATTCTTACGGGCGATTTCAATATCGCGCCGGAAGATCGCGATGTCTCCCCGGACTGGAAGGAGGAAATTCATGTTTCTCCGCAGGAGCGCGCGGCTTTTTCGGCGCTGACCGGACTTGGCCTGGCCGATGCGTTCCGCCGCTTCGAACAGGCCGAACGCAGCTTTTCCTGGTGGGATTATCGAATGAATGCGTTTCGGCGCAATTTCGGTTTGCGCATCGATCACATCCTGGTTTCTGACGCCTTACTGCCGCAATTGCAGCATTGCACGATCGATAAAGCGCCGCGCAAGCTCGAACGGCCGAGCGACCATACGCCTGTGATCGCTGAATTCGCGCTGTAATAGGATAAGAGCCGCCAACAAACAAAAAGCCCGGTTTATAACCGGGCTTTTTTACTTGCGCAGCTAAAGCCGCCAAGCCTTACTCGAGCACTTTGATGTTCGAAGCCTGCTGGCCTTTAGGGCCAGTGGTGATATCAAAGCTCACACGCTGATTTTCAGCCAGCGAGCGGAAACCTTTGGATTGAATTGCCGAGAAGTGCGCGAACAGATCGTCGCCACCACCATCAGGAGTAATAAAACCAAAGCCCTTAGAGTCGTTGAACCATTTAACAGTACCAGTTGCCATGCGCGGTATGCCTTTTAAAAAATTGAAATGCAGCACTAGCTGCGAAGACGAGAACCATCACACGATGAAGATTGACCAACCGACGTGCCGCGAGCGGCACAACGAGCAATACCGAAACAACGCTACTGCTGATTCCCGAACTCTAAGTATGCAGGCTTAATGTAGTTTGTGCAAACATCTATAAGAGTTACGGTAGGCGGAATGTATTGCATAGGTATCAAAATAGTCGAAATTTTGCTGGTGGAATCTGCAAAACGCCTATATCAGCAGGCTACGCGCGTGGTCGAGATCCAGTTTTTGCTTGCATAGCATCGTCCGCGGCAAGCGAATCAGAATAAAAGCCCGCGTCGCCGTGCGCCGCGAAGAGGCCAGCGCAAACTCAATCTCACGCACGTTTTCCTGCGTTTCCCCTTCGATCAGGCGGTTTGTCGCCGTCAGACGCATGTGACGGCGTTCCAGCGATATTTGTTCCGCGGCGTGTTCGAGCACGGTGGCCAAGTCTTCCAAACGCCGCTCCAGCGCATCCGAGCCGCCACCGTAGCGCGCCATTTCCCGGGCGTTTCTGTCGAGTTCGGCCTCGACGCTCTTGAGTTCGGAAGCCTCCAGCCCGGCGCCGGCTCGGGCGAGCATCTGGCGGCGCGTGGCCAATAAGGCGCGTTCCTCATCGAGTTGCTGCCGCACGGCGCTTTCCGCTTCGCTACGCGCAAGCGCGATCGAAGCCAGCTCTTCGAAGGCCCGCTTGCCAACCGCCCTGCGCAAACCATCCAGATCGGTGGCGACAATCCTTACGCGCGGATTGGAAAAGCTCACCGCAACCTGCAACACATCTTCGCGCAGCGCTCCGTCGACCAAGGCGACTCCGCTGACCTGGCGCTCGATCAGTTCCGTGCTCAGTACCGCGCAAACGCTGTCCTCAATAAGCGCATCGGAAAAGAAAGTCTGGACTTCCGCGGAACGCGAGCAAACCGTCTGCAATTCGCTTTCGCTGACGAAGAACGCGGCCAATTGCGGATCGGCCGCCCAAGTGCCGGGCCCGGCTTCGATCAGCGGCGGCAGGCACGCCTCGATCTCGATGCAATGGGCCAATGCAATGCGTATCCCGCGTTCGAGGCGCGCCGCATAACGCGGGCACAGCGCCAACCGTGGATCGACGAGTTTGACGATATAGGCGGTCGCGTCGCGCACGAGCGCATCCGACACTTTGTTCGCCACAGCAGGCATCGCGCGTTTGCGCCAACGGTCCAGCCATCCCATATCGTTCCCGGATTCGATGCCCTGAAAGTATTAATCATGTCGCAAATTCACGAAACGCGACAAGCCACCATCTCACACACCGCAAAAAGGGCGCCCGAAAGCGCCCCGTGGCAACGATCCGATATAACCCGGATCACATATTGCGCCGGTACTGCCCACCGACCTCGAACAAGGCATGCGTGATCTGCCCCAGCGAACAGCAACGCACGGCGTCCATCAGCACCGCGAACACGTTCTCGTTGCGGATCACCGCATCGCGCAGCCGCATCAGCATGGCCGGTGTGGCCTCGGCGTTGCGCGCATGGAAATCGGCCAGACGCGTCAATTGCGATTGCTTTTCCTCCTCGGTCGAACGCGCCAGTTCGAGTTGTTCCAGCACCACCTCGCCGTGCGGGTTGCGGAAGGTGTTGACGCCGATGATCGGGTAGGAACCATCGTGCTTCTTGTGCTCGTAGTAGAGCGATTCCTCCTGGATCTTGCCGCGCTGGTAGCCGGTTTCCATCGCGCCAAGCACGCCGCCGCGCGCCGCGATCGCCTCGAATTCCTTGAGCACCGCTTCCTCGACGAGATCCGTCAATTCATCGATCAGGAAACTGCCCTGGTTCGGGTTCTCGCATTTCGCGACGCCCCATTCGCGATTGATGATGAGCTGAATCGCCATCGCGCGGCGCACGCTTTCCTCGGTCGGCGTGGTGATCGCCTCATCAAACGCATTTGTGTGCAGCGAATTGCAGTTGTCGTAGATCGCGATCAGCGCTTGCAACGTGGTGCGGATGTCGTTGAAGTCGATCTCCTGCGCGTGCAGTGAGCGGCCGGAAGTCTGAATGTGGTACTTGAGCTTCTGGCTGCGCTCGTTCGCACCGTACTTGTCGCGCATCGCCACCGCCCAGATGCGGCGCGCGACACGGCCGAGCACCGCGTATTCCGGGTCCATGCCGTTCGAGAAGAAGAACGACAGGTTCGGCGCGAAATCGTCGATATGCATGCCGCGTGCGAGATAGGCTTCGACGTAGGTGAAGCCGTTGGCGAGCGTGAAGGCGAGTTGCGAGATCGGGTTCGCGCCGGCTTCCGCGATGTGGTAGCCCGAGATCGAGACCGAGTAGAAGTTCTTCACCTCATGCTCGACGAAGTATTGCTGGATGTCGCCCATGACCTTGAGCGAAAACTCGGTCGAGAAGATGCAGGTGTTCTGGCCTTGGTCTTCCTTCAGGATGTCGGCCTGCACGGTGCCGCGCACGGTCGCGAGCGTCCACGCGCGAATTTTCTCAATTTCCTCCTCGCTCGGCTCGCGCTGGTTGTCGGCGCGGAATTTTTCGAGCTGCTGGTCGACCGCCGCATTCAGATACATCGCGAGAATCGTCGGCGCGGGGCCGTTGATCGTCATCGACACCGAGGTGTTCGGCGCGCACAGATCGAAGCCGGAGTAGAGCACTTTGAGGTCGTCGAGCGTCGCGATCGACACGCCCGAGTTGCCGATCTTGCCGTAGATGTCGGGCCGCGGATCGGGGTCGTTGCCGTAGAGCGTGGCCGAATCGAAAGCGGTGGACAAGCGCTTCGCCGGCATGCCTTCGGAAAGCAGTTTGAAGCGGCGGTTCGTGCGGAACGCATCGCCCTCGCCAGCGAACATGCGCGTCGGGTCCTCGTTCTCGCGCTTGAAGGCGAATACGCCGGCGGTGTAGGGATAAGCGCCGGGCAGGTTTTCCTTCATCAGAAAACGTAGCAGTTCGCCGTGGTCCTCATATTTCGGCAGCGACACCTTGCGGATCGTGTTGCCTGAAAGCGTTTCGCTCACCAGCGTGGTGCGGATCTCGCGGTCGCGGATCTTCACGACGTATTCGTTGCCCGCATACGAAGCCGCGATCTGCGGCCAGTCAGCGAGAAGTTTTTTCTCGTGTGCGCCGAGCGCCGCATCGCGCTGCGCGATCAATTCATCCAGATCGGCCGTGCGTCCGGCCGCATCCGCCATCACTTTCACGGCAGTCAACTGCTGACGTTCGCGCGCGACACCGCTCTGTTGCGCGACGCGTTTGTGATAGCCGCGCACGCTGTCGGAAATCTCGGCGAGATAGCGCACGCGCTCGGGCGGCACGATCGGCGTCTGGTGTGTCGAATGGCGCACATGCACCTCGGGCAGCAAACCCGGCTCGAAGTGCAGTCCGTGCGCGACAAGCCGGGCGCGGATCGCCTGATACAGCGCCGTCACGCCGTCGTCGTTGAAACGGCTCGCCTGCGTGCCGAACACCGGCATATCCTGCGGCCGTTCGCCGAAAGCCTCGCGGTTGCGCTGCACCTGCTTGGCGACATCACGCAGCGCATCTTGCGCGCCCTTGCGGTCGAATTTGTTGATCGCGACGAGGCTCGCAAAGTCGAGCATATCGATCTTTTCAAGCTGGCTCGCCGCGCCGAATTCCGGCGTCATGACGTACAGGGACTCATCGACATACGGCACGATCGCCGCGTCGCCCTGGCCGATACCCGAAGTTTCGACGATGACCAGATCGAATCCGGCGAGCTTGCAGGCCGCGATCACTTCCGGCAGCGCGGCGGAAATTTCCGAGCCGGTGTCGCGCGTGGCGAGCGAACGCATGTAGATGTTCGGATGCTCGATCGCATTCATGCGGATGCGGTCGCCGAGCAGCGCGCCGCCGGTGCGTTTACGCGAGGGATCGACCGCGATCACCGCGATCTTCATGCGGTCGGCTTGGTCGAGCCGGAAGCGGCGGATCAGCTCATCGGTCAGCGAACTCTTGCCCGAACCGCCGGTGCCGGTAATGCCGAGCCGCGGCGTGGGCAGCTTGTCCGCTTCATCGAGAATCGCCCGCCTTAATGCGGCGCTCGCAGCGCCGGCTTCGAGCGCGGTAATAAGGCGTGCCAGCGTCGCACGATTGCCCGCGCGCAATGCGGCGAGCACTACTTGCGTATCGCTTTCCAATTGCGCGGCAATATCAAAATCCGATTTGGTGACGACATCGTTGATCATGCCCTGCAAGCCGAGCGACGCGCCGTCCTCGGGCGAGTAGATACGCGCAACACCGTAATCCATCAGCTCGCGGATTTCGGCCGGCACGATCACGCCGCCACCACCGCCGAACACCTTCACATGCCCAGCGCCCGCCTCGCGCAGCAGGTCGATCATGTATTTGAAGTATTCGACATGGCCGCCCTGATAAGACGTCACCGCAATGCCTTGCACATCTTCCTGTAACGCAGCGTTGACGATCTCTCCGACCGAACGGTTGTGGCCGAGGTGGATCACCTCGCAGCCCGTCGTCTGCAGGAGACGCCGCATGATGTTGATCGAAGCGTCATGGCCATCGAAGAGCGCCGCGGCCGTGACAAAACGGACACGATTCTGCGGCTTATAGGGTGAAAGCTGGCTGTGGACTTTTGGGTCGGTCATGTCTGTCTCCATTGCCTGTTTATCTGGGAAATATTGGGCTTAATGTTCGACATTAGCCGCCGTCGCTTTATCTTCCCAGTGCATTGCAGGACTTAAATCGTGCAAAATCGGCCATACCCTCGAACTCTCGCGAACGCGCGTCATGAAGACAACGAAGGCTACCGAAAATGCCCCGGGCAACGCTCAGCGCAACTCGGTCGCGTCGGCCTTTGTGACGGGCATGCTGGCGGGTGCCGTGGCGCATGGATTCGAGCCAGCAGCATTGCTGACCGAAGTCGGCATAGACGCCGCAGCGCTGCACGACCCCGCCGCCCGCGTGCCCCTCGTACAATACGGCATGCTCTACGAATGTGTCGCCACCACGCTCGATGACGAAGCATTCGGACTCTTCTCCGTGCCGATGCGGGTCGGAAGCTTCGAATTTCTCTGCCGCGGGGCGCTTTCGGCCGCCACGCTCGAAGAAGCCCTGCAACGCATCTGCCGTTTCCTGCATCTCGTCTTGCCGGACGTCGCCGTCAGCCTGCGGCGCGGCGCGGCCTCGGCCGAACTGCTCATCGAAGAAGTCCGTCCGCTCACGGTCCAGCGCGTCTTTGCGTTCGAATGGTTGTTGCGCCTGATTCACGGCATTGCCTGTTGGCTCATCGCGCGCAGCATCGCGCTCGATGAGGTCGACTTTCCCTATCCGCAACCCGATCACGCCACCGACTATGCGCTGATTTATACCGCGCACAGCCATTTTGACGCCGCACGGCTGGCAGCGCGTTTCGCTCCCGAACTGCTCGATCAAGCCCTGCGCCGCGACGAAGCCGCACTCGCACATTTTCTGAGCGGCGGCCCCGGACGGCTGACGATGCTTTACCGCCGCGACCGCGAGTTTGCCGCGCGCGTGCGCGATGTGCTGCGCGAAACCTTGCTTGAACCACCCAGCCAGGACGAAGTCGCCGAACGTCTGCATTTATCGCCACGCACCCTCGCCCGCCGGCTGGCGCTCGAAGGTTCGAGTTTCCGCGCGATCCTCGATACGCTACGGCGGGAACTCGCACTGGCGCGAATCACGCAAACCCACATGCCGGTCGACAAAATCGCGGCCGAACTCGGCTACGCCGACCCTTCCGCGTTCTATCGCGCCTTCGTCGCCTGGACAGGGCAATCGCCGAGCGCTTACCGGCGCATGCATGCCCCGCGCTCTGTGTGATTTGCCCTACGCGCCGGCAAGATCTACCACAATTGTGGTAGCATAAACAAGTATCCGCGATGAACCGAGAGCAAGCCCATGACCGCCACTTCAGTACGTATCGACGAAACCTTGCTCAACCAGGCCCGCGTTGCCGCCAAGGCTGAATACCGCACCGTGCAAGGGCAGATCGAATTCTGGGCCAAGGTGGGTCGTGCCGCGCTGGACAATCCCGATTTGCCCGCCTCCTTTATTGCCGAAAGCCTGATGAGCCTGGCCGAACCGCGCAACGAGGCCACACCTTTTGTGCCGCGCAGCTCCGCCAATAGGCACAAGGCATGAATTGGGAAGTCCGCCAAACCCGACACTTTGCCCGCGCCTATAAAAAGCTGCACGATACATTGGTTGCCGACGTGGATGCCGTTGCGCAAAACCCCGACGTAGGCGAAAAGAAAAAAGGCGATCTGGCACATCTTTGGGTGTACAAATTTCGCTGCAACAGCCAGCTTTATCTGCTCGGCTACACCCGCGAAGATGCCGTGCGGCTGGTCTATCTGGAAGCCTTGGGGCCACATGAGAACTTTTATCGGGATTTAAAGCGATAGTAAACGCGCGTTTGGATCGGACCAAACTGAGCCAATCATCTCCGCTGCAAACCCAAACACATCCCCCTCGCACGCACACTTTGCGCGGGACGTTTTTGGCCGCAACGGTGTGCACGACCTGCGTGTTCACGCGCAACATATTGGATTTATTGGCGGCTCTTATTTGC
This sequence comes from Betaproteobacteria bacterium, assembly GCA_009781175.1. GTDB lineage: Bacteria > Pseudomonadota > Gammaproteobacteria > Burkholderiales > Rhodocyclaceae > Niveibacterium. The sequence continues at coordinate 18,947 of WQYQ01000004.1, forward strand.
ACTCGAATTGCTTTTGCAACACAGTTGCAAATACAATCCACCCATGAGTCCCGAAGCGCCCCACGACATATCCCGTCTTTTGCGCGCACGCGGCGCGCGCGTCACACCGGCGCGTTTGCGCGTGCTGGCCTTGCTGCGCGCCTCGGAGCGCGGGCTGTCGCATCATGACATCGAACAGGCGCTGACGGACGGCGCGCCCGTCGATCGCGTCACGCTCTACCGCGTGCTCGACTGGCTCGTCGAACAAGGGCTCGCGCACAAAGTGGCCGACGAGCAGCGCGTGTTCCGCTTCTCCGCCGCCGCACGGGATGATGTCCCGCATGGCGCGCACGCCCATTTCGTGTGCGACGATTGCAACAAGGTTTTCTGCCTCGACGACCTGCCGCCGGCCACGCCCAGACTGCCCACAGGTTTCGCTTCAACGCAAATCGAATTTGCAATACATGGACATTGCGCACACTGCAACCGGCGGGAGAGACATCAATGAACGCCCAGCATCGACATAACGGCTGGTGGGACAAACTCGGCATCACCGCCTCGCTGCTTTGCCTCGTCCATTGTCTCGCGCTTCCCGTTCTGATTCCGCTGTTGCCGATGCTCGCGCTCATGGGGCATACCGAGGTGCATGGCTTGTTCTTGATTCCGATCATCTCCCTGACCGGGCTCGGCATCCTGCCGGGCTTCCTGCGCCACCGCTCGCGGCCGATGCTCGCCGCCGCCGCAGTGGGCGTTTCGCTGTGCAGCGCGGCAGTGGGCGCCGAGGCGCTTTTCGGACTGCATGCGCTCGATACGCCGCTGACTATCGCAGGCGGTCTAAGCCTCATCAGCGCGCATCTGATAAATTTACGCCTTTCGCGCGCGCAGGCGTGCGCCTGCCCAACAAACTAAAACCGATCATGTCCGCACTCAAGCCCTCATTCATCACGCGCATTGCCCGCCTGATGTGCTGGGTGCTCCTGCTGCTGCCCGTGATACAAACCACGGCACTCGCGCATGAACTGGGCCATCTGAATCGCATCATGGCGAGTAAGACTGTCGTCACCGAAAACGGTGCGGCACCACTCGCTAGCAATAAGGTTTGCGATAGTTGCCTCGCTTTCGCCGCGCTTGCCGGCGGCTGCGCGCCCGAATCCGCCACCAAGCCCATTACGCTACCCCTAGAGCCGCACATCTGGCAAAGTACCCCGCCGCCGCACTTTGTTGCGCGCAGCATTCCCGCTTACGCCTCGCGCGCGCCGCCATCAGTCCTCGTGTAACCCCTGGCGTCATACGCTAGTCATCCTCTGCATTCACGAAAAAGAAACGCCGATGTGCGAGCCTTGCCGCCCGCGCGTCCCGTACACACGAGAAATCCATGAAGAAGAAAATTCTATGCACGAGCCTTGCGCTCGCGCTTGCCGCGCCACTGCATGCGGCCGAAGGCGACGATATCGCGCAACTGCGACGCGATGTCGCCGCGATGAAAGCCGGCTACGAAGCGCGCATCAGCGCGCTCGAAAAACGCCTCGAAGCCGCCGAGGCCAAAGGCAAAGCCACCGAAGCGGCCGCCAATGCCGCAACGGCGACCGCAAACCAGGCGGCGACAATGGCAAATCAGGTCGCCACGGTTCCCGCCGCCACGACGCCAAGCGAAACGCCGGCCCCTGTTGCAAGTGGTGCGCCAAGCAATAACAATTCATTCAACCCGGAAATCTCACTGATCCTTTCGGGCATCTACACCAACACGCAGCGCGACCCGGCCAATTACGCCATCACCGGCTTCCCAGTGGGCTCCGGTGCCGAGATCGGCCCCGGCAAGCGCGGCTTCAGCCTCGCCGAGTCCGAACTCGGCATCGCGGCGAACATCGATCCGTACTTCCGTGGGGCGCTGAACTTCTCGATGCACCCAGATAACAGCGTCTCGGTCGAAGAGGCTTATATCCAGACGCTCGGCCTCGGCTACGGACTCACCGTCAAAGCGGGCCGTTTCTACTCGGGTATCGGTTATCTGAATCAACAGCATTCGCATACCTGGGATTTCGTCGATAGCCCGCTCGCCTACCAAGCCTTCCTCGGCGGCCAGTTCGGCGATGACGGGGTTGAAGTGCGCTGGCTTGCGCCGACCGACCTCTACCTGGAGCTGGGCGCGGAACTTGGACGTGGCGCGGATTGGCCGGGTAATGGCGCGGGTGGTAACGGCCCCGGCACGCAGGCCGTGCATGCGCACCTCGGCGGCGACATTGGCAATAGCAACAGTTGGCGCGCGGGCCTGTCGTACTTGCGCGCAAAGGCGAATCAACTCGATCTCGCGATGCCGGACACTTCCGGCGATACGGTGGCAAGCGCCTTTACCGGCGACACGCAACTTGCGATCGCCGATTTCGTATGGAAATGGGCGCCGAACGGCAACGCCACGCGGCAGAACTTCAAGCTGCAAGGCGAATACCTATGGCGCAAACAAAATGGCGTGCTCGGCTTCGACACCCCCGATGCCGCAAGCGACTACCGCAGCTACCAGTCGGGCTGGTATCTGCAAGGCGTCTACCAGTTCATGCCTTACTGGCGCGTTGGCGTGCGCAGCGAAAGACTTTCGCCCGGCGCGATCAATTATGGGCCCAATGACGCCAATCTCGCCGCGAGCGACTATGTCCCGCGCCGCAACAGTCTGATGTTCGATTTCAGCCCAAGCGAGTTCTCGCGCATCCGCTTCCAGTACAACCGCGACAGCGCGCGCCAGGACCAGCCCGACAACCAGTTCTTCCTGCAATATCAGATGAGCCTCGGCGCTCACGGAGCCCACATCTTTTGATGCGCATGGATAAACCTGCTGCGCGCGCCGATCTCGACGCGCTCGCTACGCTTTCTCCACGCCCCTCACCGGAGTAAAAACATCATGAAGAAAACCATTACCCTAGCGCTCGGCCTGCTGGCCCTGAGCCTCGCAACACCGGCAAGCGCCGCGCTTAAAGTTCTCGCCTGCGAGCCCGAATGGGCGGCGCTGGTTCAGGAACTCGGCGGCGACAAAGTTGACGTCGTCAGCGCGACCAACGCCTTGCAAGACCCGCACCAAGTGCAGGCCAAGCCGAGCCTCATCGCACGCGCGCGCAATGCCGACTTGCTCGCCTGCACCGGCGCGGGCCTGGAGATCGGCTGGCTGCCGATTCTGCTGCAACAATCCGGCAATCCGCTGATCCAACCCGGCAAGCCCGGCCATTTCATGGCCGGCGACTATGTGCAGAAACTTGATGTGCCAACCCGCGTCGACCGCGCCGAAGGCGACGTCCATCCCGAAGGCAATCCGCATATTCAGACCGACCCGCGCAACATCGCCAAAGTCGCCGTGGCCCTGAGCCAGCGGCTCGCGCAGATCGACAGCGCAAACCAGGCTTACTACAAGCAGCGCGCCGACGATTTCAACCACCGCTGGAGCGCGGCGATGACGCACTGGCAAACCCAGGCCGCCCCGCTGCGCGGCGTCCCGATCGTCGTCCAGCATAAAGCGTGGAGCTATCTCGAAAACTGGCTCGGCATCCAGGAAGTCGGACAGCTCGAACCGAAACCCGGCGTTGAGCCAACGGCCGCGCACCTGCAAGAAGTGCTCGCCACACTCAAAGACCGCCCCGCGCAGATGATCGTCTATGCCTCCTACCAAGATCCGCGCGCATCGCAATGGCTCTCCGAGCGTGCGCATATCGATACCGTGCAACTGCCCTTCACGGTCGGCGGCACGCCGGAGGCCAAAGACCTTTTTGGCCTCTTCGACGACACCATTGCGCGCCTCCTCAAAGGAGCGAAAAAATGAACTGGAGCGCCCTTGACTGGGGCATTCTCGGCCCAGCGCTCGCCGCCGGCCTGCTGGTGCTCGCCACGCATGTGCCGCTCGGCATGCAAGTGCTCGACCGCGGCATCGTCTTCATCGACCTCGCCATCGCACAGATCGCAGGGCTCGGCGTCATCGCGGCGGACTTCATGGGCTGGGAGCCCTCCGGCTTCGCAGTGCAGATCGCCGCCGTGAGCGCCGCGCTCGCGGGCGCATTACTCCTCACGGCAACCGAAAAACGCGCCGGGCAACATCAAGAAGCGCTGATCGGCGTGCTCTTCGTGCTCGCCGCGAGCGGGGGCCTCATCCTGCTCGCAAGCAACCCGCACGGCGGCGAACATCTCAAAGACCTGCTCGTCGGCCAAATCCTCTGGGTCAGCCCGCAGCAAGTCATTGTGCTTGCGGTGCTCACCGCGATATTGCTCGCCGTCTGGTTCGCCTTGCGCAAACGGCTCGGCAGCTTCGGCTTCTACGCCTTGTTCGCGGTCGCCGTGACCGCCTCGGTGCAAGTCGTCGGCGTCTATCTTGTGTTCTCAAGCCTGATCGTGCCGGCGCTTGCCACGCGCGCGCTTTCCGGCGCGCGGCGCATCGGCGTCGCGTGGGTGCTTGGCGCAATCGGCTATGCGCTCGGGCTCGCGCTCTCGGCTGTGTTCGACCTGCCTTCGGGCGCGGTGATCGTGTGGGTGCTCGCCTGCGTCGCGCTCGCGGTAGCGATGCTCACCGGGAAACACTCGCAATCCGAGCCGTCCGCCGCGCCGCTAAAATCGGAGACATGACACAACAGAAGCTCCCCCCGCGCCGCCTCGCCGTCGCGCCGATGATCGATTGGACGGACCGGCACTGCCGCTTCTTCCACCGGCTACTCGCGCCGCATGCCTGGCTGTACACCGAAATGATCACGACCGGCGCGCTGATCCACGGCGACGTACCGCGCCATCTGCGCTTCAATGCCGCCGAACACCCGCTCGCAATCCAACTCGGCGGCTCCGACCCCGCAGCGCTCGCCCACTGCGCGCAACTCGCCGAACAATGGGGCTACGATGAGGTGAATCTCAACTGCGGCTGCCCCAGCGAGCGCGTGCAAAGCGGAGCCTTCGGCGCCTGCCTGATGAACGAGCCCGCGCTCGTGCGTGATTGCGTCGCGGCGATGCGTGAAAAGGTATCGATCCCCGTCAGCGTCAAACACCGCATCGGCATCGACACCATCGAGGACTACGCCTTCGTGCGCGCTTTCGTCGCCACCGTTGCCGAAAGCGGATGCACCACTTTCATCGTGCATGCGCGCAACGCTTGGCTCAAAGGACTCAGTCCCAAAGAAAACCGCGAAATCCCGCCGCTGCGCTACGAATTCGCGCACCGCCTCAAACAGGAATTCCCCGGCCTCGAAATCCTCGTCAACGGCGGGCTCACCACGAGCGAGCAAATCGAAATCCAGCTCGGCCATGTCGACGGCGTCATGATCGGCCGCGAAGCCTATCAGAACCCCTGGGCGCTCGTGGAGTGGGAACGCCACTTCTTCAACCCCGAATGGGCGCCGACACGCGAACAGGTTATCGAAGCGCTCGTCGCCTACTGCGCACGCGAAAAAGCCGAACACGGCGCGCCGGTACGCGCCGTCGCGCGGCATATTCTCGGACTGGCGAACGGACTGCCCGGCGCACGCAACTTCCGCCGCATGCTGTCGGATTCACAAATACTGCGCAGCGACCGGCCGGAGTTGATTCGGGAGGCGTGGGAGCAAATCACACCAGCCAACACTATAATCTCGGCCTGACAACTCCCACCCACCCTCACTTCACAAACCCAATCTCCCGCGCCGTAGCCGGCCCGATCAAACACTGCGCCAGCGAGTGCGGCTGTTCCGCGCGGTCTGTCGTCACCGGCACGCGGCCTGCCATCAATTCGCAGAAACGCTGCGGCAAAAGCGGGTCGGCGGTGGGCTCGGCGTAGCCGTCCGGATGAATCGGCTGCAAGCTCACCGGATCGTATTTGTCGCTGGCGCCAAGCGTGTGCAACAGCTCATGCGCCAGCACGACATTGTTCTGGCGCGCCATATCGGGCCGTGCGTACAGATTGACCAAACCGATTTGCCCTTCGCGCAAACCGTGCGAGTTAGGCGCCCGCTCGGTTTTTGGCCCCCAATAGCTGACGAACAAGCGCACATCCGCGCGCGGCGCGGCGGCCGGTTGACGCCAGGCCCACCAGCGCAGATTCAAGCTCCACACAATCGCCGAAAGGTAACTCCTGCTTGTCGGCGCTGGCGGCGGCGCGCTGCTCAACTTCGGCTGAAGCGTGATTCTGACTGGCTTCAGCGTCGTCACGCCGTAGCGCCGGGCTTCGTTTGCAAGAAACTCTTCAATCTCCACAAAGCTGCCAGAATTCAACTGCGCAATGGTGCTAGCCGCTTCAGGACTCGCATCGCTATTAATCGGAAACACCGCAACATGCAGCGTTTGCCGCCAATCCGTAGCCCTTTGACGCGCGCGCCAAGTATCGAGCGCAACGGTTGCCAAGATAATCAGCAGAATCGTGATGCGAATTTTTTTCCACATGGAGGCTGTTCGTTGAGATTTTTTATGCAGTGCAAATAAGCGGCTTCGCAACTGAAAAACCACTCAGCCAAGCGACAAGATGCTCCGATCCGCCATAAAGGCGAAAGCTTCTCACATTAAGGATGTTCCCCATACAGTTACAAAATCGCGTTTGACCACGGCCGAGTGCAAGCTCCACCATTGATGGTGAGGTTAATCCGTGGAGGGAATTCGAATGTCTAAATCGACGGTCGCATTTTTGGGACTCGGCAACATGGGGATGCCGATGGCCCGCAATCTTTTGTCCGCGGGCTTTGTGGTGCGCGCATTCAATCGTTCGCACAAACCGCTCGAAACGCTGGTTGGCGCAGGCGCGATTCCAGCCGGTTCGCCCGCCGAGGCGGTGGAAGCGGGCGGGGTCGCAATCAGCATGCTGGCCAACGATGCAGCGTTGGAGGCGGTGGCTTTAGGCGAGCACGGTTTTGCGCAGAAGCTCGGCGCGGGCGGGCTGCATATTTCGATGAGCACCGTGGCGCCGGAAACGTCCCGGCGTCTGGCGGAGGCTCATGCCCTGCACGGCAGTTCGTTCCTTGCCGCGCCGGTGTTCGGACGCCCAGAAGCCGCGGCGGCAAAGAAGCTGTGGATTTGTCAGTCCGGTGCAGCGGAAGCAAAACAGCGCGCCAAGTTGTTTCTCGATGCGCTGGGGCAAGGCATCCATGATTTCGGCAACGAGCCGGGCGCTGCGAACGTCGTCAAGCTATCGGGAAATTTCCTGATTCTTTCCGCGATCGAGGCTTTGTCGGAAGCGCTCGTCCTCGCGGAGAAGCACGGCATCGAGCGCGCGAGCCTGGCGAAATTTTTGGGTGAAACGATCTTCGCGTGCCCGACTTACCAGAACTATGCACGCAGCCTCGCGGCGCGCACTTTCGAGCCGGCGGGTTTCAAGCTCGAATTGGGCATGAAGGATGTTCGCCTGGTCCGGGATGCCGCCGAAACCGCGCAAGCTCCGATGCCGATTGCGGATCTGTTGCATGCGCGCCTGCTCGCCGCGCTGGCAAAAGGGCGCGGACAATTGGATTGGACGGCGATTGAAAAATCATCCGCCGAAGACGCGGGCTTAGGTTCGTAAAGTACGCACCAACAAAAAGCCGCGCATCGCGCGCGGCTTTTCGCACTGCATCCAGCAACCTCTATCACTTCTCCTTGAAGCTGTCGTGGCAGGACTTGCAGGTCTTCGCCGTGGGATCGAAGGCGGCTTTGAGCTGATCGAAATTGCCGCTCCTGGCTGCAGCGATCAGCTTGGGCATTTCGGCGCGCATCTTGTCGGCATCGTTGTTGAAGTCGGCGGTCTTTTGCCAGACTTGCGGCTTGGCCTTGGTGTTGGCGCCCTTGTCGGTGCCGGGGCCAAAAGCCGTGAACGGCAAACCGTGGACCGCGGCCAGCACGTCGGCATCGGCGGCGGCCACCTTGGCATCGAACGGCGCTTTGCCGTTGGCCATTGCGCCCAGGCTGCCGAAGTGCTTGGCCATCACGGTAAACGCGGCCTGGCGGTATTTAATGGCGGCTTCTTCAGGCTTGGCTTGGGCAAAGACGCTTGAGGCCGTTACGACAGCGGCCAAGGTGACAAGAGCGGCGGGCAGTTTTTTCATCGGTCATTCTCCACAGGTAAAAACACAAAATCGTGCACGGCATGAACAGGCAATAGTGTTCATCATCCGCGCTTCAAGTTTCCGGTGCGTAAATCCGCCACATGCGCGGCGTCATGCCAGCCACCGGATCAATGGGTATCGTTGGAAATCAATAGCCAAATCCGGCCGTTCCCTGCGCATTGCCCCACTCCACCAGGGCATACACCGCGGCCGCGAGTATGACGAGTACGCTCAGCGCCATCACGCGCGTAGCAGCGGTATCCCGCGCGGAAGGCAGGTCGACATCGAGCATCTTGTCGCCCACGATCATGGGCCAGAGCAGGCCATGTTTGCGCACGGAATAAACGATGATCGCCAGCACATGCAGGGCGACCAAGGCAATGAGGAGGTATTGCCCCCAGGCTTTGTGGTAGCTGGTAGCCTGGCTTACGCTGGCTTCGGAAACCAAACCCGTCAGCGGCCCGGCAAAGGCGATTTCATCGTAGGAGAACAGGCCCGTGACGGCCTGCGCAGCCGTTAGTGACAGTAGCGCCAATACCGAGCACGCGCCGAGCGGGTTGTGGCCGGCCTTATCCTCGGGCCGCGTGCGTCCTTTTATGTAGCGCAGCACTCCCGCTGGGGTGGGAAAGAAACGGACAAAACGCGACCAGTGTCCACCGATAAAGCCCCAGATGGCACGAAACAGCACCAGCGCCAGCGCGGCGTAGCCGAGGCGGAAATGCCAGTTCATCGCGTTGCCACCAATTTTGCCGGTGACGAAAAGGCCGATCATGCACAGCACCAGCGCCCAGTGGAACAGGCGCGTGGGCAAATCCCAGATACGAATTATGGACATGGTTCCATTCACATTCATAACGAACGCTTTCCATTTTAAAGTGAAAGAAGCCAAGAGACACGGCGCGGGTGGAGCGCGCCCGATGCGCAGGGCAAAACACATGTCTTACCACCTGAATCCACTAAAGGCGGAAACTTGCGCAGGCTTATCCAATGTTGCCGTAGACCGGCTAAAACTTGGTTTCGCAAATGCTAGACTTCGGTAACCATTCGTTTTCTAGGCGCATCCATGCCACATACTGAATTCGCCAGCGACAACACCGCGGGGATCAGCCCCGAGGCAATGGTCGCCTTGATGGCCGCCAACAACGGGACGACGGCTTCTTACGGCAACGACGAATGGACGCAGCGCGCGCGCGATGCGATGCGCAAGGTCTTCGAAACCGAGTGCGAGGTTTTCTTCGTTTTCAACGGCACGGCGGCCAATTCACTCGCGCTCGCCGCGCTGTGCCAGAGCTATCACGGCATCATCTGCCACAAGCTCGCCCATGTGGAAAGCGACGAATGCGGTGGGCCAGCGTTTTTTACGCACGGCGCAAAACTGCTGCTCGTCGACGGGGCCGATGGCAAGCTCGACCCGGGCGGCATCGACAAACTTGTCGCGGCGCACACCGATATTCACGCCCCGAAGCCGCGCGCGGTCACGCTTGCGCAATCGACGGAAGTCGGCGCCGTCTATACGCCCGAGGAAATACAGGCGCTCGGCGAAGCGTGCCGCGACATGGACCTCGCCTTGCATATCGATGGCGCCCGCTTTGCCAACGCGGTCGTAAGCCTCAATGCCCAACCCGCGGACATCACCTGGCGCGCGGGCGTCGATGTGCTTTCTTTCGGCGGCACGAAAATGGGCCTGCCGAACAGCGAGGCCGTCATTTTCTTCAACCGCGAATTGGCCCGCGACTTTGTCTACCGCTGCAAACAAGCCGGTCAGTTGGCGTCGAAAATGCGTTTCCTCGCCGCGCCCTGGCTTGGCGCGCTCGAAAACAACAACTGGCTGCGCCGCGCCGGACACGCGAATGCGATGGCGCGCCGGCTCGGGTTTGCATTGTGGCGTCTGCCAGGTGTGGAACTGCTCTTCCCTGTGCAATCGAACGCGGTATTCGTCAGCATGCCTGAGCCTGCCGTCGCAGCTTTGAGAGAACGCGGCTGGTCGTTCCTCAGCCCGCTTGGCGTTAACAGCGCGCGTTTCGTCTGCTCGTGGGCAACGCAGCCGGAACAAATCGAACGCCTGATCGCCGACGTTTCGGCCTGCCTTGGAACGCCTGATACCAATACGGAACCGGCTTAGAACCTGTTCAGAATCTGTAGCGAGAGACAGTCATTCTGCGCGAAGTCGCAGAATCCATTTGTCCTCTGATAGTGGGTTCTGCGACTGCGCTTCGCTCCGCGCAGAATGACCACGTGTTGAGCGCAAGCGAGATAAACCTTTAGGCAGCGAAGACGCCCCAAACTCGTGGCGTTACAGCCGCTGAACAGTTTAGATATCGACCGGATCGACGTCGATATGCCAGCGCAGCGCCTTGGGCGCGCGCAGGGCATACAACTGCGGCAGCCAAACGCTTAGCAAACTCTGCAGCGGCAAGCGGTGATCCGCCTCGACGACGAGCTGCGCACGCTCTAGCCGCGCCCGGCGCACCAGCCGCATCGGCACCGGATCGTAAATCCGCACGGCTTCGGCAATCGCTTGCGCGGCGGCGCGCGCACGCTCAAGAAAATCCAGCGCGATTGCAATTTCAGGCGCTTCGGCGCGCAAAACGGCTTGCGCGCCGAAAGGCGGAAAGTGCGCGGCGGCGCGCTGTTCCAGTTCCAGCCGGGCAAAGCCGGCGAAATCGTGCCGGCGTAAATTGGCGAAAAGCGGATGTTCGGGAAACTCCGTTTGAATCAGCACTTCGCCCGCAAGCCCGGCGCGCCCCGCCCGGCCCGCCACTTGCATCAGTTGCTGGAAGAGCCGTTCGGGCGCCCGGTAATCGGCCGCGAATAAGGAGGCGTCCGCGCCGACCACGCCGACAAGCGTCAGGCGCGGGAAATCGTGTCCTTTGGCGAGCATCTGCGTGCCGATAAGGATATCGACCTCGCCTTCGCCGATCCGCCGGCGCACCGCCTCCCACTGCGCGGGAGTGCGCACGCTGTCGCGGTCGACGCGCAGTACGCGCGCGGTCGGAAAGCGCGCCGCGATCCGCTCTTCGAGCCGCTGCGTGCCGCGCCCGAAGCCATGCAGATCCTGATTGCCGCATTGCGGACACGCGCGCGGAACCGGCGCTTCGGTGCCGCAATGATGGCAACGCAGCACGCGCTCGGCCAAATGGAAAACGCGATGCGCCGAACAATGCTCGCAATCGCTGACCCAGCCGCAGGACGGGCATGCGAGGACCGGCGCATAGCCGCGCCGGTTGAGGAAAACGAGGCTTTGCTCACGCCGCGCGAGCCGCGCCTCCAGCGCCGCCTCCAGCATTGGAGAAAGGCCATCCTGCAAACGCACGCGCCGTGTGTCGATGAGCCGCACCTCCGGCGGCGCGAGCGCGGCGGCGCGCTGGTGCAAGCTCAAACGCCGGTAACGCCCCGTTTCCGCCTGCCGCCAGGATTCGAGCGAGGGCGTCGCCGAGCCCAGCACAATCGGCACGCCTTTCTGTTGCGCACGCCAAACCGCCAAATCGCGCGCCGAATAGCGCAAGCCTTCTTGCTGCTTATACGAGGCGTCATGCTCCTCATCGACAAGAATCAGGCCCAGGCGCGGCAGAGGCGAAAACACCGCCAGCCGCGTGCCAAGCACGATGTCGGCTTCGCCGTTCAGCGCGGCCAAAAAACCGCGGCAGCGCGCGCCGTCGGAAGCGCCGCTGTGCAGCGCCACGCGCCGCGCGCGCGGGAAACGGGCGGCGACCCGCTCTTCAAGCTGCGGCGTCAAACCGATTTCGGGCACCAGCAGCAAAGCCTGTTTACCCGCCGCCAGAGTACGTTCGATCAGGCGCAAATAGACCTCGGTCTTGCCGCTCCCCGTGATGCCATGCAACAGCCAGGGCGTAAAACGCTCCGCCTCGGCCCATATCGCTTCGACGGCCTCGGTCTGTTCCGCGTTGAGTTGTGGCGCCTGCGACAAATCCGCGCGCCGGTCCGCCGCGGCCTCGACGACCCAGCCGCGCTGGCGCGCCTCGCGCACGGCGGCTGCCGGATGGCCGTTATCGAGCAAAACGCTGCGCGGAAATGAGTTATCCACAAGCGCAGCAGCCAGCGCGCGCGCCTTGGATGCCCGACCGGGCTGCGCGAGCATCACCGCCCCGGCTTCGCTCAGGCTCAGCCACGGATCGCGCTTGCGCTCTTCGAGCAATTCGGCCCCGCGCAAACCGGGCGGCAAGGCCACCGCGGCCACTTCTCCGAGCGGATGGTGGTAATAATTCGCCGCGAACCGGATCAAGGTCAGCCAGTCGGACGGCAGAGCCGGCACTTCATGTAAAACCTTCTCGATCTGCTTGAGCTTCTCACGCGGAACTTCAGGTTCGACATCCAAGGCCAGGATAACGCCCGTTTTTTGCATCGCACCGAACGGCACGCGCACAAGACGGCCGATGTCCGACTGCGTAAGCCCCGCGCCGAGATAGTCGAAATTACGCGGCAGCGGAACCGGGAGCGCGAGCCGCGCCACTCGGGTAGGCGCCGGCTCCGGGATCGGATTCAGTTGTTCAGCGGATTCCACGATTAACAAGCGTGTCTCAATGGTCGCAGCTCAAATGCGAGATTCGACTTCAAAAACGGCAAAATCAAAAAAATCGTTATCCATTATCAGGTTAGACGAAATACATCACCTCAAACCTGCACTTCCGCCATTAACCCTTTTTGACAGAAGGGTTTACTCACCGCCTGTGGATAAGTTTGTGAGTGACTGCCAAGCGCCGCGACTTGACAAGCATTATTTTTTTTCACGCACAAACTGACCCAACCGACTTGACAATAAAAAAATAATTAAAAATCAAATGCTTGGTTAAAAATACAGGGCAACGGCATTTTTTTCATAGCCTGTGGAAAGCCAGGAACCTCAAGATGTGCATAAGTGAATCACCCCAATCTGAAGCTTGGGGCTTCTTCGCCACGAATCGGGGCGCCTTCGGCACCAATAACGCTAGTCTTGCTGGCCCCGCCATGCATGGCGGGGCTTACGCTCGACCCGTGGTCAAGCGGCAACACAAAAAAACCAGGCAAGCTTGCTTTGATGCCAAGCCCAGGTTTTCCGCCTACTGAACGCAGCAAACGAGCCCCTTTAAATATTCCCCTTCCGGAAATGCCAGTCCGATCGGGTGATCCGGCGCGGCGGCCAAGCGATGCAGAATTTGCACGTCGCGACCCGCATCGCTCGCGGCACCGGCAACGATGCTTTGAAACAGCTCCTGGCCAATCCCGCCGGAACACGAATACGTCATCAAAATCCCGCCTGGATTTAATAAACGGAAGCCCAACAGATTGATGTCCTTGTAGGCGCGCGCGGCACGTTGCGCATGCGCCGCCGAAGGCGCGAATTTCGGCGGATCGAGCACGATCAGATCGAAGCGCCGCCCCGCCGTTTTCAGCTCACGCAAGGCGGTGAACACATCCGCATCGCGCCATTCCGCCCGCGCGGCGTCCAAACTCGGATTGCGCGCCAAGTTCCGCTGCGCGGCCAACAAGGCCGGCGCGGACGAATCGATCGAAAGCACGTCCCGCGCGCCGCCGGCCAAAGCCTGTAGCGAAAACCCGCCGGTATAGCAAAAACAATTCAAAACGCTGCGGCCGGCCGCCAGCTCGCGGGTCAGGCGCCGATTTTCGCGCTGATCGAGGTAAAACCCGGTTTTGTGCCCGCCCACGGCATCGACCCCAAGCACGACGCCGTACTCTTCGATAGCCAGATCGGCGTCCGGCATTTCACCCGCGAGCACGCCGGCCCGCGGCGCCAAGCCTTCGAGCGCGCGCACCTCGGAATCCGAGCGCTCATAGATATTGCCGCAAGCGGTGGCCTGCATCAGCCCCGTGACGATTGCCTCGCGCCAGCGTTCAGCCCCGGCCGCCGTCAACTGCAAAACCACGGTTTCACGATAGCGGTCCGCGATGATGCCCGGCAGGCCGTCGGATTCACCGTGGATCAAACGCACGCCCTGCTGCCCGCGCAAATACGGATGACTGGCGCGGCGCGCGACGGCCGCCGCGATGCTGCGCTTGAAGAAGGCGTGGTCGATCGGCGTATCCGCATCGAAAGTCCACATCCGCGCGCGGATTTGAGATTCAGGCGACCAGGCCGCCCGGCCCAACACCTTACCCGCGTCGGACACAACCTCCACGGTGTCGCCAGGTTTCGCGCGGCCGGAAAGCTTCGCGACCGAGCCGGCGAAAATCCAGGGATGACGGCGCATGACCGAGCGCTCCTTGCCCGGTTTCAAAATCAATTGAGCCATCGAGGCATCCGAAACACACAAAGTCGAATTGTCGCATGCCCGCGCGCTTTAACTTTCGCGGCGGCAGTATTCCGAAAGCGGTGTGCAAGCTTCGCTTGCATCCCGGCATAGGCGGTGCTTACCCTTATGAAATGAATCCGCCCGAAGCGCCAGCACCCGCCATCCCCATCGTCCTCGACATCGAAGCCTCCGGCTTCGGCTCGCATAGCTATCCGATCGAAATCGGGCTGGCGCTCGAAGATGAGAGCACATTTTGCAGTCTGATTACGCCCGAGCCCGAATGGACCCATTGGGACCCCTCCGCCGAGCTGATCCATCACATCGACCGCACGATGCTGCTGCGGCATGGCGCATCGGCGCGCGCGGTGGCCGACACGCTCAACAAACGGCTCACGGGCAGCGTGGTCTATTCCGACGGCTGGGCGCACGACTATAGTTGGTTGGCTTTGCTGTTCGACGCCGCCGGGGCCATGCCCCGCTTCCGCCTGGAAAGTTTGCGCAGCCTGCTTAACGATGCCGAAGCGGCGCGTTGGCATGAAACCAAGGATCAGGTCAGCGCCGCGCTCAGGTACGAACGCCACCGCGCCAGCTCGGACGCGCGAGTGCTCCAACTCACCCTTTTGTGCGTGAAATACGGCGAAAGCATTGGCACGCGCACTCACTCGGCCAAACAAGTCGATGAAATGGCCGCGCTCGACATGCTGACGCTCGCGGAACATTACCGCAGCGCTTATGGACACTGCGACCGGCCCTGGCTGCGCGCCCGGCACGCCGCCGCGCTCGCGGAGGGCGGGCGCGTGATTGCCGAACACCTGGAAAAGCAACTCGCGGGTTATGTGCTGCTGCGCCCGATCGGCACCGAAGAATGGGAAGTAAGCGCCTTCAATCTCCACCCCTGGTATCGCAGCACCAGCCTTTACCGGCGGCTGATGACGCGTAGCCTGGCGCATTTGATTTCGCATGGCGCCAGCAAGCTGACGAGTCTGGTTTTACCCACGCATGAGACGTCGATACGTTTTCATGAGCGTCTTGGCTTCACTTGCGTCGCCCACACCCCGGAAATGCTGCGCTACGAAATTCCCGTCGCAGAACTCGCGTGCCGCCTCAGACTGGCTTGAAACAAGGCGAAACACCGCTTCGCTCACAGCGCCGATAAACTACACGACCGCTGGCCTTGACCACGAGCACACCAGCACAATGCCGTGCCTGGACAAATAAATAAGCCTTCCCCAACGACGCAGCCGTAAAGCAAGGAATTCCGCCCATGCGCAAGGAAACGCCGCAGCCGATCTTTTTGCACAACTACGCATCGCCCGCTTTTTTGATCGATACGGTCGATCTCGACATCGCCATCTTCAACAGCCATACGCAGATCACGGCCAGACTCGGGCTACGCCGCAATCCCCTCTCGCCCGACCCCAACGCCAGCCTGACCCTCGACGGCGAAGACATCGTTCTTGAAACGCTGCGCGTTGACGGCCGCGCGCTCATACCCGGCGAATACGTGCTGGGCGAGCAAAAGCTGATGTTGCATGTCGAGCTGCCCGAATCCTTCATGCTCGAAACCGTGAGCCGGATCGAGCCCGACAAAAACACCTGGCTCTCCGGTCTCTACCGCTCCCAGAGCGGCTACTTCACGCAATGCGAAGCAGAAGGCTTTCGGCGCATCACCTGGTTCCTTGACCGGCCCGATGTGATGGCGAAGTACACCGTCACCATCCACGCCGACAAAGCGGAATTCCCGGTCTTGCTCAGCAACGGCAATTTGATCGGAGAGGGCCCCGAATCCGGCGGCCGGCACTGGGCGAAATGGGTCGACCCATTCCGCAAGCCATCCTATTTATTCGCCATGGTCGCGGCGAAACTGGATACGCTTCAAGACACGTTCACCACCGCCTCGGGCCGTGAAGTGCATTGCGCCGTCTATGTCGAACCGGGCAAGCTCGACCAGTGCGGCCACGCGATGGCGGCGCTCAAAAAATCGATGAAGTGGGACGAGGACGTATTCGGCCTGCAAATGGATCTGGGCCGCTACATGATCGTCGCGGTCGGCGACTTCAACATGGGCGCGATGGAAAACAAGGGCCTCAACATCTTCAATACAAAGTACGTTCTCGCGCGCCCCGATACCGCCACCGACGCCGATTATCAGAATATCGACCGCGTCGTCGCGCACGAATACTTCCACAACTGGACCGGCAACCGCGTCACCTGCCGCGACTGGTTCCAGCTCTCGCTCAAGGAAGGTCTCACCGTTTTCCGCGACCAGCAGTTCGGCATGGACATGCACTCCGCCGGCGTCACCCGGATACAAGAGGTGCGCATGCTGCGCGCCGCGCAATTCCCCGAGGACGCAGGCCCGATGGCGCATCCGATCCGGCCCGCGAGTTACGCTGAGATCAACAATTTCTACACTGCCACGGTTTACGAAAAAGGCGCCGAAGTCGTGCGCATGATTCACACCCTGCTCGGCCAGGGAAATTTCCTCGCCGGGATGAAGCTCTACTTCAAGCGCCACGACGGCCAGGCGGTGACCTGCGAAGACTTCCTCGCCGCCATGCAGGACGCATCGGGCGTCGATCTGACGCAGTTCAAGCGCTGGTACGACCAGGCCGGCACGCCGACGCTCGTCGCACGCGGGGAATTCGACGCCGCGGCCAAGCGCTTCACGCTGACCGTTACGCAGCAATATCCCGCCACAGCCTACGAAAAGCGGCTCGCGGCGAGCGGCCAGGAAGTCATGCGCGGCCCCTATCACATGCCGATCGTCGTGGGGCTACTCGACGCCGCGGGGGCCGAGCTTCCGCTCCGGCTCGCCGGTGAAAGCAAAGCCCAGGGCACGCAGCGCGCGCTCTCGCTCAAGGAAGAAACGCAAACCTTCATATTCGAAGACATCGACAGCCCGCCGGTGCCTTCGCTGCTGCGCGGCTTCTCAGCGCCTGTTGTGCTCGACTACCCCTACACCGGAGCCGAGCTGACACACCTCATGGCGCACGACAGCAACGCCTTCAACCGCTGGGAAGCCGGTCAGCGCCTCGCCACGCAAATTCTGCTGCGCGGCGTAGTGGCATTCAGCGCTGGCCAAGACACGGCGCCAGCGAACTGGATTCCCGCGAGCTATATCGACGCGCTACGCACGCTGCTCAGCTTGGCCTTCGCGCCGGGCGCGGACCCGGCGCTCGTCGCCGAAGCCCTGGCGCTGCCTTCCGAAGTCATCCTCGCCGAAGCAATCGCCGGCGAAGTCGACCCCGACGCCATTCACGCCGCGCGCCAGGCGCTGCGCGGCCACCTCGCCCGACAACTCAAAGGCCCGTTCGCCGCGGCCTATCACGAACTCAAAACCGATGCGCCCTACTCGCCCGACGCACGGCAAACCGGTGCGCGCGCGCTGCGCAATGCCTGCCTGAGCTACCTCACCGAAATCGGCGATGAGGAAGCGCAAGCGCTCGTGGCCGCGCAGTTCGAAAATGCCGGCAACATGACCGACAGCATGGCCGCGCTGAACGCGCTCGCCAACATGCAAACGCCACTGCGCGAAACGGCGCTGAATACCTTCTTCAATCGCTGGCGGGACGAAGCCCTCGTGATCGACAAATGGCTCAGCGTACAGGCGCAATCCCGCCTGCCCGGCACCGGCCAGCGCGTGCGCGAACTCATGGCGCATCCAGCGTTCGACATCAAAAATCCAAACAAGGTATACGCCTTGATCCGCGCCTTCTGCGCCAACAATCCGAAGCATTTCCATGCCGCGGACGGCTCAGGCTACGCCTTGGCGGCCGACGCGATCATCGAACTCGACACGCTGAACCCGCAGGTTGCCTCGCGCATCGCGCGCAGCTTCGACCGCTGGCGCAAATTCGATCAGAACCGGCGCGCGCTCGCGCACGCGCAGCTTCTGCGCATTCAGAACAAGGAAAATCTGTCCAGGGATGTAGCCGAGGTGGTTGGGAAGGCGCTGGAGAATTAAGCTGATCCGAGCAGGAATCGCCCTACTTTATCCGTTTGCGGCCCGACATCTGCGCTATATCGAGCATCGTGTCGAGCCGCGCTTCCAGGCGGATCACGCGCTCGGTCAGCGCCTCGATCCGGGCTTGTTGAGCTTTTACAACCTCCGCCTGACGCGTCACCTTATCTTCCAGCTTGATCATCGCCGTCAGCGCGCCCCAAATGCGCTCGCTAAGCCCCATCAGCTTTTTACCCGCCTAGCATGCTCGGCTTCCATCTTTGCGATCCGCGCATTGCTTTCCTCGATGAAAGCCAGCGCATCATCGATCGCCATCCCCGCCCGCTCGGCGGCCTCCTTCGCGGCCTCGGCAAGCACGGCTAGCTCTTCCTCGGCCGCGCCGGACTGGTAGGCGCGCGCCCCGCTGCGCAGCAAATCCGAGACGGACATGCCAAAGCGCTTGGCCTTCGCCTCGAAGGCCCGCTTCTCGGCGACGGTCGTCTGAACCGGAATTCTCTGTGTCGCGCCAGCCATGATTCGACCCCATTATGGACATGTACAGTACATGTCCATGTTATGCGCCGGATCGAAATGAGTCAAACCTTGATGCAAGGCGGCTACAGGAGCAGCCCCACAGCAAGGACCCGGGGTCAGTCATAACCTGGTTTTCCGCTCCAATTCACGTTGTATAGCTTGGTGCGCAATCCCATCTTCACGCACAATCGTGACCCGCGATCAAACACCAAGGCAGACGACATGAGCGACATCACGATTTATCACAACCCCGCATGCGGCACTTCGCGCAATACGCTGGCGCTGATCCGGCATGCGGGCATCGAACCCACGGTCATCGAATATTTGAAGACGCCGCCTTCGAAAGAAAAGCTGCGTGAGCTGGTTGCGGCTATGGGCATTTCCGTGCGTGCCTTGCTGCGGGAAAAAGGCACGCCCTATGCGGAATTGGGCTTGGCCGACGAGCGCTGGAGCGACGAACAACTACTGGATTTCATCGTCGAGCACCCGATTCTGATGAATCGCCCGGTCGTCGAAACGCCGCTAGGCACCAAACTTTGCCGCCCATCGGAAGAGGTTTTGGAACTGCTGCCCGTCGACAAACTCCCGCCGTTCACCAAATCGGACGGCGAAGTCGTTAACGACACGGGAATTCGCAGAGCGCGTTAAATCCGCACACGCGCAAGCCCTCAAAAACCCTCGCTTCAGCGGCGCAAATTCACGAGCACGATACCGGCCAGAACGAACACCGCTCCCGCGATGAAGCGGGGGTCGAGTGTCTCGCGCAAAAGCAGGACGCCGAAACACACGCCGAACAGCGGTGTGAGGAAAGAGAAAGCGGAGAGCCGCGAAGCGAGATAGTGCCGCAGCAGCCAAAACCACGTCAAAAAGCTCGCAAATGCGATAACGACGCCTTGAAATATGAGGCTCACCCAGGCGATCGGCGTCATCTGGACATGCTCCCAATATCCAAGCGCCGTCGAGTATCCCAGCAGCAGCACGGCGCCCACGACGAGTTGATAGAGCAAAGTCTGTGTCGCGGGCGCTTCGGACAGCGAACTTGCGCGCACCAATAAGGTTGTCGCTGCCCACAGCATGCCGCCGAGCACGCCGAGCGCATCGCCCAGCAATACCGAGCGTAAGCCGGCGCTGGCGGCAAAGCTGCCGGAGAAGGCCAAAGCGATCCCGCCGAAAGCGAGCCCCACACCGATCCATTGACGCGGCCTCAAGTGCTCGCCGGGGACGATCCAATGCAGCCCAAGCGCGGTGAATACGGGCGCCGTGTAAAGAAAAACCACCATATGCGAGGCTGAGGTATACGTCAGCCCGATCATGATGAGCAGGAACTCGAAGGCGAACAGCAAGCCTGCGCCGACGCCCGCCCAAAAGCGCCCGTCGCGCAGCGAAAAACGTTCGCCGCGCAAGGCCATCAGCATCACGATCAAAACGGCTGCAATCGTGCAACGCAGGCCGTTTTGCAGAACCGGGTGCAAATCCGCCGCTGCGGCCTTGATCGCAACCTGCTGCATACCCCAACTGGCACACAGCAGAAACATGATGCCAATGGCGAAACCATCGAGCGGCTTGCGCTGCATAACAACGGACATTTTCCGAACTCCAGAAAGGCAACAGGCGGCGACTCGATGGCCGCCTGCAAAATTTGGGTCGGGAAGTCTAACTCGGTTGCATTTTCTTGACAGGCGTTCTTGCCGTAATCGCCCCTTCCGCTTATCAGGATTACAAAAATCGCTGAACCGTATCGGGACGGGGCGTGCGCCACCGAACCTGCCGGTTTACAATAGCGTCCTCACGCGCCGGGCACGCCCCGGCGCTTTCGCATTACAGGGCGCAGGAATCATGTCCCAACAAACACCTCTCGACTACACTGCCGCCGGCGTCGATTACAGCAAGATCGACCCGCTCAAACTCCTTGCCCAACGCGCCGCCGCGGGCACGGCCGCCAATCTCGCCGCACACGATGTCGGCGAAATCGCGGCTTCGCGCGGCGAATCCGCTTACGTCATGGATGTCGGCGGGCTCTTGATCGCGTGCATCACTGAATGCCTCGGCACCAAGGCGCTCGTGGCCGACGCGGTGCGCGCGCTGAGCGGCCGCACGCATTACGACACGATTGCCCAGGACACGATCGCAATGGCAGTCAACGATCTGATCACCGTCGGCGCGACGCCGCTTTCGATTCACGCATACTGGTCGGCCGGCGGCAGCGAATGGTTCGCCGACGCGCAGCGCATGAACGACCTCGTGCGCGGCTGGCAGACCGCCTGCGACGCGTGCAAGGTGAGCTGGGGCGGCGGCGAAACACCGGCGCTCGCGGGCGTGGTCGAGGCCGGCCGCATCGACCTCGCGGCGTCGTGCGTCGGCATCGTCAAGGAACGCTCGCGGCTGCCGCTCGGCGACACGCTCAAGGCGGGCGACGCCATCGTGTTCCTCGCCTCCAGCGGCATCCATGCCAATGGCGTGAGCCTTGCGCGCAAGCTGTCCGAACGCCTTCCCGACGGTTATGCAACCAGGATTTCCGACGGCCGCATGTACGGCGAAGCGCTGCTCGACCCGACCGTTCTATATGTTCCCGTGACCGAAGCGCTCTATGCCGCGGGCATCACACCGCACTACTGTGCGAACATCACGGGCCACGGTTGGCGCAAAGTGATGCGGCATCCAGCCGAACTCACCTACCGTATTCACACGCTGCCCGACGCGCCGCCGGTGCTCAGCTTCATTCAAGAGCACGCCGGCATCGACGACCGGGAAGCCTATGGCAGCCTCAACATGGGCGCGGGCTTCGCGATCTTCGTCGCGGCGGAACAGGCGGATGAAGTCGTGCGGATTTCGCACAGCCTCGGCATCAAGGCATGGAATGCGGGCGTCGTCGAAGCGGGGCCGAAGCGCGTGCTAATCGAACCGCTGAAACTGGAATACGGCGCGGACGATTTACATCTGCGGGCCTGATGCGCAACACGCCGTAAGTAAATCGCAGCTCCAGAGCAGGAGCTGCGAACCCCGGATTCCCTTTAGAACCTATTCAGAGTCTGTCGCGAGAGGCTGTGACGCCACAAATCTGAGGCGCTTTCGGCACTCATAAGGCTTATCTCGCTGACCCCGCCATGAATGACGGGGCTTGCGCTCAACCAGTGGTCATTCTGCGCGAAGCCGCAGAATCCATTTGTCCTCCGATAGTAGATTCTGCGACTCCGCTTTGCTCCGCGCAGAATGACCGCGAGTCAAATGCATGCGAGACATGGGCGGGGCGAAGATGCCCTAGTTACAGTCTCTCGCTACAGATTCTTATTCAAGCCCCTGGCTGTGCAGGTACTCGTCATACGTGCCGCGATAGTCGACAACCTTGCCATCGCCCTTGAGTTCGATGATCCGCGTCGCCAGCGATGAAACGAACTCGCGGTCGTGCGAGACGAAGAATAGCGTGCCTTCAAACTTGTCGAGTCCCGCGTTGAGCGCTTCGATCGATTCCATGTCAAGGTGGTTGGTCGGCTCATCCATCAGCAGCACGTTCTTGCGCTGAAGCATAAGCTTGCCGAACAGCATGCGGCCCTGTTCACCACCAGAAATCACGCGCAGCGATTTCTTGACCTCATCGCCCTGGAACAGCAGACGCCCGAGCGTACCGCGGATCAGCGTCTGCGCGTCGTCGCCCTCGTAGCCGCCCTCGCGCACGAAACCGGAGATCCAATCGGTCAAATTTTCGTCGCTATCGAAATCGGCCGAGTGGTCTTGCGCGTAGTAGCCAAACTTCGCCTTCTCGGCCCACTTGATCGTTCCGCGCTGCGGCTGCAATTCGCCGACGAGCAGCTTGATGAGGGTGGTCTTGCCCACGCCGTTCTCGCCGATAATCGCGATCCGGTCGCCGGCATCCGCGGTGAAAGTGAGGTTCTTGACGATCGTTTTGCCAGCTTCGTAAGCGAAGTCCAATCCCTCGATCTCGACCGCGTGGCGGTGCAGCTTTTCTTTCTCGTCGTAGTCGAAACGAATCCACGGATACTGCCGACTCGACGGCTTGAAATCGTCGATCTTGATCTTCTCGATCTGCTTGGCGCGGCTCGTCGCCTGACGCGCCTTCGATTTGTTGGCCGAAAAGCGGCGCACGAACTCCTGCAACTCGGCCACGCGTTCCTTGGCCTTGGCGTTTGCGGCGGCCTGGCGCTCGCGCGCCTGGGTCGAGGCTTCGAGGTAATCGTCCCAAGTACCGGGCCAGATTTGAATCCGGCCGTAATCCAGGTCGGCCATGTGGGTGCACACCTGGTTCAGAAAGTGGCGGTCGTGCGAGATGATAATCATCGTGCTCTCGCGGTTGTTGAGCACGCCTTCGAGCCAGCGGATCGTGTTGATGTCGAGGTTGTTCGTCGGCTCGTCGAGCAGCAGGATGTCCGGATTGGCGAACAGCGCCTGACACAGCAGCACGCGCAGCTTCCAGCCGGGCGCGACTTCGCGCATCGGGCCGTTGTGCTGCGCGGTCGGGATGCCAACGCCGAGCAGCAGCTCGCCCGCGCGCGCCTCGGCCGTGTAGCCGCCGTACTCGGCGAAGTGCGCTTCGAGTTCGGCCGCGTGCATGTAATCTTCTTCGGTCGCCTCGGGGTTCGCGTAGATCGCGTCTTTCTCCTGCATGCAGGCCCACATTTCGGCGTGGCCCATCATCACGACATCGAGCACGCGCACATCCTCGAATGCGAACTGGTCCTGGCGCAGGAAGGCCATGCGTTCGCCGCTATCCAGCGCGATATTACCGGCGGAAGATTCAAGCACGCCGGCCAGAATCTTCATGAAAGTCGATTTGCCGGCCCCGTTGGCGCCGATGAGGCCGTAGCGGTTGCCATCGCCAAACTTGATCGAGACATTCTCGAACAATGGCTTGGCGCCAAACTGCATGGTGATATTGTTTGCGACGAGCACGCGAATCCCTTGTCCTGGCGCACGGCCAGCCGAAATCGGAAAAACTGGTGATTTTACCCTGTCGGCGCATTCTTTTGAGCACTGCTCCCCCGCGCCGCTCGCCGCCCCAAGTAAAATAAAGCCCTACGCTCAGCCATCGATTCAATCATGAACTTCCACCAAAAACTCACCGCCGCCTGGACGGCGCACGATAGCCTGCTGTGCGTCGGGCTCGATCCCGATCTGTCCAAATTCCCCACGCATCTGCGTGGCAAACCCGACGCCGTGTTCGAATTTTGCCGCGCGATCGTCGACGCCACGGCGGACTTGGCCTGCGCCTTCAAACCGCAGATTGCCTACTTCGCGGCCCTGCGTGCGGAAGACCAGCTCGAAGCGCTGATCGCTCACATCCACGCGAACCACCCGGCCGTCCCCGTGATTCTCGACGCCAAACGCGGCGACATCGGGGCCACCGCCGCGCAGTACGCGCGCGAAGCCTTCGAACGCTACAAGGCCGATGCGCTGACGGTCAATCCCTACATGGGTTTCGATTCGGTCGAGCCCTATCTCGAATGGCGGGATCGCGGCCTCATCGTGCTGTGCCGCACCTCGAACCCCGGCGGTTCCGATCTGCAGAATCTGGACATCGGTCAGGGCCGCAAGCTCTACCAGCATGTGGCGGAACTCGTCGCGACGAAATGGAACCCGCACGGCCAGGCGGCGCTCGTGGTCGGGGCCACCTTCCCACAAGAGCTTGCCGATGTGCGCGGGATCGTCGGTGATCTGCCGCTGCTCGTGCCCGGCATCGGCGCGCAAGGCGGCGATATCGAAGCCACCGTCAAGGCCGGCCGCAGCGCCGCTGGCGCGGGGCTCATGATCTCCTCTTCCCGCGCGATTCTCTACGCCGGCAAGGACGAGGATTTCGCGGACGCCGCGCGCCGTGTCGCCCTGGAAACGCAGAAAACGATCAACGCCTTCCGCCGCTGAACCGGACTCAAAGCACATGCGTTGCCTGCTGATCGAAGACGACCCGAGTACCGCCAAGCTGATCGAGGAGGCGCTGACGGGCTCCGGGCATGCGGTGCTCGCCTGTAGCGATGCCGATTCGGGCCGCGCACAAGCCACGCAAGAACAGTGGGACGTCATCGTGCTCGACCGGCTCCTCCCGCATAGCCACGACGGACTCGAAATTCTGGCCGCTCTGCGCGCGCGTAGCGATCACACGCCCGTATTGGTGCTCAGCGCCTTAGCCAGCCTGGACGAGCGGATACGCGGCCTGCGCGCGGGCGGCGACGACTACCTGACCAAGCCTTTCGCGCTCGACGAGTTGCTCGCGCGGCTCGAAGCGCTGACACGCCGGGCAACGCGGCAAACCGAAAGCGATCAACTCGGCATTGCCGATTTACGCCTCGACCTGCGCACGCGCAAAGCCTTCCGCAGCGACAAACCGCTCGCGCTGCAACCGCGGGAATTCCGCTTGCTCGAATACCTCGTGCGCAATCGGGGCAAGGTCGTTACGCGCAGCATGTTGCTCGAATCGGTATGGGACTATCGCTTCGATCCGCAGACGAATGTGGTCGACGTGCAGATCAGCCGCCTGCGCAACAAGGTCGATAAAGACTTCGCTCCGGCCTTGATCCAAACCGTGCGCGGCGTCGGCTTCATGCTCCAGGCGCCGGAGGGCGCTACGCCGCGTGCTTAATTTTCGCCATTCCGTCGTATTCCGCCTGGTTCTCAGCTACGGCGTGCTCGTTCTGCTCACGGTCGGAATCGCCTCCGTGGTTTTCTACGTCAATACCTCGGGCCTGCTGCTGCGCAACGTCGACCGGCAGCTCGGCGCGGAGTCGCGCAGGCTCGCAGAATTGCATAAAGAGCAAGGACTTCTCGCGTTACAGAAAGAAATCGGCGCCCTGCTCAGCGACGACGAAAACATCGAAACCGAAGAGTTCCTGCTCCTCGACGCGAACGGCGTAAAGCTCGCTGGCAACCTCAGCTCATGGCCGGTGTTCGACACCAGTGACGACGGCATCATCGACGAACGCTCGGTCACGCGGCTCAACAAACCCTCACACAGCCGTTTATTGCCGCGCCGCCTCGATGATGGCACCGTGCTCGTCGTCGGGCGCGATATGCGGGATCTCAACGAACTTGCGCGCGTGATCCGCACGGCGCTGGCCATCGGCATTTCCACCGCATTCGTGCTGGCTTTGATCGGGGCCGCGATTTTCCGCTGGAATTTAGAACATCAGCTCGGCGTCATTCACCGAACCACGCGTGAAATCGGCGCCGGCAACTTGCGTAAACGGATCGCCGTCGGCCGCGGCCACGATGAATTCGCGCGGATCGGCCGCGATGTAAATCGCATGCTCGACGACATCGAGCGCCTGATGCATACGGCGCGCACGGTATCCAACGCCATCGCGCACGATCTGCGCACGCCGCTCGGGCGCGTGCGCGGCGCCCTGGAAAATGCCCTGCACTTCAAGGTCCCCGAGCAGCAGCTCCGGGAAACCGCGCACAGCGCCATCGCGGAAATCGACGGCGTGGTCGACCTGTTCGACAAGCTCCTGCAAATTTCCGAGGCCGAGGCGGGCGTGCGCCGGCAATCGTTTTCCGACTTCCCTTTGGCGAAGGTCGGCGCCGATATCGTTGAGCTTTACGCGGCCGCAGCGGAAGCCGCGGATATGACATTGGAATTTAATGCGGACGCCGCTCCGCTGATCCACGGCGATCGTGATCTGATCGCCAATCTGCTCGCCAACCTGCTCGACAACGCCATCAAATATGCTGGGCCCAATACGCGGATCGTGGTGCGCGTATCAACGCACGGAGAACACGCCAGAATCGTCGTGCAGGACAACGGCAAGGGCATGCGGGCCGACAAACTGGAGCGCGCCATCGAGCGCTTCTACCGTGGCGACACCGGACGCAGCCTGCCCGGCAACGGTCTTGGCCTGGCGATTGTCGCGGCGCTCGTCTCCCTGCACGAAGGCACGCTCCGCCTTGAAGACGCGCAACCCGGCCTGCGCGTCGTAATCGACCTCCCTTTGGCAAGCGCTTCAATGCCCGCCTGAATACCCTTTGTTAGAAGCACTCTGACCTTATTAAAGGAAAGCCCTGGTATCCCGGGGCCTTCTGGTCAGTGATTTTCCCAATACTCGATCAATGATTCAGCGTCGCGCTCCTCATCGAGGTCGAAATCGAACTCGCCTTTATGCATTTCGCACAGACCTTTGTCATCAATGTCTTCCACGCGAAATATAACGATTGGCCCGCAGCAGTGGCAGACATCTAGACCATTGTCATTTTTAGCGCAGGTGCGACACGTCCATTCGTGCTCTTTGCGGGTGTCGCCCGGCTCAACGTTACCCAGCGGAAAATTCGTCCGGTCCATGGTCCCGCAAATGGCGCAGGCTGGCGTGAGGCCATCCAGGACAATTTCGCCGATCAATGCCGCCTGACTGGGTGTAACAGCCGGCTCCTGCATCCTCGTGATCAGGTTGGCGATGGCTGAAACGTTCGCGGGTTTCTGCCCGAGCCAAGGGTCGTCACAGCAACTGCGAAAATCCGCCCGAAGAGCCGCTGCAGATTTGTAACCAAGGGCAGCGGCGACGAGGTTGTGTGCCTGTCCGGAACCGATGCGGACACCCAAATTTTGTTCAGCTTCCTGTCGAAGATGACCGGCAGCCGCTTTAAATACATCTGTCATGACGAATCCTTCCTTTTCGCGCGGGTGACAAACTTTAAACAGCCAGCGCACAGAAAGAAGGGGCCAGCAGAAGTGCTCGAGACGGTGAGCTTAGTTTTTCGTGACACCCGGTGCATGTTGGGATGGTCATGGGACCGGGTTTAGGTGTTTGCAGCCGCGGCCCCGGCGGGCACTGGGAACCATTTTGCATCTCATGCTGCTTCACGGCAAGCGCCAGCGGCCCAAGCTTTCCAAACCGTAACTGTTGCTTCTGCCCCGCTATCGCTACGCTCCCTGCCTCAACACTTGAGTAGAAGACTCGGTGTGGTTTGCCATCCCTCTTTTCCGCATAAAAAAACAGAAAATGAAGCACCAAGCTTATCTCGGCTATCTCTTGGTCGGCAGTCTCATCGGTATCGGGGCTGTTTTCCTGTCGGTTAAAAACTCCGGCGCGGAGAACAAAACCGTCGAAACGCCCGCTGCATCTTCCCCGAACACCATTTCTCTTACCGAGAAGCAGCGCCAGCACATCAGCGTCGGCGCCGTCACGACACGCACCTTCACGCCGCAAAGCGAAGCCGTCGGTTATGTCGATTTCAACCAGGACCGCAGCGTGCAAGTGTCCGCGCCCTGGGCCGGGCGGATTCGGCAGGTGCTCGTGCAGGCGGGCGCTACGGTCAAACGCGGCCAGACGCTTTTCCTCATCGAGAGCGCCGATCTGATCCAGGCCGAATCGACATTGATCTCGGCCGCGGGGCAGCTCAAACAGACGCACGCCGCGAAAGAGCGCGCCCAAGGCATGCTCGGCACGCAGGCGGTGGCGCAGAAAGACTATGAGCAAGCCGTGGCGGACGAGCAAAGCGCCGAAGCGGATTACCGCGCCGCGCGCGCGGCGATCCGCCTGTTCGGCAAAACGGACAAGGATATCGACGCCATCGCGGCATCCCACAAAGTTGACGGCGCGCTGCCGATCGTAAGCCCGCTCGTCGGCCAAGTCACCGCGCGCAATGCGGCGGAAGGACAATTCGTGCAGCCCGGCGGCGATACGCCGCCGATTACCGTGTCGGACACCGGCGCGCTCTGGCTGATCGCCAATGTGGCCGAAGCGGAACTGCCGAAGCTCCGCCTTGGGCAGGCGATTTCCGCCACCATCGCGGCTTACCCCGAGCGCAGCTTCGATGGACGCATCGCGCATATCGGCAGCGCCGTCGATCCGGACACCCATACGGTTGCCGTACGCGCCGATCTCCGCGATCCGGAGCATTTGCTGCGCGCGCAGATGATGGCGTCGTTCCGCATTCAAACGAGCCAGCCGATACAAGGCGTCGCCGCCCCGCAAAGCGCCCTGGTGCGCGAGGGCGACGGCGCCATGACGGTATTTGTCACCCACGATGGCGCCGCCTTCGAGCGGCGTGTGGTGAGCGCCGGCCTGCAGCAGAACGGTTTCGTGCACATCACGCAGGGCCTGTCGCCTGGAGAAAAAATCGCCACCGATGGCGCGCTGTTCCTGAGCAATGCCTTGGCCTTACAAACACGCTGAACGATCGGCATAACAAGACATAAAGGAACGACGTGCTCAGCGGCATTCTCTCTTTCGCACTCACGCGGCGGACAATCGTTCTGCTCGCGCTCTTCGCCTTCACCGTGGCGGGTTTCGTCGCCTACGACCGGCTTAACGTCGAAGCCTATCCGAATCCCGCGCCCGTGATCCTCGAAATCACGGCCCAATCGCCGGGGCTTTCGGCCGAGGAAATGGAGCGCTACTACACGCGCCCGATGGAAATCGGGCTGGCCACGACGCCGGGCGTCGACAACATCCGCTCGACCTCGTTCTACGGCCTATCCTTCGTGCGCGTCACCTTCAAATACGGCGTCGACTATCACTTCGCCTACACGCAAGCCGCCCTGAGCCTGCAACAGAACGTCAGCTTGCCGAATGACGTGCAGCCGCAGATTCAGGCGTCGAGCCTGGTCGGCGAAATTTTCCGCTACCAATTGGTCGGGCCGGCGCACTACGGGCTCACCGAGCTGCGCACGCTACAGGATTGGGTCGTGACAAAGCGCCTGCTGACCGTACCCGGCATCGCACAGGTCGTGACCTGGGGCGGCACAACGAAGGAATACGCGGTCAACGCCGATCTCGCCAAGCTTCAGGCTTACGGCGTCACGCTGCCGCAGCTTATCGAGGCGATCGGCAACGCCAACACCAACGTCGGCGGACGCACCGTCAACATCGGCCAGCAGTCGGTCAATATCCGCGGCGTCGGGCTGATCCGCGACACCACCGACATCGGCAATATCGTGCTCGCGCAGCATCGCGGCACGCCGGTGCGCGTTAAAGACGTGGCGCAGGTCGACATCAGTTATGCGCCCCGGCTCGGCCGGGCGGGACGCGATGCGCAGGACGATGTCGTCACCGGCATCGTCGTAATGAACCGCACCCAGCAGACCAACGAAGTCGTCGCGCGGCTCAAACACGAAGTCGAACAGATCAACAGCGACGGCACGCTGCCGCCCGGCGTCAAGATGGAGCCGATTTACGACCGCGCCGTGCTTGTCGGCATCACCACGCACACCGTTCTACACAATCTGATTTTCGGCTGCCTGCTGGTATTCCTGATCCAGTGGATTTTCCTCGGCGACCTGCGCAGCGCGATCATCGTCAGCGCCAATATTCCATTCGCATTGTTCTTCAGCATCATCATCCTGGTGCTGACGAACGAATCGGCCAACCTGCTCTCGCTCGGCGCGGTGGATTTCGGCATCATCATCGATTCGGCGGTAATTCTGGTCGAAAACATCTTCCACAATTTCCAGAAAACCAAGGAGGAGCGCGCCGAACTGCTCGACCAGCTCGCGCAGTCTCCCGTTGGCGGCGCGATGATCGGACGCCATGCGCAGGCTTGGCCAGCGCGTCTGCGGATGATTTTCCTTTCCGCCTTGCAGGTCGACCGCGCCGTGCTGTTCTCGTCCGCGATTACCGTCGCCGCCTTCATCCCGCTGTTCACGATGCAAGGCGTCGAGGGCCAGATTTTCGGGCCGATGGCGCGCACTTACGCCTATGCGCTGTCCGGCGCGCTGATCGCCACCTTTACGGTGACGCCAGTATTAGCCGCGCTGCTCCTGCCGAAAAAGATCGAGGAAAAGGAAACGCTGATCGTGCGCGCGATCCGCCGCGCCTACACGCCCTTGCTCGACTGGGCGCTGCGGCGGCGCAAAACCACGCTCGCCATCGGCATCGGTTTTCTTGTGCTTGCAGGTTCGCTGCTGCCGTTCATCGGTTCGGAATTCCTGCCCGCGCTGGAAGAAGGCAACCTGTGGATTCGCGCCACAATGCCGACGACGGTTTCGCTCGAAGCCGGCGTCGACAAGGTCAAACGCATGCGCGAACTGGTCAAGGCGCACCCCGAAGCGCTCACCGTCATCTCGCAGCATGGCCGCCCCGACGACGGCAGCGACGCTTCGGGTTTCTATAACGCCGAGCTGTTCGTGCCGCTCAAACCCTTCGATCAATGGCCGCGCGGTTATACGAAAGACAAGCTGGTGAGCGACTTGCAGAAAACTTTCGCGGACGAATTCCCCGGCATCGAATTCAATTTCTCGCAATATATTCAAGACAATATCGAAGAGGGGCTTTCCGGCGTCAAAGGCGCGAACTCCGTGAAGATTATCGGCCCCGATCTGGCGGTGCTCGAAAAACTCGCCGACCAAGTGCTGCACGAACTGCGGCAAGTGCAAGGCATCGAAGACCTCGGCGTGTTCCGCGTGCTCGGGCAGCCCAACCTCAACATCACGATAGACCGCGAGAAGGCCGCGCGTTACGGGCTCAACACCGGCGACGTCAACGCCGTCGTCGAAGCCGCCATGGGCGGCGCGCAGGCGACGACGGTGCTTGAGGACGACCGGCAATTCGCGCTCACCGTGCGGCTCGCGCCGCAGTTCCACGACAATCTGGACGCCATCCGCCGGATCAAGGTCGGCTACGCAACGCCCGACGGCGGGACGGCCTATATCCCGCTCTCCGCGCTCGCCAGCATCACGCTCGACACAGGCGCCTCCTATATCTACCGCGAAAAGAATCAGCGCTACATCCCGGTCAAATTCAGCGTGCGCGGCCGCGATCTCGGCGGCGCCGTGGCCGAAGCGCAGGCGCGCGTGCGCGATAAGGTCGAGCTGCCGCACGGCTACCGCATCGACTGGGCGGGCGAATTCGGCGCGCTGCAACAGGCCAAGGAGCGCTTGACGGTCGTCGTCCCAATCGCGCTCGGCATCATCCTGCTGCTGCTGTTCACGCTCTTTAATTCGCTGCGCGACAGCCTGCTGACCCTGGCGGCGATTCCCTTCTCGATTGCCGGCGGCATCATCGCCTTGTATTTCTCGGGCCTCGACCTGAGTATTTCCGCGGCGATCGGCTTTGTCTCTCTATTCGGCGTATCGGTCATGAACGGCATTCTGGTGCTGACCTATTTCAACCACTTGATGCTCGGCGGCATGAGCGTGCTCGAAGCGATGCGCGCCGCCGCCGCGCAACGTATGCGGCCGATGCTGATGACGGCGCTGTCCGCCTGCATCGGCCTGCTGCCGGCCGCCTTCTCGACCGGCATCGGCAGCCAGGTGCAACGGCCGCTCGCCACGGTTGTCGTCGGCGGCATGCTGCTCGGCCCACTCATGCTGCTGATCGTCACGCCCGCCCTGCAGGTCATCGTGCTCGAACGTTCCGCCCGACGCAAAGCGAAGCAGCCCGCGCGCAACCGAGTGGAGGACCACGATGAATAAGAGCGCCCTGCCCTGGCTGGCTATCGTCACCCTGGCCGCATGTACCGGCGGATGCGCGGTCGGCCCCGATTATCAGCGTCCACCGCTCCCCGAAACGAAGGCTTACACGCGCACGCCGCTCACCAGCACCGCCGCCGCAGCGGGCGATGTGCAACATTTCGATAGCGGCGCAAAAGTCCCCGCGCAATGGTGGCAAGCCTTCGGCTCGCCGGAAATCAACTGGCTCGTAGAACATGCCTTCCGGCACAGTCCGACGCTCGAAGCCGCCAAGGCCACCCTGCGCCAGGCGCAGGAAAACCGGGCCGCGCAATACGCCAGCTATTTCCCCGCCGTGCAAGCAAACTACTCGGCAAGCCGCCAGCGCGATCCGGTCGGCACCATTTCGCCCACGCTCGATTCCGGCGACGCGATCTACACGCTGCATACCGCGCAGCTCAGCGTCTCCTACACGCCGGACGTATTCGGACTGAACCGCCGGGCGGTCGAATCCCTCGCCGCGCAAGAAGCCGGCCAGCGCTTCGAACTCGACGCCGCCTATACGACGCTGGCGGCGAACATCGTCTCCACCGCAATCCAGCTCGCCGCCCTGGAAGCGCAACTACGCGCCGCGCAAACCGCCTCGGCCGCCGCCCACAATGTCAGCGCCCTGGTGCAGCAACAACTCACGGCCGGCGCCGTATCGGGTTTGGATGTGGCCGCACAAGACGCCGCCGCCGCGCAGGCCGACGCGGCGATTCCGCCGCTCGAAAAACAACTGGAGCAAACACGCAATCTGCTCGCCACGCTCGTCGGCGAGCCGCCCGACGGAATCGACATCCACATCAACATCGATTCACTCAAGCTACCGGAGCGCTTGCCGCTGAGCTTGCCGAGCACGCTGATCGAAACCCGACCCGACGTCCGCGCCGCCGAAGCGCAAGTTCAGGCGGCCAGCGCCGATGTCGGCGTCGCCATCGCCAGCCGTCTGCCGCAGTTCTCGATCACCGCCGCCTACGGCGGGACCGCGACGCAGTTCAGCAAGATGTTTAGCGACGGCAATATCTTTTGGAGTT
Organism: Betaproteobacteria bacterium; assembly: GCA_009781175.1. Lineage (GTDB taxonomy): Bacteria > Pseudomonadota > Gammaproteobacteria > Burkholderiales > Rhodocyclaceae > Niveibacterium. The sequence goes on from WQYQ01000004.1 coordinate 52,051, forward strand.
TGCTCGGCGGGGTGACGCAGCCGATTTTCGATTTTGGCGCGCTCAAGCATCGCCAGGGCGCCGCCGAAGCCGCGCTCGAACAAGCCATCGCGCAATATCGGCAGACCGTGTTGAGCGCATTCCAAAACGTCGCGGACAGCCTGTATGCGCTCGATGCGGATGCAAAAGGCTTGCAGGCGGCGCAGCGGGCGGAAATCGCCGCCAAGAAAACCCGCGATCTGGCCCAAATCCAGCTCGACGCCGGCGCTATCAATCGCTTAACGCTGCTCGGTGCGGAACAGGCTTACCAAGAAGCCAAGCTCGCGCGCATCCAGGCGCAGGCCGACCGTTTCACCGATACGGCAGCGCTTTATCAGTCCCTGGGCGGGACACTCGATTGAGCGCGGCTTACCGGCAAGCGCTCAGAACCTGTTTAGAATCTGTCGCGAGAGGCTGTCAGCGGGGCGAAGAGCAGCGCAGGAACCGCAGTTTATAAGTGATAAATGAGGATTCCGAGCAGCGCATGAGCCCCGATCACAGCCTCGCAGCAAGATTACAAACAGGTTCTCAGCAGTTGCCTTTCTTGGCCTGCCCCGGCGGGCAGAACCCCCGCTTGTGCTCGTGCTTATGCTTGTCCCGATGCGGCGCGTCCTGGTGCCGGCGGCCGGTGTAGTACTTTTCGCCGCGCGGGCCATGATGGCGTTCCCAGTAATCGCGGTTGCGCCAGTCGCCGCCGTCCCAGTAGTAGCCGCGGTTGTCACGGCTGCCGAAGACGACGGTAGCCCCCGGCGTCTGGACGCTGGCGCTGCCGATATTGATATTGACGTCCGCCGCCTGCGCGAATAGCGGAGTAGCGGCGACCAAGCCGGCCACGATGAGTTTTTTCATTTGCTTTCCCTCGGTTGCAAAAATCGACTTAATTTCAGCATGGTTTAACGGCCTGCAAACCAAACCCCAAAAGAGATCATCGCAGCCTCCCCTTCAAACTCAGCATCGCCAACACCCCCCCAATCAAAATCATCGGCAGCGAAAGCCATTGTCCCATCGACAGATGGCCGGCAAGCAAACCAAGGAAATCGTCGGGCTGACGCGCGAATTCGGCGATGAAGCGGAAGCCGCCGTAGCCGATCAAGAAGACGGCGGAGACAAGCCCCGTCGGGCGCGGTTTGCGCGAGAAGAGCCACAGGATCGCGAACAGAGCGATGCCTTCGAGCGCGAACTGATAGAGCTGCGAAGGGTGGCGCGGCAGGCCGAAATGCTGCAACTGATCGAGCTTGTCAATATACGGCTGCGAGGAAGCCCGCAACTCCGGTGCGGACTGCACGGCCAGGGCGTCTTCGCCGCGCGCCTGCGGGAAGACCATCGCCCACCAGGCGCTGGGCGAGGTGATGCGGCCCCACAGTTCGCCGTTGATGAAATTGCCGAGCCGGCCGGCCGCGAGCCCGAGCGGCACGAGCGGCCCGACGAAATCGCCGACCTGTAGAAACGTGCGTCCGGTTCTGCGGCCGAACAGCCACAGCGCCGTTAGCACGCCGAGCATGCCGCCATGAAAGCTCATGCCCCCTTGCCAGACGGCGAGGATTTCCAGCGGGTTCGCGAGGTAATAGCCCGGTTTGTAGAACAGCACATAGCCGAGCCGGCCGCCGAGCACGACGCCGAGCACGCCGTAGAACAGCAGGTCGTCGAGGTCCTTGTCTTTCCAGCCCGCGATCGGCCCATGCCTGGCCCGCCACTTGCCCAGCGTGATGAAAAGCATGAAGGCCACAAAGTACATCAGGCCGTACCAGCGCACCGCGAGCGGGCCGAGCGAAATAGCTATCGGATCAAACTGTGGGTGAACGAACATCGAATCACTTTCGTTTCGTTAGAATGAGGGGTTATCACCCGGCCGCAAACGCTTGCAACCGCGTTTTAGAATAACTGCGATTGTATCGGCGAGTCAGCAAACACCGAATTTTGGAGCCCGCATCATGCCTCAATACCGTTCCCATACCTCCACCCACGGTCGCAACATGGCGGGCACGCGTTCGCTTTGGCGCGCCACCGGCATGAAGGATGGCGATTTCGGCAAACCGATCATCGCGATCGCCAACAGCTTCACCCAATTCGTGCCGGGCCATGTGCATCTGAAAGACCTGGGCCAGATGGTTGCGCGCGAGATCGAGGCGCACGGCGGCGTTGCCAAGGAATTCAACACGATCGCCGTCGACGACGGCATCGCCATGGGCCACGGCGGCATGCTCTATTCGCTGCCTTCGCGCGAACTGATCGCCGATTCGGTCGAATACATGGTCAATGCGCATTGCGCCGATGCGCTCATCTGCATCAGCAACTGCGACAAAATCACCCCCGGCATGCTGATGGCCGCGCTGCGCCTGAATATTCCGACCATTTTCGTTTCCGGCGGGCCGATGGAAGCTGGCAAGGTCGTGCTGCCTTCGAGCGGCAAGGTCGTGCATCTGGACCTCATCGACGCGATGGTGAAGGCCGCCGACCAAAGCATATCGGACCAGGAAGTCGAAGCCGTCGAACGCAGCGCCTGCCCGACCTGCGGTTCCTGTTCGGGCATGTTCACCGCCAACTCGATGAACTGTCTGACCGAAGCGCTCGGTCTTTCGCTGCCCGGCAACGGCACCCTCGTCGCGACGCACGCCGCGCGCAAGGAACTGTTCCTGCGCGCCGGGCGGCTTATCGTCAAACTGTGCAAACGCTATTACGAGCAGGACGACGCGAGCGTGCTGCCGCGTTCGATCGCGTCGTTCGAAGCCTTCGAAAACGCCATGAGCCTCGACGTGGCGATGGGCGGCTCGACGAACACCGTGCTGCACCTGCTCGCCGCCGCGCAGGAAGCGCAAGTCCCCTTCACGATGCGCGACATCGACCGCATCTCGCGCAAGGTGCCTTGTGTCTGCAAGGTCGCGCCGATGACCGACAAGTATCACATCGAGGACGTGCATCGCGCGGGCGGCATCATGGGCATCCTCGCCGAACTCGACCGCGGCGGTCTGATCCACCGCGACGTCGCCACGGTGCACACCAAAACGCTCGGCGAAGCCCTGCGTGTGTGGGACGTGATGCACGCGCACGACAACAAGGTATTCGATTTCTACCGCGCCGCGCCCGGCGGCGTGCCAACCCAGGTCGCCTTCAGCCAGAACCAGCACTTCAACGAACTCGATCTCGACCGCTCCGGCGGATGCATCCGCCGCATCGGCAGCGCCTATTCGCAAGACGGCGGTCTGGCCGTGCTGACCGGCAACATCGCAGAGCGCGGCTGCATCGTCAAAACGGCGGGCGTCGACGAATCGATCTGGAAATTCACCGGCCAGGCCATCGTGTTTGAAAGCCAGGAAGAAGCCGTCGAGGGCATTCTTGCGGAAAAGGTCCAGGCCGGCCATGTCGTCGTGATCCGCTACGAAGGCCCGAAGGGTGGCCCCGGCATGCAGGAAATGCTCTACCCGACTTCGTATCTGAAGAGCCGTGGCCTGGGCAAAGCCTGCGCGTTGTTGACCGACGGCCGTTTTTCGGGCGGCACCTCGGGCCTATCGATCGGCCACGCCTCGCCGGAAGCGGCGATGGGTGGCGCGATCGCGCTCATGCAGAACGGCGACACGATCGAGATCGACATCCCGAACCGGCGCATTCACCTCGCGGTCGGCGCGGAAGAACTCCAGCGCCGTCAAGCCGAAATGGAGGCTCGCGGCGACAAAGCCTGGCGACCCGCCGCGCGCGAGCGCCAGGTTTCGCCCGCCTTGCAGGCTTATGCCGCCCTGACAACGAGCGCGGACACCGGCGCGGTACGCGATGTTTCGCAGCTCAAGCGATAGATAACAACCCGCCGATGAAAACCGTAGCCTTGATCGCCCACGACGGCAAAAAAGACCAGATCGTCGCATTTGCCCAAACGCACCACGACCGGCTCGAACGCTGCAAGCTGCTCGGCACCGGCACGACAAGCCAACGGATTCGCGAGGCCACCGGGCTTGCCGTGCAGGGCCTGCTCTCTGGCCCACTCGGCGGCGATCAACAAATCGGCGCGATGGTCGCCGAAGGCCGTATCGACCTCGTGATCTTCCTGCGCGACCCGCTTACGGCACAACCGCATGAGCCCGATATCGCCGCGCTCATGCGCGTTTGCGATGTGCATGACGTTCCGCTCGCGACGAACCTGAACAGCGCACATCTGCTAACGGTGGCGATACTGCTTGAGGATGCATCCGTCTGAATCAGTACGCCACCAGCACCACTGTACTGTGCGGGTTGGTGATGTAAACATCGTCCGGCTCCAGGCGGACCAGATTGTCCTTGCCGAGAAAGTCCTCACCGGCGGGCAGGCTGGTGTCGATGATCCGATACCACGCCAGCCCTGCGCCGGGCGGCGGAAGCTCAACCCATTCCGTAGCGGTCCCAGCGTTCAGGATGAACAGCAGATAATAACGGCCGAACGGAGAAGGGATTTCACCGCCGTCGAGCCTGTAGCAAAGCAGGCGAGCCTGCGGATCGTTCCAGCGCGGGCTGCCCAAGTCCCTGCCGAACCAACTGATGTCGGGAATGCCGTCGTCGTTCGAATCAACGCCGAGAACGAATTTACGCCGCTGCAAAACCGGGCAGATCTGCTGGAACATGATCAGCCGGTGCGTGAAAGTAAATAGATCGGCATTGCGTTCGAGCAATGTCCAGTCGAACCAACTGGTTTCGTTATCCTGGCAATAGGCGTTGTTATTGCCGCCCTGGCTGCGCGCCACCTCATCGCCCGCGAGCAGCATCGGCGTCCCCATCGAAAAAATCAGCAGGCACAGCAAATTCTTCATCTGCTGGCGGCGCAGGCGCAACACGGCGGGATCGTCGGTTTCCCCTTCCACGCCGCAGTTCCATGAGTAATTGTCGTCGCGGCCGTCGACGTTGCCTTCGAGATTGGCCTCGTTGCGCTTCCGGTTGTAGGCCACGAGATCATGCAAGGTGAATCCGTCGTGGCAGGTCACAAAGTTGATACTGTTGTAGGCTGAACGGCCGTCGTCCTCATACAAATCGGCCGACCCGGTAATGCGGCTGCCGAGTTCGGACAACTGCTCCGCGTCGCCCTTGACGAATTTGCGCACGGTATCGCGAAAACGACTGTTCCACTCCGACCAGTCGACCGGGAAATTGCCGACTTCGGAACTGCCCAAATCCCAGGGCTCGGCAATCAGCTTGACGTGCTGCATGACCGGATCTTGCGAGATTACATCGAAGAAGGACGCGGTGCGATGAAAACCGCCGCCGTCCCGGCCAAGCACCGAGGCGAGGTCGAAACGGAAGCCGTCGACGTGCATCACCTCGACCCAATAACGCAGCGAATCCATGACCATGCGGATCACGGCCGGATTGCCAAAATCGAGATCGTTGCCGCAGCCGGAAAAGTTTTCGTAATAGCGCGCGGGCTGCGCAGCACTGCCCGTAAGGCTGTAGTACTCCCGGTTGTCGATGCCACGAAAACTCATGCTCGGCCCGCGCTCGTCCCCTTCCGCCGTATGGTTATAGACCACATCGAGAATCACCTCGATCCCCGCCTTGTGCAATTCGCGCACCAGGGTCTTGAATTCCTCGACCGGGCAGGTCGGTCCGCGGCAAGTGCTATAAGAGCTTTCAGGCGCGAAGAACGCAATCGTGTTGTAACCCCAATAGTTTGTCAGCCCCTTCCTGAGCACCACATCCTCGGGGCAGCATTCCTGTATCGGCAACAACTCAACCGCATTGATGCCAAGCGATTTCAGATAGGGAATCTTTTCGATAAAGCCGCGATACGTGCCCGGATGCCTGACGCCGGATGAGGGGTGCGCGGTAAACCCCTTCAAATGCACCTCGTAAATAAACAGTTGTTCGAATGGAATCTGCGGCCGGCGGTCGTCTTGCCAGTCGAATACATCGTCGATCACAACCGCTTTCGGCACGACGGCGCTGTTGTCCCGCGCATCGAAGGACAAATCCAGCTCAGGAGAGTCCGCCTGATAAGCCAACAGCAGATTGTCGCGATTGCTGAATTTGCCGGTGACGGCCTTGGCATAAGGGTCGAGCAGCAGCTTATTGACGTTGAAGCGCATCCCCTGAGCGGGCGCGTAATCGCCATCGACCTTGTAGCCGTAACACTGCCCCGCCCTGACGCCCTCGACAAACACATGCCAGACATAGCGCGTGCGCTCGACAAGCTCGATCACATCGCTCGGCTCGCTGTCCGGCGTATCGAACAACAGCAGGAAAACGCGTTTTGCGTTCTTCGAGTAAAGCGCAAAGTTAACCCCGCCCGCTTGAATAGTCGCTCCGAGCGGAAAATGATTCCCTGCCAAAAGCCTGCGCTGCGTGCGTTGAATCAATTCGGCACTCATTCCACCTCTCCGCCGATCTACGGGAGAAGCGGTTATTTTAGAACTTATGGCGCTGCCGGATGCTACAGGATGCTTCGCATTCGCCGAACGGGACGGCTTATGCAGAGCCGCCCCTGTGCGAGCAGCGCTCACGCGCCCACTGCACCGCCTCGTCAATGAGATCGTTTAGTTCGGCCTCGCTCATACCCGTCGCAGCGGCCTTGGCTTGCTCGACAGCCCGCTCAAAGAGATAGGTGCCCGCAGCCTCTTTTTTCAGCGCCATCATCAGAGCGGAACGCAGCTTCATGTTTTCCGCCTCTTCCGGGGTGTCCTCAATGGCATCCCAGACGCTGGCAAATCGTTGGCCGTTCATTGGCTTAGAGCGGTTTTGGTTCAAATGCAGACATGAAGCATCGCCCTCAGCAAGCACATCCTGAATCCGTCCCAACACGCCCTCCATTTCCACCAAGCATTCATTGTTCCAGAAGCGCAACACACGATAGCCGAGGCTTTCCAGATAGCGCGTTCTTTCCTGATCGTACGCTGCGCGCTCCTGGTGCTGGCCGCCGTCGAGTTCGATCACCAGTTTCCTGTTGACCGCGACGAAATCGACGATGTAGGGGCCAATCGGTTTCTGGCGCTTGAATTTCACGCCATCGAATCGTTTCCCGCGCAGGTGATGCCAGAGCCTGTGTTCCGCATCGGTCTGGTTGTGGCGCAGCGTTTTGGCTTTTTGCAGAGGGGAGGTCATACCCTTTTTCATTTTATGGGCGCACGCCCTCTCCCGGCGCTTCGCGCCACCCTCTCCCACAAGTGGGCGAGGGAAACGACGCTCCCCCAGGAGGGAGAAGGGAATGACGTTCCCCTCTCCCGCTTGCGGGAGAGGGGCCGGGGGAGAGGGTGCGATACACCAGCTCTAACTCCTTCAAAGCGCTCAGCCCGTGGTCAGAACGCCCCGGATTGCGCCTTGGCTTTCTGGCGGGTCTGCGCGGCGTCGTTGGCTTTCATTTCGGCGTTCATCCGGCCTTCCGCATCGCGGTCGCTGAAGCGCAGATAGGTCGTCGTGTCCGGCCAGCCGCGATAGACCTTGATCGTGACGTCCTTGCCCCTTTGCCAGACGGCTTCGACGTTACCGAGCCCGACGCTGCCGCTGAATTTGCCCGGTTTGCCATATTTCGCCGCGACCATCTCCACGACTCTTTGCACCTGCTGCGTGTCCATGTGGCTTGGGAAAGTGTATTCCGCGTAGGCGAACTGGCCCTCGGCATGCGTGTAACCGACCGCGAGCTGCGAACTGCCTTCGAGCGCTGCGCCGGAATTGTAGAGGTCGACCCAATATTCGTCCTGCTCCCGCTTCGCCTGCAAAGGGCTGTTCCCGAATGCGGTGCGAAGCTGGGTGCGCGTGGCGTTCTTGAGTCTAGCGCCGAAAAGTTCGACCGCGCCGGAGCTTCCTTGCGCGGCGGGGGTGGTTTGGTTTTTCAGGGCAGCAAGGACTTTCTGAGCGTCCCCGTGGCCCTGTTCCGCTGCCTTGCGATACCACTGCACGGCCTCGGCATCACTCTGCACCACACCCCGGCCCAAACGGTACATCTGCCCAAGGTTGAATTGGGCACCCGCAAGTCCCTGTTCCGCCGCCTTGCGAAACCACTGCACAGCTTCGGCGTCGTTCTGTGCCACACCCTCACCATCGGCGTACATCACTCCAAGGTTGTATTGGGCCACTGCATCTCCCTGCTCCGCCTTGCGTTTGAGCGTCTCAAAATCCTGCGCCTGAAGCGTCAAAGCAAACTGCAAACAATCCGATACCACCGCGTAGCATTCGAAGCATTCGATTTCCTCTCCCCTGCGATTCCGCAAAGACCGGCATCTTATTTTTGTTGGGGCATGGCCTTATGCCCCGCGCATGATTGTAAGCGGGAGATCGCGCCCGGAGCAGCGGAAACTGTTCCAGCCGAGACACTGTCGCCACGGTTTTCGAGTTGTCATTCTTGACAACACTTCGAAATGTTGGCATAAATGGCAACATGAAAGCCGAACTCTTGATTGATTTCCGGGACGTCGCCGACGACGGCGCAATCGTCGCGCTGGTCGTGTGGCGCATACCAGAACCGGTTCCGCCTTCGGAGCACCCGATCAAGTACCGGCTGGTTTATGTAGTCGACGGTGTCCGGGTGCTCGGATTCGACAATGAGCGCGGCAAGGGCGATCACAAGCACGTCGGCGCGGAAGAGCTTCCCTATGCATTCCGTGGTGTCGACGATCTGCTCGAGGACTTCTTCGCAGAGGTGGAAAAATGGAAAACTGGACGCTGACGATCACGGTCGATCCGAACTGGAAGGATCGTTTACGGGATGCGATGAAGACCGGATTCTCGGCCAAGAGCTATGTCGGACACCGCCTGAACTTCGAGAGCCCGGCCGCTTTCTTCGGGCGGCTGACGGAGCGGCGCTGGGAGATCGTGCGCACGCTGCAAGGCGCTGGCTCGGTTGGCGTGCGCGAACTTGCGCGCCGCGTGGGGCGCGATGTCAGGCGCGTGCACGACGATATTGTTGTGCTGGTTGAGCTTGGCTTGCTGGAGCGGGAAGAGAACGGGGCGGTCGTGTGCCCGTTCGCCGACATTCACGTCGACATGCACCTGCGCGCGGCGGCGTGAGCCGCTTGATTTATAGGTTGATGGTGAGCGCAGCGAACCCCAACATGAGGCGACGGGGATAAGGCAATCGCGGTTGGGTATCGCAGCTCATTCCACCTCTCCGCCGATCTACGGGAGAAATGATTATTTTAGAACTTACCGCGCCGCCAAGTGCCACATAGCTCATAAGCCCCCTGGTTTCACTACGGCGTCGGTGATATGTTTTACTAATTGTCGTGTAAATCCCCCCCAAGCTGAAGCTTAGGGCTTCTTCGCCACGAATCAGGGGCACGCTTTCAGCGCCAGTAACGCTTGTCTTACAAACGCGTGGTCCAATCAGCCAAGGAGTTTCCCCTATGCTCCAGCTTGTAACGGCCCTCCCCGGCCGGGTGCTCGAAAAACATCTCGACAGATATATTCGGCGCTTACGTGAAAAAATCAGTCTGCCGCTTGCCTTACGCCTCTGGAACGGCAACGAATTGCGTCTGAGCGCCACCCCCAAAGTACGTTTGCTCCTGAAAACACCGGCCAGTCTCGGACCCATCATTCACCCTGGCCTCGACAGACTCGGAGAAGCCTACGTCGAAGGGAAAATCGATGTGGAGGGCCCGATTAGCGAAGTTATCCGCATCGCCAACCTGCTCTCCGAATTCGGCGGCGGGAACGACCTGCGCCCGACACGGCGGCGCAAACGCCATTCGCGCCAAATCGATGCGGACTCGATCGGTTATCACTACGACGTTTCCAACGACTTTTACCGCGCCTGGCTCGATCGCGGCATGGTCTACTCATGCGGCTACTTCAAAAACGCAAGCGATTCGCTCGAAATTGCTCAACAGCAAAAGATCGACCACGTCCTCAACAAGATCGATCTGAAACCGGGCGAGCGCTTGCTCGATATCGGTTGCGGCTGGGGCGGGCTCGTCATCCGCGCGGCGCAAAAATACGGCGCGCGCTGCGTTGGTATCACGCTTTCACAGAATCAACACGCGCTCGCGACGCAGCGGGTCAAAGAGGCCGACCTTGAGGATCGCGTCGAAATCCGCATTCAGGACTACCGCGACATCCGCGGCAGCTTCGACAAGATCACATCGGTCGGCATGTTCGAGCATGTGGGGCTGGAAAACCTGCGCAGCTATTTCGCGAGTGTGCGCGATTTGCTCACCGAGCGCGGCGTCGCACTCAATCACGGCATTACATCGACCGATCCCGACTCCTGCGAGACCCCCTACGGCGGCGGCCGCTTCATTCATCGCTATGTATTCCCGCACGGTGAACTGCCGCACATTTCTCTTACCTTGAAAGAAATGAGCGCGGCGGGACTTGAAGCGACCGATGTCGAAAACCTCCGCCTGCACTACGCGCATACACTCGAACACTGGAGCGAACGTTTCGAAGCCAACGCCGAACGCTTGCGCGAACTTACCGGCGAGAAAAACTTCCGCATCTGGCGCATTTACCTTGCCGGATGCGCCTACGGCTTCCGGCAGAACTGGATGGCCTTGCATCAGATCGTCGCCTGCAAACCGCAGAGTAGCTTCGCCGCGCATCCACTGCCACCAAGCCGCGATTACATGTATCGGGGCGGCTAAAACCGCCTAGCGGAACACGATCGTCTTATTGCCGTGGAGGAGCACGCGGTCTTCGAGGTGGTAGCGCAGGCCGCGCGCGAGTACGGCTTTTTCGATGTCCTTGCCGTAGCGCACCATGTCCTCGACCGAATCCGAGTGGTCGACGCGGATCACGTCCTGATCGATGATCGGCCCTTGATCGAGTTCGGCCGTGACATAGTGGCAGGTCGCGCCGATCAGCTTGACGCCGCGCTGGTATGCCTGGTGATAAGGCTTCGCGCCGACAAAGCTCGGCAGGAAGCTATGGTGGATATTGAGGATGCGCCCAGGGTAAGCCTCGCACAGTTCGGGCGACAAAATCTGCATGTAACGCGCGAGCACGATGCAGTCGCCACGCACGTCTTCGATAATGCGCTGCACTTCGGCATACGCGGCCGCCTTGTTGTCGGACGTCACCGGCACATGATGGAACGGGATGCCATGCCATTCGACGAAGCCGCGGAAAGTGTCGTGGTTCGAAATCACGCAGGGGATTTCGATGTCGAGTTCCTTGCTCTGCCAGCGCGAGAGCAGGTCGTAAAGACAATGCTCCTGCTTGCTGACCAGCACGACGACACGCTTCTTGACCGCGCTGTCGGTGATCTTCCACGTCATCCCGAACTCTTCGGCCAGCGGGCGAAAGCGTTCGCGCAGCTCCGCGAGCAGGAAAGGCAAGGATTCCGCCTTGACTTCGATGCGCATGAAATAGCGGTTGTCCTCGCGGTCGGCATGCAGGTTCGTTTCAAGAATCCAGCCGCCGTGCGCGGCGAAAAAACCCGAAACGCGGGCGACGATGCCCACGCGGTCGGGGCAGGAGGCGGTCAGGGTGTAGAAGCGTTGTTGAGGCATACCAATGGCTTATGTAGGTTGGGCTGAATGCAATGATGCCCAACGCGATACCGTGGAGCGTTGGGGTTCGCAAGCTCACCCCAACTTATCTAGTTTTAGTCGATGCGCGCCGCGGCCCGGTCGATTTCCACGCGCAAGGCAGTGTAATCGCGTGCGACCGGATACTGGGGAAACTCGCGCACGACGTTTTCCGGCGGATGCATCAGGATGCCGGCTTCGGCCTGGCCGAGCATTGCGGTGTCGTTGTACGAATCGCCCGCGGCGATGACCTTGAAGTTCAGGCCCTGAAAGGCTTTGACGGCCGCCCGTTTCTGGTCCGGCATGCGCAGGTGGTAGTTGACGAGCATGCCGTTCGCATCGGCTTCGAGGCGGTGGCAGAACAAGGTCAGCATGCCGAGCTGGCGCATCAGCGGCAGGCCGAACTCGTAGAAGGTGTCGGACAGAATGATGACTTGGTAATCCTGGCGCAACTGGTCGAGAAATTCTTTCGCGCCGGGCAGCGGCGACAGACCGGCGATGACTGCTTGAATTTGCGGCAAGCCAAGTTTTTTCTCGGCCAGGATGTTGAGCCGGTACTTCATCAGCTTGTCGTAATCCGGCTCGTCGCGCGTCGTGCGGCGCAAGGCTTCAATGCCGGTGGCTTCGGAAAAAGCAATCCAGATTTCGGGAACGAGTACGCCTTCGAGGTCGAGACAAACAATCTTCACGGGAACGTCCTGCGGCAGTTGGCGGAAAGTGTTAATTCTATCAGGCTGCGGATTTCCACCTGCTCCATCTGTTTGGGATCTTTTAGCCAAGCCTTCCCGCCCCCGCGCCGTCATTCTGCGCGAAGTCGCAGAATCCATTTGTCCTCCGATAGTGGATTCTGCGACTGCGCTTCGCTCCGCGCAGAATGACCACACGTCGAGCGCAAACGAGACAAAAGACGCCCCAAACTCGTGGCGTTACAGCCTCTCGCAACAGACTCTGAACAGCTTCTCACAACTCCCGCAGCGCCGTCGTCACCGGCACACGCGCCGCCCGCACGGCGGGGAAAAGCCCTCCGATGAAGCCGATCGCGAGCGCCCATTTGAGTCCGGTCCACAGCAGTTCGGGCGTCACCTTCAATTCAAAGCTGAGCTGGCCGACCGCGCCGAGCGTCGAGGCGCTGTAGTCGTTGAAGATGGCCCATGCGAGCAGGCCGCCGAGAATCCCGCCGGCCAAGGCCAGCAGCATGGTTTCGAGCATCACCGCGACAACGACCGGCAGGCCGCCGAAACCGATCGCGCGCAGCGTGGCAATTTCGCGCGCGCGCGCGGCGACCGCGGCGAACATCGTGTTGAGCGCGCCGAACATCGCGCCAATCGCCATGATGATGCCGACGGTGATGCCGATGATGCGAATCACCTTCGTCATGCGTTCGGACTGCTTGCTGAAGTAATCGAGCGTCGTTTCAACATCGACCTTGAGCTGCGGGTTCGCTTCGAGCGCGGCCTTGAAGCCCTCGAACGCCTCGGGGCTCGTGAGCCGCGCGGTCACCGCGCCACGGCTGCCGGCGCGGCGATAGGTATCGGCGACGACCGGCACGTCGCCCCAGATTTCCGACTCCAGCGCGTCACCCGAAGCGAAGACGCCCGCGACCGTCCATGTCTGGCTGCCAAGACGCACTTCGCGCCCCGGCTGCATGCCGGCGAACTGTTTCGCCGCGCCCTTGCCGACGACCAGTTCGCGCAAGCCGGGCTTGAAGCGGCGTCCTTCGACGATCCGCACATGCGGGCGCACCGCCCAGGCTTGTTCACCGACGCCGCGCAGTTGAACGCTGCCCTCCTCGCCGGGCGCGCCGTTCTTGATCGGCAGATTGGCGGCGACGACGATTTCGGGCGAGGCGATCGGCCGCCCCTGCGCGTCGCGCGCGATGCCGGGCGCTTGCGGAATCAGGGTCACGCTCGTGCTGTCGAGCACCGACATGACTTCCGAGGCCGACGCGCCGCGCAGCACGATTGCCGTATCGCGGCTGCCGGTGTTGCGCAGCGTCTGACTGTAGCCTTCGGCCATCGCCAGCAGCGCCACGAGCACACCGACGACGCCGGCGATGCCGACCACGATTACCGCCGAAGCGCCCAAGCGCTGCGGCAAGGTGCTGATGCCCACGCGGGCGACCGAGCTGGCCTGCTGGCCGCGCCGCGTCAACAACAGCCATGCCGTGAAAAGCGCCGCCAGCGCCAGCGCGCCTTGCCAGGGCAGGATGACCCAGAGCGCGATGACGGCAGTCAGGATCAGGACCAGCAAGAGATTGAAAAGCATCTTCAGCGCCCCGCGAGTGCATCGACAATATTCAGCCGCATCGCGCGCCAAGCGGGCAATGCGCCGACGAGCAGGCCGATCAGCAGCATCAGTGCGATGCCGAGCGTCCAGCTTCCCGCGCCGACGGGCGGCAGTTTCAGCATGCCGCCGCTGTTCGCGCTGACGATCGGGATGATGACACTCGCCAGCGCGAGCCCGAGCAAGCCGCCGAGCACGAGCAGCAGGAGCGATTCGGCGAGCACCATCGCGAGCACGGAAAAATCGGAAAAGCCGATCGTCTTGAGCACAGCGAGTTCGTTCGTGCGTTCGCGCACCGCCTGCATCATGGTGTTGCCCGAGAGCAGCAGCAGCGTGAAAAACACCGCGCCCATGATCGAGCCGACGATGAGGCCGATGTCGGCGAGCTGTTTCATCCATGCGGCCGTGGCGGCCTGCTCCGTCTGCGTGCGGGTTTCGTGATCGGAGTTCGCCGAAATCGCGTCGATCGCCTGTGCAATGCGGTCCGCCTGGTTGACGTCATTCACCTGGGTCACATACCAGCCGACCTGGCCGCGATTGTAGGGGGTGGTTTCGTCGAAGTATTTCCAATGCAGCAGAAACATCTGGTCGAAGAACGCGCTGTTTTTTTGATCGCCCGAACGCATGATGCCCACAATGTCGAAGGACCAGTCCTTGCTTCCTTCCCGGTTTGGAAAGATCGTCGATTGCAAGGGAATCCGGTCGCCGATCTTCCAGCCGTAACGCTCCACGAGCCGTTCGCCGACGAGCGCGCCGGTGCGCGTCGCGGCGAAAGCCTTGCGCTCGGCGTCCGAAACCAGGATTTCCGGGTAGAGATCAAGATAGTTCGGCGCGACGGCCAGGCTGAATACCGCATTGCGCGGGTCCTGGTAAGCGCCGCCGAACCAGTTCGCATAGGTCACGTCCTTCACGCCGGGAACCATCAACATCCGAGCGTGTAAGGCTTGCGGCAAGGTCTGGATGAACGACAGCTTCGACCCAGTTTGCAGGCGCTGCGCGCCGTTCGCGCTATGCCCGGCCTGATCGAACGAGGTGCGCACAGCGTCGAGCAGGCCAAACAGCAAAAACGCCGCGATGATCGAGACGAGCGTGAGCAGCGTGCGCGTTTTGCGCCGGAACAGCGAAGCCCAGACCAGATGCAGGTATTTCATGATCCTTGCGCTCAGGCAGCGGCCGCCGCGGCCTGCTCGACGAGCGTGCCTTTGTCGAGATGCAGCGTATGGCTGGCGTATTCGGCCGCTTTGGGATCGTGCGTCACCATCACGATTGTTTTGCCGTGGTCGCTGTTGAGCGCGCGCAAGAGCGCCAGCACTTCTTCGGCCGAATGCCGGTCGAGGTCGCCCGTCGGTTCGTCGCAGACGAGCAGCATGGGGTCGGAAACGATGGCGCGCGCGATCGAAACGCGCTGCTGCTGCCCGCCTGAAAGCTCGGTCGGCTTATGCGCGGCGCGATCGGCAAGCCCGACGAGCCCCAAGGCGATCGAGGCGTTCCTGCGCCGCTGCGCGGCGTTCATCTTCGTCAGCAGGAGCGGCAGTTCGACATTGCGCTGGGCCGAAAGCATCGGCATCAGGTTGTAGAGCTGGAAGATGAAGCCGACCTTGGCCGCGCGCCACTTCGCCAGCGCCCCGGCGGGCAGCCGGTCGATCCGCCGGCCTTCAAAGGTAATGCTTCCGCCCGTGGGCAGATCGAGCCCGCCGATCAGGTTGAGCAGCGTGGTTTTGCCCGAGCCGGAAGGCCCCATCAACGCGAGAAAATCGCCCTGCTCGATATCGAGGTTGATGCTGTGCAAGACCTCGACCTTCTGCTTGCCGCGCTCATACACCTTCGACAGATCGCGAATCTCGATCAGCTTCGTCATGCCATTTCCTTTCCGGGCAGCGTCTCGATTCAGCGGGCTTTGTCCGCGACCTTATCGCCATCGCGCAACGAGGCCGCCGGAGAGACGACCACCTGCTCGCCCGCCTGCACGCCTTCGAGCAGCAGCTTGCGGTCGCCGAAGTTTTCCGTGGCGGGCGTGACCTTGTGCAGCACGGCTCGGCCTTGCTCAACGACGAACACCGCGCTGTGTCCGGCGTTTTGCACGACCGCCTTCTCGGGGACCAATACGCCTTTTGGCGCTTCCGCCGCCGGAGCCGATTTTTTCTCCAGGAAGGAAACGCGCGCGCCCATATCGGGCACCAGGCGGGCATCCTTCTGCTCCAAGGCGACACGGACCTTGACCGTGGCCTTGCCGCGATCGGCCGAGGGCACGATCGCAATCACATGCGCCGGAATCTTCCAATCCGGGTAAGCGTCGAGCACGGCCTCCGCCGGCATGTCCGGCTTGACCTGGCCGATGTAGGCTTCATTGACGTCCACATCGATTTCGAGCGAGTCCATATCGACGATGGTGCCGATACCCGTGCGCGTAAAACCGCCGCCGGCCGAAAGCGGTGAGACGATTTCACCGACCTGCGCGGCTTTCTCGGTAATCACGCCGGAGAACGGCGCGCGCACGATGGTGTAGTCGAAGTTCACCCTCGCCTGCACGGCCTGCGCGGCGGCCGCATCGGCGGCACGGCGGCGCGCGTTGATTTCGGCGGCATAGGCCGCAACGGCGGTGCGCGCCTGTTCGGCCACTTGCTCGGCCACCATGCCCTGCGCGGCCAGCGCATTCTCGCGTTGCACATCGGCTTCGGCCTGTACCAATTGGGCTTGCGTTTGCAGTATTTGAGCCTGCGCCGCGCGCGTATTCGCCTCGGCGGCAACAAGACTGGCACGCAAGGCGTTGTCCTCAAGCCGCGCGAGGATCTGGCCCTTTTTCACCTGGTCGCCCTCCTCGATCAGCACCTGGGTCAGCGTGCCGGTGATCTGCGTGGACACCGTCGCCCTGCGCCGCGCAGTGATATAGCCGGTCGCCTGCAAGACGGCGCCGGCGGTATCGCCCGCGCTTGGCGCGGCCGCCGTCGCGGTCTGCACCGGCTCGGCCCGCGCGCGCAGCCACCACACGCCGAGCGCCACGACGACCAGCGCCAGGAACACCGCGGGGATCACCCACGAGCGGCGCGAAGATTCTCCACCGTCCTCGCGCATCTGATGGTCGATCTTGAGTTCGTTCAATAAATTGGGGTCGATTTTGCTCATCGGTAAAACTCCTGCCTACAAGCTTGTGCGCCTGAAAGGAAAAAGCCCGATTCGGAGCAGGCCGGATTGACCACGGGTTGAGCGCAAGCCCCGCCATTCATGGCGGGGTCAAGCGAGACAAACATTATTGGCGCCAAAGGCGCCTCCAATTCGTGGCGAGGAAGCCCCAACTTTTAAGTTGGGGTGACTCACGGCCTTTCAGAATACAGGAAAACCAAGCAGCAACAACAAAGCGAAATGTGGAAATGTACCCGCTTTCGCGCTGCTAAGCACTATCCAGACCTTCGTCGCCTTGGGTACTTTCGCCGGTAAACCCAGGCGCTCACTCAGTCCCTTGGAACAGCATCAAGTTTGTACCGCTGCGCGCAAAACCTTGCTCGTCGAGCAATAGATCCAAGGTCAGGCTCGCGAGGTCGTCGGCGACCGGGTCGAGTTCCGGCGCTTTTTCCTGGTAGAACTGCTTCAAGTAACTCCGGCATTCGCCGCAGCACTCGGCCTTGATCGCGCCCGCGCCGCCTTCGATTTCGCGGTAGTCGATATTCTTCGTGCTCTCGCAATTGCTGCATTTGACGCGCACGAGATGCCATTCCGTATTGCACAGCGAGCAATGCAGATAACGATAGCCCGAGACTTCCGCGCCGATCCGCACGACGCTCGCCACAGGATGGCTGCCGCACACCGGGCACAGGCTGCGCTGGAGGATTGGCCCGACCTCCGCTGGAGTCAGCGTGGCGGCCTGGGCTGTCCAAATGACTTGCAATGCCGCGGCGATCAAAGGCGCAGCGGCCAGATCGAGTTGCTCATGGCGCGCCGCGAGGATATTCGCCGCCTGCTGATCGAGCCAGGCATCCTCGCTGTGCATCAATGCCGCAAGCTGAGCGCTGAGTTTTTGCGGCAGCGCTTGACGACTCAAGTCTTCCAATAGCGAGCGGAACACGCGCGTCCAACCGGGCGGACGCGCCGCGCCCTGCGCGGGCAGCGGCGGCATCCCGGCGCGGCTGGCCTGTTCGCGCTGCGCGGCGTCGGCCACGCGCGGCAAAGATCCGGCCTGTAGGATCGACTGCTGCGCGTCGGCGACTTGCGCCAGGAAACCGAGACAAGCGCCGATCGTGTTGCCGGCGGCGAGCGCGCGGAAACGCGCCGCGCGGGAGTCGAACACGTCCACCGCAGGCAAACGCAATTCGGGAATCGCGCTTGCAGGCTGCTCGATCTCGCCCGGCTGAAGGATGCGTGAACTCATTGAAAGCCGCTTCAGCTCTTGCGGCCCGTCATTTCGCGATACCACGCGGCATGATGCTGCTTGGCCCAGGCGCGCGTCACCGTGCCGTACCACATCGCGCGTATCGTGCCTTTCACCCAGATCGCGGCGTACACATGCACCGTAATCAGAGCAATCATCAAGCTCGCGAAAACCGCATGCAGCAATGAGGCGAAGCGCACGAGGCCGATCGGCAGCAAGGCACTGAAATACTCACGCCAGATCGCCAAACCGGAGACGAACAGCACCAGCACGCAAACGAGCACCGCCCAGAACAGGGCTTTCTGTCCGCCGTTGTACTTGCCTTGGATCGGCATGTTGTGGTCGTCGCCGTCCATCATCTCCCGCGCGCGCTTGAGCCATTCCAGATCGGTCGCCGTCATCATGTTCAGACGCCAGAAACGCAGCGCCAGAAGCGTGAAGAACACCGCCATCGCCACACCGATGAGCGGATGCAGGATACGCGCCCACACGCCGCCGCCGAACAGCATCGCGAGCGGGAAGAAGGCCGGATGGAAGAACGCGAGCCCGGAGAAAGCGAGCAGGATGAAGCACATGCCCACGATCCAGTGATTCACGCGCTGGGACGCGGTGTAACGCCGCAGGTCTTGCGGATCGCGGATCATTGTTCGCCCTCCTTCTCGACCTCACGCTCGGTTTCCTTCGAAACCTCGTTCGGCCCTTTCATGACGTAATGGAACAGGCTGCCGACCGCGACCGCGCCCATCGCGGCTGTCGCGAGCGGTTTGGCGACACCTTTCCAGAGGCTGACCATCGGGCTGATGTGCGGGTCTTGCGGCAGGCCGTGATACAGCTCCGGCCTATCGGCATGGCGCAGCACATACATCACATGCGTGCCGCCGACGCCTTGCGGATCGTAGAGCCCCGCATTCTGGAAGCCGCGCTCCTTGAGGCCGTCGACCCGCACCTGGGCCGAGTCGAGCATATCCTCCTTGGCCCCGAAGGTGATCGCGCCGGTCGGACAGGCTTTCGCGCAGGCCGGGGCCTGGCCGACCGCGACGCGATCCGAACACAGCGTGCACTTGTACGCCTTGTGGTCCTTTGCCGAAATGCGCGGAATATTGAAGGGACAGCCCGTGATGCAATAGCCGCAGCCGATGCAGTTTTCTTCGTGGAAATCGACGATTCCGTTGGTGTACTGCACGATTGCGCCGGGTGACGGACAGGCTTTGAGGCAGCCGGGGTCCGTGCAGTGCATGCAGCCGTCCTTGCGGATCAGCCATTCGAGATTGCCTTCCTCGTTCTCGTGCTCGGCGAAACGCATCACGGTCCACGACGCCGCCGACAGATCCATCGGATTGTCTAAGACGCCGTGATTGGAGCCGATTTCATCGCGCAGATCGTTCCACTGCATGCAGGCCACCTGGCACGCCTTGCAGCCGATGCAGATGGAAGTGTCGATGAGCTTGGCGACCTCGACCGCCTTGCGGATCTGAGGCGAAGGCGTCGTCGTGGCCGAGCGGGCTTTGATATCGAGCGATTGCAGGGCCATGGCTTACCCCTTTACCTTTTCAACATCGACGAGGAAGGACTTGAACTCGGGCGTCTGCGTGTTGCTGTCGCCGACAAATGGCGTCAGTGTATTTGCCAGATAGCCGTTCTTCGCGACCCCCTTGAAGCCCCAGTGAATCGGGATGCCGACGGTGTGCACCTTCCTGCCCGCCACATCGAGCGCCTTGATGCGCTTCGTCACCACCGCCACCGCGATGATATGGCCGCGGTTGCTGCGCACCTTGACGCGGTCGCCGGCGGCGATGCCCTTTTCCTGCGCAAGCTCCGCGCCGATTTCGACGAACTGCTCGGGCTGAATGATCGCGCTCGTCAGCACATGCTTCGTCCAATAGTGGAAGTGCTCGGTCAAGCGGTAAGTGGTTGCCGCGTAAGGGAACTCCTTCGGTGTGCCGAAAGCCTCCATGTCGCCCTTGAACACGCGCGCGGCCGGATTCGACTTCGCCTGCGGGTTCTGCGGATGGAACGGGTTGGCGTCGAGCGGCGATTCGAACGGCTCGTAGTGTTCCGGGAACGGACCTTCGTTCAGCCCTCCGCGCGCGAAGAAGCGCGCCACGCCTTCCGGGTTCATGATGAAGGGGCCGACATTCTCCGCGGGCGCTGCGTCAGGCCGCATGTCCGGCACATCCGCGCCGCCCCAGCTCTTGCCGTTCCAGAATACAAGCCTGCGCTCCGGGTCCCAGGGTTTGCCGGACGGATCGGACGAAGCGCGGTTGTAGAGAATGCGCCGGTTCGCCGGCCAGGCCCAAGCCCAGCCCGGTGCGATGCCCAGGCCATAGGGGTCGGCGTTGTCGCGCCGCGCCATCTGGTTTCCGGCCTGCGTCCACGCGCCGGAGAAAATCCAGCAGCCGCTCGCGGTCGATCCGTCATCGCGCAATTGCGCGAAACCCGCAAGCTGCTCGCCGGCTTTGACGAGCGTCTTGGTCGGATCTTTCGGATCGGCCAGGTCGCTCAGCGCGCAGCCCGAGTATTCCTTCGCAAGCTCCTCGGACGAGGGGTTGGCGGGAATCCTGTGCTTCCAGGTCAGCTTGAGGATCGGGTCGGGGAATGCGCCGCCGTCTTTGGCGTACATCGCGCGCAGCCGCAGGAACAGCCCCGCCATGATCTCGCCGTCGCCAAGCGCCTCGCCCGGCGGCTCCGCGCCTTTCCAGTGCCATTGCAGCCAGCGGCCGGAGTTGGCGATTGAACCGTCCTCCTCGGCGAAGCAGGTCGAGGGCAGGCGGAACACCGTGGTCTGAATCGCGGCCGGGTCAACATCGTTGTGTGGGCCGAAGTTTTGCCAGAACTCGGAGGTTTCGGTCGCAAGCGGATCGATGACCACGAGGTACTTGAGCTTGGCGAGCGCGCCGCCGATCTTGGCCTTGTTCGGGAACGAAGCCAGAGGGTTGAAGCCCTGGCAAACGTAGCCGTTCACCTTGCCCTGGCCCATGTCCTCGAACACCTGCAGCACATCGTGCAGTTTGTCGATCTTCGGCAGCCAGTCGTAGCAGAAGTTGTTTTCCTTGGTCGCCGCGTCGCCGTACCAAGCTTTCATCAGGCTGACGTGGAACTTCGGATAGTTCTGCCAATACGACATTTGATTCGGCCGCAGCGGCTTCTGCGTGCGCGCGGCCAGATAGGCCGCGTAGTCCTGTTCCTTGTCGCCCGGCAGGGTGAGGTAGCCCGGCAGCGTGTTCGAGAGCAGGCCCAGATCGGTCAAGCCTTGGATGTTCGAATGCCCGCGCAGCGCGTTCACCCCGCCGCCGGCCACGCCGATATTGCCAAGCAGGAGCTGCACCATCGCGCCGGTGCGGATCATCTGCGCGCCGACCGAATGCTGCGTCCAGCCGAGCGCGTACATCACCGTCATCGTGCGGTCCGGCGTCGAACAGCCCGCGATCATTTCGCACACCTTGAGGAACTTGTCTTTCGGCGTGCCGCAGACCGTCTCGACCATCTCCGGCGTATAGCGCGCGTAATGCGCTTTGAGCAACTGATAGACGCAGCGCGGGTTCTGCAATGTCGGATCGGTTTTGACGAAGCCGTCCGCGCCAAGTTGATAGTCCCAGCTCGATTTGTCATAGCTGCGCTTCTCGGGGTTATAGCCGGAGAAGATACCGTCAGCAAACTGGAATTCGTCCTTCACGAGGAAGCTGAAGTCGGTATACGCCTTCACATACTCATGCTGGATCTTGTCGTGCGTGAGCAGATAGTTAATCACGCCGCCGAGAAAGGCGATGTCGCTCCCGGTGCGGATCGGCGCGTAGTAATCGGCCACTGACGCCGAGCGCGTAAAGCGCGGGTCGACGACGACCAGCTTCGCCTTGCGCTGCGCCTTGGCTTCGATCACCCACTTGAAACCGCAGGGGTGCGCCTCGGCCGCATTGCCGCCCATAATCAGGATGAGGTCCGCGTTCTTGATGTCTTCCCAATGCTGCGTCATCGCGCCGCGGCCAAACGTCGGGGCAAGACTTGCCACCGTCGGGCCGTGTCAGACACGCGCTTGGTTATCGAATGCGGTCATCCCCAGCGCGCGCACGACTTTATGCGTCACGTAGCCGGATTCGTTCGAAGAAGCCGAAGCCGCCAAAAAGCCTGTCGTCAGCCAACGGTTGACCGTGAGCCCGTCGTCCGTCTTGGCGATGAAGTTCGCGTCGCGGTCGTCCTTCATCAGCTTGGTGATGCGGTCGAACGCCTCGTCCCAGCCGATGCGCTTCCATTCCTTGCCGCCCGGCTCGCGCACCTCGGGATGCGTCAGGCGGTTCGGGCTATGCACGAAATCGAGCAGGCCCGCTCCCTTCGGACACAAGGTTCCGCGATTGACCGGATGATCCGGGTCGCCTTCGATGTGAATGATGCGCGAGCGCACATTCTTCGACCTATCGCCAAGGCTGTACATCAGGATGCCGCAGCCGACCGAGCAATACGGACAGGTATTGCGCGTTTCGGTGCTGCGGGTGAGTTTAAAATGGCGCGTTTCGGCCAAGGCCTCGCCCGGAGAAAAGCCCATCAGGGCCAGGCTGCTGCCAGCGACCCCATTGGCGCATACCCTGAAAAACCGTCGTCTAGTGACTTGCATGGCACCCTCATCGTTATTGTCTAACTCTGTGAGACCTCTTCGACCAGAAGCTTGGGGCTTCCTTGCTACGAATGCACAAGACTTCCTACAACCTACGTTTCAGTTTGGTTTGTGTTCTGCCCTAAAGCAACAGCGACCCTACGAGATTCAGCGCAACACTCATGCGCCGGCCGATTAAATAATGTCCAGATTCTGAATCCCCGCCGAAAGATCCTTATCCGCATGCTTACTGTTGAGTTTGATCTGCAAGCGCAGATCGTTAATCGAATCGGCGTTGCGCAGCGCATCTTCGTAGCCGACCTGTCCCGCCTCGTAAAGATCGAACAAGGACTGATCGAAGGTCTGCATGCCGAGTTCGCGCGAACGCTTCATGACGTCCTTGATCTCGGCGATCTCGCCCTTGAAGATCAAATCGGAAATAAACGGCGAATTGAGCAGCACCTCAACCGCCGGAACGCGTCCTTTACGGTCCTTCAATGGCAGCAAGCGCTGCGAAACCATGCCGCGCAGATTCAGAGAAAGATCCATCAGGAGCTGCTGTTTGCGGTCCTCGGGGAAGAAGTTGATGATCCGGTCGATCGCCTGGTTCGCACTGTTCGCGTGCAGCGTAGCGAGGCACAAATGGCCGGTTTCGGCAAACGCGACCGCGTAGTCCATCGTGTCACGGTCACGAATCTCGCCCATCAGAATCACATCGGGCGCCTGGCGCAAGGTGTTCTTCAGGCCGGCCTCCCAAGAGTCGGTATCGAGCCCGACCTCGCGTTGTGTAATCACGCAATTCTTATGCGCATGCACATATTCGATCGGGTCTTCGAGCGTGATGATGTGGCCGTAACTGTTTTCGTTACGGTAGTCGACGAGCGCGGCGAGCGAGGTCGTTTTACCCGTGCCGGTGCCGCCAACGAAGATCACTAAACCGCGCTTGGACATCGCGATTTCCTTGAGCACCGACGGCATACCCAGCTCATCGAGCGTCGGGATCTTCTGCGCAATCGTCCGGCACACCATGCCGATACGGCCTTGCTGAACGAAGGCATTGGTACGGAAACGTCCGATGCCGGCCGGCGAGATCGCGAAGTTACATTCCTTCGTGGCCTCGAACTCCGCCGCCTGGCGATCGTTCATCACCGCGCGCACGAGTTCCGCGGTGTGCTGCGGCGTCAGCACCTGGTTGGACTGCGGCATGATCTTGCCGTCGACCTTGATCGCGGGCGGAAAACCCGCCGTGATAAAAAGGTCCGAACCGCGCTTTGAAAGCATCAAGCGCAGCAGATCGTGCATGAATTTCAGTGCCTGATCGCGTTCCATCTCAACCTGTCCTACCTGATTAGCGGCGTTCAGCCGGGGAAATTATCTTTATTGGCTGCGCGCAGACGCGCTTCCGCCACGCTGACGACATTGCGTTTGACCAACTCTTGCAGACATTGGTCAAGCGTCTGCATCCCAACGTTCTGGCCGGTCTGGATCGCCGAATACATCTGCGCGATCTTGTTCTCGCGGATCAGGTTCCGGATCGCCGGCGTACCGATCATGATTTCGTGCGCGGCCACGCGGCCGGTCGCATCCTTCTTCTTCAGCAGCGTCTGCGAGATCACCGCGCGCAAGGATTCGGACAGCATCGAGCGCACCATCTCTTTTTCCTGCGCCGGGAAAACGTCAACGATACGGTCGATGGTTTTCGCCGCCGACGACGTGTGCAGCGTGCCGAACACCAGGTGGCCGGTTTCGGCCGCCGTCAGCGCCAAGCGGATCGTTTCCAGATCGCGCAATTCGCCGACGAGAATCACATCCGGATCTTCACGCAGCGCCGAACGCAGCGCGTTGTTGAACGAATGCGTATCGCGCGAAACCTCGCGCTGGTTCAACAGGCAGCGCTTGCTCTCATGCACGAATTCGATCGGATCCTCGATCGTGAGAATGTGGCCGTATTCGTTTTCGTTGACATAGTCGATCATCGCGGCGAGCGTCGTCGACTTGCCCGAGCCCGTCGGCCCGGTCACCAGCACGATACCGCGCGGCTGCTCCGAGATTTCCTTGAAGATTTTCGGGCACTCAAGCTCTTCGAGCGTCAGCACCTTGGACGGAATCGTCCGGAACACCGCCGCCGCGCCACGGTCCTGGTTGAAGGCATTGACGCGGAAACGCGCGAGGTTCGGCACGTTGAACGAAAAGTCGCTCTCCAGATTCTCTTCATACGACTTGCGCTGAGAGTCGTTCATGATGTCGTACACCATCGCATGAACGTCTTTATGTTCGAGCGGCGGCAGATTGATCCGCCGGACGTCGCCGTTCACACGAATCATCGGCGGCAAGCCGGCGGAAAGGTGCAAATCGGAAGCCTTATTCTTGACCGCGAAGGCCAGCAGTTCGGTGATGTCCATGGCGTGATCCGAAAATGAAGAGTGCCGCGCTAAGCAGTTCGAGACGCACTGATATACTGCGTCTGCCCGGTCGCATTGAGTCCAAACGATTATATGTCAGCCCTGTCCGCCAATCTGCAAGCGGTTCGCGAACGAATCGCCCGCGCCTGCGAATCCGTCGGACGCTGCGCAACAGATGTTGCTTTGCTTGCCGTAAGCAAGACTTTTCCCGCCGAATCCGTGCGCGATGCGCATGCCGCGGGCCAGCGCGCTTTCGGCGAGAATTACGTCCAGGAAGGCTGCGAGAAAGTTTCGGCTCTGGCCGACCTCGGGCTGGAATGGCATTTCATCGGCCCGCTACAAAGCAACAAGACGCGCCTGCTCGCGCAGCATTTCGCTTGGGTACATTCGATCGAGCGGATAAAAATCGCCGAACGCTTATCCGAACAACGGCCGCCCGAACACGCGGCGCTGCAAGTGTGCATCCAGGTCAATGTCAGCGGCGAAGCCTCGAAATCCGGCGTTGCCGTAGAAGAAGTCGAAGCGCTCGCGCTCGCCGTCGCCAAACTGCCGCGCCTGCGGCTGCGCGGCCTGATGGCGATCCCGGAGCCGACGCAGGACCACGCCAAACTCGCGGCGCGCTTCCGCTTGCTGCGGGAACTGCGCGACGGACTCAATCTGCGCCACGGCCTGCAACTCGACACGCTGTCGATGGGCATGTCGGACGACCTCGAGATTGCCATCGAGGAAGGCGCGACGATTGTACGTGTCGGCACGGCGATTTTCGGCGCGCGGACCAAAGCGCAGCCTCCCGGCCCAGCGCCGCTCCACCAATAACAAACAGGACGAAGCGATGAAAATTACTTTTGTGGGTGGCGGCAACATGGCGAACGCCTTGATCGGCGGCTTGCTCAAACAGGGTTTTTCCGCTGCCAATCTGCTCGCGATCGATCCTTACGCCGAAGCGCGCGACAAACTGCGCGCCCAATTCGGCGTGCGCACCGGCGAAACATTGGACTCAGGCGCGCTCGACTGCGATGTGCTCGTGCTCGCCGTCAAGCCGCAGCAAATGCGCGCCGCGCTTACGCCGCTCGCGGATAAGCTCTCGCGCCAGCTTGTCGTCAGCATTGCCGCGGGGCTGCGCATTGCCAACCTGGCGCGCTGGCTCGGCGGCTACGCGCGTATCGTGCGGGCGATGCCGAATACGCCCGCGCTGATCGGCCGTGGCGTAACCGGCCTGGTGGCCGATCCGAGCGTAGACGCCACCGAGCGCCACGCCGCCTCCGCCATCCTGGGCGCGGTCGGCAGCGTCGCCTGGCTCGAAGACGAAACCAAAATGGATGCGGTCACGGCCCTCTCGGGCAGCGGCCCGGCTTATGTGTTCTACTTCATCGAAGCGCTTGTGGATGCGGGCATCGAACTCGGGCTGGCGCCGGATGCCGCGCGCCGGCTCACGCTCGATACGATTCTGGGCGCGGCGCAACTCGCGGCCGACAGTGTGGACTCCGTGGTGACGCTGCGCGAACGGGTCACATCGAAAGGCGGCACGACCGCCGCCGCGCTGGCGGTCATGGAAACGCAAAATTTCAAGGCGCTGATTGCCGACGCGTTAAAGGCCGCCGCGGCGCGCGGACGCGAAATCGGCGACGAGCTTGGACACGATTAAGAACCTGTCGCGTAAGATTACGAGCAGGTTCTAAAAGTACGAAAACGGAGAACAAGGGCATGCTTGGTGGCCTGGTAACACTGATTCTGGAAGCGGTCGCGAGCTTCCTGACCCTATTGCTGTTGACGCGCGGCCTGATGCGCTGGCTGAGGATTTCCTTCATCAACCCACTTGGCCAATTCGTCCTCGCCACGACGGACTGGATCGTCCGTCCGGCCCAGAAAATCCTCCCCGCGAGCGTCGGCCTCGACCTCAGCTGCTGGATTTCGGCCTGGCTGATCCAAGCCATCGTCGTGGTCATTGGCGCCTTTTTCGGCTCGGGCTTCCAGAACCCCGCCGCGTTATTGATTGTTGCCGCCGTAATCGGCATTTTCGAAGTCATGCGCAATCTGCTGCATCTAATCATGATCGTCGTCATCGTCGCCGCGGTGCTCTCATGGGTCAATCCGCGCGCACCGATTGCGCCAATGGTCAATGCACTCGCCCGCCCGTTCCTCGCGCCGCTCTCGCGCCGCATTCCGCCGATCGGCGGCATCGACCTCTCGCCGCTCGTGCTGTTATTGATTCTGCAAGCGCTGCTTTTCGTCCTGGCGGGCACGCGTAACCATCTGCTCGCTCTACTGCTTACGTGAGCTGGCTGCAAACGCTCGCCAATGGCAGCCTCATTCTGAATCTGCATATTCAGCCGGGCGCCAAACGCAGCGAGCTAGTCGGCCTGCACGGCGATGCGTTGAAAATCCGCCTCGCCGCGCCGCCCGTCGAAGGCAAAGCCAACGCAGCGCTGATCTCCTTCCTGGCCGATCTGCTCGACGTTCCCAAAACCGCCGTCAGCCTTGAAGCGGGCGCCAGTTCGCGCCGCAAACGCGTGCGGGTCGACGGCGCCAACGCACAAGCAGTGGATGCATTACGCGCGCAGGCGGAACAGGCTCCGTAACGCGGACATACAATAACGGTTTCTTCTTCCCGTAGCCGCGGACAGCGCAGATGAGCCTCATCGTTGACAACCCCTTCACCGTTTTCAAAGCCTGGCTGCAAGAAGCCATCGAAAAAGAACCGAACGACCCGAATGCGGTGGCGCTTGCCACGGTTGGCCAAGACGGCATGCCCTCGCTGCGCATGGTCCTGCTCAAGGGCTTCGACGAGCACGGTTTCGTTTTCTACACCAACCTGAACAGCCAAAAAGGCCGCGAACTTACCGCAAATGGAAAAGCTGCCCTGTGCTTTCATTGGAAGAGCCTGCAGCGCCAAGTCCGCATTCAAGGCCATGTGAGCCTCGTCGGCGATGACGAGGCCGACGCTTACTTCAAAAGCCGCGCACGCGATTCGCGCATCGGTGCCTGGGCCTCGCGCCAGTCGGAACCGATGGAGGGGCGTTGGGAACTCGAAAAACGCGTCGCGAGCTATGCGCTCAAATTCGGCATCGGAGAAATCCCGCGCCCCGATTTTTGGGGCGGTTTCCGTGTCGCGCCGGAGCGCATCGAATTCTGGAAGGCGCATCCGTTCCGTTTGCATGAACGCCTGGTGCTCACACGGGATGCCGACGGCGGATGGAAGCGCGAGGTGCTTTATCCTTAATCATCTGCGCGCCTGAAGAGAAGATGAACCCCCAAATACTCCCGCCGGAACGCCGCCGTCCGCTGCAATGGCTCGTCGCCGTCGGCTTCTTCATGCAAACGCTCGACGGCACCATCGTCAATACCGCGCTCCCCGCCATGGCGCACGACCTGGCTGTCAGCCCGTTCCGCATGGAAGCGGTCGTGATTGCCTACATGCTGACCGTCGCCCTGCTAATGCCGGCTTCGGGCTGGCTCGCGGACCGTTACGGGACGCGCCGGATCTTCATGACGGCAATCGTGCTGTTTACGCTCGGCTCGCTCGCGTGCGCCGAATCGCACACGCTGACTCAACTCACGGCAAGCCGCGTGCTGCAAGGCATCGGCGGCGCGATGCTCGTGCCCGTTGGACGGCTTGCGATTCTGCGCGGGTTTCCGCGCAGCGAACTGCTTTCAGCGCTCTCGTTTGTCATCATGCCCGCGCTCGTCGGCCCGCTCATCGGCCCCACGCTCGGCGGCTGGCTGACCGACATCGCAAGCTGGCATTGGATCTTCCTGATCAACCTGCCTGTCGGCGTGCTCGGCTTGCTGCTCACCGGGCGCTATATGCCCGCCTTCACGGGCGAACGAATCCCTTTCGACTGGATTGGCTTTGGGTTGTTCGGCGTTGGCATCGCGGTGTTTTCGCTCTCGATCGAAGGCGTCGGAGAGTTGGGTTTTTCGCCGGCACGTGCGCTGCTGCTCGCGGTCTTCGGCCTCGGTTGCCTCGCCGCTTACTGGCTGCATGCGATGCGCACGGCGGTGCCGCTGTTCAACCCGCGGCTGTTCCATACCAACAGTTTTTCGGTCGGTATCATTGGCAATCTGTTCGCACGCCTGAGCATCGGCGGCATTCCGTTCCTCATGCCGCAGCTGTTGCAGGTTGGGCTCGGCATTTCCGCGACGAACTCGGGCCTGATGCTTGTGCCCGTCGCGATTGCCAGCATCCTGAGCAAACCCCTCATCGAACCCGCCGTGCAGCGCTTCGGCTACCGCCGGATGCTGACCGTCAATACCGCGCTGGTCGGTTGCAGCATCATGGGCTTGGCGACAATCGGGCCCAACACGCCGCTGTGGCTGATCCTGTTTCAGCTTTTCGTGATGGGCGGCATCAACGGGATGCAATTCTCCTTGATGAATACGCTGACACTGAAGGATTTGAACCACACCGACGCAAGCGCTGGCAACAGTCTGCTTTCCGTGATCCAGCAGCTTTCGATGAGTCTTGGCGTAGGCACCGCAGCCATGTTGCTGAGCGCATTTCTGACGACGGTCGATCGCAGCGGCGCGGACGGCGACGCCGCGGTGTTTCACCCGACCTACTTCTTCCTCGGCCTGCTCGCCTTGGTTGCAACCACGATCTTCCTGCAACTCGACCCCGCGCAAGACCGCAGCGGCACACGTTCCGAAACGCGGGACTCGGAGTAGCCCAAGCAAACTCCGCACCCGTTTAATATTGCTCCATCAGGCATCAAAACCGCTGCGTGCGTTAGTTAATTAGTCGACACGCTGCGGCGTTACATGCATGTAATCGGGCTTGGCCGATAGCCAATTCATCGCTCTCGGATAAAAATAAGGTTTGCCGATTGCCCTTACGCAGTGGCCCCCAACACGTCGCAAGCAGGCCTACCTATAAACGAGAAGATCATGGCCTTCATGAAGAACACCGTTTCGATTTCGAATGTCTCATACGCCAGACGTTTCCGCTTAACGAAACTGTTGTTAGAGCTTGGGAGAGGGACTTTTTTCGCTTCGATGCGAGGCCCATGGCTGAGACCCGTATCGGCGGTTTCGTTGTTGCTAGCCATGACGCAGCCGGCTGTGGCGCAAACCAGCGTTCCGGACGGCACCAACCTGGGTACGCTGACCGCGCCGACTGCCGGTACGGTCTGGAACTTGCAGGGTAACGCCACCCTCTTCAGTCCGAATACCACCCCCAACGTGAATTACGGTCGGACGCTGCCGACAGGGGCGACTGGCTTGACCATCAATGGGGTTGCAAGCGGTAGCACCGTCACCCTAAATGACGGGGCGGGACACTATGGCTACATGTACTCTACTTCCGCCACAACCCTGTCTCTTTCCAATGTGACTTTTACCGGCGGCCGGAATACGGATACGGGTGGCGCCGGCGGCAGTTATTCCACATCAGCAGGGGGGATTATTTACAACAATGGCGGCTTGACCCTCAACACATCGGGCGCAGTAGCCTTTGAGAACAGCACGGTGCCTGGTGCTCCCGGCACTGCAATCGGAGGTGCCCTGTACACCAACGGTGTGATGACTCTTAACGTTACCGGCAGTCTGGCGATCTCCGGCAACAGTTCGTCGGGCTTTGGGGGTGGGGCCTACGCCCTTCAAGGCTTGGCGATCAACAACACGGGCCAAGCGGCGGTCAACATCACCAACAATCAGTCGTTGACTTATGGTGGTGGCGGTTTGAATACCGGCAACTACGTGTCGATTATGGGTGGAGCCAATATCAGCGGGAACACCGCGGTTGAGGATGGCGGCGGCATTCGCACGGTTCCGAATCCCAATACAAGCTATGTCAGTATCGGCACGGGGTCAGGCGACGTGACCTTGAACGGCAATAGCGCCGGCACGGGTGCCGTCGGCTATAACGGTGGGGGCATCGCCGTATACAGCAGCGGCGCGGCGGGGAGTGGCAACGCGACGCTCGGCAACAGCGCCGGAACCGTGACGATCACCGGGAATACCGCCGGCTACACCACGGCCACGTCGGGCGTGGTTGCGAACACGGGATCCAATGGCGGTGGCATCTATGCGGAAGGTGTGACGACGCTCACCGGCAGCGCCATCACGCTGTCGAACAACCTGGCGACAGCCAATGGCGGCGGCATTTACTCGGGAAACGGCGTCGTAATGAGCGGCCCGCTGACGGCGAACGGCAACGTCGCACTTCACGGCAGTGGTGGTGCGATTTACGCAAACAGCGGCGGTGTCGCGGTGACCGGCTCGCTGACGGCTGACAACAACACCGCCGGCGGAGCTGGCGGAGCAGTTTTTTCGAATGCAGGCAATGTCGCGGTCAGCGGCAGCGTCAGTTTGGACGGCAATCATGCCAATGGCGGCGCTGGCGGAGCCATCAACGCGGCGTCGGGTACTGTCAGCCTTGCAACCGCATGGGGCAATGCGCTGCTGACCAGCAATACGGCAAGCACCACAGGCGGCGCCGTTAGTGCCAGCGGCAATGTGACGATTGGGAACACCGCGGGTACGGTATCGATTGGCGTTGATGCCTTGGGTGGTGCCGCCGGTAATACCGCGTCAACAAACGGCGGCGGCATCTATGCGGGCGGGTCGGTCACCCTTACTGGTACGCAGATCACGCTATCGAACAACAACGCCACCACCGGCAACGGCGGCGCGATCTATGCGGGTGGAAATGTTACGCTCGACAGTAGCGGCGCCGTTCTGCTGGAGAACAACGTCGCCTACGCGAATAGCACTGGCGCGATCGATTCCTCGCTCTTTGGCGGCGGCGCGATCTCGAGCGGCGGCACGGTAACGATCAACGGCAGCGATCTCACGCTGAACAACAACAGTGCCACCACCGGCAATGGCGGCGTGATCTATGCGGCTGGGGATGTGACGCTGACGGCCACCGGCGATGTCTCGCTCACCGGCAACACGTCGCTCCGATCGGGAAGCACCATCCGCTCGGGCGAAACCATTTCCATCACCGGCAGATCTATCACGCTGGATAACAACCAGTCGAGTGGAGCCAATTACGGCGGCAGCATTTCCGCCCTCGGCGACATCATCATCAGCGGCAATTTTGAGGCTTCCAACAATCGGGCCAACGCTGGCGGCGCGCTTTACGCGGGTCTCTACGGCACCGCTTACGGCGGAAACGTGAGCATAGAGGGCGATACACTTAGCCTGACCTACAACAGCGCTTCCGGCAGAGGCGGCGCGATAAGAGACGCCTGGGGAGGCGATTCCACTAAAGGCAATGTAGCCCTGGGTACCGGGATGGCTAGCTCAGTGTCTCTGAGCCACAACACCGGGGGGCTGGATGGTGGGGCTATTGCGGCTGACAGCAGCGTCACGATCGGTAACAGCAACGCCACGCTCGATATAGAGTACAACACCTCCACCACAGCCAACGGTGGCGCGATTTGGGCCGGTTCGGAGAATACCGTTAGCTCGGGCGGCGTAACCCTGACCGGCTCCGCTATCACGCTCTCCCATAACACCGCCTCGGGCTCCGGAGGAGGTATCTACTCCGGCCAATCCGTGACCGTAAACGGCGACCTAACGGTAGACAACAATACCGCTACGAACGGCAACGGCGGTGCCATCAATGCCCAAGTCGGCGGGATCACCATCAACGCTAGCCTGGAAGCCAGCGGCAACATCGCCCACCTCTCCGGCGGCGCGTTGTATGCCATCAATGGCGACGTCACCGTCACCGGCGCTACCAGCCTGAGCGGCAATGCCGCCAGCGGCGGGGTCGGCGGCGCAATCGCCGTCAGCAACAGCAATGTGACGCTGGCGAACAATAGTGGCAACGTGACCCTTGCCGGCAACACTGCGCTCAGCGAGGGCGGGGCCATATACAACGCCGGCAGTTCCGGTGGCGTGGTCGCCATTGGCAACAGCGCCAGCACGGTCAACATCAAAAACAACGTGGTCGGCTACAACAGTAGCGGCAACAGTTGGGGGGGCGCCATCGCGGCCGACGCCAACGGAAGTGTCACAGTAACCGGCGGCGCAATCACGCTAGCGGGCAATCAAGTCAGCAGTAGCGGCCAGAGCTCGGGCGGTGCCATTTATCTTGCCGGCGGGCCTGTCACGCTGAGCGGCGGCACGATCACGCTATCGGGCAACCAGTCCAACAGTACAGGAAACAACAGTTTCGGCGGCGCTATCTCGTCTGGCTTCACTGGAGCCGTTGGAACTGTCACGATCGCCGGAGGTGCGATCGCGCTAACGGGGAATCGAGCCAGCGGCGCCCAGGCCTTTGGCGGCGCCATCTATGCCAATGGGTCCGTCACGCTGACCGGCAGCACGATCACGCTATCGGATAACCGGACTAGCAGCACCGGCAGCGGTTTCAGTTATGGCGGTGCGATTTCGGCTGGCACCACCGCACATACGGGGCCTGTCACGATCACCGGGGACACGATCACGCTATCGGATAACCAGGCCAACAACATGGGCAGCGGTTACAGCGTTGGCGGCGGTATCTATACAAACGGGCCATTCACAATGACTGGCACGACAATCACACTATCGAATAATCAGGCCAACAGTGGGAGCGGTGGCAGTTGGGGCGGCGCCATCTCAGCCGGCGGTGCTGTCACACTGGCCGGCGGCACGATCACGCTATCGGGCAACCAGGCCAGCAGCACAAGTAGCAGCGGTGGCGGTGGCGCAATTAACAACCAGAGCGGCGGCATCACTGTCAATGGTTCACTGACCGCCAACGCTAACACCGCCGCAGGCAACGGCGGCGCCCTATATGCCCAGTCTGGCGATATCGCCAGCGACAACGGCGATCTGAGCTTGGACAGCAATCATGCCGATGGCGGCTCTGGCGGAGCCATTAATGCGGCATTGGGTAATGTCAGCCTCGCAAGCGCATGGGGCAATGCGTTGCTGGCCAACAATATGGCAAGCGGCGACGGCGGAGCTGTCAGCGCCGGCAACGACATCTCGCTCGGCAACACGGCAGGCGGCATGCTGAGCATCACAGGCAACAGCGCCGGCGGCAACGGCGGTGCGCTTTTCTCCGGCGCGGCGACGACACTGACCGGCACAACCCTTTCGAACAACAGCGCAGGCGGCGACGGCGGCGCGGTCTACGCGACAACGGATTTCACCTTGACCGCGACGAGCGCGGACACGCTCAGCAACAACAGCGCCGGCGGCCGTGGCGGTGCTATTTGGGCTGGCGGCAATGTCACGCTGAATGCCACATACGGCAACATCACCTTTGCAGGCAATATGCAAGGCACGGCAGGAACACCGCAGGCCAATGCGATTTACCTCAACAACACTAGCGGCGCCACAGTCGCAACCTTCGACACGGCGGCGAACCGTGCCATCACCTTCTTCGATCCGATTCAGAGCAATGCGGTCAACGGTTTGGTGACAGTGAACAAGACCGGCGCAGGCACGCTGGTATTCGACGGCTCGCGGCAGACCAGCGCAACCAACCAGTGGTCGCAGGTCTACGGCAATACCGAGGTACAGAGCGGCACATTCGTGATCGATAACAAGGCGGTATACGGCGTGCTGGCCGCCGATGTCGGGCAGACAGCACCTTCGGGTTTCACCGTCGCTGCGGGTACAACGCTTGCAGGCGGCGTGATCGGCAGCGTGCGGGCGGACAATTTCACGCTGGGCGGTACGCTGGACATTGCCGGCGCGCAACCAGGCACTGTCGGCAACCTGTTCACCGTAGTCAGCAATAAGGTCAGCTTCGCTGCCGGCAGCCAGGTGCGATTCAATACCATGCTGAATGACGGCAGCGTGCAACAGACGGACCGCTTGACACTCACCCTGAACGGCAACGCCACCAGCGGCACGGCGGGGGTACGGGTGAACAATGTCGGCGGCGCTGGGGCACTCACAGCGGGCAACGGTATCGAGCTGGTACAAGTCACGGACAACAACGGCACGACAGAAGGGGCGTTCGCCTTGAGCAAACCGGCCATCGCCGGACCTTATGAGTACACGCTGTTTCACGGCAGTGTCGATGCGAGCGGGCCGCAGAACTGGTACCTGCGCTCAACGCTTAACTGTTCGCTGGCGCCGGATGCGGAAGTCTGCGCACAACCGCCAGGCCCCACGCCGCCAGCGCCGCCGCCGGACTACCGCATCGAAACCTCGCTGAACGCGGCGCTGCCCTCAATGGCGCTGCTCTACGGACGCAAGCTCATAGACACTCTGCACGAGCGCATCGGCGAGGAAGAAGACATACGTGGCCGCGCCGATCTGCACCAGCGCGTGCCGAACACCGGCGGCTGGGTGCGGCTGATCGGCATGCGAGGCAGGGAAAACGGCGATCCGCTCGGGATCTACGGCAGCGGGCCAGGCTATAATTACAGCTTTATCGGCCTACAGGGCGGCACCGACCTGTTGCGCCGCGAG
The DNA here is from genome assembly GCA_009781175.1 of Betaproteobacteria bacterium. Classification (GTDB taxonomy): domain Bacteria; phylum Pseudomonadota; class Gammaproteobacteria; order Burkholderiales; family Rhodocyclaceae; genus Niveibacterium. The sequence continues at coordinate 87,475 of WQYQ01000004.1, forward strand.
GATGACGATGGCAACCGCGATCATCTGGGCGTCATGTTCGCGGTGGGTAACGCCGATGGCACGGTGACGCACTTCGATGGCCGCACCGGCAGCAGCGGTTTTCAAGGCTACAGCCTGGGCGGCTACTGGACCCATTTCGGCGCACCGGGCTGGTATCTGGACACGGTAGTCCAGGGCACGCATTACGATGCGCGTACCGACGCCGAGCGCGGCCTGCTGCCGTTCAAGACCCGCGGCAACGGCATCGCCGGCTCCCTTGAAGGCGGCTACCCAATCAAATTCGAAAACGGCTATTTCATCGAGCCGCAGGCGCAGCTGATCTATCAGCGCATCAACTTCAATGACGCGCTCGACAACGGCGCACTCGTGAAATTCAACGACGTACAGTCCCTGGCGGGCCGGATCGGGGCGCGCTTCGGGCGCACGTGGTCGCTCGCTGGCGATACATCCGACAGACGCAAACTCACGGCCTGGCTGCGGCCGAACATCTGGCGCGAGTTTCTCGGCAATCCGCTCACGCAATTCTCGTCCGAGACCGGGTTTGTTCCCTTCCGCGCCGAGCTGCGCGGCGCGTGGTGGGAAATCAACAGCGGCGTCTCGGGTCAGGTCAACCGCAGCACCTCACTCTATGCCAACGTTTCCTACAACCAGCGTTTCGACCGCAACGGCCATGGCTACGATGGCAAGCTCGGAGTCAGAGTGAATTGGTAAGGCAAGACGCTGCAAGCAATCCGTCCCGAACGATCCCGCGCTGAAACCTCTGAGAATTACTGTAACGAAAAATCCCCCGCGCTTTCACGCCTGCTCAGTCTATAAAAAATCGTGATGCCAGGCCCTGCCTGCACCGAGTCCGTTTTATGCGAAACGGAGGTAAGAGCATGTCCACCGGGATTGCTGCGTCATGGCGTTGGCAATCGTTCTGATCCTTCTGGCGCTGGGTTCGGTCGCGTTCCACTTTCTAAATCCGTGGCACGCCACGCCGGTTGCCTCGAACTGGGGCGGCATCGATCACACCCTGACCCTCACACTCGTCATCACGGCGATCGTTTTCGTCGCAGTCAATTTATTCGTCGCCTATACAGTCATCCGCTTCCGCCATCGCGAAGGGGCGCAAGCAGCCTACCAGCCGCACGATAAAAAGCTCGAACTCTGGCTGATCGGCATCACGAGCGTCGGCATTGTCGCGATGCTGGCGCCCGGCCTGCGTGTTTATTCGCAGATGATTCATGCACCGCGCAACGTCATCCAGGTCGAGGTGCTTGGTCAGCAATGGCAGTGGAGCTTCAGGCTTCCAGGCAGGGACGGCAAGCTTGGGCGCAGCGACATCCGTTTCGTCAGCGCGGCGAACCCGTTCGGTCTCGATCCGAATGATCCCAACGCCCAAGACGATGTTCTGATCGAAGGCGGAGAACTGCTCCTACCGCTAGGCCATCCGATCCAGTTTCTGCTGCGCTCGAAGGATGTGGTGCACGACTTCTACGTCCCGCAGTTCCGCGTCAAGCTCGACATGGTGCCGGGCATGGTCTCGCGCTTCTGGCTGACGCCGACGCGCAGCGGCACATTCGAAATCGCTTGCGCCAAATATTGCGGTCTGGGCCATTACCACATGAGCGGCCATGTGAAAGTCGTCGACGCCGTACAGTTCCAAACCTGGCTCGCGTCCCAACCGACCTTCGCGCAAACGCAAAAACCCGCGGGCGCTGCGCATCGGGCAAGCAACCCGAGCGACGATCTGGTGTCCAAAGGACGTGCGCTGGCGGCTAGTCACGGTTGCGCCGCCTGCCACAGCGTAGATGGCAGCCGGCTCGTCGGCCCGAGCTGGAAAGGGCTGTACGGCCGCACCGAAACGCTTTCAGACGGCAGCAAAGTCGTGGCCGACGAAAAGTATCTGAAGGAAATGATCCTCGAACCGAACGTGAAAATCGTTCAGGGCTATCCGCCGATCATGCCGCCGCAAAAGCTCAGCAATGATGGGGTCGCGGCGCTGATCGCCTACATCCGGGCTAACTCGGATCACGCGAAATAGTGCGGAAAACCTGTTCAGAAAGGACGCCATGGATCACACCGCAGAACATGCCGATCCGCACGCCGCGCGGAGCTTTCTGAGCAAATACATCTGGAGCCAGGACCACAAGGTCATTGCGATTCAATACGCGCTCACCGCCATCGCGGTCGGTCTCGTCGCGCTCGTGCTCTCGAATCTGATGCGGCTCCAACTCGGCTTTCCCGGCCGCTTCAATATTTCGCCGGATCAGTACTACCAATACGTGACGATGCACGGAATGATCATGGTGATCTACCTGCTGACCGCGCTCTTCCTCGGCGGCTTCGGCAACTACCTGATCCCGCTGATGATCGGCGCGCGCGACATGGTGTTCCCGTACCTGAACATGCTGTCGTACTGGTTCTACCTGCTCGCGGTACTGATCCTGATGGCGAGCTTCTTCGTGCCCGGCGGCCCCACGGGCGCCGGTTGGACGCTCTATCCACCGCAAGCGATCCTGCCCGGCACGCCCGGCTCGGAGTGGGGCATCGTCCTGATGCTCGTCTCGCTCATCGTCTTCGTCGCGGCGGCCACGATGGGCGGGCTCAACTATGCCGTCACCGTGCTGCAAGCACGCGCGCAAGGCATGACGATGATGCGCCTGCCCTTAACCGTGTGGGGCATCTTCACCGCCACGGTGCTCGCCCTGCTCGCCTTCCCGGCGCTCTTCGTCTCCGCCGTGATGATGCTGCTCGATCACTCGCTCGGTACGAGCTTCTTCATCCCGGCGATCGTCTCGCTCGGGCAGCCGCTGAAACACAGCGGCGGCAGCCCGATCTTGTTCCAGCACCTGTTCTGGTTTTTCGGCCACCCCGAGGTGTATATCGTCGCCCTGCCGGCATTCGGCATCATCTCGGATCTCATCAGCACACATGCGCGCAAGAATATTTTTGGCTACCGCATGATGGTGTGGGCGATCGTCATGATCGGCGCGCTCTCGTTCGTCGTCTGGGCGCATCACATGTACATCAGTGGCATGAACCCCTACTTCGGCTTCTTCTTCGCCACCACCACGCTGATTATCGCCATCCCGACCGCGATCAAGGTCTACAACTGGCTGCTCACGCTGTGGCGCGGCAACATTCACCTCAGCGTGCCGATGCTGTTCGCCATAGGGTTTATCAGCACCTTCACAATCGGCGGATTGACCGGGCTCTTTCTCGGCAATGTCAGCGTCGACATTCCGCTCTCCGAGACATATTTCGTCGTCGCGCATTTCCACATGGTGATGGGCGTCTCGCCGATTCTCGCGATCTTCGGCGGCATCTATCACTGGTATCCGAAGATCACCGGGCGCATGCTCAACACAGCGCTCGGCAAGCTGCATTTCTGGATCACCTTCCTCGGCACTTACGCGATCTACTTCCCGATGCACTACCTCGGCTTCGTCGGCATGCCGCGCCGTTACTACGCTTTTGAAGGCTACGACTTCATTCCGCCTTCGGCGCAGACGCTCAACGCCTTCATCACAATCGCGGCATTGTGCGTCGGGGTCACGCAGCTCGTCTTTCTGTTCAATCTCGCCTGGAGCTATTTCCGCGGCGCGCCAGCCGGCACTAATCCGTGGCGGGCAACGACGCTCGAATGGCAGACGCCGCACTCACCGCCACAGCACGGAAACTGGGGCGCAGCGCTCCCGGTCGTCTATCGCTGGGCTTACGACTATTCGGTCCCCGGCGCCACGCAGGATTTCGTCCCACAAAACATGAGCCCGCTCGAAGCCGGCGTCGCGGACGGCGGCGCAGTGCCGAAGCGTGGCGCCACGCCCACAGCACAGGAGGGCGCGGTATGAGCCTTCAGCACGAAGCGAATACAAGCCTCACCGGCTTCACTCCCAATGCGCTGCGCATGCCGGCGGCTAAACTCGGGCTGCTTTTCTTCATGTCCTTCGTGACGGTGCTGTTTCTATTGCTCACACTGGCTTATCTCGCACGTGCGCAATTGCCTGACTGGCAATCGCTCGGCGGCGATTCCTGGCGGCCCCTCAACGCATCGCCGCTGCCGTGGCTCAATACCTTATTGTTATTCCTCGCAAGCCTCTCGCTGCATGCGGCGCGCGGCGCGCTCGAACACCACAAGCCACGTGGCGCGCGCATGACCTTCTCCATCGGCGGACTCTGCATATTTGGCTTTGTGCTCGGCCAGCTCATGCTGTGGCAGCAACTCCGCTTGCGCGGCGTGTACCTCGCCGGCAATCCCGCGAATAGTTTCTTTTACCTGATCACCGCGTTGCACGGCCTGCATATATTCGGCGGCATCGCGGTTTGGAGCGGTATCGCATTACGCCTCGGCGACATCGCAGCGAATGCGCGCCAACGCCTGCATCTGCAGCTTTGCAGCTTGTATTGGGACTTCCTCTTCGTGCTCTGGCTCGCCTTGTTCGCGCTGCTCATGAGTCCGCGCGGAACACTCGACCAAATCGCCGGAGTGTGTGGATTGAGGTAAACATGGAAAACACGCCTCACCCTATTCGCGCCGCCGCCGTGGAGCCCACCACGCCGCACGGCTGGCAAGCCATCGTCGCGGACTGGTCATCCGACCGCCAAACCTTCAAGACACCTTGGGGCAAGGCGATGATGTGGATTTTCCTACTCTCCGACAGTTTCATCTTCGGCGCTTTTCTGACCGCCTATATGTCGGTGCGCATAGCGACAACGGAGGCCTGGCCCAACCCGGGCGAAGTCTTTGCGCTAACGATCGCAGGCCGGGAAATTCCGCTGATCCTGATCGCCATCATGACCTTCATCCTGATCAGCTCCAGCGGCACGATGGCCATCGCGGTCCATTACGCCTACCGGCGCGAACGCCAAAAAACCGCCATGCTGATGTTCGTTACCGCCGCGCTTGGCGCGTGTTTCGTCGTAATGCAAGCCCTCGAATGGAGCAAGCTCATCAGCGAAGGCGTGCGCCCGTGGGCAAACCCCTGGGGTGCGCCCCAGTTTGGCTCGACCTTCTTCATGATCACCGGCTTTCACGGCCTGCATGTAACGCTCGGCGTGATCTATCTTTCCATCATTGCGCGGCGGGTGCTGAAAGGTTTTTACGCACAACGCGGGAATTACGAAACCGTCGAGATCGCCGGCCTGTACTGGCACTTCGTCGACCTCGTATGGGTTTTTATCTTTGCGCTTTTCTACCTGTGGTAGGTACAAGCATGGAACACACATCCCCCCAGCAACACCCGATCAACCTCTATCTGAAAATCTGGGCCTTGCTCTTCGTCCTCAGCACGATGTCTTACCTTGTGGACTACTTCCACATCCAAGGTTATCTGCGCTGGTTCCTCATCATCGCATTCATGCTGCTCAAAGCCGGCCTCATCGTCGCCGTTTTCATGCATATGCTGTGGGAACGGCTCGCGCTGATCTACGCAATTTTGCTCCCTCCGCTCGCGGTACTCGTCTTCGCCGGCATGATGGCGGCCGAGTCGAACCATGTCTTTCTGACCCGGCTGCTCTATTTCGCCCACCCGCACTAAGGCTATGGCTTCAGCGCAGGATATTTCTGCGCATTCAGCGCGATCTTGTCGCGCACCGCGGCATTCAAATCGATACCCAGCACCATCGCGAGCCGCATCAAGTAAAGGAACACATCGGCGACCTCTTGCCGCACATGCTCGGCCGCGTCGCCGTGCATGATCCGCACTGCTTCCTCTTCGCCAAGCCACTGGAATATTTCGGCCAGCTCGCCGACTTCGCCCGTCAGCGCAAGAATCAAATTGCGCGGCGTATGGAACGGCTCCCAATTGCGTGCGCGCGAAAACTCGCTCAACGTGGTTTCAAGCACTGCGGTATCGATAAGTTTCATGGGGAAATACATGGTCGGTCAAAGTTGCAATGAATTGTGCGCTGTAATTGGGTTTGGCTGAAGATAATTCAAAGCAGGTTCAGTTACGGCCTACCCAGCCGTTAACAGACCAAGCCTGAATTTAGCTTGCGCCTTGATGGACACAGCGGTCGGAAAAGCAGACAGGCGATATTCATTTTGCATTTTCCATGCAATGCGCACAAACTTGAGCAGCGCCAAGCGGAACATGCGGGCTCTGCCGACGATGAAACCGAAAGAGGTCTGTTGCAACATGCCGAACAATATCTATGCGGCCCCGAACAGCATTGTCGAAGACCGGGAAGAGGATGCCGCCGGCACGGCGTTTTATGTCGTCTCGCAACGGAAATTCATCCTGCTGTTCATTGCGAGCCTCGGCCTCTACCAGATCTACTGGTTCTATATGAATTGGCGCCGGCAAAAAATCACCGCGGGGCTCGCGATCCAACCCGCTCTGCGCGGCATCTTCGCGATCTTTTTCACCCACGCACTGTTTAAACGCATCGATGCGCAGCTCGAAACGCGCGGTTTGTCATTGCGCTGGTCGCCCAATGCAATAGCAAGCGCTTATGTCGTTCTAAGCCTGGCCTCAGCCATGCAAGACCGCTTCGCGGCTGAAGGGGTCAGCCCTCCGCTCAGCTTTGGCATTTCCTTACTCTTCCTCGGCGCAATCATGCTGATCCTGCTTCCCGTTCAACGCACGATCAACACCGTTTGCAGCGACCCGGAAGGTAAGAGCAATAACAGCCTCGGTTATGCCAACATCGTCTGGCTCATTCTCGGCGGGGTTTTCTGGCTGCTGATTCTGCTGGGTTTAATCAGTTAGGATTGGCGTTTCACCCAACCAGCCGCCCCACCATGAATGAGCAATGGCATCTGCGCGACGCCACGCAAGCAGACCTCCCGCGCATCGTCGCGATCTATAACCAGACGATTCCCGGCCGCATGGTCACCGCCGATCTCGAACCCGTCAGCGTCGCGCAGCGCCAAGCCTGGTTCGATGCCCACTCGCCCGCCAGGCATCCGCTGTGGGTCGCCGAACGCGCGGGCGATATTGCCGGCTGGCTCAGCTATAGCGCTTTTCACGACCGCGCGGCCTACGCCATGACAGCCGAACTCTCGATCTATATCGACGCAGCGGCACGCGGCCACGGGCTGGGCGCCCATTTGCTCGAACGCGCCATCGCGCATGCGCCCGCAATCGGCCTGCGCAATCTCGTTGGACTCATCTTCGGCCACAACGCGCCAAGTCTCACGCTCTTTGAGCGCTTCGGCTTCGTGCGCTGGGGGACGCTGCCCGATGTTGCCGAACTCGACGGCGTGCCGCGCACGCTCATCATCGTCGGCCACGCGGTTTGAAACCTGTTCAGGATCGAATGTCTGAGCTAAGCAGGCAGCTCATAGTCGAAAGCATAAAAATGCTTTCCCTCGGTAAGCGTGATCGTCAATGCGCCGCTCAAGCCAATGAGTTCTCCGCAACCGGAATCGGGAACCACGGTAATCGCAAGCTGCGGCTCGCCGCGCGTCATTGTTCCGCTATGTTGAAGCGCGAAACTCCCAGCTCGGCCATGCAAAGTTCCTGTCACCCATTCCATTGCGACATAGCCGGCGGAGCCTTTAGCCGACCCCATGATCGAGAGCATTTCGCCGCGGCTTGTTCCCGCAAGATCGCCGCTGAATTGTTTGTTGATCGCCATTCGGCCAAGCACTCGCTCCACCTCGCTTGAGGCGAAGGAAAGCGGTTCGAGTTTGATTTCAAAACTACCGCTGGCGCGACGCGTCATCGCTTATCCCTTCAGAAAAAGCAGGCGAAGTAATCATCGTAGCGCGCACCGCCGGCCTCGGGACATAGCGAAATTTCCGCTTTCTCACGCGCGCAGCGGAGGTATTACCAACGATGCGCAGATGCTGCGTGATCACGAAAGACAAAAGATTGATACCGACGCCGCCCCAGGCCAGCGGCAAGATATACAGCGCCACGGACGCTTCGGAAAAGAAAACGCCGTTGGCCAGCAGATCAGGCGTGTGCCGCGCCAGATGCACAACCCGGCCCAGCAAAACGAAATCCACACACGCCAGAACGAGCAGCGCCAAGGCGAAGCTCATCAAGACATAGCGACGGATTTCGGCGGTGCGGATCAAATGCACGATGATGCCCAGGGGCAGCAACATCGAACCCAGCACCAGCGTCCAGAATTGCGCTTCAATCCAAGTCGAATTTGGCATCTCGTCCCTCTCCGGTAGAACACCAAAGCGGGCAGTCTTGCATAGACAATCCGCCGCGCGTCGTCACAGTTGCAAGCGAATATGAAAATCATTCTCAAAACACGGCCGCTACTGTTCAGACATGTTCAAGCCTTGGCACATGCCGCGCTCTTGCCACGGCATGTGCCAAGCGATGCCTACGCGCATCAAACGCTCCCAGTCACTGCCTTGCGCTCCTGCATCGTCTGCTTGCGCTGCATGCCGCGCGCTGCGGCGCTGCACAAGGCAAGCAAGGCCGCCGTTGTGCTGTTGCTATGCAGGCCAGCGCCGAACATGCTGCCCGGCATGCCGTCCATGACGATTTCAATGAACGCCACGGCGCGCGCATCGCTGCCTGGCGAAAGCGCACGCTCTTCGAAGGACACGACCTTCATCGGAAGGCCCATCGCCTTGACCGCGGCTTCGAGCGGCCCGTTGCCCGTCCCTTCGCAGACACGCTCTGTGCCGTTTTCGCGCAACACAAGGCGGATGCCCTGCCCCGCTTTCGTTTCGAACAAATGGTGCTCAACACAGTCCGGCGGCGTGTGTTCAAGATACTCGGCGCAGAAAATCCGCCACAGATCCGCGGCGCTGACTTCGCAGCCGGCGTCGTCGAGATAATGCTGCACACAAGCAGCAAACTCGACCTGCATGCGGCGCGGCATCGCGATACCGTAATGTGTTTCGAGCAAATACGAGATGCCACCTTTACCCGACTGGCTGTTCACACGGATTACCGATTCGTAGCTGCGGCCAAGGTCGTGCGGATCGACGGTCAAATAGGGCACTTCCCAGTTCGTTTCCGGGTTCTGCATCGCGAGACCTTTTTTGATCGCATCCTGATGCGAGCCCGAAAACGCGGTAAACACGAGATCTCCGACATACGGATGACGCGGGTGAATCGGCAACTGAGTGACTTCCTCGCAAACGCGCGCGACCTCATTGACATTGGAAAAATCCAGACCTGGGTCCACACCTTGCGTGTAGAGGTTCAATGCGAGCGTAACGAGGTCGACATTGCCCGTGCGTTCGCCGTTGCCGAACAAACAGCCCTCGACGCGATCGGCGCCCGCCATCATGGCCAATTCGGCCGCCGCCACCGCGCAACCACGGTCGTTGTGCGGATGCACGCTGAGGATGATGCCGTCGCGCCGTTCGAGATTGCGATGCATCCATTCGATCTGGTCCGCATAAATATTCGGCGTCGCCGATTCGACCGTGGCCGGCAAATTGATGATGACGCGCTTGTCCGGCGCGGCATCCCAGACTTGGGTGACGGCATCGACGATCTCTTTGGCAAAATCAAGCTCGGCGGTCGAAAACACTTCGGGGCTGAACTGGAACATCCATTGCGTTTCGGGCCGCTCAGCGGCAAGCGCGCGGATCAACTGCGCACTTTCGACCGCCAGCACACGCATACCGGCACGATCCGTATTGAAAACAATGCGGCGGAAGTTCGGCGCGATGGCGGTGTAGAAATGCACGATTGCGCGGCGCGCGCCGGCGACCGATTCAAAAGTGCGGCGGATCAATTCCTCGCGCGCCTGGGTCAGCACGCAGATGCTCACGTCGTCGGGGATATGCCCGTCCTCGATCAAGGTGCGGACGAAATCGAAATCGGTTTGCGAAGCGGCCGGAAAGGCGACCTCGATTTCCTTGAAGCCGATCGCAACAAGTTGTTTGAAGAGTTTGAGCTTCGCTTCGACCGACATCGGCTCAAACAAAGCTTGGTTGCCATCGCGCAAATCGGTCGAAAGCCAGATCGGGGCCCGTGTGATGACTTGATTCGGCCAGCGCCGGTCACGCAATCCGATGGGCGGGAAGGCACGGTATTTGGCGGAAGGGTGGTTCAACATCGTTTTCTCCTGAAGAATTTTTTAGCGATTGCGGCGCGGGCGCAGTCGCGGCCCGGGCTGCCAGGCTGCCGCTGGAACGCGGCCTGACAGCCGGTGGGCAGTCGCAGGTCGGAGAACAAATGCATCAAAACGGACATGACGGGCTCCAAGGGCTTCGGCGTCAACGCAATACGCGCACATGCCGGAACTCCCGCACGCGGCGGAAGCGGGAAATACTCAACGGGAAGGATTTGGATTTAGGCGCGCGCGGGGCGCAGCAGTCGGCCCAGACCCAGTAGCGAGGTCAGGGAAAAGAAGCTCAGTAAGAAAGCGAAGGCCGAATGCGAGGACATAGAGAATAAAACTAATCGGAAAACGGGCGTTCCGTCAAGCGCTCATCGTGCTGTTATGAAAATAAATTCTGCCGCGCAACGTGAATCACCCCAAGCTGAAGCTTGGGGTTTCTTCGCCACAAATCGGGGACGCCTGCGGCGCCCATAACGCTTGTGTGCGGCGCGCGCCGCATCCCGCTTCGCGGGACCAGCCTTCGGCTGTCGCGGCCTTCGGCCTTGTCTCGCTGCCCCCGCCATGAATGGCGGGGGCAGCGCTCGACTCGTTGTCAACCTGGCACCTTGCCCGCGCGTTAAAAATCCATGTATTTTGCAGCCTCAAGGCAAATCAATTAACGTTCTTAGAACGGCCTGGGCTAAACTTTGGACGCTGCAGCCGCAGCCATCAAACGAGGAAAGGATAAGATAAATGAAGCGTATTGTTACCGCTGCTGTGCTGGGCCTGTTGGCTTCGGGCGCTGTATTCGCCGATGCAGGAGCCGATCTCGCCAAGGCCAAAAATTGTTTGACCTGCCATTCAGTGGATAAAAAAATCGTCGGCCCGGCTTATAAGGATGTTGCCGCCAAATACAAAGGCGATGCGTCTGCCGAAGCCAAGCTGATCGAAAAAGTTAAAAAGGGCGGCTCCGGCGTATGGGGTCCTGTCCCGATGCCCCCGAACTCGCCGCAAGTCAGCGATGCAGACATCAAGCAGCTCGTCGAATGGGTTCTGAGCCAGAAGTAAGCCGCAGAGCTTTGCATGGGAAAGCCGGCCTGCGCGCCGGCTTTTTTCTTTAACGGCGGCCCTCCCCCGTCCCAAGAGCGCTGCCTATCCCGCTAGAATAGTGCGTATCTTCAATCAAGTATCTGGCATGTCCGAGCTCACATGCCGGCACTGGTTTTTCACCACCGCAAAGCCGGGGGACACAAATGGATAGGATTACTCTCACGCAGTATCTGCTCGAACAACAACGCAGAGAAGGCGGCATCTCGGCCGATTTGCGCCTGCTGATCGAGCTCGTCTCGCGCTCGCTGCGCACCGTCAGCATCCACGTCGGAAAAATCGCCTTGGCGGATGGTGCACAGCGCACAGGCGCGCCGGACACGGGTTCGCCAACCTCGAGCGAGATCGTCGCCGCCGCCAACGAAATCGTTCTGTCGGAAAACGAATGGGGCGGCCATTTAGCGGCAATGGCCTCGACGGAAATCGCCGGCACGCACCCGATCCCGTCGCGCTATCCGCGCGGCAGATATCTGCTCGTTTTCAACCCGCTCGACACCGAAGCGAATGTCGACGTCAACATTTCAGTCGGCTCGACTTTTTCGGTACTCGAACGCCCCGAGGGGCTCGACGGCGGCGAAAAAGCCTTCCTGCAACCCGGCGCACAGCAGAAAGCCGCCGGTTATGCGCTGTATGGCCCGCAAACGCTGCTCATCCTCACCGTCGGCAATGGCGTCGTCGGCTTCACCCTGGACCGTGAATTCGGCAGCTGGATCATGACGCAGCCGAGCATGCAAATCCCGGCCAAGACTCAGGAGTTCGCGATCAACTCATCCAACGCTCGCGTGTGGGACGAGCCGATCAAGCGCTATATCGACGAACTGCTGGCGGGACGCGACGGCCCGCGTGGCGAAGATTTCAATATGCGTTGGGTCGCCTCCATCGTGGCCGATGTGCACCGCCTGCTCTCGCGCGGCGGCATCTTCATCTATCCGCGCGATAAGCGCGACCCGCGCCTGCCCGGGCGTTTGCGGCTGCTCTTCGAAGCCAATCCAATGGCAATGATCATCGAACAGGCGGGAGGACGCGCTTCGACAGGCACACAACGGATTCTCGATCTGCAACCCGAATTGATGAGCCAGCGTGTTCCCGTGATTCTTGGCTCCGCCAATGAAGTGGAACGGCTCGAAAGCTATTACGCGGCCGCCTGAAAACAGCCCCGTCCTGGATAGCACTATTCAAGACGGGGTAATGATTGCAGACTGCGCCGAACCCTTCTATTGGGTCCCTTGTTCTTCTTTCTGTTTTTCGAAAACCAAGGCGTTATTGCGCATGCGGAAGGTTCCGAGCAAGGTGCCCGGCGGTTGATCGCCAGTCGGCTCGATTTTTTGCACCTGGCATTGGTCGGTGCTGATCGCGTACCAAGCCTTTCCATCGCGTGCGACGAACAGGCGATCCTGCAATTGCCACAACTCGATCTTGGCCCGCCCCGGCTTGCCCGGGCCGATTGAGTAGCGGCGCTGGCATTGCGGGAAACGCGCCGCGATGATGGATTGCTCAACCTGACTGGAAAACGGGAAGGACTGTTCTCGAACCAGCGTGATCGAATGGTTGCGGCCGTCGATTGCGTACGCCCCCACGGTGTTTTCACACCCGGAGAGCAGGGGCAGCAGGAACAGGCTGAGTAGGATTCCGCCACGCATAGGTTCGACACCTTTCCGTTCAGTCGAGGAGCCTCCAGGCAACCGTAGCACCGGCCCGCAAGGGCACGAGCGTATCGCCGGGGAGATAAGCCAGATTTTCCGGCACCGCGCGCGCTTCCCGAATCAAGGTGATCGTATCGGTATTACGCGGCAGGCCATACCAGTCCGGGCCATTGAAACTTGCAAACGCTTCGAGCTTGGCTAGCGCGCCGGCCGCCTCGAAGGCTTCCGCATACAATTCGATAGCCGCATGTGAGGTATAGCATCCGGCGCAGCCGCAAGCCGCTTCCTTGGTGGTTTTGGCGTGCGGCGCGGAGTCGGTCCCAAGAAAGAATTTGCGCGAACCGCCCGTCGCCGCGGCAACGAGCGCGGTGCGGTGCGTTTCGCGCTTGAGCACCGGCAGGCAGTAATGGTGCGGACGGATGCCGCCCGCAAAAATCGCGTTACGGTTCATCAGCAGATGATGCGCGGTAATCGTAGCTGCGACATGCTCGCCCGCTGCGCTTACAAACTGCGCCGCGTCGCGCGTCGTAATGTGTTCGAAGACCGTGCGCAGAGCCGGGAAACGCGCCGTGAGCGGCGCAAATATGCGATCAATAAAGACGCGCTCGCGATCAAAGATATCCACGTCAACATCGGTGACCTCTCCATGTACGAGTAAGGGCAAAGCAACACGTTCCATGCGTTCGAGCGCGGGATGAAGCTTTTCGATGCTGGTCACTCCCGCATCGGAGTTGGTCGTCGCTCCGGCGGGATAGAGTTTGGCCGCATAGACGAAACCGCTTGCTTTCGCGCGCTCGATCTCTTCGGCGGACGTGTTGTCTGTCAGGTACAACGTCATCAGCGGCTCGAACTTGAGCCCCGCGGGCAGCGCCGCCAGGATGCGCGCCCGGTATTCGGCCGCTTGCGCCACAGTGGTGATGGGCGGCTTGAGGTTGGGCATGACGATCGCCCGGCCAAAGCGGTGCGCCGTATCGGGCAGGACCGCCGCCATCGCCGCGCCATCGCGCAGATGCAGGTGCCAATCGTCAGGGCGGGTCAGCGTAATCCGCGCAGCCGCCGCTTGTGAAATCGTGCTCATACCAAATCCTCGCAGCCAAATCAGCAGAACCGCCATGCCCCTTGGCGCAACACAGCATGCAGGGGTTTGTGAGCGGCGCTAAAACTCGATTTTGCCATGCGGCGCCAACTCAAATGACCAAGTGTGGCTTGGCTGATGCAATCCTTTGGTGGCGATCAATTCGTCCCACTGGTTCGCGGGCGCGGGAGGATGGAACAAAAAGCCTTGATATGCGTCGCACTCCAGCGCTTCGAGGAAAGCGAGCTGGCCTTCGTTTTCCACGCCTTCGGCAACAATCTGGAGATCCAGGCTGCGCGCCAGCATGACGATGGAGCGGATGACCCGGCTACGGCGCGGATCGTACGGCAAACCGCGCAGGAAAGCGCGATCGATCTTGAGCACGGAAAGTGGCAGTTCGGCGAGCTTTGCGAGCGAGGAATAGCCCGCGCCGAAATCATCGATTGCGATCCTAAACGACGCATCGCGCAAACGCTGAAGCTGGAGAATCGTCTTTTCATCCTGCCGGGCAAGGAAAGTTTCGGTGATTTCGATTTCCAAAGCCTCGGCCGGTATGCCGTAACGTCCAGCCACGCGTGTGATTTGCTCGAATAAATCGCTGCGCTCGAGATCGCGCTCGGACAGATTAATCGCCACCGGCGGCGGCGCCAGGCCGCGCTGACGCCAAGCGGCAATCTGCTGACATACGCTATTCAAAACGAAATCCGTCAGCTGCGTCATGCAACCGGCTTCCTCGGCAAGCGTAATGAATTCACTGGGGGAAACGGCCCCCAGCGCCGGGTTGCTCCAACGCAAGAGCGCCTCAAAGCCCAAGAGTCGCCCGTTAGCCGATACCTTGGGCTGGTAAGCGACATCCAGTTCATGCAAACTCAGCGCGTGCGGCAAAGCGACCTCGATCGCCACTTCCCGGCTGACGGACTCGGCACTCGCGCGATTGAAAGCCACCAATCTGATCCCACGTCGCCGCGCCAGATCCAGCGCCACTTCCGCATGCCGCAGCAGCTCGGCGGGGCCATCGCTATCGCCTGGATGCAGAACAACCCCCGCGTTGATCGATACCTCCGTACAGCCCCCGCCCACCTCAATTTCCAAAGGCACGCCATCGACGAAACGTTCAGCGGCAAGCTGCGCCTCTTGGGGTGAGCGGCCCGGCGGCAGCGCTACGGCAAATACCACGCCCCGTACCCGTGCCAGGAAACCACCCTGCGGAACCCTCCGCGCCAGTTCGCGCGCAAAACGCGCCAGCGCTTTGTCGCCTTCGCCCGAACCATAGCGCGCATTAACCTGGCGCAGCACATTCAGCCGCAGCGCCACCAAGGGCATCGCACTATCAAGGGTCGGATCGCGCATGCAACGCGCCAGCCAGGTCAGCATGCTGGTGCGGTTCGGCAGTCCCGTCTGTGCATCGTGGTGGGCAAGATAACGCGCTTTGGCTTCGCTTTCGTAGAGATCGTCCTGAATTCGCCGCAGCTCGGTCACATCCGAAAAATGAATCGCGTGATTACCTTGCGCAGTATGCACCACGTTACTCACGAGCAAGCGCCGCGGCGCGCCGGCGCCTGCCGGTAATATCCACTCGCTGCCGCGTGTCAGCTGCATGCGCGACAATGCTTCGCTGCCCCGCTCGTCGCGCGGTGCCAAAATGCTTGCCAGGAACATGCCGGAAAAACTTTCCGCCGAGCGCTGTGGAATCAGATGTGCAAAAACTTCGTTGGCGCGCAGAACCCGGCCCTCAGCGTCACACACGATCGATGCCGCGCCACTGTGCTCGAACAAATCCTCATACAGTGCATGCGTTGCTTCCAGCTCTCCGAACGCGCCCCTGACTCCCTGTAGCACATGAAACACCGCCGCAGGCAAACACACATTCAAAAGCACGAAAAAAAGACTATGTATTTCCAGGAATACATCACCCGAGACCACAGAATCGGACAAGGCAAATCCGCTTACCAACAAGACAAATGGCACCAAATTCAAAGCCATGAACAGCATGGATAAGCGATGGCTCAAGAGCACGCCGGCCAGCAACGGCACCGCGTAACAGAATAAAAGGCCGAGCCGTTGAATGCTTGGCCTTGCGAAACTCAATACAGTTAGCAGCGCAGCAAGGTACAAACCGCCGATTAAGATCCAGGTTGCAAAATCCGAATAACGCCTCCCCATCAGGAAGGCCATAGCGTAGACGGCGAAGAATCCAAACAGAGCGGCAGCCAGGACGAACGCGCCTTGGTAAAGCGCAAGCCCACCCATCAAAACCTGTATTGCCATGCAATACAACAGCACGCTACGCAATGCGGAGCGGCGCACATGCACTTCGCTCAGCGCATCGAGACCGGACAAACACAAGATATGTGCCAACACGGCTTGCATTCGGCCTAAACGCTGCCGGATACCCTCAAACAAAAAAGCCGCCTCGCTGAAGACCCAAAGCTGAAGGGGTCGCAGGCCAGAAAACATAAAAAGGGATTCGCTTTGCGTTCAAACCTGCACTCGGGTCGAAATACAGTAATTGCCGCGCAAAAAATCAAGCAATTACAATTTGTTCGAATTCAAATTTAAAGCATAGTCGTAGATTATCTTTTTTGGCAATTCGATCGTTTCTGAAACTATCTTGACCGCCTTGCTCAATGGCATTTCTGCAAGTAACTGCCGCAGGAGCCGATCTGCTTCAGGGGTTAACCCATGTTTTTCGACAGGCGGAGAGACGATCAGGACAAACTCGCCACGCATCCGGTTCGCATCCTGCGCAAACCATTCAAGCGCCTCTCCAAGCGGTATTTTGGCGATCTGTTCATGCAGCTTGGTCAGTTCCCGCGCGACGACAAGCTCCCGCGTCCCGCCCAGCACTTGGACTAGATCGGCCACGCACTCCGCAACCCGATGCGGCGCTTCGTAGAACACCAAAGCCGCATCCAGACTGGCCAAACGCCCCAACTCGGCGCAGCGCGCATTGCGCTTGGCGGGCAAAAAACCGGCGAACAGGAAACGCCCCTCCACCAAACCGGATACGGACAAAGCCGCAATCAAGGCGCTCGGCCCCGGAACCGGCGCGACGGGGAAACCCGCCGCCTGCACGCGCGCGACGACCCGCGCGCCGGGGTCGGAAACCGCGGGCGTCCCGGCGTCTGTGATCAATGCAATGTGCTGTCCCTGTTGCAGCAAGGCCACCAAGCCGTCCGCTGCGGCATTTTCGTTATGCTGGTGCACCGCGAGCAGGCGCGTGGAAATGCCGTGATAGTCGAGCAGGCGTTTGCTGTGGCGGGTATCCTCGGCGGCAATCGCGTCGACCTTTCCCAGGATGGCAAGCGCGCGCAAGGTGATATCCGCAAGGTTCCCGAGCGGCGTCGCCACCACATACAAAGCCGGCGAGCCATGCAAAACGCGCGCTTCGGAGAGTGACGGATGGGCTTGATCGATCGAATCCATAAAAACGTCTCAAAAATATTAAATGCCAAGCAGCCTGAAAGCGCCTCCACGGACGCCAGCCAAGCGCGCCATTTGCGCGATGGACAGGCCGCCGAACGCTTGGCGGAAACTTACCTCGCTCGGCGTGGACTCAAGATCATTACACGCAATGTGCGTTCCCGCTGGGGCGAGATCGATCTGGTCGCCGCCGACGGAGCAGCGGTCGTTTTCGTCGAAGTACGCATGCGCAGCGATCCGCGTTACGGCGGCGCGGCCGCAAGCGTATCGGCGGCCAAGCAAAAACGCATCATCCAGACCGCAAGATGGTTTCTCGCCTACACGGGCAAAGCCTGGAGCGAACGCCCATGCCGCTTCGACGTAATTTTGCTCGACCAGCTCAAACTCTCGCATATCGAATGGATAAAGGGCGCTTTCGAAGCCTTCTGATCGCCGCGCTGTGCGCACTTGTCTGGCCCACGGCTGTTTTGGCGCAGGCGGGATTGCGCGTGCTCGTGCAGCACGCGCCGCTGGCCGGATTCCAATTCCACGCGGCAGGCCGCCTGTGGCCTCAACTGCGGGTTGGCGATAGCCTGGAACTGCGGCGCGAATCCGAGAACAAGCACGATGCGCGCGCCATTGCGGTTTTCTGGCGCGGAGAAATGATCGGCTATCTGCCGCGCGCCGAAAACGACGCGGTTGCGCAGGCGATGGATCGCGGTATCCACACTGAGGCGCGCATTGCCGAGCTGCTCGAAACAGCGGACCCTTGGCGGCGCATGCAAATCGATGTTTTTCTGCTGTTTCCGAAAAATCGGTAGCAGGTGGGGTTTCGCTACGCTCGGCCGTGCTCGTTTGCCGGGCAAAAAATAACATCAGTGGCCTGCGCCGCCACCATTGTCATCGTCATCCAGGATCGCTGCGTAATCTTGACCACCGTAAAACACACCGATGACGGAAACGAGGTCAGCAGTTACATCGAAAGCAATCACAGCGCGTTTCTTATAGTGCGTAATGCAAAGGCCAGGGCGCACATCGTCGCGCAGGACGCCGCGATGCGGGAAGGTGCACAAGCTCTCGCAGTAAGCGATGATCGCTTCGGTATAGCGCGCCGCAATGCTCGGTGAAGCCGCTGCCGCGATATAGCGGTACAGCGCCGCAAGCTGCTCTTCCGCCTCGGGGGAGAAAACGACTCGATAGCTCATTGCGCCTTCGCGTGTTCAGCGGCGAGGCGGGCGCGCACCTGTTCGACGGTAACGGCGCGGGTCGGGTCGGATTTGAGGGCATCGTAGGCCGGGGCCACCTGGCTGTGAAGCCAGTTCTCCACGGCCCGATCCCGCGCAAGGAGTGCCCGCAAACCATCGCGGATGACTTCGCTTTCGCTGGCGTACTCGCCTGTCCGCACCTTCGTTTTCACCACGTCGGCCATGTCATTCGGCAGAGTGATGCTCAGTTGCTGGGTGGTTCGCATGATGGACTCCTATTGGAAGGAATGGGATTTAATCCTATCTCACCAAAAGGAGGAAGTCCAATTCAAGCTCGGCAGCGCGCCGGGAGGGTGATGGAGAAAAACCGGGGTCGAAATCAGACCTCAGATATGAAAAGCACGTCCGACGACTTTCGCCATCGGGTGTTCTTCAGAAAAAATTTCGAGATTTGCGGAAGACTTGTGCCTATTTGGACGTTAGGCAGGACACGCCGCGCGGTAATGTTGGGCTTCACGATGTTCAGCCCAACCTACGGTCCTGCTCGCCGATGCGTTCGACCGGGCTATCCGTTCTGAGATTGCCGCCTACGCCTTGATGGTGGACGCCAAGGATGAAGCGGCAGCCGCCTTCTACCAACATCACGGATTTATCGCCTTGCCGGATTCACCGCTCACCCTGTTTCTGCCGCTGGCGACCGTCCAGCGTTCTTGAAACTTTCCATTCATTAAAAAGGCCGGACCCTGTTCACACAGAGTCCGGCCCGTTCAATACCCTGCTTCGATCAGCGGGCGACGATGGCGATAGCGTAAGGGCCGGAGTCCGTAGCTGTGGTGAAAGGCGAACCGACCGCCGTCAGCGACCCATCGGCCTTGTTGATCGCGTAGACCGAGATGCTGTCACTGACCTGATTCGTCACATAAACGAAGCTGCCGCTGGGGTCGACCGCAACGGAGGTGGGGTAGTAATCACCCGTAGGGTAAGAACCGACCGCCGTCAGCGTCCCATCGGGCGCAATGGCGTAAGCCAAAACCTCGCCGCTGTTCGTGCCCGTACCCGCCACAGCATAAACGAAGCTGCCGCTGGGATCGGCCGCGACGGAGAAAGGCGAGTCGTTTGTGTCAAGAGGCGGCGGCGCAACAACCGGCGTCAATGCCCCATCGGTCTCGATGGTGCAAACCGCGACAGTGTTGCGGCTGTACTCATTCACCGCATAAATGAACCCGCCCTTGGGATTGACCGCAATGGAATGCGGACCGTATCCCGGGAAAGTGAAAGCAAAAGGCGAGTCGGGCAATTCGGTCAGCGAGCCATTGGTTTTGTTGATGGCGTAGCCCGAGATGCTGCCGCTGTCGTAATTCGCCACATAAACGAAGCTGCCGCTGGGATCGACCACGATGGAGGTGGGTACGGCCCCTGCGTCAACAGAGCCGTGCGCCGTCAGCGACCCATTGGCATTGATCGCGTAGGCCGAGACAGTCCTGGCGCCCATGTTCGCCACATAAACGAAGCTGCCTGGGATCAACCACAACGGCGGAAGGACCGGAGGAGTCGCCCGCAGAAAGAGAACCGCGCGCCGTCAGCGACCCATCGGCATTGATGACGTAAGCCGAGACAGTGTTGCCGCCCTGATTCGTGACATAAACACGAACCGGCCTTGAAGATCGGCCGCCACCGCGCTGGGGTAGTCGCCCGTGGGATAAGAACCGACCGCCGTCAGCGACCCGTTGGCCTTGATGGCGTAAGCCGAGACAGTGTTGTTGCCGACATTCGCCACATAAGCAAACCGCGCCGTCGGCGGAGGATTTGAACCGCCGCCATCGCCGCCGCTGCCGGTGTCGCCACCGCTGCCAGTATCACCGCCGCCGCTACCGGTGTCACCGCCACTGCCAGTGTCACCACCGCCGGGGTTGGCGCCGCTGCCGTTATCACCACCGCCGCCAGGGTCAGCGCCGCCACCGCTGCCGCCGCCATCGGCGACGGGAGGGACCGGGCTGACGCTGCTGCTACCGCTGCCGCCGCACGCGGTCAGGGCGGCGATGAGGACGACGCCCAAAGCCCATTTAAAACGATTGATTATTGCGCGGGAGGGTGTCATGGAAGGGAATTCCATTTTTAATGCTCCTTGCTTCGTAGGAAAAACTTCAAATTACGCAAACTGCCGTGAGCCGCCCCAAGCTGGAGCGATTTCGATTTAAATGATTACAAATCTCGTAAATACCGTCTTGCCCGTCAAGAGTGAGAGAGAAAATTTTCCATGTAAGGAGTGCGATTTTTCAGGACGCCAAAACATAAGTGCACGATCTTTCGCATGGCCGCTCCCAAAGCGGCTATCTTGCTTTTGCCCTTGGCCAGCAGGCGTTCATAGAGCGCCTTCACATGGCGGTTATAACGAATGCCAACAAGGGCCGACATGTACAACAGCGCCCGGATGCGCGCCGAGCCTGCTTTGGACAGGTGCGCACGCCCTCGAACAGAAGTGCCTGACTGGCGTTCGACAGGCACTACGCCAAGATAGGCGGCCAGTTGTTCGGCTGTGCGGAAAGCGCTCGATCGCATCACGCACAGCAAATGGCTGCCGACCTGCGGCCCAACGGCAGGCACGCTTTGCAACAAGGCCAAATCCTGCTTCAGATCCGGATGTTGGTCGATATGATCGTCAATGTCCTTTTCCAGTTGCGCCAGTTGGCGCTCCAGGAAATCAATGCAATCGCGCAGCGACTGATGGATGCGTTCCGGCGTCTCGGTGACTTGGGCTTTCTCCAGCCGGTTGTGCTCGCGCTGCAAATCTTCCGAAAGTGCCTGACGGCGGCTGAGCAGCGCCCGTAGCGTCCTGACGTGAGCGGGTGCGGGTTGCCAAGTGGGCGGTTTTTGGAGCAGCCCGAAACGGGCCAGCAAGTAACTGTCCACGGCATCGGTCTTGGTGCGCAGACCCAAGCCTTTGCCAAAATCTCTAACTTGCGCCGGGTTCAGGATGGAGACCGTCACACCGCTGTCATGAAGCGCCGTGGCCGCTGATTCGTGATAGACCCCCGTGGCTTCGAGCAGTGCGTGGGTATCGCTGGGTTGTGCGCCTTGCTTGCCCATCCAGAGCAACAAATCGGCTACCCCGGCCACAGAATTGGCAACGACTTTGCTCTTGCGCTTCTCCGGTGCGTCTTGGTTCAACAAACAGCAATCCAGTTTGGCTTTGGAAACATCAATGCCCAGGTAAAACATGACCCGCTCTCCCCAATGTGCGCCAACTCACTCACTTACCTTGTGCATACAGGGTCGTTGCCCTTGGCTACCGTCCAGTGTCTGTGTCGGCGAGAAGTGAGAAGAAGGGCTTTATCTACGCGACAAGGTCGGTGCCTTTAGGATGGAGACAAGCTGCCTTCTTCTCGGGTCATGGTGGCGATCCATGACAGAATGGAAGATACAAGGTTGGGGTGAGTATAGCGAAACCCAACGTTTCCCCTGTCGCACGGCGCACAAAGCCGACAAAGTAATCGATCGATATGGAAACGGAATCAAGCTTTTAGATATTCGCCACGGCCACCATACCAGCGCATCAGAATCGCCTGGGCCGCCGCGGGGTGGCGCGCGAGCAATTCCTCCGCCGCCTGCCGGGCGGGATCGACGAGATCCGCGTCGCGCTCCAAATCCGCATAGCGCAGCAAAGGCGCACCGCTTTGACGCGCACCGATCATTTCGCCCGGCCCGCGCAAACGCAGATCCTCACGCGCAATCGCAAAGCCGTCGGCATTTTCATAAATGACGCGCAGGCGCGCACGCCCGATTTGCGACAGGGGCTGACTGTATAGCAGGATGCAGGCCGAAGCCGCCGCGCCGCGCCCGACACGGCCGCGCAACTGATGCAATTGCGCGAGCCCGAAACGCTCCGCGTGTTCGATAATCATCAGGCTTGCATTCGGCACATCGACGCCAACCTCGATCACCGTTGTCGCCACGAGCACCTGCACGCTGTTCGCCACGAAGCCTTTCATCACCGCAGCCTTCTCGCTCGCCTTGAGGCGGCCATGCACTAGGCCGACGTTCAACTCGCTCAATTCGGCGGCGAGCCGCGTATGCGTTTCGACCGCTGTTTGCAATTGCAGCGCTTCGCTTTCTTCGATCAGCGGACACACCCAGTAGACCTGTCGCCCCTCGGCGCAGGCATCGTGCACGCGCGCAATCACCTCATCGCGCCGCGCATCGGAAACCAGCTTGGTCACGATCGGCGTGCGCCCCGGCGGCAATTCGTCGAGCACGGAAACATCGAGATCGGCATAGAAGCTCATCGCCAGCGTGCGCGGAATTGGCGTCGCGCTCATCATCAGCATATGCGGCAAAGGCGCATCGCCCCCTTCATGTTTTCCGCGCAAGGCTAGCCGCTGACGCACGCCAAAACGATGCTGCTCGTCGACGACGGCCAAGCCGAGCCGCGGAAAGGCGACGGGATCTTCGATCAGGGCGTGCGTGCCAACCGCGAGCAAAGCCTCACCCGACGCAAGCAAAGCAAGCGCAGCCTCGCGCGCCTTCTTTTTCTGGCTCCCGGTGAGCCAGGCGACCTTCACGCCTAACGGAGCGAACCAGGCTTCGAGTTTGCGGAAGTGCTGCTCGGCCAAAATTTCCGTCGGCGCCATCAAAGCCGCCTGCCAGCCCGCCTCGGCCGCCTGCAGCATCGCCAGCGCCGCGACGATCGTCTTGCCCGATCCGACATCGCCTTGCAGCAAGCGCTGCATCGGATGCGGCATCGTGAGATCGCGCGCGATTTCATCGACCGCGCGCTGCTGCGCATGCGTCAGCGCGAACGGCAGACTGGCGAGCAAAGCGCCCGAAAGCCTACCGTCGCCTAACAAGGCCGGTGCGCGCCGCGCGCGGCGCTGGGCATAGGCGCGGCGCAGGGAAAGCTGCTGCGCGAGCAGCTCCTCGAATTTGATCCGGCGCCATGCCGGGTGACTATGGTCTGCCAAAGCGGCAAACGACATGCCGAGTTCGGGGAAATGCAGCGCGCGCAGCGAACGCGCGACGCCCGGCAGGCGCAAGGTCTTGCGCAGCGGGTCGGGCAAGGCTTCCTCGATTTGGACCTGTTCGAATGCGCGGGCAATCAGCTTGCGCAGCGCGCTTTGCGCCAAGCCCGCGGTGGTCGGATAAACGGGCGTCAAGGCTTGCGGCAAAGCCTCGCCCTCGCTCACGGTTTTGACGCGCGGATGAACCATTTCCGCGCCGAAAAAACCGCCGCGGATTTCACCGAACGCGCGCACCCGCGCGCCGGGCGAAAGCTGCTTTTGCTGACTCGGGTAGAAGTTGAGAAAACGCAGCGTCAGTTCCCCGCTCGCATCTTCGATTCGCGCAACGAGCTGCCGGCGCGGCCGGGCGACGATTTCGCAGTGAATAACAAGGCCCTCGACCTGAACGCTGTCGCCAAAGGGCGCGCTGGCGATCGGGAAAATCCGCGTTTCGTCCTCATAGCGTAGCGGCAGGTGCAGCAACAGATCCTCTTCGCGAAACAGACCGAGCTTGGCCAGCCGCCCGGCAAGCGCTTTGGGCAGCTTTTTCCAGGCGGGCGTATCGAGCGCGGACAGGCTGAGGTCGGACATTTTGAAATTCTACTTTTTGCCGTCGCCCCGGAGCGCGCGCCGCTGCCGATGGGCCAGCCATAGATTCACCGCCATGAAAGCCACGATGCCGAGATTGATCGACACAATAACCAGGTGAAGCACCGTCGGTTTGCGCCAGAGCTCGTAGAACTCGACCGGCAAATACACGCCGCCGCTGACCAGGGCGAGCCATTCCGCCCAACGGCGCACAAACCAAAGCCCCCAGGCTTCGATAAAGCGCAGCACGGAATACGTCGCCGCGAGCAGACTGAGCCACCACAGACGGGCATCCGTCAGGCGTGCGACGGCCTCAATGAATACCTGTGAAAAATGCGCACCGGGCCGCAAGTGCAGGTGCTCGACCAGCTTCAAGGCAAAGACTTGTGCATCGTGATGCAGGAGCGCATGCAATCCGAAAGCCACAAGCAAAACGAGGACGCCCTTGGACGCCTCGAATAGCGCAATCAAGCGCGAAGTGTTGCGCTTGATTGACTTAGGCGGCGCCGTACGCCCGCGCATACCTAGAGCATTTTTGATTCAAATGTATACGCTTCGCTTTCCCTCTCCCGCCCCTTCGGGACACCCTCTCCCACAAGTGGGAGAGGGGAAGACGCTCCCCTCGCCCGCTTGCGGGGAGAGCGCAGCGAGGGGGGCGGAGCCGGCTGGGGGAGAGGGTATGTCCACACATAAACCAAAACCGCTCTAAAGCGAGTTAGCCTTGAACGTATCGCAGGCGCTGATGTCACCGCTCTCCAGGCCACGCGAGAACCAGCGCACGCGCTGCGCGGACGTGCCATGCGTGAAGCTGTCCGGGACCACGCGGCCCTGCGCCTGACGTTGCAGCGTATCGTCTCCGATCGCGGTGGCCGCCTGGATCGCGGATTCCACGTCGCCCGGTTCGAGTTTGAGCGACCCGGCCTGCACCGCCGAATGCGCCCACATCCCGGCCAGGCAATCGGCCTGCAATTCCAGGCGCACCGACAAGGCGTTGCGCCGTGCTTCGCCGGCACGCTGCTGAGCCGCATGCACCTTGTCCGAAATGCCCAACAGATTTTGCACATGGTGGCCGACTTCGTGCGCAATCACATAGGCTTGAGCGAATTCGCCCGGCGCGTGGAAACGGCGCGCCAATTCGTCGTAGAAGCCGAGGTCGATGTAGACCTTTTGATCGCCGGGGCAGTAGAACGGCCCCATCGCGGCTTCGCCGGCGCCGCACGCGGTGGAGGTTGCATTGCGGAACAGAACGAGATGGGGCGCGGCATATTGCCGGCCATGTTGATCGAAAACCCGGCCCCAGGTTTTTTCGGTATCGCGCAAAACCATGCCGACCAGATGGCGCGAGTGCGCTTCACCCGCGGACTCCTGCACCGGCCCGGCCGGCGCCTGTTGGGTCTGCGGCGTGACCTGCTCGCCCAGATTCATGACGACGCGCGGATCGACGCCGAAATACCAGGCGACGAGCGCCAGCGCGATCGTCCCGATTCCTATCGTGCCACGGCCACCGGGCACGCCGGAAAACCCTCGGCGGTCCTCAACATTGTCACTCTCGCGATCGTCTTCGAAACGCATGGCTAACTCTACGCTATGCCTTCACCAGCACCGCATCGGCTTCGACCAACGCGCCGCGCGGCAATTCCTTGGCTCCGACCACGGCCCGCGCCGGATAGGGCTCGCTGAAGTAACGCGCCATGATTTCGTTGACCTTGGCGAAGTTCGCAAGATCGGTCAGATAGATCGTCACCTTCACCGCGTCGTCGAGCGCCGCGCCGCTCGCCTCCGCCACCGCCTTGAGGTTTTCGAAGACACGCACGGTCTGAGCCTCAAAACCCCCGGCAAGCTGCATGCTCACCGGGTCCAGGCCGATCTGCCCTGAACAATACACGGCGCCGCCCGCCTTGACGGCTTGCGAATAAGTTCCGATCGCCGCGGGCGCCTTGTCGGTGACAATGATTTGTCTTGCCATGTACATCTCCTTGTTAAAACCTGTTCACAATCTTACCGCGCGCCTGTGGAGCTCTTCCGACAGATTCTGAACAGGTTCTTATGCGCGGCTCAAGCGGTCAGCGTAATGTCGCAGCCCACGCTGGCCAGCGTTTTCTGTAGCCCGAGCCGGGTGGCAAGGTTAATCACCAGCGGCGCGGTCAGAACCGCATGCACGGGCGCCTCGGCCCCTTTATCCCCTTCTTGCCGCAGGATCACCATGACCGAGGCATCCTCGATTCGGTTCAAACCGATCAGGCTCAGTTCCACATCGGAGAGACTGAAGTTGTAGTGCAGCCCGAACTGTTCGGGGCTCGCAATCGAAAATGCCAGATCGGGCTGATCCACGCTTTGTAGATAGAAAATCCGCGGCTGGGCGGCATCCGGGTGCAAGAGCGCGAACTGCTTGCAATCCTCAAAGCCTGGCAGTCCATGTGGAAAACGAATAATTTTATCATCCGCTACATCAATCGCGCCGAAGCGCGGGCTCTCAATCTTCATACGTTCCTCCAGTTAGAATTGGACCTTATGCCCGCCTGCAAAAGACTGCTCATCGTCGCAGCCTGATTCTTTGCCTAATCAGGGTTTCACCAGCATCAGTTGACCGCGCTCCATGCCCAGCGCCTTGAGTTTGGACTGCGCTTGGACCACTTCGTCACGAGTTTTAAACGGGCCAACCTGAACACGCGTTTCAAGCATCACGGGAATACCCGCCAAAGCCAGCTTGGCGCGCAGATCTTCGGCATTGTTGGGATTCGAAAACACCCCGACCTGTAATACGAAGGCTTTGCCCGGCGGAGGCTTCTGGCCGGCGGGCAGATGCTGGATCGTCGCGGGTTGCTGCTGCCCCTCCGCGCGCAAAGTCAGGTGCGATTTGTCCGTCGTCGTGGCCGGCGCCGGAGTACGCGCCGCTCTGGGCGCTGCGGGCCCAGGCAGCGATTCGACGCCGCGCGTTTCCTCCGCCGCCTCATTCACGCCGCCAGCAGGCACTGACGCTTCCGGCTCAGGCGCAGAAGTAGCCGTCTCCGGCGCGACCGGGGCGGATTCGGGTGTAATTTCCCGAATGCCGATCGTGGCAGGCGCAGCAATCTTGCTCGGCGCCCGTACCTCCTCCTCATCGGTGCGGTTGCTGCGCTCCCATAAGGCCAGCCCGATCAGCATCGCCACAACGATCCCCGCCGCGGCGCCAGCGCGAATCAGCAGCAAACGGCGTTCGTCGCGGACAACTTCTTTTTCGGCCATGTTTTACTCCTGGTGTCCGGCGCCGCGGCTCAGCGCGGCGACCAGTTCGGCTTCGGAAACGGAGATGCCACAGCGCTCGGCGATCGCATTTGTATCCAAACCACGCTGAGCCAAGGCAACAGCTTCACCATACTGGGGTGCAACAGCGCGTGCATTACGCAAGGTATCCAGTTCGCCACGCAAGGTTTCGAGATCCTGCTTCTGCTGCGCGAGCGAATTTTCAAGCGCCTCGATCTGAAAGCGCAAGCGCGCGACTTCGACGCGCGCATCGAACGAATCCCGCACATCGGCGGCGGGATTCCTCACCGGCTCTTCGCCCTCATCTTCCTCCTCGGGTTCCGGCACAGATTCAAGCTCAGGTCTGGACACCGGGGCCGCATGGGAAGTCGCCCCCCCGCCAAGAATCGTCTGGTATTCAGGCACCGACTCGATGACCGGGCGCTTGCCCTCGCGCGACAGCAAGGCGACGCGAACCAGCACATAGGTGATATAGCCACCCAACAGCACGATTGCGCCGATCACTATTTCGCGAACACCCAACTCGAATCTCCTTCTCGCCGCACACCAACAGCCAGGGGCAAAACTTTCCAACGGGCTACACTGCCAGCCTGACTATAACGCGCACCCTACTTCACCGCCCAACCGCCCAAAATGAACGTTTCTTTTTTCGCCAAAAAAGTCCTCGTCGCCCTGTTCATGCCGCCCACGCTTCCGATCCTCCTTGTGATCGTCGGCCTGGTGCTGCTGCATTGGCGCCGGCGCCTCGGGCTCGCCCTTGCCTGGAGCGGAGCGTTGCTCAGTGTACTGCTCACACAACCCATAACCGTTAGTTGGATGGTCGGCGCGCTCGAAACTGCGCCAGTTGTGGCTCCGGCGCAACTGCGCGAAGCACAGGCAATCGTTATTCTCGCAGGCGGGCGGCGCGCCTATGCGCCGGAGTTCCGCGGCGGTCAAACGGTCAACCGGCTCACGCTCGAACGCATCCGTTACGGCGCAAAACTGGCGCGTGAAACAGATTTGCCCATTCTCGTATCCGGCGGCGCGCCAACGCGTGGCACGCCGGAGGCGGAGCTGATGCGCCGCGCACTGATCGACGACTACGGTATTACCCCAAAGTGGGTCGAAACCCGTTCACTCGACACCGCCGGAAATGCCCAACTGTCGGCTCCCATTCTGCATGCCCACGGCATCCAGAGAATCGTGCTGGTGACCCATGCCGCCCATATGACGCGCGCAGCGGCGGAATTCCGCCATGCCGGGTTTGAAGTCATCCCCGCCCCGACCGCCTTTCTGGCGAGCCCCACGGATCATGAGGAAATTGAGTTGTCCACCTTTTTCCCGAATGCCAACGCCGCCTACGCAGGCTGGTATGGCAGCCATGAGTGGGTCGGCATTCTGATCCAAAGGTTGCAGGGACGGGGTTAAAGAACCTGGTTAAGCCGCTCTTCGCCAGGGAACTGAGTGAGGTATCCCGCCGTAACCGCGTTGCAAAAGGAGGCCCTCGCAGTGAGCGTCGCCTGCCGGACGCTGGGCCGTTCAGGCTGCCACGCGCATCGGGCTGGGCAGCCCAACTGCACTAGGCAGCGGCAAGAGGTGCATGTGCGCTCGGGAGCTTGTCACCCTGCCCATGAGACCAAACTGGCAGCACAACAACCTATTGGCATATCCGAAATTATTTGACCATCACTATCTACGAACGCCGACTAGCCGAAGGCAAATGCTTTGGAGACGGTTATGCAAAAAATCGTGCACCTGTGTTTTGGTATCCTGAAAAATCGCGCCCCTTACATCGGAAATTCCCTCGCTCACGCTTGACGGGAGAGACGATATCTATGATCTCACACCAGACTTTGTTGAGCGGACGCAGTCAAATTGCGCATCATGCGCAAGCCAAAGCGCAGACGGTCATTATCCCAAGGTGTAAAGCGGCGCAATTGAAAATAGTCGTCGCCCGAACGCGAAGCGCCCCAGGCCGTAGACACCGCCGCCGTAAAACCAAGTTCGCGCACCAGATCCACATGTTTGCGCGTGTAGTCCTGCCCAGGCTTGCCATTTGGATAAGCGAACAAATCGACCGGCGCGTCAATCAAACTTTGGAGCGCCTGTCGGCCTCCGGCAATTTCAGCGTGCGCGCTACTGTCCGAAATCCGGGCAAGGATCGGATGGGTGATCGT
This sequence comes from Betaproteobacteria bacterium, assembly GCA_009781175.1. Classification (GTDB taxonomy): domain Bacteria; phylum Pseudomonadota; class Gammaproteobacteria; order Burkholderiales; family Rhodocyclaceae; genus Niveibacterium. The sequence continues at coordinate 116,842 of WQYQ01000004.1, forward strand.
GTGAGCGCCAAGCGTAACGCCCTGGCTTCGGTGCAATTCGCGCACCTGTGCGCTGCTCAGCATCAAATCGTTTGGCAGTTCCACTTTCGCGACACACGCGATATCGAACACCGCGCGTTCGCGCTGAATGGGTTCAAGGTATTTGATTTTATCAATCAGCGCTAAGGCTGCCCGTGTACGTGCGGGCCAGTCTTCAAGCGTATAGCGTCCATATTCGCCCACATCGATCGCCGCCAAGGGCGAACGGCGCACGGCTTCGATCAAGCCATCGTTCCACATCCGGCCGCCATCGAGGTAGCCCGCTGCGATAAACACCGTCGCGGGCAAACCATGCTTCGCCAAGAGCGGCGCGGCCACGGTCAGGTTGTCGGCATAACCGTCATCAAAGCTTATTGCCGCCGCGCGCTCGGGCAGACGGCCATCGAGCATTCGTTGCACAGCCTCGGATAATGGCAAGACATTGAACCAGTGGCGTATCCAGGCCAGCGTAGTATCGAAACGCGCGGCGTGGAGTTCGCCCGGGAACATCGGGTCGAGCGCGGGCAGGACGCGATGCCAGATCAAAATCGACAAGCGAGCCTGGGGACCACACTTGGAAAGAAACTTCAAGCCAGCGCGAATCACGTCGGAGCCTCAGATGTTCTTTTGAGTTTTGCCTTGGATTTCTTCTTTTCCGTTTGCTCGATCAAAGACTCTTTTTCCCACCGCTTCTCCATCACCCAGCGCTTCGCGACGACGACCAGCACTAATAGATTGTAGGGAAGATCGAAGTAGGCAAGACTCAAAAAGGCTCCGCCCACGAGATAGCCGACCAGGGAGACTTGGCACATCGCGCCCAGGTCCGCCACCCAACGCGTGTCGGGCCGCTCGGAACCGTGCTTGCGCAACCAGCTCCCTGTCCGCCAAACATAAAACCAGATCAAAAGGAAAAGGAATAAGCCGATAAAACCATGTTCACCCAATACCTGGAAGTAAATACTATGCGCGGCGTGAACATCGGTCGGGTCGGGCGCATAGAGCTGGAATATTTCACGGTTATAAATACTGAACCCGCCGCCAAAGAAATGATCCTGCGCCAAATTCCAAGCCATCCACCAAGCGTTGATCCGCCCCATTGCCGAAGCGTCTTTGTCGTAAGTCTCGATCGTATTCATCCGATCGGTCCATTCACTGGGCATAAAAGCGGCCAGGAACATGCCAACGACTACAAATGCGATCCCGCCCGAAATTTTGTTCGGGCTGCGCCACCAGAGGAAAGCGGCCATCGCCACGATCGCCAGCAACGCACCACGTGAATGGCTGCCAATTGCAGCCACCGCACATAAACCCATCGCCACGGAAAAAGCTGGACGCACCCATTTTCTTTCGGATGACGTTTGCATCTGCAAGAAACGCATCAAGGGAATAATCACGATCAATGCCAAAGCAATTTCGTTATTCCCTTCGATGAAAGAACCCTCGGGACCCCACACACGGAAATTCCCGCCCGTCATCAATGTGAACAATCCGCCTTTGACACCAAAGAACCCAAGCGACCCAACGAGTACCCAGACCAAGCCGACAATTTGTTTGCGTTCTTGCAGCAATGCGATAGCAACCAGGATCATGAGATCAATTTTCATGACCCGGGACCACATCGAGTAATTCTCATCCAGATAAATTGCGAATGGATAAGTGATGCACATCCAAAGAATGAAAAGCGTCAGCGCCGCAACGGGAGCACCAATGAATGGTGAGCGCTTCTCACGGGTAAACAACAGGCCAAGCAAGGTGCACCCCGCCATAAGAGCCGCGACCTGCATCGTTGCCGCGGCATAACTCAGCCGATGCGGATTCATGATACTGATCCATGTCCACCCCAATACGCCGATCCACGGGCGTTTGAGGCCCATGATGGCAATGACGAGAATCGGCAGGAGGACCGCTAAATCGCGCATGATGTATCCAACTCCTCAATACTATCTAGCCGCGGTCGCGCTATTCGCCGCGATTTGCGTGAACAGCTCAACCTGCGCGCGCGAGGTTGGCTCCCAACCGAAGCCCTCGGCATAGCGGCGTATCGCCTCGCGCGAAGGGTTGCGTCCAAACAGCGCACGCACGCCGGCTGCGATGCCGGGACCACTGTGTTCGTCGATCAGTTCGCCGACCTCGCTCGATGCGACGACCTCGGGCGTGCCGCCAACCCGTGTCGCCACTACCGGCGTACCGCAAGCCATGCTCTCGAGCAACACATTGGCCCAGCCTTCGCGGCTGGAAGCAAGCACAAGCGCATCGGCCGCGCCGAACCAGCGGCGCAGTTCGGTGTTCGGACGCGCGCCGGCAAAGGTGACGCGATCGGCCACGCCCAACCCGGCCGCGCGCGACTCCAGTTCGGCGCGCATTTCGCCACCGCCGACGATGGCAAGCCGCACCCCGGGCAGCTCGGCCAGGGCATCAATCGCCAGATGATGCCCCTTGAGTTCAACCAGATGCCCTATCGAGAGCAACAGCAGCCCTTCTTCGGGCAGATCCAGTTCGCGCCGGCATTCGGAGCGCGGCAGCGGCTTGAAGCGTTCGAGATCGACGCCGTTGCGCATCACGCGCAGGCGCGAGCCCTCCGCGCCGAGCGAACCCAGACGCTGCATGAGCGCCTCGCAGACGCCAATCGAAGCCTCCGCCCGTGCTGCTGTCCACAAAATCATGCGCCGCGGCAGCGGATAGTCCGGTATCAGGCTAAGGTCGGTGCCGCGCGCGGTCACGACGAAGGGTTTGCCGAACCAGCGCGCGAGCAGCGCGGCGGCAACGCCGTCCGGGTAGTAGTAATGCGCGTCGATCAGATCAAAGTCGAAGCCCTCGCGAATCAGGCGCGCGACCGTCGCGCGCGCGCCGAGGGCGAGCATCAGCGGCGCAATGTTCATGCCAACCTTGGGTGGCAGCAGGTAGCGCGGATGATAAACGCGAAAGCCATTGCGCTCTTCCTCGTGCGGCGTCGCGGCGAACCGCGCCCAGGCACCGAAGCGCGGCGAACTCGATGGAAACCACGGCACCGGCGCGACGACACGGGTTTCGCTGCGCTCAAGCTTTTGCAGTTCACGCAGACGCGTCTCGACGAAGATCCCATGACCCGGCCTCACCGAACTCGGGTACAGCGTGGAGAAGAGCAGCGTGCGGACTTTCCGGTTCATGCGACGGCAGGCACAAGGCTCGAATAAATGTTGCGATAGCGCCCGACGCTGTTTCTCCAGGTCCGCTCCTGTTCGACGAAGAGGCGTCCGGCTTCACGCAGGTGAGGCCAGATACTGCGGTCAGCAAGCAAGCGGACGAGCGCGTCGGCAAGTGCCGCGGCATCGCCGGCTTTGAACAGGATGCCCGTTTCACCATCGCGAATCAGCTCGCGATGTCCACCGACATCGGAAGCCACGAAAATCTGTTTCTGCGCCATGGCCTCCAAAGGCTTGAGCGGCGTTACAAGCTCCGTCAAACGCATCGGATGGCGCGGGTAAGCCAGCACATCGATCAGGTCGTAATAACGCTGCACGTCGGCGTGCGGCACCCGCCCGGTAAACACCACGCGATCGCCCAAGCCCATCGAACTGGCTTGTGCTTTCAGATTCGCATCCTGCGGCCCACCGCCAACGAGCAAAAGCTTTACATTCGGCCGATGCTTGAGCACTTCGGGCAAGGCGCTGAGGAGTAAGTCGAGCCCCTCATACGCATAAAAGGAGCCAATAAACCCGACGACCTCCGCACCCTCCAAACCAAGAGCGCGCTTCAAATCGATATCCGCCGCGCCGCCTGGCGCAAACGTGTCGGCATCGACGGCATTGGGAATGACGGTAACTCGATTGGACGGAATACCGCGCGCAACGATATCCGCGCGCAAACCCTCGCAAATGCAGGTGACATGATCCGCATGTCTGAACGCCCAGGTTTCAACCGCGCGCGTGGCCCGATAGCGCAGGCTGCCCTCCTGCGTCGTGCCATGATCGACCGCCGCGTCCTCCCAGAATGCGCGCACTTCATAGACGACCGGCAGACCGGCGCGATGGCCGGCCTGGATCGCCGGAATCCCATTGAGCACCGGCGAATGCGCATGCAGCACATCCGGCCGCAGCGTCTTAATCAACTCGGCGATCCGGCGTTCGAGTCCACGCATCAACTCCAACTCGCTGAGCAGCGGCACTTTCGCCCAAGGAGCCGAGGACTGCGGGGTACGATAAAAATCGAGGCCGTCGCAGGTTTCGAGCGCCGCCGCGCATGCGCCCTGCTTCGGAGAGGTCACATGAAACGTTTCCCAACCCAGGCGCCGTTGCTCGCGCAGGATGGCTGCCGTGCGGAAGGTGTAGCCGCTGTGCAGCGGCAGAGAGTGATCCAGTACATGTAGAACGCGCATAGCAATCAGCCCGCCATCATTCGTTGCGATCCAGCAACCGTTTCGTCGCCCATGACGTTGCGCAAAAACGCTTCGAACATCAGCAGGGTCCACAGCGGGGCGCTATAGTCTTTCCGGCCCGCCTGATGATCATCGACCAGATGGCGCAGATAAGCGGTATTGAAAAGGCCGGTGTCGGCAAGGCGCTCGCCTAGAAGCGATTCGCGCACCCGCTCGCGCAACGGCCCGCGGAACCAGCGCGCCAGTGGCACGGAGAAGCCCATCTTGGGACGGTACAGCACCTCGTTCGGCAAATACGGCTCCAAGGCTTTTTTGAGTATGAATTTGCCTTCCATTCCGCGCAGCTTCAAATCCGAAGGCAAGGTCGCCAGCCATTCGACGAGTTTGTGATCCATCAAGGGTTCGCGAGTTTCAAGCGAATGCGCCATCGAAGCGCGATCGACCTTGGTATTGATATCGCCGACGAGATAGGTCTTCAGGTCGAGGTATTGAATCAGCGCCAGCGGATCATCGGTCCCGGCCCGCGCGGCATGCTCGTGGAAAATCTGCACCGCGTTGTAACCGCCGAGCTGCGCGCGGAAAGACGCACTGTAAAGTCTGCGCCGCTGCGCATCGCGCAGGACGGAGACGGTATTGAAATACGCTTCGACGGAATTCCGCGCCAGCGCCTCGAAAGTCGTTTTCGCCCGAAACACGCGCGGCGCCCAATCCGCCTTGGGGTATACGCGCCCGAGCAGGCCGAATACCGGACGGCGCATGCCAAACGGCAAGGCGGCGCGCATCCGCTCTTCCATCATATGCAAACGATGGCGCCGGTAGCCTGCAAAGCTTTCATCCCCCCCGTCGCCAGAAAGGGCAACGGTCACCCGCTTGCGCGCAAGCTGGCAGACGCGATAGGTCGGGATCGCCGAGCTGTCGGCATAGGGCTCATCGTAAAGACGGGCAAGCTCGTCGATCAGGCCGAAATCGTCGCTCGCCACTTGTTCGACGTGATGATGCGTCCGATAGCGCTGTGCAACCTGCGCGGCGAATTCCGACTCATTGAATGCGGGATCGTCGAAAGAGATCGAGCAGGTATTGATCGGCTCGGACGAAATGTCCGCCATCATCGCCACGACGGCGCTGGAATCGACACCGCCCGACAGGAAAGCGCCGAGCGGCACTTCGGAAATCATGCGCAGCCGCACGGATTCGCGTAGGCGTTCGATCAGCTCGTCGCAGGCGCTTGCCGCATCGAGCCGGTTATCCAGCGTGAACCGGATATCCCAATAGGGTTTCGACGCCAGCATCGGCTGCCCACGACGCAGCGTCAGCGAATGTCCCGGAGGAAGTTTGAACACCCCGCGGAAAATCGTGCGCGGCTCGGGCACATAGCCCAGGGCGAAATAGTCTTCAACGCATTGTGGTTCGATTTCGCGCCGCAGTTGCGGATGAACAAGCAAAACCTTGAGTTCGGAGCCGAACAAAAAGTTGCCGTCATCCAGCAAGGTATAAAACAAAGGCTTGACGCCGAGGCGGTCGCGCGCGAGAAACAGGGTTTCCCGCTTGCGGTCCCACAAGGCAAACGCAAACATGCCGCGGAAGCGCTCGACACACGCCTCGCCCCATTGCTCCCAGGCATGCACAATGATTTCCGTATCGCTACGCGTATGGAATACATGGCCTGCGGCCTGAAGCTCGGGAATCAGTTCCTGATAATTGTAGATTTCGCCATTGAAGACGACGACGACGGAACCATCCTCATTGAAAAGCGGCTGCTGTCCGGTTGACAGATCGATGATCGACAAGCGCCTGTGCGCCAGGCCGACTCCCGGCTCGAAATGGAACCCGCCCTCGTCCGGCCCACGGTGTCGCTGCACACTGGCCATGCGCTCCACCAACGCGCGGTCCTGCTCGCGCCGGGCACGGCTATCGAAGATTCCAGCGATACCACACATTCTCGTTAATTCCTTCCGAGCTTACGCTCAGCTAAATTCTCATACAGCATTCGATAACGCTCGACCATTCCATCGAGGCTGAATTCCGCCTCGACGCGCGCTCGTCCCTCGCGCCCCTGCGCACGAATGCGCTCAGGGTCATCCAAATAAGCCTGCAATGCCGCGGCCAAGGCGGCCGGATCTCCAGCCGGCACCAACTCGCCTGTCTGTCCCGCCCGCACCAGCTCAGGATTTCCGCCCACCGCGGTGGCGACCACGGGCAATCCGCTCGCCATCGCCTCCAGCACCGTATTCGAAATTCCTTCGGCGATCGATGGCAGCACGAATACGTCGAAACCACGCATCATCAGCGGTACGTCTTTTTGTTCACCGGCAAGCCAAACCCGATCCTGAAGCCCCGATTTATGAATTTCGGCCTCAATCGAGGCGCGTTCGTGACCTTCTCCCACGATCACCAGACGCGCCCGCTGCTGCGGATCTTGCTGCGTCAATAAGGCAAAAGCCCGCACCAGTCCTGTGTGGTCTTTCACCGCCTGCAAACGCCCCACGGTGCCGATGACGCACAGCCGGGGATCGTTGAAAGGCGAACCCGGAATCGCCTGGCGCACTCCGTTTGTCGGCGTAAAGCGCCCTGCATCGACGCCATTGCAAATCAAGGAGATCCGCTTTCGATCCAAGCCCACGCGCTGGGCCAGATAGTTCTCCAGCTCGCCCGACAAGGCAATGTAATGCGTCACAAACGGGCTGTAGACGCGCCGCGTCCAGCAAGGCTTTGCGCGCGCGCCGTCCGGGTCATCCACATCACGGCCATGTTCGCCGTGAATACGCACGGGCACGCGAGCCAAAGCCGCCGGAACGGTCGCTTCCAATGCGGCCAGATTGCGCGAATGCACGATATCGGGCACCAGATCGCGCAGCACACGATACAGGCGCGGCCACAGCTTTACGCCGGGGCCGGGCGGTTTGTGCAGCTCGATGAATTGCACATCATCGCGCTGGATGCGCGCGCAAAACTTCGGATCGACATCGGTCAGCGCAATGATCGTATGCCGGAAGCGCTCCGCGGGCAGCCGGTTGATCAGATTCACCATCCCGTTTTCGAGACCGCCGACGCGGAAGCTATACACCACGTGAGCAATGTGGAGCGGTTGCATGGGCGCCTCAATTATGCGGCACGGCGCGCAGCATTCGATCGATCACGCCACGATTGGCGCTCAGGAAGTCCCGCAGCGCCTCATCCGCCGCTTCGGGACTCTCACCAGCCTTGGCCCACAGCACAATCACGGCCGAATCGTCCGCGCGACGCGCCAGGCGGTCGGCGGCAAGCTCCAGCTTCGCCCGCCGCTCGTCGAGCGTTTCGCGGTCGCCGAGCCAGTACCAGGACCATACGACCAGCTTTCCCGCGCTTCCGCTCAGTAAAGTGTGCTGGACATCCAGGTCGGAGAAAACCGTTTGACGCCTCGCCTCCACCTGGGCCCAGGTTTTGTCTTTCGATGTGACAAGCCGGTTATCCCACTGAATCAATTCATGCCCTGGCGTCTGGCGAGCGTAATAGGCAAGGAACACCGAGACTTCCGCATCGCCTTTCCGATAGGTCGCAAGCGCACGCGCACGCTCGCCCACGTAAAGGGGCGTCCAGGACGCAATTCCCTGCTCACCGCTCAGCACCCATCCACCCTGCCCCTCGGGGGGCGCATCGAAGCGATACTCGCTGGCCATCGGCACATTTTCCAGCCAACGTTCCAAAGGCTGCCAAAGCGCCGCGATACAAAAAACCGCGAGCAAACCGGGCAACGCCCGCCGGACAATCTGCGCGCCAGGCAGCGCGGTACTCGCGCCTTCCGCGACGACGGGCAAAGGCCGCTCGCTCTCGCGCCACCAGGAACCGACCCAAAACAACGCGAAGATCACGAGACCGAAAAAAAACCACCCATAAATCAGGTGATCGACCCCCGTAGCCAGCCGGTTATCGGAGAGATGCCCGATCATCACGATCATGTAAGCGCGCAGCCAATTCGCCACCAAGGGCACGATGATCGAGGCGAGCACGAACAGCGCACGCCGCTTCAGACTGGTGTAGTTCAGATAGGCAAATAGAACCCCCACCATCACGGAGGCAATCAGATAGCGAATCCCGCTGCACGCCTCCACGACGGACCAATGCCCGCTCGGGATGACAAATTGCAGCCCCTCGCGATACACCGGCACGCCCGACAAACGCAATGCCTTGACGGTGAAGTCCGCAGTATGCTGCATCAGCCAAGGCGTCAGAAAATCGCCGAAAGGCACGGCAAAAAACAGAAACGCCAACGGAAACACCGCCGCGCGGGTGATTTCGTGCCCCCATACCACCCACACCGCGCAAATCACCATTGCAATCAGGCTGGCTTGGGAAAGCGCCGCGACGCTCGCCGCTTCGCCCACCAGCCATGCAAAACCCGCCAGGGCCAAAACCAGCAAAGGAAACTTTGCCGGCCGCCATGTTATCCGTTCCAACCGATGGCGCAGGTTCCACAGCAGCCCCAGGCTGATTGGGAAAACGACAAAACCATGCGCGAAGGTTTCCGACTGACTCCAGATACTAATCATCGCTTCCAGAGTGGAATGAAAGATCAGCAAAACCGATACGGCGGCAATCAAGCCAAGCAATGCGACGGTTCGAAAACCGCTCGCCACGGCAGCGACAGGCGTTTGCACAGAAGCCGCGCTCATGCGGTCCGTCCCTCCAAGAGCGGATCGAGCTTGCGCAAATGCGCTTCCCAGCTGTAATGCGCCAAAACGCAGGCGCGCGCACGCCTGCCGATCTCAAGCGCGCGTTCAGGCTGGCTCAACAGCTCGCACACCGCGTTTGCGGTGGCCCCCATATCGTCCGCGACCACAAGCTCCTCTCCTCTTCGCGCATCGATTCCCGTGGCCGCATCGCTGCTTGCCACCACGGCCTTCTGCATCGCCATGGCTTCGAGAACTTTATTCTGAATGCCACGCGCGATCCGCAATGGCGCAACGATAACCGCTGCGTGCTGAAGATACGGACGAATATTTGGCACTGTCCCGGTAATTCGGATATTTGGATCAGCGCCAAGCGCTTTGACTTCCGCCGACGGATTCATCCCAACGATAAAAAACCGGGCGGAGGGCTCGCGGCGCTGAATTTCCGGCCACACTTCGCTCGCGAACCATTTCACCGCATCGACATTCGGCCAATAGTCCATCGCGCCGGTGAATACGACGGCCTGCTCATCAGCTTGATAAGGCGACGCGAAGGAGTCGTCCGGTGCGAAAAAAGCCGCATCCACGCCATTGCTGATCGCATGCACGCGCGCGGCCGACTCCGGCGCAAGCTTGCGGAACAGATCTGACTCGTCTTCGGAAACGAATGTCACCGCGGCCATGTTCGCAGCGGCGGCACGCTCATACGCCAACAAGCGCCGACCTTCCCGCCGATACAGCCAGCCCAGCGGCCCGCGGTGACTGTCGGCATACGCGGTCCATTTAGCCGAGTCCACATCGCAATAGTCCGCAACGGTGTGCAAACCGCTGAAACCTTCCAGATACTGCGCCATCGGTGATGAAAAAACGACCGCATGGCGCACCTGGTTACGCGCAAGCGTGTCCTTGACCCACTTGGCCAAATTGGCATTGCGGTAATAAGGCAGCGACAGAGCTTCTCCGGTTATCAGCCCGCGCAAACTCGCGATGCGCGCCTGGCGCGGTGCGAGCGGCTCGCAATGCAGCTCATCGCACCATTCGCGCAAACGCTCGACATGCTCCCAATCGGCCGGGTCATCGACAAACGAGCCCAACAGCACGTGATAACGCGTCGACAAATAGCGCAATAGATTGAACGAGCGGACCTTATCGCCCTTATTGGGGGGATAAGGAATTCGGTGCGCCAAATAAAGCAAAGGAGGTTTTGGCATCCCCGCCTCCTCTATCCGAGATTGCGAACGATCAACGGCCCAAGGCGATTCGCAATCGGCAAGGGCAAGCGGCGCCACAGCGCGATAAACGCCCGATACTTCGGATTCAGCGGATTGTTCTGAGGAATGCCGTCGCGCTTGAATAAGCGATATTCATAAGAAAGCGGCTGGGGCTCAAAGCCCCAATTCTTCTTGAATGAATAAGGCCCCGTCCCCAGCTTGCTGCGGCCGTAATCAAAAATCCCACAGCCACGCACGACGGCGCGCTGCATCAGACTCCAGTACTTGAAATCGTTGGCAGCAAGATCGCGCGCGGCCGGATAGTCTCCGGCGTAATAAGGCAGAATTTCGTCACGGAAGAAAAAACTCAAAACGCTCGAAAGCGGCCGTCCCGCGGCATCGGTGACGCTCAAGACTTCGCAGTCATCCCCAAACGCATCCTGCAAGCCGGCAAACCAGCGCTCCGACAAAGCCGGCGTGCCATGCCGCCGGACATTATCGGCATACACGGCAAAAAAACGCTGGGTGTCGGGATCGATATTCCCGATCAAGCCGTTCTTGATTCCCTTGCGCACCATTGCCCGCTGCTTGCGCGGAATGGCAAGCATATTCGCCTCGTCGTCCGCCTCGATCCGACGCCGGAACGTTACATAGAGGTCCTGGCGCGGCCACTCAGGATGACGCACGGCGGAGAGATTGCGAAATTCGAGGTGCTCCACGCCGCGCGCTTGCGCTAGGCGTCCCGCTTCGGCTTCCAATGCGTCCGCCGCCGCGGAATCAAGCGCAACGACCCCGCCATACGCGCAAAAAGGCAAGGAGGACAGGGAATGGCCAAAGAGCAGGCTTTTCACCTCGGCCAAAGGCAAAACACCGACGATTTCTCCGTTGCGCTCGGCATACAGGTAATACGTGCGGTGCCCCTGCAAATTCTCTATTAATCCCTGCCAGGCGGAGAGGTGAAAAAAAGTCGCGTCCGGCTGCGCGCGCACGAAAGCGTCCCATTTCGGACGTTCCGCTTCTCCCATGTGGCGCACCACAACGGGATCGACAAGGGTTTGATTGTGCATGGGTCAATTTTGCGAGAGGAAAATATCGTCCATCCGGCCCCAGCGAAAATCTCCGAGCAGCCGTTCCAGGCGTGCTTCCATATGTTCGAGATTCACGTAATGCCGGAAACGGGCGCGCGCGCTGGCATCTTTCACACGCGGCTGCCCGGGATCGATTTCCCACGGATGAAAATAGAAAACGCTCGGGCGCCCATCGGCGCGATTGACCCGCCGAATCGACCAACGCGATAACGCATACGGCAACAAGCGAAAATATCCGCCCCCGCCGGCAGGCCAATTCCGCCCCATCCAGCGCACCGTGGTGATGGGAATCTCCAATAATCCATTGGACAATTTCCAAGGGAAGCGCGGCGCGTCCGGCATGCCATAGTGATCGTGCGCGATCGGATAAACCGAAGAGCTGTAGGCATAACCATTTTCGCGCAGGACGTCGTGCGCCCATAGATTCTGGGCCCCGATCGAAAAGCTGGGCGCGCGATAACCGCGCACCTCGACGCCGGCGATATCTTCCAGAACAGCCTTGGCAAGCGCCACATCGGCTCCGAAGGCTTGCGGCGTCTGATCGCTCGCGCGCTCATGCTGGTAGCCGTGGCTCGCCAGTTCATGCCCTTCCATGACGATCAAACGCACGAGTTTGGGATAACGTTCGGCGATCCAGCCCAGCGTGAAAAAGGTGGCCTTCGCCCCATATTCATGCAGCATGCCGAGGATACGGTCGACATTCCCTTCGACCCGGCATGGCAGCTCGTCCCAGCGCGCGCGCGGAAACTGCTTCGCCAAAGCTGAAACCTGGAAATAATCCTCGATGTCGATCGACAACGCATTTACAAGTTCATTCTCCGTCGTTCGACTTGCGGAGGCAGAACTCATACACCCTCTCCCCGCTCTTTCAACCAGTCAAACAAATGCCCAGCAATCCGCTGCGCGGCCGCGCCATCCCAGAACTCGGGAATACGTCCAGCCTTGCCGTCTCCGTGCAGCGAGCTCTGGAGCCCCGCGAGAATAGCGTCTCGATCGCGCCCGACCAGCGTATTGGTTCCCTGGTCGACCGTAATCGGACGTTCGGTGTTTTCTCTCAGCGTTAGACAGGGCACACCCAATGCGGTTGTCTCTTCCTGAATCCCACCCGAATCCGTCATGACCACGCGCGCCCTGGACATCAGACCGAGCATCTCAAGATAGCCCTGCGGGGGCAGGAGATAAATCCGTTTCCCTTCCAGACGCGTCAACAGCCCAAAACGCTCAAGATTCCCACGCGTGCGCGGGTGGATCGGGAAAACCAAAGGCAGGCGCTCGCTTGCCGTCAGCAAGGTATCGATCAGCGCGGCAAACACAGCCGGGTCATCCACATTGGATGGACGATGCAAGGTCACGACGCCGAATCCCGCCGGGCCATCCAAAAGATCGCCCGGGAAACCCGCAGCCTGCATGGTTTCCGCAGCAGGAATCGCTTTCGCAAGATTGAAGCGCAGCGAATCGATCATCACATTCCCGGTAAAAACGATGCGTTCTGCGGGAATGCCTTCGCGCGCAAGGTTGCCCGCCGCGCTGCGCTCGGTCGTATACAGCAGATCCGCGATCTGGTCGGTCAGTACGCGGTTGACCTCTTCAGGCATCGCGCGGTCGAAACTGCGCAGCCCAGCCTCGACGTGGACGACCGGGATGCCTTTTTTTACCGCGACCAAGGCGCATGCGATGGTCGAATTCACATCGCCGACGACCAGCACGGCCGATGCGCCATGCGTGTCGAGGATCGGTTCAAAGCGCTTCATGATCTCCGCTGTTTGAACCGCATGGGTTCCCGATCCGACCTCCAGATTAACATCCGGCTTCGGCAACTCAAGATCGGCAAAAAGCTTGGCATTCATCGCATGGTCATAATGCTGGCCCGTATGCACAAGCAATGCGGGGATTTCCGGCATATGCTGCGCAAACGCCCGTAGGATCGGTCCCATTTTCATGTAATTGGGACGCGCACCAACCACGCAGATAACAGGTTTCATCATTCAGCGAACCTCTTTACGGGGCTCTGCGTTCGTCGCAGTGGGGGACGACTCAACGGCAAGCCCGATCGCGGCACCAAGAAGTTGTTCCAGCCGCGCGATCCGATCTTCCAGGCGCGAGGCATGAAAACCAGCCCCTGCATCGACCAAACGCGCCAGCGTAGTCGGATCGGAAAGAACCGACGGCAAAGCCGCCGCGTTTCCGAAGAACACGCCTCCTTCATGTTTGCCCGCAAAATTCGCCGTTGCAGCAGGCCCTTGCTCTTCGCGCATTTCATTTACAACCGCTTCAACGTCGGCCGCGCCAAGTGTGTGTTTGTCGGACAGAAAACCCGCCAGTAACAAACGATCGCACAAGGTATTGATCCGTCGCGGCAAGCCACCGGATTCCGCATGGATCAAATCGTATGCCGACGGCTCAATACGCGGATCACCCTTCCAGCCGACACGCCCCAGGCGATGCTCAATATAGGCGCGCGTTTCCGCGGGATCCATCGGCCCAAGGTGATAAGAAGCAAGCACACGCTGACGCAGTTGCTGCATGTGTTCGCTCTGCATCGTCTTGCGAAACTCCGGCTGTCCGACGAGGAAGCTTTGCAGCAGCGCGTGATCCTCCAACTGGAAATTGGAGAGCATACGCAGCTCTTCCACCGCTCGGGGCGTCAGATTCTGCGCTTCATCGACAATTAGCAAAGCCCGCTTACCACTAGCAGTTATTTTTACGAGGAAGGCTTCGATCTGTAAAAGCAAATCCGCCTTTTCCACATTTTTGGCTGGCAGACCGAACGCTGCCGCAACTAGGCGCAAAATATCATCCGCATCAAGATGCGTACTGACCAAATGCGCAGCAACCACCTTTGAAGAATCCAGGCGCTGCAACAGACTGCGAACCAAAGTCGTTTTGCCGGCGCCAACCTCTCCGGTAATGACAATAAACCCTTCGCTCTGGTGCAGCCCATACTCCAGATAGGCCATCGCCCTCCGATGGCCGCGGCTAGAGAAGAAAAAACTGGGATCCGGGTTGAGCTGGAACGGCTTGGAATAAAAGCCGTAATAGGATTCATACATGGCAGATGGCTCAAAAACGCATACCGATATTTGCAGTAAGCGAATTCTCGATGAAACTGCTTACCCCGCGACTGGTGTTGTACTGATAAATTAAGCCGCCGATCGTACGAACGCCCAGCGACGTATTCGCGGCAAGCGAAATATTTTTATAACGCGTTTCCTGGTCCGCATAAATACCGCCTAAACCAAGAGAGCGGGTTAGACTCAGCCCCAAGCTCAAATTCGTTAGCGGCGAAAGGGCATGCGTTGCATAAAGGCCGCCTCCCGTATCCCGGGTTTTCTCGAAGCTCGCCAAATCATCGCCCGGCGCAAGCATTGCCGGATCTGTCAGCCTTTCCCGTTCGCTGCGATAAATATTCAGCGCGAAAGAGTTCCGGGCGCCATTCCAGCTACCGGCAAGTTCCGCACGCCGTTCAAGAAAAAACGCTTGGCTGATATAAGCCTGCCCAGCCACGGGTGATGGCAAACCGCGTGCGTTCCATGCCGCATCCGCCTGACTTTTTTGCTCAGGCGTCATCTTCGTAAGAAGATCGGCAAGATTGGAGGTATTCGATACCGATAACAAATACGCCAAATAAAGATTTTGCAATCCGTTGGCATCGACCGTCGAAGAGGTGGTCGTCACATCTCGTACAAGGCGTCCAGTAATCCCGCTACGCGCAGCACGCCAACTCAAACCATAGTCATAGCCATTCCCAAAAAAACGCCTTTCTGTTTGGCCATAAGCATGAGTTCTTGGCGAAGGCGTCCAATCAAATCCTCCGCCATAGATAATTTTATTCCGTTCAGAACTACTGAAAAAATCGTTCCGCTCATATCCTCCAATTCCTTTTAATCGGAATAAAGGATCGATTGCATAGAGTCCGGTAAAACGCCCAGAGCTTATTGAAGCATTCTGACCGGACTGATAATCCGTGACGCTATATGCAGCAGAGAAATCCCACCCAAAAGGCATCGGATTGAGACTATTGCCAAGCGAAAAACTCACATCATGACGTAGATTGTTATTTACGATGTTATCGCTTGAATTGGAATAGGTTACTCGATAGCGCGCTTCTCCGCGAATATCTCCGGGCGCTTGAATAACATAATAGGGACTTAAGGAATAAGTCCGCAGCATTGTCTGACTATTAGGATCGTATAGTCCTGTTGAAGGTGAGGTTCCAAATATGGAAGACCGCTGCCGCGACATATCCACGGAGCCATCCAGGAAAAGTCTGCGCTCATAAAGATCAAGCGTCCCCGAGCCATTCGCATAAAGCGTCGAACGGTTGAGATCGCTGGTGTGCATATAGACACTGTTTTCCCATGCAAGGTGCAAAGAGCCCACGAGCGATCCAGAACGCCCTGCAACAGTCACCCCTGGCGTAACACGCAACTCAAGATCCTGCTGCTTATCCGTGGCGCTCAATCTCGCGTTAGTCGTCCACCGCGTAGCAAGATCCAAGGATGGCGTGACTCTCCACCCCGTAGGAACTCCCGGAGTATTATCTGGAGACGGGTTTGGCGCATCGTTCACAGACTCTTGAGCCATCGCACAAGAACACCCCAACATTCCAATGCAGGTAATTCTCGCCACGCAAAGAAATACCTTGCTTTGTTCAGGCATGCGAAGAGCTCTCCTTGCGGCCGTATCCATAGCCATAGCCATATCCGTAGCCATAAACGCCATAGTTACCAACGCTTCCTGTTCCGCGCACTTTATTCAGAAGCATCAATTTCACAGGGCAATTCTCAATCGTGGCCAATGCCTGCTGAACCGTAGCGTGCGTTGTCCGCTCAGACTCGACCACCATTACGATCTGCCCCATATGAACGGCTAAAGCGCGAGCTTCGGTCGTTACCAAAAGCGGTGGAGAATCGAAAATAATGATCCGATCGGAATAGCGAGTGGCAACCTCATCAATCAACTTATTCATCGAATCGCTGGCGAGCAATTCCGTTGCGCGCCGGTGAGGCATACCTGCCGGCATAATGACCAGATTTTCGATATTGGTCCTAAGCAGAACATCACCAATCGAAGATTCCTCGCCCACCAGAACATCCATCAAACCTTTAGCTGGAGGCAAGCCTAAGGCATTCAGGACTGACGGCTTCGATACATCAGCGTCAACCAGCAATACCGTGTGATCAAGTTCCAATGCAATTGAAAGCGCCAGATTGATTGCGGAGAAACTTTTCCCTTCGCCAGGAAGGGAAGAGGTCACCATAATCAAATTTCCGTTGTGCAACTCCGTCGCTCCACGAGCCTGCAAATTTCTGAGCAAGGGTCGCTTAATAATCCGATACTGTTCCGCAATTGGACTATTCGGCTGATCAGGCGTGACGAATCCATTGCCAGCCAGGCGGGACAAATCCAGCGTAACCGCCGAATGATCCGATACAGATTCTGCTGATGACAGCTTAGCTGAAGAAGCTTTGCGCGACGGCTTCGAAGAGGCCACCTTGCCCACTCGCGACGACCCAGACTTCTTATTCTCAACGCTCGGGCCTGGCCGCACAGCCGAATCAAAACGCGCCTCAACGGTCTTCTTGGCTGCGGGGACTGCTGCCTCTTGCGGCAGCTCAGGCACCTCAACGCCAGCTTGTTTCAGTTGATCAAGACGCTCAACCGCTCGCTCTATGATGCTCACTCGTTCGCTCCATTCAGCCGGCAAAAGTCCGCAGGGCTAAAGCAATAGTCATCACACCAAAGCACCCCACTAAGGAACTCAATCCACCAGCAAACATTAGCCCCAAACGTTTTTCTCGCTTTGCACGCGCAGGATCTGGCACAACAGTAACAATACCCAAAACAGGGAACCCTGAAATTTCTCTTAAAGCCCGACCGTCGAAGAAAGTTGGCCGCGCTTGAGACATCACGAATGCCACAGCCGCACCCAGTGCGAGCGCCAACAGGCCAGCCAGGGGCATCAACAACATCCGATTTGGAGCAGAGGGTTTCTGCGGAACGGATGGCGGGTCAATCAAACGAAACTCCGCCACGCCTGATGATGCGTCCATCTCGACCGACATATTTGCAGTTTCACGCCGCGCGACGAGACTCTCATAATTTCTTTTATTGATGTCGTAATCACGGTTAAGCTGGGCGTATTCGGCCTCGATCTCCGGCAACATGCGCTCAGAACTCTTTAATGCATTTAAACGAGAGTCATATTCAGCCACTCGCGTTTTCAGCGATGCGAGGTTTGCCTCAGCCTCACTTAAACTCAGCTTCAATTGCTGGTAGACGGGATTAACATTCGCCGAAACAGCCGCTCCGCCCCCCTGCTTCCGGCGGGCCTCAAGTTCCTGCTTTTTCTGAGCCTCCAACTGCTCGATCAACCTGCGAGTGCTCGTTACATCGGGATGCTGATCGGTAAAGCGCTGCAAATATCCATCCAATTGTTTTTTCAATGCATCGATTCGCCCATCTATTTCCGGAATCGAGCCGCCGCCCGCTGCTGATGCGTTGGTGTCAGGCAGAAAAACGGGATCCTCTCCAGAAAGCTGGCGACGCAATGCATCGCGTGAATTTTCAAGCTCGCGCATTTCCAGACGTGCCTGATTGAGCTTGGCGGTCAAATCCCCAATTGCAGCAACGGAATCTTTTCCCGCATCACCAAACAGAGCGAGATTTTTAAGCTTGAATTCTTTCAGCTTGTTTTCCGCATCACTCAATTTCTTTTCATAGGATTTAATCTGGTCGTCAATAAACCGTCGCGCATCATCGGAATCCTTCTGTTTATTGCCCAATCCGGATTCGACGAAAATCGACACCAAAGCCTGTACAACACGCTTGGCGCGATCCGCGTTCGTGTCTTTAAAAGACAACTGAAACAAATCGTCGCGGCCGGCGCTCGTCACTTGCACACGACGAATCACATCGTCCACAAGCACCTCGCGCTGCTCCCGCGTTTTTACGGACAGATCCAAATCCGCCATGCGGATGAGTTTTTCAACATTGGGTCTGCTAATCAGGGTGCGACTGAGAATTGCGACTTGCTGCTCAACATTCGTAGGAACCGCAAGCCCCTGCATCAAGGGCTTGAGAACCGACTGGGTATCGACAAAAACGCGCGCCTTGGCCTCGTATTGATCGGGAAGCACCAACACGACCACCGACAGAACCATCCCCGCCAACCATGCGCCGGCCAGCCCCCACCAGCGGTACCGCCACATACCCCGCGCCGCTGCAAGCGCACTTGCAATAAACTCTTCCATTTCCAGGCCCTGACTAGAGACAACCGTGCCGAAACTTAGAACCAGCCTTGCGGAATGATTAATACATCGCCAGGCTTGACATCGACATTGGCCGAAACATCCCCGCGCCGCAAAAGATCCTTCAGCCTGACGCTGTACTGCTTTCCGCCTTCGGACGTGCGCAGAATCGTGGCGTGATTACCATCGGCAAAATCGGTAATCCCACCCACAGCGATCATCACATCCAACAAGGTCATTTTCTGCTTGTAAGCCAAAACCTGCGGTTTGGCCGCCTCTCCGACGACCCGGATCTGTTCGCTATACGGCCCCACGAAATTCGTCACGACAACCGTCACGATCGGATCGCGGATGTATTTCGACAGTTCTTTCTCGATATCCCGGGCAAGCGTGGAAGGGTCCTTGCCCATCGCGACAAGATCCTCCACGAGCGGCGTTGTGATCTTGCCATCTGGACGAACGGGAACCGCCATCGACAACTCGGGATTTCGCCAAACAACGATGCTCAACATGTCGCCAGGCCCGATCGCATAGCTGTAGTCGCTTGATGCTGCAACCCCCGGCGCAGCGGGGAAGGTATTTGCACACCCCCCGGTCACAGCGACACAAGCGGCCAAAAGCATAGTGCTAACCCAGCCAGGAATACGTGAAAAGGCAGCTACCATAATGTCTCTCCGTTACCGGGCACAAGCCGGCGAATAAAAAGCGTTTTGCGGATAGTACGCGAGCGAATCAAGAAAACTGAGGAAAAACAACACAGCAGAGCGCACCCGCTTGGACGCCCTGCGTTAAAAACAAACAAATGCCCAAAATCGGCTAGATTTTTGGCTTGAAACGAAGACTGCCATGCGAAAAATCCTGTTCATCGCCGAAGGTAACACACTCGCCCATGTTGCGCGCCCCGCGGCTCTTGCAGCCAGTCTCAACCCGACCGAGTGGAACATCACGCTCGCGCGCCCCCCGCGCTACGCAAACCTGCTCCGAACCCTTCCGCCGCATATTCACCAGGCTGACCTGATCGCCTGCCCGCCAGAGCAGTTTCAAACCAGGCTGGCGAAAGGAGCCATCCTGTATACATTGCAAGAGCTACAGGCTTATGTACGGCACGATCAGGCATTATTTGAAGACTTCTCGCCCGATATCGTGATCGGCGACTTTCGCATTTCACTTGCGGTCAGCGCGCGCAAGCGGGGAATTCCTTACGTCGCCTTGTCCAATGCGTATTGGAGCCCGAATTTCATCCGCCCGCCTCTTGCGCCCGAGCTTCCGTTTACGAAGTTTCTGCCCATCTCTCTCGCAAACCACGTCTTTGCGGCCATCGCCCCGCTCGCGTTCCAATTTCACGCAAATCCGATGAAGAAATTGCGGCAAGAGTACGGGCTGTCGAATCGCGGCTTCACCCTCAATCACGCCTATACCGAATCGGATCTGACCCTCTACTGCGACGCCCCCGAACTTTGCCCCACGCTTCAGCTCGGCCCCACTGAGCGGCTGATCGGCCACGTTGGATGGGCCCCGGATGTTCCATTACCGTCCTGGTGGGAGAATGTCCCCAACTCAAAACCCATCGTTTATATCAACCTGGGCAGCTCGGGAAACATCAAAAACAGCCTGAAAATCCTCACAGGAGCCCTGAACTGCGGCGTCACCGTCATATTCGCCACGGCGGGGCGCAAGCATCCTGAACTGCCGCAGACAGAACAGCTGTTTACCACGGATTTTATCCCTGGAGATTTAGTCGCGCGTAAAGCAGCCGCCGTCATCTGCAATGGTGGCAGCCCGGCGACCTACCAGTCCCTCTGCGAAGGAACGCCCGTTCTCGGCGTGCCTGCGAACCTTGATCAACACCTGAACATGTATCTCGTTAGTCAGGCGAGACTTGGCCAACAAGTCCGTTCGGACCGATGCTCGATTCAGGCAATCGAATCCCGTTTAAGCAGACTGCTGAACGACCCGCTCGCGCGCGAACGCGCGCAGGCTTTTGCAAATAAAACCCGCGAATCCGCGGCCACGGCATTCTACCGTGAGTTAACAAGCAGCGGCTTCTGAGAACCTGTTTCATCACGAGGCTGGGTGGATCTCATGCGCTGCTCGCACTCAGTTGCCACACTCGCGGTCATTCTGCGCGAAGTCGCAGAATCCATTTGTCCTCCGAGAGTGGATTCTGCGACTGCGCTTCGCTCCGCGCAGAATGACCGCGAAGTACAGCCTCTCCAACAGGCTCTCTGAAGCCAAGCCAACAAAAGCAAAGCCCGCCGGAAAACGGCGGGCTTTGTTGGTTCAGCCAAACCGGCTCACGCCGGCAAAGGCATCTCCGATATCAGCTGCGGCGACGACGGGACATACCCACCAAGCCCAGCAGAGCAGCGCCTAACAAACCGAGCGTCGCAGGCTCAGGAACATTATTATCCTTGTAGAAGGACGAAGTAGCGTGAGTTTCGAACTGATAATCGCAACGACCGTAGGCGACATTCCCATCCTTGTCCATACCGTTCACAGAGGCTTGAGTACCATCGCAGATCAAGCCGTTAACTTTTCTTCCCTGCCCATCGACGGAATAGTACGGCGTTTCGCCAACAACCTGAGCCGACGGATTCGCCTGATAGAACGGCGTTTGCAGGAAGGTTGTATCGCGCAAGGAGATCTCCATCATATCGATCGCCGTGCGGAAAAAATCCTCATCAACGTAAGTAGCCTGGACCCCCACAGTGTCGGTACCCAAGCCGCTAGTGCTCAAAACGCCATTCAGATTATCCTCATCCAACTGGTCCAACAGGCCAACGTCAGAACCCGTCTGACTGAATAAACCACTTAGAGAGACAAGCGTGCCCTGGAAAATTGCCTGTCCTGCATCGTATCCTGTACCGGCCAACTGGTTAACCGTGGAGTCCGCGCTGTAGTAAATCGTGAACGATGAGCTAGCCGGATCGGTCAGAGAGAAGCTTGCCGTCCCATTTGAGTTGTACGTTAGGGTTTCATAGAACGACACCTGGAATGTAAATTGCCCCGTTGGAGTCAGTGACGAAGCCGTGCCAGTCTGGCTAAAGCTATTAAGAAAGCCCTGCGCCACAACCTGAACGGTGCATGGCTGTGTAGGATCGCAAGAAAGCGCGCCGATAGCGAGCGCATTGTCAGGCGCCCAATTGAAGCTCTGGATTGAGGCCCCAGTGCCGCCCTGGCCCGTCTGATCAAACATAATGCTATCGGCTTGAGCGGATACCGCTGCGCCTGCTAGCAAAGAAGCAATGATTAACTTTTTCATGATCTCTCCTCTTAACCGTTAATCTGTTAACTCGGCATCCGCGAGAACGAGTTCATCTAAGCAAATGCAGTGCCAAAAAAAGTTAACATTGCAGATCAACGACTTAAAGTCCATCCGAAACTATCCGCAAAGAAATCGTAAAGAAAATCGACGATTTGATGATTTTGTGGTTTTGCTGTATCAGATCGCATTGGTACGCACAAGCAACTTATCGACATCGAGACGCAAGGAGCGGGACCTCGGCTCTGCGCCAAACCCGATCCGCCCGATCCAGAATGCCCGCCCAAGCCCATCCCGGCCGATTTTTTCGACCAGCGAATCCCGGATTTCCCGGGCACGCAGCAGCGCGGCAGGGTTTTGCGTAAAACGGAGCCCCTTCTCGCTGTAGCGGGAAAAAATGAGCGGGGTCATTTCCGGCTGCTGCCACATTCCCTGCTGCGTGAGTGTGAGCCAAAATCGTTGCACCGCCCGGCCGGCTTCAACTTCCCGAATGGGGTTGTCCAATGGTTCGGGAGCCAGGAGCACGCAATGCGCCGCGCAACGCAGGCCCGGCAATACGTCGAGTTGCAGACGCGGGGCCAAAGTGCCGCCGAACCATCGGTTCATGAATTGGACGCGCTTCCAGTCCCGCATCGCCCATTCCATCATCCGGGCGGTCAGGAAATCCACACCGACGGCCTCTTCGGGGAGCTTGGTATCGCTGAAGCGGGTACGCCATTCGATTATGCTGCTATGAACCTTGTAAGCCTCTTCGGTCACAAGCCGAATCCAGGCGCTCCGGTATAGAAGCTTGGCGAAGGATCGGCGCGCGGCGGGTGTATCGAACCACAGAATGGAGACGCCCATGTCACACACCGATGCCTCAAGCGCTTCACGCAATGCGAGCGTCAGGCCCCCGATTTTCATTGGGCGCCGCTGTGTTGCCCGCTTTGTCACAAAGGGGGCCAAGGGGCTTTCCGGGCGCTCTGGTGCATCGCGCAATACGACACGGTATTTCGGTTTGGTTGCGTCGCCTGTCGCCAGATGCTCGACTTCGCAACGCAAACCGTAAGCGGAGGCCGCGATGTCCATCGTTTCCAACAAGGCGCCATGCGCCAGATGGCTCGGCATGCCGTCGAGGTCGTAGACCACATGGTCGCGGGTATCGAATCCGTGCGCGATGACTTCGCGCGGCGAAACCAGCTCGAATCTCCAAGGCTGAGTGTTGTCGCCGCTTGGCGCCCAACGCGCAAGATCGAGAATGGCGGTCAGGGTTTCCATGCTACTCACTTAAGGCCAAGTTGCCGCAGACCAATCGCAATCGCGAGTCGCTGCAAAGGGTTGCGATGCCCGCCCGGGCGCCAGGCCGTGCGCATGCGCTGGGTAAACGCGTCGAAATGGTAGCTGCGCGGCGCGGCGCAGATCGGCCCTCTGCCGAGAATCAATTTCAGCGTTTCGGTCGCGGCCACCCCCGCGCACAGCATGCACCCCATTGCCGTCGAAGGCCCCTTTCGGTTTGCAAGATCGACTCGGTTCGGTTCGACCAGATAACCGGCATGCAGGCGCTGCGGCGCGAGACCGACGAGAAAGCGCAAGGCTTTCTCATCATCGCTGCGCCCCTCGAAGCCGAAGTAATCTTCGAAACTCATTCCGTCCGGCGTGAAGACCAGAATGGAAGTTCCCATGCCCAGCGGGGCGGCTGTCACGGCCGGAATACCTTTTTTGCGGCATGCGGCAAAAATTTTCTGGCGCGCTTCGAACGCGAAGAAATCAAGCCCATCGACATACACCGAGACGCCATCGAGAAACGCATCGGCATTTTCACCCGATACGCCTTGCGGAAAGATGCGCAGATCGAGTTCAGGGTTGATGTCGCGCGCCATCCGGGCCGCGACATCGGCCTTGGGATGCCCTACCGTCGACAGCATGGCGCCCGCTTGACGATTGAAGTTCGGGTAATCGAAGCGATCATAGTCGGCGATGGAAAATGCGCCGACACCCAAGCGGGCGAGCGTCAATAGGTGGTGCGCTCCGACCCCTCCCAAGCCCGCGACGGCAACCCTTGCGCGCCGCAGCTTCGCCTGCTCGGCTTCCGTCACCCAGCCGAGGTTGCGTGAGAAGGCTTCGTCGTATGGAAAATTCGTTGTCATTTGAGCTTGCTCCCTAATTTTTCGATCCGAGCGGTTTTCACGGCCACGCATGGAAGCAAACGGCTGGAAACGCTGCAACCACAGAATATCTTCAAGCACAATGTATTATGAGGCGTGAAGCACGACACATTTCAGCACAAGAAAGCTGTCTCATTGATATACACACGGAGTGACAGAGGGAATCCGACGCTGTTTAATTGACATGGAGTCGACAAAGCTGTTCTGAGTATTGAAAGGCTGTCTTTTTATTATGAATCCTCTAGCACCAAATTTAGGCGAAAGCTTCCGGCAGCTATTCCAAATCAGTATCGCGCTGAATGAAACGGACCGCGAAGAGGTGTTCCGTATCCGGCACGATGTGTACTGTAAAGACCTCCACTGGGAGCCGGAACAAGCAAGCGGGATGGAATCGGATCATTATGACGGTCATTCGATTCACTGCCTGATTCGAACCAACGAAGCCCCGCCCCACCGGGTAGGCTGTGTGCGGCTGGTGATCCCTTCTCCAGACAATCCTAGCGAACAGCTCCCTCTCGAAGAGTCCTGCGCCAATACATTGGACCGTTCCTTGTTTGATCCCGCAACGCAGGATCGCCGCCATATCGCGGAGGTTTCGCGGCTGGCAATCGTCAACAGTTTCCGGCGACGCAAAGACGAAGAGCGCGAGCCGGGAACTATCCAATCTCGTGACTTCGGCACCGAGGAGAACCCGCGTTTCCCGTTTATCCCCGTCGGCCTTTATCTCGCAGGTTATGCGGTTGCGGAGTTTCTTGATCTCGAAAATACCGTCGTCTTGACCGAACCGCGGCTGGCAAAACACTTCAATCGAATCGGCTTCGATATCCGGCAGATCGGCGGGCCAATCGAACATCGCGGGACAAGAATTCCGTCGGTCATGCATATACCGACCGCGATCAAAAACATGCGCCCGATGCTGCAACCGATGTGGCAATTGATCCGCGATAAGGTCCAAGAGGACTTCAAGGCTGCCGGCCCGAATCCGCTACCGTGGCTGCCGGAGAGCGCTTTCGCAAGCTGATTCTTCCTGAGAACCTGCTCATAGTCTTGCTGCGAGGCTGTGATCGGGGCTCATGCGCTGCTTGGAATCCTCATTTATCACTTATAAACTCCGGTCCCTGCGCTGCTCTTCGCCCCGCTGACCACGGGTCGAGTTGTAAGCGAGACAAGCCTTATGGGCGGCGAAGACGCCTCAAATTCGTGGCGTCACTGCCTCTCGCGACAGACTCTGAACAGGTTCTGAATGACAAGCGTAAAAAAACGGCTCCCGAAGGAGCCGTTTTGTTTCATGACCAACGGCAGATCAGTCCGCCTTAAGTACGGAACGAATCTGTTCCAGCGCAATCGGATCCTCGATCGTCGTCATATCGCCGGCTTCGCGCCCTTCGGCCAGGGCCTGAATGGCACGGCGCAGTAATTTGCCTGAACGGGTTTTCGGCAGAGACGTCACGAAATGCACATGGCTCGGCCGCGCAATCGCGCCCAGCAGTTCGTCGACCGTTTTCATGACGGCGGCTTCAAGTGCCTTGCGTTTCTCTTCGCTATCGACCGACGCGGCATCCTTGACGACCGCGAAGGCGATCGGCATCTGGCCCTTGAGCGCGTCGTTGACGCCCACAACAGCGACCTCCGCGATGGCGGGATGCGCTTGCACGGCCTCTTCGATCTCACGCGTGCCGAGCCGATGGCCTGCCACATTGATCACGTCGTCGGTACGCCCAAGGATGTAGTAGTACCCCTCTTCGTCGCGAATGCCCCAATCGAAGCTGGAATAGACCAAAGGCTCTTTGAAGAGCGAGAAATAGGTGCTGACAAAGCGCCGGTCATCCCCCCACACGGTTGTCAGACAACCGGGAGGCAGGGGCGGCACGACGCCGACAACGCCTTTTTCGTTCGTTTCGACCTCGCTCCCGTCTTCGCGGAAAATACGCAAGTCATAACCGAATACCGGAAAACTCGGCGAGCCGGTCTTGATCGGCGTTTCTTCGACGCCTGGCATTGCGGACAGCATCGGCCAGCCGGTTTCGGTTTGCCAGTAATGGTCATACACGGGACGCCTAAGCTCGCCCAAGATCCACTCGTGCGTCGGCTGATCGAGCGGCTCGCCGGCCAGGAACAAAGTTCGCAGGCAGGACAAGTCGTGTTTGTGAATCAGTTCGGACGGATGCTTTTTGAGTACCCGGATCGCCGTGGGCGCCGAGAACATGATGTTGACCTTGTACTTTTCGACGATGCTCCACCAAACACCCGCATCGGGTTTGATTGGCGTGCCCTCGTACATGATCGTTGCCATACCGGCGATCAGCGGGCCGTAAATGATGTAGCTGTGCCCCACCACCCAGCCGATATCCGAGGTCGAGAACATCGTCTCGCCTGCATGACCGCAGTAGATGTGCTTCATCGAGGCGGCAAGCGCGACCGTATAGCCGCCGATATCGCGCTGCACGCCCTTGGGCTTGCCCGTCGTTCCCGAAGTGTAAAGGATGTAGCTCGATTCGGTGGCGTCCATCTCTGCGCACGGCACTTTGGCATCGATATGCTCGGCGCGCAGCGTGGCGTAATCGAGATCGCGCCCTTCCACACGCGGGAAGCCGATATCGAGCTTGCGATCGACAATCACGACTTTCGCGGGCGGATGTTCGGCCAGGTGACAAGCCTCATCGACGAGATGCTTATACGGAATGGAGCGGCCGCCGCGCATGCCCGCATCGGCGGTAATCATCAGCTTCGGGCGCGCATCGTCGATCCGCGTCGCCAAACTCCCCGCCGCAAAACCGCCAAACACGACCGAGTGGATTGCGCCGATCCGCGCGCAGGCCAGCATCGCAAACGCGGCTTCGGCAATCATTGGCATGTAGATCAATACCCGATCACCGCGGCCCACGCCCTGGCTCAGGAAGATCGCGGCGCAGCGTTCCACTTCGCGCTGTAGCTCGGCAAAGCTATAGGTGCGTTCTTCGCCCGTTTCGGTCGAAATGTAAATCAGCGCAGGCGCATCGGGCCGCTTGGCGGCATGGCGGTCGACCGCGTTATGGCAGAGATTGAGTTTTCCACCCGGAAACCATTTCACAAACGGCGGATTGGAATAATCGCAAATGACCTCGGGCTGCGTCTGCCAATCGACCAGTTGAGCCTGCTCGCGCCAAAAAGCGTCACGCTCCGTAATTGAGCGACGATGGAATTCCTTAAGATTCGTCATATTCCTCCCTCAAAACAATTCAGCCCCTTCAGGCTCGAACGGTTATTAAACTGAAGACGACAGCACACACAAGGGGGAAGCCCGAATTCGGGTTCGGGAAGGGGGGATCTACACAGCGAAACCGCTCAATACTTGGTTATTACTCACCGAAAGCAGATATCGGCTTAACGACCTCCGTTTTTTCGATATTGATCAGATTAGCCCGTTCCGCAAGCAAGCCCAACGGCAGTCCCGCGCGGTACTCGGCATCGATGAACTCAAGCAAGGGCATCATCGTTCCAATCAACTCTCTGATCCGGCGCCGGACTTCGTCGACTTGCCCTGTGCGCAGTTGCGTCAAAGCATGGTCGACACTCACCGCAAGACGGCTGAAGCGGCCAACGCTTTCGGGCGTGACCTCGCCCGCTTCCGATACGACGATGTTGCCGCCCATCGTCTTACCGTCCTGCGCCCGCGCAACAGCCGTCGCGATCAGTTCTTCGAGCGTCATGTGCGCATCGCCATTTGCGCTCGCCAAGCCGATCGTCAAACTGATCCGGATCCGCTCTTCCTTGTAGGTCATCACGATCGTTTCGATCGACCGCCGCAGGCGTAACGCAAAAGCGCCGCATGCGTCCAGATCGGCCGAAGGGGAAATGATCGCGAACTGACCCTCCGCCAGATGCGCCACCGTGTCTTCTTTGCGCACCTTAGCCGACAATAGCTTGGACATCTTGCGGTGAATCAACTGCGCGACATGGTGCCCGTAGCGTTTGGAAAGATCGCTGAAATGGTCGATCTCGATCGCCATCACGCTGACGTCGCCCTGGTAATTGCGCACCAGTTGTTCGCGGCTCTTTTCCAACTCACGACGGGTCTGCGCCAGCTTGACCAAGGCATCCAAGCGCGCGAGCAATTCGACCGTCGGCGTACCTTTGCTGATGAAATCGGTCGCCCCGAGCGATTTCGCGCGCTCGCGCGCCTCGTCCTCATCCTCGCCCGAGATGATAATCGTCGGCAGATCCTGAATCCGCGATATCTTCGATGAGCGAATCCGCTCAAGCAGCCCGAAGCCGTCGAGCTTTGGCATGGCGATATCGGAAATTACAACCTCGATCGTCGGATCGAGCAGCAAAGTCTGCCATCCGGCTTCGCCGTCGACTTCCTCGCGCACATCGAAAGTCGCCCGGATCTGCTTGATCAACGAAGCGCGCACCATGCGCGAGTCGTCGATGATCAGCACACGGGGAAGTTGCGAGCCAAACTGTTCGTGTGTCGGATTCATTGAAAGTGAGTCTGGAGAAATTTATTGAGAAACACGCACCACCACGCGCCCGTGCGCCTGGCCGGCAATGTATCGGTCGAATTCCTGTGGCAATTCATCAAAGCTGATTTCACGCGTCAAACGCTCAAAATGCGCAGGTTTCAGATCCGATGCTAGCCGCGCCCATATATGCTCGCGAATCGCCGCACCGACATACCCGGAATCGATGCCGAGCAAGCTTACGCCACGCAGGATGAAAGGCATCACCGTCGTATTGAGGTCGGAACTGGCCGCCAACCCGATACTGGCGATCGTGCCCCAGGGCTTCATCGTACTGGCAATCCAGCTCAACACCTCACCACCTAGATTGTCGACGGCACCAGCCCACAAACCTTTATCCAAAGGGCGAATATTTTTCAAATCCAGCTCGCTGCGCAGCATCACGCGCGCGGCGCCAAGCGATTTGAGCCATTCAGCTTGTTCGGGTTTGCCCGTCAAGGCCACCACTTCGTAACCGCGCTGGGCCAGCATATCCACGGCCAGACTGCCGACGCCGCCGGTCGCCCCGGTTACGATGACCGGACCATTCTCGGGCTTGAGCCGGTTTTCTTCCATGCGCTGCACACCCAGCGCGGCGGTAAAACCCGCGGTTCCAAGCGCCATTGCCTGACGCAGGCTCAGCCCCTCGGGCAAGGGCACGACCCAGCCGCCCGGAATCAAAGCGTACTCGGCATATCCGCCGTGATGCGCCACGCCGATGTCGTAACTCGTCGCAAGCACTTGATCGCCGGGTTTGAAACGCGGCGCCGCACTGTGCTCGACGATACCCGCCAGATCGATACCGCCCACGCATGGGAAACGCCGAATAATGCGTCCCTTCCCGGTTCCCGCCAGGGCGTCCTTGTAATTGATGCTCGACCAAAGGACGCGAATCAACACGTCGCCGGCATCCAGCCGCCCTTCGTCAAGGGTCACAAAACCGGCCTTGTGCTGACGCTGCCCGTCCTGTTCAATCAGGTACGCTCTGAACTGCCGCATCTTTTCCCCCTTTTCTTCTTGAGCCACCCCAAGCCCGGTGGTGAGTCACCCCAACTTGAAAGTTGGGGCTTCCTCGCCACGAATACGATCCGTCACAGGATACACACCACGCAAATCGCTGTGACCCTATCGGCGGATTATAGGCCGAGCATGAGAACGAATCGTTCGCAATCCACCACTTGATGTCAGCCAACAGATTCTCAATAATTCCACTTACAACTCGCCACTCAAGCCACGCGAGAA
Source organism: Betaproteobacteria bacterium (assembly GCA_009781175.1). Taxonomy (GTDB): domain Bacteria; phylum Pseudomonadota; class Gammaproteobacteria; order Burkholderiales; family Rhodocyclaceae; genus Niveibacterium. The sequence continues at coordinate 146,541 of WQYQ01000004.1, forward strand.
ATAACCGTAGATTTACCTAAGGTAAACCCTTAGACAGGTCCTCAGCCTGAATCACTATATGCTGCGCAAACCCTTCACCGATCAGAGAAACTACGTTTCCTACTTCCGCAGCCAGAATATTCCCGTGCTGCGGAAGACGGCACAAACGCTAGCCGCGCAGAAAGCCGACGAGGACAAAATTTCCACTCGCCAAATCGCAGCGGTGGTGCTCGACGATCCGTTAATGGCGCTCAAGCTGATGATGCATCTACAACGCAGCCGCGGGGGCCAGAAAGACCACCAGATCACGACGATTGAGCGAGCTGTGATGATGCTCGGCGTGACGCCTTTTTTTAGACACTTCTCCAACCTCACCACGGTCGAAGAGCAGCTTGCGGCTTACCCAAACGCGCTGGTTCACGCGCTCAGAGCCATCACCCGCGCCAGGCGCGCCGCCGGTTATGCGCGCGATTTCGCCCTCATGCGGCATGACATCGATGTAGACGAAATTACGCTGGCGGCCTTGCTGCACGAAGTAGCGGAAATTCTCTGCTGGTGCTTCGCGCCGGAACTCTCTCAGCAAACCCTGGTTTTACAAAATAAACACCCCGGCACCCGCAGCGCCCTGGTGCAAAAAATCACCTTCAACATAAGCTTTTCCGAACTACAGTTCATTCTCGCCCAAGAACTTGCGTTGCCGAAACTGCTGGCTGCGCTACTTGACCCTGCCGATGCCGAGCAACCCAGAGTGCGCACGGTTGCGCTCGCCACCGACCTCGCTCGCCATGCGGCAAACGGCTGGGACGATCCCGCGCTGCCGGATGACTTCCGCAAACTGTCCGAATTGTTCCACCTGAATCCCGCGGCTCTCATGCAACGCATCGGACTCCACGGCGATGTTATCCGCCGACTCCTCCCACGTATCATTGATACGCCTCCCGATCCTGATCCGGTGCCTGAGCCCAATTGAAAGCCACTTGCAAAATCCTGCACCCAACCCAACAGGCTCAGAGACAAGTGCATTGAACCATTGCGTGACCACGGCTTAAGCGCAAGCCCCCAATCTTTAGTTTGGGGGACTCACCTCATCGTTCAAGTATCACGGCATCCTTCCAAAAACTCTAAAGACATACCCGCCGATGCCGATCTAAAAGACAGGCGTTCAAGCATGGATTGTGAATATTCCAAATAGATAATATATTCCGTTCGGATACTTCGCGATGGGGTTCCTTTGTCATCGCGCTCGGTTGTTTGCATCATGGATAACGTAGTCAATTTTCAACAACTGGTCGCCCGTCTCGAACGAGAGTGCAAGGCTTCTCCTACGGCCTATCGCGTAAAAGTCATTTTTCTCGCGCTGCTCGGCTACGCCTATATCGCAGTCTTATTGGGCGTGGCGCTGGGCGGCTTGCTTTTCGGTCTCGCAACGCTTCTCCTCGGCCATTTGCGGATGGGGGTTCAATTACTCATCGTCGCGGGAATTATGAGTGCCATTGTCATTCGCGCGTTCTGGGTCCAGATTCCGCCGCCCAAAGGCCATCGCCTCAAACCGCGCGAAGCGCCCGATCTCTTCAAACTGCTCGCCAGACTACGCAAGCGCGAAAAGGGTCCGCGAATCCACGAAATCGTCCTGACCGCCGAATTCAATGCTTCCATCATGCAGACGCCGCGCTTCGGCCTGTTTGGCGGCTATCGCAACAGCCTGTTGATCGGCCTACCTTTGATGCAGGGCCTGAGCCCGAAAGAATTCGCTTCGGTGCTGGCGCATGAGTATGGCCATCTTTCACATGCGCACGGCAAGCTCGGCGCCTGGGTCTACCGCGTGCGGAGCATTTGGCTGCGCATGGCGGGCGCTTTCGACAACAGCGGCTCATGGCTCAACCGCAGCCTGCTGCGTTTCTTCCACTGGTACATCCCGTATTTCAATGCCTACAGCTTCGTCCTCGCGCGCCGGCAAGAATATGAAGCGGACCGCGCTTCGGCACGCCTCGTGGGCGCTCGCGTAGCGGCCGACGCGCTGGTCGCGGCGGATCTCAAGGGCCGTTTCATGGCCGAACAGTTCTGGCCGGGCCTCTACGCTCAGGCGGATCGCAGCGCGCAGCCAGGTTTTCTTCCGCATGCGGCCATGCGCAATGTGCTGCGTCGCGGAGCGGGAGATAAGGACAACGAACTTTGGCTGCAAGAATCCCTGAAGCGCACCACGGTTCATGACGACACGCACCCGAGCCTGCGCAGTCGTCTGAAACGGCTTGGCCAGCGTGCCCGCACGCCGCAGCCTATCGAGAAAAGCGCCGCGCAACGCTTGTTTGGCAGCAGGCTGCCCAAACTCGAAGCCTATTTCGACAAAGCCTGGCTCAGAAAAACGGGCTACGCCTGGACCGTCCGCCATCTCGATGTGCGCGAGGCCGAAGAGATCGTTTCCCGCTATCCCAAAGGATTCACGCCAGGTTTCGATCCAAAACTCTATGCCGAACTGGGTCTGGCGTATTACACGCTCGGCGAGTACACGGAGGCTTTACCACTGTTGCGCGATGCCGCGCTGGAGCTAGAAAATTCCGCCGAAACCGCGATGGCCGCCGCACAGATCATGCTCGCGCAAGGCAATATCGACGCGGTGCGATTCCTTGAGCTAGCGATGAGTCGCAATAGAGATTACATCTGCGAAGCAACATGGAGCGCATGGCAGTTCTACGCAAAACGCGGCGATAAAGAACAAGCGATGCGCTGGCGCAATCGTTTCAGACTGATCGCCACTGAAACGAAAAATCGTGCGCTGCGCGCGGAACAGCGCAGGCTCTATCCGCAAGGCGGCTCGCCCTACCCGGCCTTGCTTTCCAGCAGCTCCCAACGCTCAAGCAATTGGAGCAGTTCGACCTCAATGGCTTCCAGCCTCTGGTTGAAGCGCGGCACATCCTGGGGCCGCTCGCGATAAATCGCCGGATCGGCCAGCTGCTGTTGCAAGCCGGTTTGTTCGGCTTCGAGCGCCGCGATCTTCCCTGGTAGCTGCTCCAACTCACGCTTCTCGTTAAAGCCCAGTTTCGCTGCACGTGCGCTTGTCTTGCGTTCGGGCTCAGCGGGCTTTGTAACTTTGCCTGCCTGTTTTTCCGGCGCGGCCGATTCCACATCGCGGACGCGTTTCCAGTCCTGATAACCGCCCGCATATTCGCGCCAGCGGCCTTCGCCTTCGGCGGCGATCGTCTGCGTCACCACATTGTCGAGAAACATGCGGTCGTGACTGACGAGGAAAATCGTCCCGTCATACTCCGCCAGAAGCTGTTCGAGCAATTCAAGCGTTTCGACATCGAGATCGTTGGTCGGCTCGTCGAGCACGAGAATATTCGCCGGCTGCGCAAAAAGCCGCGCGAGCAGCAAACGATTGCGCTCGCCGCCCGAGAGCGAACGCACCGGCGAACGCGCGCGCTGCGGCGAGAACAAAAAGTCTTCGAGATAGCCGATGACATGCTTTTTCGTCTTGCCGATTTCGACCCAATCGCTACCAGGGCTGATCACATCGCAGATCGGCATCTCGGAATCGAGCTGCACGCGGAACTGATCGAAGTAAGCGATCTGCTGTTTGGTTCCGCGCCGCACCTGACCTTGGTCCGGTTCGAGGTCGCCGAGAATCAGTTTGAGCAGGGTCGTTTTGCCCGCGCCATTCGGGCCGATCAGACCAATCCGGTCGCCGCGCATCACGCGCGTCGAAAAATCGCGGATCACCATCTTATCGCCGAAACGCTTCGTCACCTGCGTCAGCTCGGCGACAAGCTGCCCGCTCGCGTCACCGCGTTCGAGCTGGAGATTGACATTGCCGACACGCTCGCGCCGCGCCGCGCGTTGGTTGCGCAATTCTTCAAGGCGTTTGACGCGGCCTTCGTTACGCGTGCGCCGGGCCTCCACGCCCTTACGAATCCACACTTCTTCCTGAGCCAGGAATTTGTCGAAATCCGCATTCGCCTTGGCTTCGATTTCAAGCATCTCGGCCTTGCGCCGCTGGTATTCCGAAAAACTGCCGGGAAAGCTTGCGAGCCTGCCACGGTCAAGCTCCACAATCCGCGTCGCCACCGCATCCATGAACGCGCGGTCATGCGTGATGACCACCACGCCGCCACGGAACGAGCGGATCAATTCTTCGAGCCAGGCGATCGCGTCGATGTCGAGATGGTTCGTCGGTTCATCGAGCAGCAATAAATCCGGCTCGCCCGCCAAAGCCCGCGCCAACGCCACGCGCTTGACGCCGCCGCCCGACAGGCTGGCGACTTGCGCCTCGCCATCGAGCCCGAGCCGGTCGATCACCTGCTCCACTTTGTGATGCAGCGTCCAGCCATGCGTCGCTTCGAGCCGATGCTGCAAATCTTCGAGCCGCGCGAGCGCCGCCGTATCGCCGTGGGCAACCTCCTGTGCGCAAGCGTGATAGTCGGCAATCAAGCGCGCCGCCTCGCCCACGCCTTCCGCCACCGTCGCGAACACATCGCGGCCAAGCTCGAAATCCGGCTCCTGCGAGACATAAGCCACCCTCAGCCCAGGCTGCCGCCAGACCATCCCATCGTCGAGCCGCGCACTGCCCGCCAGCGCGCGCAGCAGACTCGATTTGCCCGCCCCATTGCGCCCGATCAGCGCAACACGCTCGCCGGGTTCGAGCACCAGTTCGGCATGGTCGAGCAAAGCCACATCGCCAAACGCGAGACAGGCGGAATTGAGGGTCAGTAAGGGCATGGCTATACCGGGATGAACACGGCTTGAGGAAAAGGCCAGATTTTACTCTCCCGTCCGCGCCATATTGGCCGAGTTTCTGACCTCCAGACGGACACCTCTTTTATTCGTGAGGCGCGACATCCTGCTTGGCATACAAATCCAGACGCTCATAGGCATCGGCAAGCGCACGTTGCGCGCGCTTGCGTTCGGTGATGTCGGTCAAAGCAATCGACAACGCCACCACCACACCCTCCATATTGCGCAGCGGTTTAGTCGAAACCTGGAAGCTCCGACTCTTCCATTCGATTTCTCTGTCCAGCACAGGCTGCCCCGCATCAATCAAAGCAAAATCCCGCTCGATTTCCCGGGCGCGCTGCGGCCTAAGAACACGCAAAGACTGTCCGAGCAAATTTTCGACCGTCATACCGAAAAGCTTGGCCTGAGCCAAGTTTACGGCCACATAGCGCAAATTCCGATCGACAACATTCAAAGGCAAAGGCACCAGGGAGTAAAGTGACTCAAGCTGAAACACACGCGAATAAACAGCGGAAACATCGCGATCGATTCCGCAAAACCCTTTGAAGCGGCCATCGGGCCAAAAAATCGGCACGCCGCTGGTTTCATGCATAGTAATCGAACCGTCCGCACGCCGTACACGATTCACAAGACCGTTGAACGGCTTACGCTCACTAACAAAACGCTTGAAGGCTCCCGCGATGCGAACGACCTCCTCTGGCGGCATGAAATCGAAAGGCGTGCGGCCAAGGATCTGCTCGGTCGGATAACCCAACAGCTCGGAACCCTTGGCCGACGAATAAACATAACGGCCTTTATCATCGACTTCCCAAATCCAATCGGAATTCAGCTCGATCAAGTCGCGTAGCCACCGCAATTTATCGGCGATATGGCTGGGTTCCTTCTTCATATGCGTCTCCAAATCCAATGCCTTAATACGACCTACGCAGGACTGAATCGGCGCTAAGATTTTCCGATTGCTTGCGACAAAGCGTCATGCCGCACATAGCGATCGAGGCGTTCGTGCGCCTCGGCAAGCGCTTGCTCGGCAGTTTTACGTTCGGTGATATCGGTCGAAGCAATCAACATTGCAATCACACCCCCTGCCATATCGCGCAAGGGCTGGACCGACACCTGGAAATGCCGCCCCTGCCATTCAACTTCACGCTCGGGAATCGGCATTCCCGCATCGATCAAGGCAAAATCATGCTCGATTTCGCGCGCGCGTTCGGGCCTCAAATCGCGCATCGACTGCCCCACGATTTCATTGACGGGCTTGCCGTAAAGCTCGGCCATTGCATTGTTGAGCGTAACATGAACCAAATCCCGATTGACCACATACAAGGCAATCGGCGCCAGGGCATAAAGCGCTTCAAGACGGAGCACGCGCGACCAGACTCGCGTTACATCGCGGCTGATGCCGCGATAACCTTTAAGGTTGCCGTCGGGCTCAAAAATCGGCTCGCTGCTGGCTTCAAGCACCACGATGCGGCCATCGGTGCGCCGCACGCGATGAACAAAGCCGGTGAATGCCTGTTTCTGCGCTAAGAGCTTTCCAAGCTCGCTGGCAACGCGGGACATTTCGTCGCTGGGTATGAACTCGTAAATAGTACGCCCTAGAATCCGCTCGGTCGAACACCCTAGCAGTTCGGAACCTTTCGCCGAGGAAATGATGAAGCGCAACCGCTCATCCACCTCCCAGATCCAATCGGGGCTCGCCTCAAGCAAAGCCCACAGCCGCTGTAATTCATCCGCTACATAGTTCGATCTCATGATTCGGATCTCCGACACCTTCTTTGAGCGTGAATCGCCCCAAGCTGAAGCTTGGGGTTTCTTCGCCACGCATCAGGACGCCTTTGGCGTCAATAACGCTTGTCTCACTGACCCCGCCATGAATGACGGGGCTTGCGTTCGACGTGTGGTCAGACGAAAACTGCCACAACCGGCGCATGCTCAATCGCGCAAGTCGAACCTGCCGACCGCATTCACGATAGCAGAGATGATCCGACTCGGCGGCGATCGGATCGGGACAACTTCTTACCTGGCCTTCATGCGCAGTTCCGCCGAGCGCGCATGCGCTTGCAGCCCTTCGCCATGCGCAAGCACCGAAGCAATTGCACCAAGCCGCTGCGCACCGGCCTGCGACATGCGGATCACGGAACTGCGTTTCTGGAAATCGTAGACACCGAGCGGTGAAGAGAAACGTGCACTGCGCGCAGTCGGCAACACATGGTTCGGACCGGCGCAATAGTCGCCGAGCGCTTCGACCGACCAATGGCCAGCGAAAATCGCGCCCGCATGGCGGATTTGTGCGATCAAGGGATCAGGGTCGTCAACCGAGAGTTCCAAATGCTCCGGCGCGATTTGATTGGCGATTGCGCAAGCTTCGTTCAAATCGCGCACCTGAATCAAAGCGCCGCGCTTGGCCAGCGAGGCCGCAATCGTCGCGGCGCGCGGCATCGTCGGCAAGAGTTTGGCGATCGAAGCCGCGACACGCTCGATGAAGACCGCATCCGGGCACAGCAGTATCGATTGCGCCAGCTCGTCGTGTTCCGCTTGAGCGAACAGATCGATTGCGATCCAGTCCGGGTCGCCGCTGCCATCGGAAATAATCAGCACCTCCGACGGACCCGCGACCATATCGATGCCGACGGTCCCGAACACACGCCGCTTGGCCGCCGCCACATAAGCATTGCCGGGGCCGACAATCTTGTCGACCTGCGGAATTGTCGCGGTACCATAAGCCAGCGCGGCCACGGCCTGGGCGCCGCCGATCGTGAACACGCGGTCCACGCCGGCCACGGCGGCCGCGGCGAGCACGAGCGGATTGCGCTCGCCGCGCGGCGTTGGCACCACCATGATCAGCTCACCAACGCCCGCGACTTTCGCGGGCAGCGCATTCATCAGCACCGAACTTGGATAGGCCGCCTTGCCTCCAGGTACATACAGCCCCGCCCGGTCGAGCGGCGTCACTTTCTGGCCGAGCCGCGTGCCGTCGGCCTCTTCGAACTCCCAAGCGCTCAGCGGCTGGCGTTCATGATAGCTACGCACACGCGCGGCGGCTTCTTCGAGCGCGCTACGCTGCGCTGCGGGCAAGCCTGCCAGCGCCGCTTGAAGATCGGCTTGCGGCAGCTCGAGTTCAGCCACGCTCGCGGCGGTAACGCCATCGAAACGCTGCGTATACGCCAGAACCGCCGCATCGCCTTGCTGCCTGACCGCGAGCAGAATTTCACTGACGGCATTTTCGATCGCTTCATCGGTCGCCGCTTCAAAAGCCAGCAGCGCTTCGAGGCGCTGCGCGAAATCAACCGCCGAGGATGATAAACGCTGAATTTGACTCATTTGACCGCTCCCGCAAAGGCTTCAATGACCGGCTGCAACAGCGCATGTTTAAGCTTGAGCGCGGCCTGATTGACGATCAGACGCGAGCTGATCGAGAAAATTTCTTCGACCTCGACGAGATCGTTCGCGCGCAGGGTGCCGCCGCTCGAAACAAGGTCAACGATTGCGTCGGCCAGCCCGACGAGCGGCGCCAGTTCCATCGAGCCGTAAAGCTTTATCAGATCGACATACATGCCCTTGGCGGCAAAATGCTCGCGCGCGGTCTGGATGTATTTCGTCGCCACGCGAATCCGCGCCCCGCGCCGCGCCGCGGCCGCATAGTCGAAACCCTTCTGCACTGCCACGCACATGCGGCAGCGCGCGATGTCGAGATCAAGGGGTTGATAGAGACCATCGCCGCCGTGCTCGATCAGCACATCCTTGCCCGCGATGCCGAGATCGGCCGCGCCATATTGAACATAGGTCGGCGTATCGGTGGCGCGCACGATGACGAGCCTCACATCGGGCCGGTTCGTACCGATGATGAGCTTGCGCGACTTTTCCGGGTCATCGCTCGGCGTGATCCCGGCCGCGGCAAGCAAGGGCAGGGTTTCCTCGAAAATCCGCCCTTTCGAGAGCGCGAGCGTAATGCCTTCGAACGCTGCCATCAGTTCACCCGTTTGACCGAAGCGCCCAGTGCGCCGAGTTTTTCTTCGAGCCGCTCGTAACCACGGTCGAGATGATAAATACGGTCGACGAGCGTTTCGCCCTCGGCGACAAGCCCGGCGATCACCAGGCTCGCCGAGGCGCGCAGGTCGGTCGCCATCACGCTCGCGCCTTGAAGTTTCGGCATGCCGGTAACGACCGCGGTGTTGCCGTCGATCTTGATGTCGGCGCCGAGCCGGATCAGTTCGACGGCATGCATATAGCGATTCTCGAAAATCGTTTCGCGGATCATCGCCGTGCCGTCGGCAACGCAATTGAGCGCCATGAATTGCGCCTGCATGTCGGTCGGGAACGCGGGGTACGGCGCGGTGCGCAGACTGACGGCCTTCAGGCGTGCCGGCGCCGTAAGTGCGATCGCATCGCGCTCGGTCGTGATTTCGCAGCCGGCATCCATCAGCTTATCAACCACGATGTCGAGATAGCTCGCGCTTGTTCCGGTCAGGCGCACCGAACCGCCCGTGACCGCCGCGGCGCACAGATACGTTCCGGTTTCGATGCGGTCCGGCATGATGCGGTAGGTCGCGCCGTGCAGCTTATCGACACCGCGAATGCGGATCACATCGGTCCCGGCCCCCGAAATCTGCGCGCCCATCGCGTTGAGGCAATTGGCGAGGTCGACGACTTCGGGTTCGCGTGCGGCGTTTTCGATCACGGTTTCGCCCGTCGCTAGGCAAGCGGCCATCATCAGGTTTTCGGTGCCCGTCACCGTCACCATGTCGGTAAACAGCCGCGCGCCTTTGAGCTTGACGCACTTCGCGTCGATATAGCCGTGCTCGACATGAACCTCCGCCCCCATCGCCTGCAAGCCTTTGATGTGCTGATCGACGGGGCGCGCGCCGATCGCGCAGCCGCCGGGGAGCGAAACCTTCGCATGCCCCATGCGCGCGACGAGCGGCCCGAGCACGAGCACCGCGGCGCGCATCGTCTTGACGAGCTCATAGGGCGCGAGCGGGTTGTCGAGTTCCCTGGCGTCGAGGATGACCGTCGCGCCTTCGCGCTTGACCTTGACGCCCATCTGCGCGAGCAGTTTGAGCATCGTGCCGATGTCGTTGAGTTGCGGCACGTTGAGCAGTACGAGCGGTTCGGCCGCGAGCAAGGCCGCGCAGAGAATCGGCAGCGCCGCATTCTTCGCGCCGGAAATCGCGATTTCGCCCTCCAGGCGGCGCCCGCCGGCAATCAATAGCTTGTCCATTATTCGCCAAGCTCCTTGCGCAGCTCCGCCCATTGCGCAGGCGTATACGTCTGCAACTGCAAGGCGTGGATTTCATTGCCCATAAGCCTGCCGAGCGTCGCATACACGGCCTGGTGCTGGCGCACGCGCGGCGTGCCTTCGAACGCGGAACTGACGACGATGCCGGTGAAGTGCACCCCGTCGTCACCAAAGATCTGCACATGCTCGCAAGGCATTCCTTGCGCAATCAGTTTTTCAATTTCGCTTGCTTCGAACATCAAAAAATAAACCCTGTTAGCCGCGCAGCTTCCAACCGCGCGCGAGCAACTGCAAAGTGAGGCCCGCGGTGACGGCCAAAAACACGACGACGATGGAAAAACTAAGCCACGGCGACATATCGGAAACGCCGAGAAAGCCGTAGCGGAAACCGTCGATCATGAAGAAAAACGGGTTCAGACGCGAGATGCTCCTCCAGAACGGCGGCAGCGCATGCACCGAGTAAAACACCCCGGCGAGCATCGTCAGCGGCATGATGAGAAAGTTCTGAAAGGTCGCCAACTGGTCAAACTTATCGGCCCAAATCCCCGCGATCATGCCCAGGGTGCCGAGTAAAGCGCCGCCCAGGAGCGTGAACACGAGAATCCATAGCGGGTTCGCCAAAGGCAACTGCACGAACAGCAAGGACACCGCCCAAACGCCGAACCCGACGAGCACGCCACGAGTCGCCGCGGCGACGACATACGCGCAATAGAATTCACGATGAGAAATCGGCGGCAACAACACGAAAACGATGTTGCCGGTGACTTTGCTTTGAATCAGCGAGGAGCTGCTGTTCGCAAACGCATTTTGCAGCACCGACATCATCACCAGACCGGGCACGATGAAGGCGATGTATTCGATCTCGCCATAAACCCGCACATGCGGCGCCAGCACGTGGCCGAAGATCACGAGATAAAGCACTGCGGACAACACTGGGGCGCCGACCGTCTGAAAGGCAACCTTCCAGAAGCGCAACACCTCTTTGTAGAGCAGCGTCCTAAAACCGGAGCCTTCCGCTTTCATGCGGCCCTCCGCATCACTTCGACGAACACGCGTTCGAGGTCCGGCTGGCCGACCTCGAATTCAAGCACCTTGACGCCCGCGCCACGCACGGCGGCAAGCCGGTCGCTCAACACCTCATAGGAGTCCGACGCCCAAACGAGCCAATCGCCCTCGTGCTCCGGCGCGGGAATGCCAGGCGGCAGAGCACCCTCGATCTTCAAACGCAGCGTGCGGCCCTCGGCCGCGCGTAGCAAATTCTCGGTCCGATCGAGCGCCACGACACGGCCGGCCTTGAGCATCGCGATGCGGTTACACAGCATCTGAGCCTCTTCGAGGTAGTGCGTCGTCAACAAAATCGTATGACCGCGCTGATTCAGCGAGCGAATAAAAGTCCATAAACCCTGGCGTAGCTCCACATCGACACCGGCGGTCGGCTCATCGAGCACGATCAGCGGCGGTTTGTGCACCAGCGACTGCGCGACGAGGACGCGCCGTTTCATCCCGCCGGAGAGCTGGCGCATATTCGCATTGGCCTTGGCGGAAAGGTCGAGATTGGCAAGCAGTTCGTCGATCCAGTCGTCGTTATTGCGCAGCCCGAAATAGCCGGACTGGATGCGCAGCACTTCGCGCACCGTGAAAAACGGATCGAAGACCAACTCTTGCGGCACGACGCCAACCATCCGGCGCGCATTGCGATAGTCATCGACCACGTCGTGACCCATGACTTTGATACGCCCCGCGCTGAGCCGCAGAAGCCCGGCCAGCGCCGAGATCAGCGTCGTCTTGCCAGCGCCGTTCGGTCCAAGCAGAGCGAAGAACTCTCCCTCTTCAACCGCCAGATCGACGCCGCCCAGCGCGCGCAAGCTGCCGTATTCCTTGGCGGCCCCCACAACATCGAGTGCCTTCATGCGCGGACCTCGCCCAAGGGCAGGATTTCCCCAAGCCCATAGAGATCGGCGAGCGAGCGTAATTGCTCGGGCGCGCCCGCAAGCCGCAAGGGGCGCCCGCAACGCTGCGTCGCACGCATCCAGGCCAGAACGAGCGCCAGCGCGGCGGAGTCCACCGCCGTCACGCCGGACAAATCGATCTCGCGTCCCGACATTTCCTTCCCGCCGCCACAAAGCGTGCGGCCGACCTCAAGCAGGCCGGCCGCAGTTTCCATTGTGATCGGCCCCTCGACAACGAGGCGCTCACCTTCTTCGCGGATCATTTCTTGGCCGGAGCCCCTTCGTTTTGTGCGTTCTTCGACTTGAGCGAGGCGATCAAACCGTCGATTCCGCTCGCTTTGACTTCCTGACCGAAAGCGTCGCGATAACTCGTAATCAGGCTGACGCCGGCGACGGCCACGTCGAAAACCTTCCACTCGCCGTCCTTCAGGTAAAGCGAATAGTCGACCGAGTCGGGCTGCTGGCCGGCCTTGCGCACATCGGTCCGCACGATGACGTCGGTGTCGCCCGGCTGCATTTTCAGCGGTTTGAAGCTGATCTGGTAATCCTTGAAGCGTGTCAATGCGTTGGCATAGCTGCGCACGAGCAAGGTTCTGAATTCGGCGGTCAAATTCTTTCTCTGCTCGGGCGTCGCCGAGCGCCAGTCACGCCCCAGGGCCAGCGCGGTCATGCGCGTGAAATCGAAATGCGGCAGAATTTTCGCGTCGATCAGTTGCAGCGCTTTCGTCATGTCGCCCGACTGGATCGTTTTATCGGTGCGCACGATTTCAAGCACTTCATCGCTGACTTCCTTGACCATCACATCCGGGGCCGTGACGGCGAAACTCAGGCCCGGCAGTAAAGCCAGCCCCGCCAGCACGATCAAACTACGCGTGGTTTTCAAAAATCGAGACATCATTCGCTGTGTTCCTTTTGGTCTGAATCTGGAGCTGGCGCGGTATCCGAAGAATCGTCGTCCTGCCAATCCTCGTCTGCGTCATCCTGTTTGGGCCGCGGCGGGTTCCCGTCATACACTTGGTTGAGCCGCCGCTGTAGAAAAAAGTTACGCACGAAACTGTATTTGTCGAGTGCGGCTTCTTCAAGCGCCGTGTCGGTGCCGAGCAAGCCGGCGCGTATGCTGACGATATTAAGGCCGGTGATCGAATTACGCACTACGACGCTGTCGATGACCCAATCCCGCCCATTCGTGTAGTAATCGACCGGCAGCGCAGACGCGTCGCGCAGGGTGCTCGGCCCGAGAATCGGCAGCACGAGATACGGCCCTGTATCAACCCCCCAGCGGCCAAGCGTTTGACCGAAGTCTTCATTGTGCTTGGCGAGCCCCATTTCGGAGGCCACATCGATCGCGCCAGCGATGCCGAGCGTGGTGTTCACAAGAATCCGGCCGACATCGCTGAGCGCATCGCCGATCTTGCCTTGCAGCAGATTGTTCAGTGCATTGCCGATATCGCCGAAGTTGCCAACGAAGTTCGTGAAAGCCACCCTGGCAGGCAAGGGCACTCCGGCTTCATAACCTTGCGCGAGCGGTTTCAGAACAATCCGATCGGCACCCTCGTTGAACGCGAAAACCTTGCGGTTGAAACCTTCCCACGGATCATCAGTGGCGTGCGCCGAAAAAGCGAGAAGCCCCAGAACAATCAGGGGGAGATGGCAAAGTTTCACTTCTGATCTCCCGATTCGGCCGCTTTATCGATCATGAAACGGCCGATCAACTTCTCCAGAACGATAGCCGACTGGGTATGGGTGGTCTGGTCGCCGGGTTGCAGATCCTGATCGTCGCCGCCGGGCTCCACGCCCACATACTGCTCGCCAAGCAGGCCGGAGGTGTTAATTGTGAAGTAAGTGTCTTTCGAAAACTCATAACGGCCATCGAGTTTCAGCGTGACCAGAGCGCGATACCTGTCCTTGCTGTAACCGATGTCTGTGACCCGCCCAATAACGACGCCCGCGACCTTGACCGGCGCACGCACCTTAAGCCCGCCGATGTTGTCGAAATACGCGCTGATTTCATAGGGATTTTGGATTTTCTCGCCGCCCAGATTCCCAACTCGCAAAGCCAGAAAAATCAACGCAACAATACCGATTACAACAAAAACACCGACACCCAGGTCGATTTGGGAACGTTTCATCAGTTACCCCGGAACATAAAGGAGGTGAGCACGAAATCAAGCGCCAGGATCGCCAGCGCGGAACTCACGACGGTACGCGTGATGGCGCGCGAGATGCCTTCGGCGGTCGGCGTACAGTCGTAGCCTTCGAAAACGGCGATCAAGGATACGGCAAAGCCGAACACGACACTTTTAATGACGCCATTGAGAATATCGAAACGGAAGTCGACCGAACTCTGCATCTGCGACCAGAAAGCGCCGCCGTCGACGCCGATCAACACCACGCCGATCAGCCAGCCGCCGAACACGCCCATTGCGGAAAACAGGGCCGCTAGCAAGGGCATCGCGATCACGCCGCCCCAGAAGCGCGGCGCGACGACGCGGGCGATCGGATTGACGGCCATCATGTCCATCGCCTGGAGTTGCTGTGTCGTTTTCATCAAACCGATTTCGGCCGTCACCGCCGTACCCGCGCGGCTGGCAAACAACAGGCCGGCCACGACCGGGCCGAGCTCGCGCACCAGGGACAACGCGACCAGCACGCCAAGCGCTTCGCTCGAACCGAAACGCTGCAAGGTTTCATAGCCCTGCAATCCGAGGACGAGGCCGACGAAGAGTCCCGAAACGACGATGATGACAAGCGACAACACGCCGCTCATATAGATTTCGCGCATCGTCAGGCCGTGGAAACGCCGCAGGCTTTGCCCCGAGTAGAGCAGCAACGAAAAGAAAAAACGCGCCGCGAAACCCAGGCGCCAGATGCTGTCGACGGTCCAGGCGCCGCGCCGCTGGATCGGATTGACGGACGGCGTTTTCATGCGTTCGCGCCCGCCAGCAAAGCATCCCGATAAGGCTGCGCGGGATAATGGAAGCGCACCGGGCCGTCGGCCTCCGAGTGCACGAACTGATGCACATAGGGGTCTTGCGAAGCGCGGATCTCGTCTGGAGTTCCTTCGGCAACCACCTTGCCTTCTCCAATGAAATAAACGTAATCGACAATCGCCAGGGACTCGGCGACATCGTGGGTCACGATGATCGAAGAGGCGCCGAGCGCGTCGTTGAGACGGCGGATCAGTTGGCCGATCACGCCGAGCGAAATCGGGTCGAGCCCGGCGAAAGGCTCGTCATACATCATCAACATCGGGTCCAAGGCAATCGCCCGCGCCAGGGCGACACGCCGCGCCATCCCACCGGACAGCTCGGAGGGTTGCAGATCAAACGCGCCGCGCAGGCCAACGGCATGCAGCTTCATCAAAACGAGGTCGCGAATCAGCTCTTCCGGCAGCGAGGTGTGCTCGCGCAGCGGGAAGGCGACGTTATCGAAAACGTTCAGATCGGTAAACAAAGCCCCGAATTGGAACAGCATCCCCATGCGCCGGCGTAACGCGTACAGCTCATGGCGTTTAAGATTCGGAACGGCCCGACCATCGACCTCGACGCTGCCCGCCTGCGGCTTGAGCTGGCCCCCGATCAAAGACAGCAACGTGGTTTTACCCGAGCCGCTGCCGCCCATGATTGCGACAACCTTCCCCCGCGGCACCGTGAAGTCGACGCCCTGCAACACAGCGCGAGTGCCGTAGGAAAAGGAAACCTTGCGCAAATCGACAACGTTATCGGACACAGCGTTTAACTTTAGGGAAATGAGGTGGAGTTTATCAGAGAGTTTGCCTCTCCAAATCCATCCGGGATGAGATGCAGTGCACCGATGAAATGCGGAGGAGTCGTTACACTTAAGGCTCTGATCGAACACGCCAATCACATGACAGCCCCTGCACGCCCTTTGCTGCTCCTTGTCGACGACGACACCGCGATCGTCGACACCCTGACCTGGGCGTTTGCTCCCGATTTCGAAGTGCTTGCGGCAGCGAGCCGGCCGGCGGCGCGCGCGCTGCTGCAAGAGGCCCCGCGCCCGTTTGACGCGGCGCTCATCGATCTTGGCCTGCCACCCTGCCCGCATCAGCCCGATGAAGGTCTGGCGCTGATCGGCGAACTGCTTACCGCGGCGCCCTGGCTCAAGATCGTCGTGCTCTCAGGCCAAAACGCCGAGGCCAGCGCACGCCATGCGCGCGCGCGCGGCGCTTACGATTTTCAGCCCAAGCCAACTTCTCCGGAGCAATTGCGCGCGATCTTGCTGCGCGCCGCGAAGCTCGGGTGGGACGAACGTCAGCGCGAAACCGCGACGGAACACCTGCTCGGCGATTCGCCCGCGATGCAGCAATTGCGCGCGCAAATCGCCCAGCTTGCCGACGTACCTTTCCCGCTCCTGATCGAGGGCGAATCGGGCACCGGCAAGGAGCTCACCGCGCGCGCGCTGCATGAAGCCGGCGCCCGGCGCAACGCCCCTTTCGTGGTGCTCAATTGCGCGGCGATCGCTCCCAATCTGATCGAGGCCACACTCTTCGGCCACGCGCGCGGCGCGTTCACCGGCGCGGCCAATGCGCGCAGCGGTTTTTTCGAAGAGGCTGGGGAAGGCACGCTCTTTCTCGACGAGATCGGCGAGCTTCCGCTCGAACTGCAACCCAAGCTGTTGCGCGTGCTCGAAAGCGGGGATTACCAGCGCATCGGCGAAACTCAGACGCGCCAAACCGCGGCGCGGATTCTTGCCGCGACCAACCGCAATCTGCTCAACGAAGTCCACGCCGGACGCTTCCGCCGCGATCTTTTTCACCGGCTCAGCGTGCTGGAGCTTGTACTGCCGCCGTTGCGCGAGCTTGGCAACGACCGCTTCGTCTTGCTCGATCACTTCCTTGCGGAACTACGCAACCGCACCGGACTACCCGCTTTCTGCTTGAGCAAGGATGCCCGGCAACTTTGGGCGGCTTACGGATTTCCGGGCAATGTGCGCGAATTGCGCAACATCGCGACGCGGCTGCTCGCATTGCGCAGCGGACAGATCATCGAGCGCGCCGTGCTGGCGGCCGAACTGGATCTTGAAGAAGAGGAGCCTGGGGACCCAGCAGCTGAACCGAATCCACGCGGCGAAATGTTTCCCGCCGATTTTTCACTCGACGAGGCACTGCGCCAAACCGAAACGCGCTACATCGAAGCCGCGCTTCAAGCCAGCCACGGCAGCATCAGCGGCGCGGCACGTCTGCTCGGCATCAACCGCACCACGCTTTACGGCAGACTCACCGCACTGAATATCCAATATCCGCACAAACAATAACGACGGCGATACGGTGGCAAACTGAGCATGTACCTGACCCACTTCGGCCTCAACGAGGCGCCCTTCCGCATCACTCCGGCAACCGGCTATTTTTTCGCCGGCGCCCAGCGCGGCGATACGCTCGATGCGGTGGAACACGCTTTGAAGCACGACGAAGGCATCATCAAGATCACCGGCGAAGTTGGCGCGGGCAAAACGATGTTGCTCAGAATGCTGCTCGACCGCCTGCCGCAGACCAGCGTGCCAATATGGCTGTCGAACCCCTCGCTGGTGCCCGGCGAGCTTTTGCAATCGATCGCCTTTCAACTCGGCGCGGAACGCAACGACGCGTGTCCGCTGCTCGATACGATCTCGGATCGCCTGCTCGCGCTGTGGGGACAAGGGCGGCGCGCCGTGGCCCTGATCGACGAAGCCCATGCCATGCCCCAGGCATCGCTGGAGCAAGTGCGGCTGCTCGCCAACCTGGAAACCCCCGAACACAAACTGCTGCAAATCGTGCTTTTCGGTCAGTCTGAACTCGAAAAAATGCTCGCAACATATGCCATGCGGCCGATGCGCGATCGGATCACGCACCATTTCGAACTCGCCCCTTTGTCACACCGGGAGGTGGCAGCCTATATCGAACACCGTCTGACACAGGCCGGATATCAAGGAGACACGTTATTTACTCGTGCCGCCACATATGCATTGGCCTATAGCTCGGCCGGGCTGACACGCCGAATCAATATTCTTGCCGACAAAGCCTTGCTCGCCGCCTACGCCGCGGGCGAGCGGCAGGTCGGCTTGAAACATGTGCGGCTCGCGGCGCGCGACGCCCAACTGCGCGACCCGCTGCGTCCGCTGAACTACCTACTGCCCGGCATCGGCATCGCGGGAATCGCCGGCGCAATCGCCCTCCAGCCGCAGCCAACGCCACTCGCGCCACCGCCGCAACGGCCTGCCGCAGCCAGCGTTGCGACACCAGTTCCAGAGCAGTCCGTCGATCCACCCGCCCCAAGCAAACTGGCACAAAGTGAGGAACACCCGGCCGCACACGAGCCGCCCGAGGCTCCGCCGCTCGGCCGGTTCGTAACCGAGCGCCTGCATCAATCCAGAGAATGGCTCGCCAATGCCGACGGCGCGCACTGGTATGTGCAGCTCGGCACCGCCGAGCCGGATCACATGGCAAACCTGGAACGCCAGCTCAAACGCCTCGACACAATTGAAAGCGGGCAGGCTTTCCGAATTTACGCTGTACCGGGTTTGCCGCCCGGGCGCCTGCTCCTGATTTGGGGCGATTTCGCCAGCGCGGCCGAAGCGCGACAGGCGCTCGCCAAACTGCCCGAATGGGCGCGCAACGACCGGCCCTACGTCCGCGGCATTTCCAGCATCAAGCCGCTTGCGCATACCAATCCAGGCGCGGACAGTTCCCGGAATTCGGTTAAGATGCGCCCGCCCGCGACCCCAGTTCAAGAAACCAACCGTACACTATGATTCGTCGTGCTTTCCATACGTTCGTAATCCTGACCGCGGGACTTGTCGGCTGCGTGCAAAACCCGGTCGTCCCCGATAGTGACAGTGCGAAACACCTGACGGCGGACACGCTGCCGCAAGCTGCCGCGAGCGCGCCGATCCCCGAGCCGGTCACGCACAGTTTCAATCTGCCGCGCCCGCAGCCCAGCCCGAAAACCGAAACGCATTCGGTCGTCGTGCGCGACGTCAAGGTGCAGGAGCTGTTGTTCGCCCTGGCGCGCGACGCCAAGGTCAACGTGGACATCCACCCGGGAATTACCGGCACCGTCACGCTCAATGCGCTCGATCAGACCTTGCCCCAGTTGCTCGAACGCATCGCCAGACAAGTCGATATCCGCTGGGAGTTGCAGGGCGACACCCTCATCGTGATGCCAGATACGCCATTCCTGCGCAGCTACAAAGTCGACTACGTGAATCTCGCGCGCGATACGAGCGGTACCGTTTCCGTCACGACGCAAATCGCCACCACGGCGACCGGAGCACTGGCCTCCAGCCAGGCCGGCTCGACCAATACAACGGGTTTGAACGCGAGCACCGGCAACAACTCGCTGACCCAGATTCAAAACCTTTCGCGCAATCGTTTCTGGGAGACCTTGATTCAAAACCTGAAGGACTTGCTGCGCGAAACCGACAAAATCGTCGCCACCGAAACCACCCCCGGCACCAGCGCGGTGCGCACCCCGACGACCCGCCTTCCGGCCCGGCTTTCGGCCGACCGCCTGTTGCTCAACCAATGCCGGCAACTGCATCCGGACAACCCCAATGAAGCGCGCAAGTGCTACACGGACAACGGCGGTTTGGTGCGGCTTGAAAACAACCGGACGGGCCTGGGACGCAACCAGACGAGCATCGGCCCCGACGATACGCTGAGCGACGTACTCAGCGACGCCGATCTCGATCAGCAGGTGGCGGTCTATCGCGAGGCGGCCTCGGTCATCGCGAACCCCGAATCCGGCGTCATTTCGGTGCGCGCCACGAGCCGCCAACATGAGCGGGTGCAGGAATTTCTCAACCGCGTGCTCGACAGCGCGCGCAGACAGGTGCTGATCGAGGCGACGATCGCCGAAGTCGACCTCTCGCAGAACTACCAGCAAGGCATCGACTGGAGCAAACTCAACCTTTCCGGCACCGGCTTCAGATTCGCCATGACGCCGCAAGGCGCGCTGACCGCGCCGCCGTCGAACCTGTTCGAACTCGGTTACACCTCTTCCGGCGGGAGTTTTATCGGCTCGGTCAAGCTGCTCGAATCGTTCGGCACCGTCAAGGTGCTTTCCAGCCCGAAACTGTCGGTACTCAACAACCAGACGGCCGTGCTCAAGGTTGTCGACAATTCAGTGTATTTCACGATCGACGTCAATATCGACCGCGGCAACCAGAACACCCAGGATCTGATTACTTACAAGACCACGGTCAACACGGTGCCGATCGGACTGGTGCTCAACGTCACCCCCGAGATCGGCGACAACGATACCGTGCTGCTGAATATCCGGCCCAGTCTCTCGCGCATCGTCGGCACCGCAATCGACCCCAACCCCGTGTTAAAAGAACAAAACATCACCAACCAGATTCCGATCGTGCGCTCGCGCGAAATCGACTCCGTGCTGCGCGTCGAGAACGGCAACATCGCGGTCATCGGCGGACTGATGGAGGACGCGATCGACCTCAACAAGGATACGGTCCCCCTCGCGGCGAGTCTGCCGGTGATCGGCGCGCTGTTCCAAAACCGTAACGACACGCGCAAGAAAACAGAGCTTGTCATCCTGATCCGGCCGACGGTCATCCGTCAGGCCAGTCTGACCGGCGACTATGCCGCCCAGCAGGGCATCGTGCCGCGCGCAGATTTCTTCAAGGGAGAAACAGGGCCAACGCTCTTCAATACCGAGAGCCTTAATCGGCCCTTGCAGTAAGAACCTGTTTAGAATCTGTCGCGAGAGGCTGTCAGCGGGGCGAAGAGCAGCACAGGAACCGGAGTTTATGAGTGATAAATGAGGATTCCGAGCAGCACATGAGCCCCGATCACAGCCTCGCAGCAAGATTATGAACAGGTTCTAAAGGAAGCCGGATGAGTTTGTTGATCGACGCTTTGCGCAAAGCCGAAGCCGACCGCCAGCGGGGAGCGGGTGGCGATGCGGCTGCGCCGCCCGAGATCAGCGAGGCGCTTGCGCTGGAGCCGATCGATCTGGAAATGGCCGAACTTTCCCCCGCCGACTCGCGTCCAGCGCCGAGTGAAGCGCCGCGTACCACACGCCCGCAGCAAGCGCTGCCAAAGGCTCCGTCCGCCGCGCGTAAAACCTTTTCCAGCAAAATGCCGCGTGGCCCTTCGTCGCTCGAACGGTGGATAGTTCTGATCGGCTTATGCCTTGCCGCGGCAGGCGGCGCCTATATTTGGTGGCAAACCCAGCCGCGCAGCCTACAGCCAACGAGCCCGGCGATTGAGCGCGGCATGTTGCAGCCATCCATAACGGCGCATGTTCCCGCACCGTCCGTCAACGTCGAAGCGCCGGCTAGCATCGCACCCGCCACGCAAGCGGCGGCGGCCGCGCCGCAGCCGATGGAAACCCCCGCGCCGAGTCCCTCCGCGGAAAAACCGGCTCGCATCGCAACGGCCGGCAAACGCCGTACACCGCCCGCCTCGCTGCTTGCCGCAGCCGACCAACCCAGCGTGCGCCAAGGCGCTCTCAAACCCGTCAATCCCGCCGCGGCAGAAATCGAAGCCGGTTATGCTGCTTATGCAAGCGGCGACCTCGCAACGGCACGCGCTTACTACTTGAGCGCGCTGCACATCGATCCGCGCGCACTCGACGCGCTCAACGGCCTCGGCGCGATCGCCATGCAAAGCAATCGCCCCGAGGAGGCCGAGCGCTGGTTTCGCGAAGCGCAGCGCAACAATCCGGCCGATCCGACCGCGCAAGCGGGACTCGCCAGCATCGGCCGCGACGCTGACCCTTTGAGCACCGAAAGCCAGCTCAAAAATACGTTGGCGCGCAATCCCGATGCCGCCGCAGTGCATTTCGCACTCGGTAACGTGCAAGCACGTGCCGGCCGCTGGGCCGATGCACAGCAAGCCTTCTTCCGCGCCTACACATTGGAGCCCGATAACCCTGACTATCAGTTCAATCTCGCCGTGGCGCTCGATCACCTAAACCAGACCAGGCTGGCCGCTCAGTACTACCGCCTCGCCGTCGAGGCGGGCGCGCACAAGCCGGCGCACTTCGACCGTGACGCGGCCTATCGCCGCTTGCAAGCCCTGAGCGCACCCTGACATGTCCAATCCCCTCGCCTTGAACCAGCAGCCGCTCGGACAACTGCTGATCACGCAAGGAGTGATCGGCGAGGATCAGTTGCGCATTGCGCTGATGGAGCAGGACCGCACCAACCAAGCGCTCGGCAAGCTGCTCGTCAAACTCGGTTTCGTGTCCGAAAGCACACTGCGCGATGCGCTCGCGCAGATTCTCGGCAAGCCGAGCGTCGACCTCTCGCGCACCATCGTCGACCCGCTCGCGCTAGGCATGGTGCCGCAGGAGCTCGCTAAACGGCACCGCCTGCTGCCGCTCTCCTTCGACCAGGATAGCCGTGCGTTAACGATTGCGATCAGCGATATCAACGATATCGTTGCGCTCGACAAATTGCATAGCACACTGCCCGACGACGTTTCGATCGAAACCCTGCTGGCCGGCGAAACCGAAATTTCGCATGCGATCGAGCAGCACTACGGCTACGAGCTTTCGATCGACGGCATCCTGCATGAAATCGAAACCGGCGAAATCGATTTCCGCAGCCTCGCCAGCTCCGGCGATGAATACAGCCAGCCCGTCGTGCGCCTCATTGATGCGCTGCTCGCCGACGCGGTCAAGCGCGAAGCGTCCGACATCCACTTCGAACCGGAAGCCAACTTTCTGCGCATCCGCTACCGCATCGACGGCATCCTGCGCGAGATCCGCGTGCTGCACCGCTCCTATTGGGCGGCGATGTCGGTGCGCCTGAAAGTGATGGCCAATCTGAACATCGCCGAAACCCGCGCGCCCCAGGACGGACGCGTTTCGCTCAACATCACCGGCCGCGCGGTGGACTTCCGCGTTTCGTCGCAGCCGACGATTCACGGCGAAAACATCGTGCTGCGGGTTCTCGACCGTCAAAAGGGGATCGTCGCCCTCGGCGAACTTGGCTTGGCCGACCAGCAGCTCGACACCCTGAAGCTGATGATCGCCCGTCCGGAAGGCATCATCCTCGTCACCGGACCAACCGGCAGCGGCAAAACCACGACGCTGTATTCGATCCTTAGCCACATCAACGACGAGGGGGTCAACATCATGACCCTCGAAGACCCGGTCGAATACCCGATGTCGATGATCCGCCAGACTTCGATCGCGGAAACCGCGAAACTCGACTTCGCGGGCGGCGTCCGCTCGATGATGCGGCAAGATCCGGACATCATTCTGGTCGGCGAAATCCGCGACGCCGACACTGCGGAAATGGCGTTCCGCGCCGCGATGACGGGCCACCAGGTTTATTCCACCCTGCACACGAATTCAGCGCTCGGCGTGATTCCGCGCCTCCTTGACATCGGCATCCTGCCCGACATCATGGCGGGCAATATCATCGGCGTCATTGCTCAACGCCTGGTGCGGCGCCTCTGCCCGCATTGCAAACGCGCGCGCGCGCCGGAAGATTTCGAACTGCGCCTGATGGGCATATCGGTCGAGCGCGCGCCCACGGCGATCCACGACTCGGCCGGTTGCGCGCGCTGCGAATTTCAGGGCTTCCGCGGGCGCACCGCGATCATGGAACTCCTGCGCATGGACGCCGACCTCGACGAACTCGTGGCGCGCCGCGCCACCCAGCGCGAAGTCCGCAACGCGGCGCGCTCGAAAGGATTCCGCACCTTGGCCGAGGACGGCATCCGCCGCGTGCTCGACGGCACGACCTCGCTGGCCGAACTGACCCGGGTGGTCGATATGACCGACCGCATGAACTGAGCGCCCGCCCATGGCTGTATTCGCTTATCGCGCAATGAACCGCGGCGGCCGTCTGGTGCGGGGCGAAATGGAGGCGAGCAATCTCGTCGACCTCGAACTGCGCTTGCACCGCATGGACCTCGACTTCATCAACGGCGAGCCCAGCCGCGGCATGGCGCTGTGGCGGCGCGGCCGAATTCCGCCGCGCGAGGTCATGCACTTTTGCTTCCACCTCGAACAACTGACGCGGGCCGGCGTGCCGATCATCGAATCGCTGTGCGATTTGCGCGATTCGACCGAGCATCCACGCTTCCGCGAAATCGTCGCGGGCCTCGTCGAAAGCATCGCGGGCGGACTGAGCCTCTCGCAAGCGATGGCCGAGCACCCCGCGGCTTTTGATGCGGTGTTCTGCGCGCTGATCCGCGCCGGAGAAGCCACCGGCAACCTGCCCGAAGTGCTCGCCAGCCTCAACGAATCGCTCAAACGCAGCGATGAACTCGCAAGCTATACGCGGCGGCTCGTCATCTACCCGGCGTTTGTACTCTGTACGATCATGGTCGCGACCGGGGTTGCGATGCTCTATGTGGTGCCGGAATTGTCGAAGCTTTTTCTTTCGATCGGCGCCACGCTGCCCTTGCATACCCGGATTCTGATCAGCATCTCGCATTTGATCGCCCAGCATGGCGGATGGCTGCTGGCATTTATCGTCATCGGCGGGATCGGGCTGAAAATCCTGACGCAACAAAACCCCGGCATGCGGCTCAAGGTCGATCGCCTCAAACTCTCCGCGCCGCTGTTCGGCGAGGTCTATCGGAAAATCGTGCTGGCGCGTTTCGCCTCGCTGTTTTCGATGATGTACGCCTCCGGGATTCCAATCATCGACGCCATCAAAATCGCCCAGGACGTTGCGGGCAATATGGTCGTCCGCCGTGCGCTCGGCGCGGTCGAACAACTGATTGCCGAAGGGCAGAACGTCACCGCGGCATTCACGCAGATCGGCCTGTTTCCACCGCTCGTCATACGCATGCTGCGGGTCGGCGAAAATACCGGCGCCCTGGACCAGGCGCTCGGCAATGTAAGCTACTTTTACGAGCGCGACGTGCGCGAATCGATCCTCAAGCTCCAGACGATGATCGAGCCGCTGCTCACGGTCCTCCTCGGCGCACTGTTAATGTGGGTGATGATTTCCGTGCTCGGGCCGATTTACGATGTCATCACGAAAATGAAAGTCTAAGAACCTGTTATGACGCGCCGCTGCATTCTTATGCTCGACTCGGAAGGCATCCGCGCCTGGTTTTGGCGCGCTGGATGGCTGGCGGAAGGACCTCAATTCCCGTCCGGAGAAGAAGGCTACAACGCCTTCGCCGCATGGCTGGGCAGCCAGTCCGGCACGCATATCACCCTGGTTGCAGACTATGTCGAGGAAGGCTTCCAGTTTGAAACGATTCCCTATGTCACGGGGCGTGACCGTAAAGCATTACTGAGCCGTAAACAGGGACAGCTCTTCTACGGCTCGCCTTATGCGTCGGCGATTCCGCTCGGGCGGGAACGCGGCGGGCGGCGCGACGAACGCGTCCTCTTTGTCGCCCTGACGCGCCCGGCGCTGCTCGAACCCTGGGTCGAACGCCTGCGCCGTGCCGATACGGTCATCGCCGGCATCAGTACAACGGCGCTCTTGATCGGCGGCGCATTGCGCCAGCAGCAGTTCCGCGCGCAAGCGCACCTGCTGACGGTTTGCCAAACCACGGCCGGGATTCGGCAAACCTTGTTCGAAGACGGCAAATTGCGTTTCTCGCGGCTTGCCGCGCGTTCGCCCAATGACCCCGACTGGAGCGAAAGCGTATTTTTCGAAGTCCAGAAAACCTATCAATATCTAGTCGCCCAGCGCGCGCTCGTGCGCGGCTCGCAATTGGCGGTCGCCATTTTTGCGGCATTCGAAGAGCATACGGCGCTCAGAACCCATTGCACGGATAACGATCTGCTCAGCTTTACGCTGCTCGATATTGCGGAACAGGCCCGGCAGCTCGGCTTGCGCAATCAACTCTCAAGTTCGGATGCCTCTCCTCTGCTCGCGCAGCTGGCCGTGCGTAACACAGGGCCGACGCAATTAGCGCCGGCGCGCGACCGTCAGAGCTACCATTGGTGGCTAGCGCAACGCATCACGCTGTATGCCGGCGTGTGTGGCTTGATCTTGGCACTTGGACTCGCCGCCAAAACGGAGATGGACACGCGCACGCTCCTACAGACGCGCGACGAGATTCGCCTCGATACGCAAGCCAACCAGTTCCGCTACGAGCGCCTGCTCGCCTCCCTGCCCCAATTGCCTGCTCCAGTGGATTCGATCCAGGGCGTCATCGGTGAGCTCGATCAGCTCACAAAGCTCGGCGATGGCCCAACGCCGGACCTGGTTCGCATCAGCCGGGTTCTGAACCGCCACCCCGAAATCGAATTGCAGCGCGTCGACTGGACGCTTCCCGATCAGGCGCCTGCGACGGTGGGATCGGCGCCCGGCAGTACTCAAGACGTCCAACGCGAAGCAAGGTCCATCACACTGTTGTACGCGCGACTGCTCTCGAACAGCCCGCTCAGTCAGCGCGAAACGGTCGATGCCGTAAATATGCTCCTGGACGATCTGCGCCGCGAAGGCGCACTCGAAGCCAGCGTCCAGCGGCTGCCGTTCGAGTATGGTTCCGATCGCACCCTGCGCAGCGCGAACGAAAATAACACCAGCGAGACGCGCAGAATCGATGTCGTGTTGCGCATCAGCTTTCCGATCGGAAACCGCCCATGAACTGGAATGCCTCTACGCGCCGTTTTGCACTCGCCGCCCTTGTGTCGCTCGGCATGATCGTCATTGGAGCCGGCTTCCTCAGTGCAGCGCTGAAACGGCACGCACTGGCGCAAAGCGAATACCAACACGCCTTCGATGCCCGCGCGCGCATCGGTGCCCGCCTCAACAAAGCGCAATACGACGAACCGGCCATCCGCCGCGCGCTGCAACGCTTTACAGAGCTTGAAAAAACCGGCCTGATCGGCGAGGAACGGCGTCTCGAATGGGCGGATCGAATCAATCGCATTCGGGCCAGTCGGCGTATCCCTGCAATCGATTTCGAACTTTCGCCGCAACGCACCATAGGCCATACGTTTCCAGGCCTGAGCATCAGCGCCAGCAGCATGACGCTACGCGCAAAACTGCTTCACGAAGGCGATTTGATCCGTATTCTTACAGACTTGAAAGCACCAGGCAGTGCGCTTGTATTACCGCGACATTGCTTGATCGAGCGCAACGCCGGGGACGGCGACGAGAATACGATCGCCATAAGCGCTGTGTGTGAGTTAGACTGGATTACCTTGAACTTGGCAGCCCCCGATTCACCATGAAACCGCATGCCTACATCAAGATTTTCGCCCTGCTGGCCGTACTCCCAGCGTATGCTCCGGCTGCAACGGAATCAGTGAGCGATCCCGCCGCGGGGCTTGGCCGCCTGTTTATGAGTCAGGACAAGCGTGCCATGCTGGATGCTGCGCGTGCGCGCAACCTGCCCACCAACAACCTCGCGGAGTACAGCAAACTCCGGCTCGACGGCATTGTCGTGCGTAGCGACGGCCGCAAAACAGTCTGGCTTAACGGTACCCCAATGCACGATCGCATGCCGGTCGAGCGCGTTGGGACCAACAGTGCCCGCGTAATCGTCTCTCCCGGCCATGCGGTCGATCTTCCCGTAGGCAGCACGATTCAGTTCGTCTCCGATACCAGTCAGTGACGCATCGGGTTCGCCGCGGCTTCGCGCTCCCAGTTTTCCTACTCGCGGTTTTCGGCGCCGGCATCGCTTGGGTCGTGTATACGGCACAGCTCTTTGGCGGATTCAGCCAACGCTCGCAGTTGCAAACCGAAACCGCGCTCCGGCGCGCGCGCGAGGCACTGATTCAGAACGCTGTTTGGGAAGACTCGTCGCCAGGCGCGCTGCTCTGCCCGGATATCACAAAAGGCGATGGCACGGCGGATGCAAGTTGCAGCGCGGGAGTCATCGGACGCTTCCCCTGGAGGACACTTGGCATCGATCCGCCGCGCGACGGCGCTGGCGAATGCTTGTGGTACGCCTTGTCCGGCGATGCGCGCAAGCAGTTGCATGTGGAATGGCGCGGCCAGAACGGCACGTATCAAGCCATGAACCCCGGCTGGAGCGGTTCGATGACATTGCATGACCGTGTGGCCAATACAAACACCAACGTCATCGCTGTTTTATTCGCTCCGGGGCCGCCGCTTCCCGGCCAGGCCCGCAGCATCAACAACAGCCGATGTCACGGCGGCCCGCCGGCGGCATTTTTGGAGGCGCTCGATGGCATCAACAACGCCTCGGGCACGGTGGCCGTTCGCGCCGAGGCACAAGCGGGCTTCAACGACCGCGTGCTCGCGATCACGGCGCGCGATCTTTACACCGCGGTCGCGCCACGCGTGCTGTCGGAGCTTGCCGGAACAGACCCCGTATATGGCTTGCGCGCATTACTCAGTATTGCGCCAGCAAGCACCTGGGGCGACGAGGACGGAAATCCGCGGATCGATTTCACCGATCCGATGGTCGTAGCGGCCTTCCCCGCTCCCGCAGCGGGTCAAAACCCGGCGCCTTATCCAATCACAACGAACGGCTGCACGGAATATGTCGCCACCAATGACAACGGCAATACCGTATCGGCCCCAGGTATTTACAGCATCGAATGGCTTTGTTTCAACCAATGGACCCAATACATTCAGTTCCACCCGGACAGTTCGGATCAAGTGACGCTTTCGATGTCCCAATCAGGCTGGCAGGCGAGCGCAAGCCCTTTCAATTCAACACGCCTGCGGCGTATCCCCATCGAGTGAAACGACGGCCTGTTCAGTACGGCTTCACGCTGATCGAAATGGCGGTCGCTCTAGCGATCGTCGCGTTGCTTGCCGGCGGGATTTTATTGGCGACACGCGTGCAACTTACGCAACGCCAAAACACCGAGACACGGCAGGCACTGGAGGAAGCGCGCGAGGCATTGCTCGCCTACGCCGCGGTCAATGGCAAATTACCTTGTCCTGCGCAGGGCGGAGCCCCCGGACAAGGCGAGGAAGCACGCGACGGCGGCGGAGCCTGCAACGTGAAACGCGGCTTGCTGCCCTGGGAAACGCTCGGCATCCGTGCCATCGACGGCTGGGGACGGCGCCTGGCCTACCTGCCCGACAGCGGGTTTACAAGCAAACCGGCCCTCACAACGCAAGGAACTATTCAAATCCAGGACGGCACGGGTACCATGCTGGCGTCAACAGGCGCTGTCGCTGCCGCGGTCTGGTCCTGGGGCGCGAATGGCTACTTCGCAACATTGCCGAACGGAAGTACGCTGGACGGCAGCGCGGCCGGCAGGGATGAAACAACGAACGGCATGCCAACAGGCACCACCATAATCTCGCGCGACGAATCGGAAAACACGGCCGATCCGGGCGGACGCTTCGACGATCAAGTCATCTGGATTTCGCGCTTCATCCTCTTTGGCCGGATGATCAATGCAGGGCAACTCCCCTGATTGTTTCGACTCACCGAACTTGACCCCACGCGAACACCCGCAAGACACTTGCATTCAATGAAGCACACCGCAGAAACCTTTATGCAGCGATTGCGTTCGGCAGGCATCGAGCCTGGCGACAGCGAAGAATTGCGTCTGCAAAAATCCCTGCTCGTTTTCGCCAGCGGCCTCGTCAGCATTGCCTCGATCGGCTGGCTGCTGATCTATTGGGCGCTCGGCCCCAAGCTTTCAACGACACTGCCGTTCGTATTGCAGCTCACGATCTCCGCCAATCTGGTGATTTACGCGTGGTCGGGAAGCTTTCCCGTCTTCCGCTTCAGCCAGCTTGCGGTCTTTCTGTTTTTCCCGTTCATTGCCCAATGGGCCCTGGGCAATTTCGTCAATGCATCGGGCGTGATTCTGTGGGGCCTGCTTGCCCCGATCGGCGCGCTGCTTTGCTCGGGGACGCGCGAGTCCTTGCCCTGGTTCGTCGCATATCTGTTCCTGACACTGCTCACGGGCATTTTCGAGTTTTTGCTCGCCGACAGTCCGATCGCGCGCGCAAGCCCTGTCCCGCTACGGATTTCGATGGCTTTTTTCGCGTTGAATTTTGCGACGCTCTCGACCTTCGTCTGGCTCTTACTGCGTTTTGCAATCGCGGAACGCCAAAAAGCACGCGAAGCGCTTGAAGACGCTCACCGGCTTTTGGGCATGGAACAGGAGCGTTCGGAAAGGCTGCTTCTCAACGTCCTCCCCCAACCGATCGCGGAAAGACTCAAGGATGAAAATCAGACAATCGCGGACGGTTTTCCCGAAGTCACCGTCATGTTCGCCGACATTGTGAACTTCACGGGACTTGCCGCCAGCATGACACCGCAGCAAGTCTTCAGCATGCTCAACCGGATTTTCTCGCATTTCGATGGGCTCGCGGAAAAACACGGCCTTGAAAAAATCAAAACGATCGGCGACGCCTATATGGTTGCAGGCGGTCTGAATACCCGGCATGCCGAGCCCTGCGCCGCAATCGCCCGTCTGGCGCTCGACATGCGCGCATGGCTCGCGGGAGAAGGCGCGCGCGGTCCGCAACCGATTCAATTGCGCATCGGCATCGGCACAGGCCCTGTTGTCGCGGGAGTCGTCGGCAAGAAAAAATTCATTTACGACCTCTGGGGCGACACGGTTAACCTGGCCAGTCGGATTACTGGAGAAGGCCCCCCCGGCTCGATCCAATGCGATGCGAAAACCTATTCGCTGCTTACAGGGAGTTTCGTTTTCGAGCCGCCCGTCGAGGTGCAACTCAAAGGGAAAGGTCCGGTTATCGTCTATCGGCTCCGCGGGCAAAACCCTTCCAGGCGTTCGTCAACGATGCCAAAACATCATGTCGGCGACGGGGCTGATTCCGCCGCGCCGATGATTTGAAACGCCACGGCGCCATCCCGGTTTTCGCTTAAGCCAAGCTTCCAGCTCGCCGCTTCCGCCTGTCGCGCCACTTGTAGCAAACCCACGCCCAGCCCATTGTTCGACTGCACCGGGCGCCGAAATAAACGCTCCGTGATTGGCGACGGTATTGCCGTTCCGGTATCTCTTACTTCAACACAACAGGTCTTGTCCACGCACCTCGCCCGAATTTCAATTTGGATACTCGGCTGAGCCGCCCGTTTTTCGGTCGCATTCAAAATACAGTTATCAACAAAACGATCCAGCAGGGCCGCAGGAACAATCGGGTCGAGATCGCCTTCAAATTTCCAAAACTCGACTTTAGCGCCCGCCTGACGGTGCCGCAGACGCTGCCACCATGCTCCGGCCGCCAGATGCTCATCGTGGTCCGGCTCATCGGGATGCCTGAGACAATCCAAGGTCATCCGAATCCGCCCGACGAGCGCGGGCAACTGACGCCGCAAAAGCTCGCGCGCGCCTTCCGGATCCCGCGCATAGCCCTGCTCCACCGCCCATAGCAAAGTCTCCAAGGATTGAAGCTCATTTTTTACATCATGGGTGAGCCGTGCGCCGGTTTCATGAATCGCACGCAAATAACCCACTTCGGAAAGCTCTTCCGCCTGTTCGCGCCCACGCAAAAATTCGGCAAGAATCAAAACCATCAGATCCCAGCGCCACAGCGTCGGCGCATCGACCGGATACGCCGAACCAATCGTCACCCTCAATCCGGCATGTTCGAAGCAGACAACCGCTTGAGACAAATCTCCCGAACGGCCGGAAAACGACGGCCGCCCGCCTTCCCACGTCAAACCTGAGATATTCGGCACACCGAGCAAGCGTTGTGCGGCCTCATGCATAAATTGTTCGCCCGATGTTGCGCGTCTCGCCAGCGTTGCAACATATTGCAGCCACTCTTCGAGCGACATGCCGCTGGCAAAAATACGGCGCGAAAGCAACAATCCAAATCCCGAAAATCCACCGCGCGGATACCAGAGCCAACCTGCCAGCGCCAAAGCGCCGGCCACGGCAACAACCGCATGCAATAAGGCCCAGGGATAAGCGACCCGGTTCAGAAACATCGACGCCAGCGCCGTCAAGACAAGCACGCCAAGCGCCAATAAAACGACTACCACGATCACCGGATCGGGTTCGGCCTGCCGACGCGGAGAACGGTCCAGTATCCAGACAAGCGGAATCAAAACGCAGCCAGCAATGCTCGCGAATTCTGAAAACAAAGGTAAAGCCGCGTCGTACGTCGGTAGACCGCGCGGCACCAACCATGCAACGATCACGATGACGAGATAAGCGAACCCCAGCAATGCCGCGAGATGCTCACGCAGCCCACCACGCGGCAAAGCCCGCGCAGCGATCAGCGCCGCGAGCAAACTGCTCCATGCGGCAAGGCTGATCCAGGAAAGCCACAACTGAAAGCCGCCGACGGCGCACAACAAAAGCACGAACGCCAAAGCCCCCAGACGACGCGAGTTTGCAACAAGTGGTTGCCAAAGCAGGAAAGCGCCCAAATGCGCCATCAACAACATCCGCCCGATTGGAGAAACAAAATTCGCCAACAAAGCCAAATGAAACAATCCCAACATGCCAGCCAACAGGGACCGATCGACCCAATGGCGGAAACTCCTATGCATAGCCCCCTTATGACGCAACTCCGACAGCCTCCGTTGAAATGTCGACAAATTTGCTAAACCTGCGCAAACAACCAACGGCAAAGCACGGCTCTCCAAGCGATCAGCCTGGTGGCATTGGTTTTGCTTTAGCATTTAATGCTGCTTGAAAGTAACAGGAGATGATTCCAATGAAAAAGCAAGCCGGTTTCACCTTGGTCGAAATTGCCATTGTATTGGTCATTATCGGCTTGCTGCTCGGCGGAGTGCTCAAAGGGCAGGAGTTGATCGAAAGCGCCAAGGTCAAAAATATTGCCCAGGACATGCGCTCGATCGCGGTCGCCGTCATGTCTTACCAGGACAAGTATCGGGCCATGCCGGGGGATGATCCGAATGCGCGTGCGCGCTGGGGAGATGTCGCCTGCGCTCTGGAATCTGCAACTCCCCCTCTGGGAGACGGCCTGATTGACCAGGGGGAGTGGACAGCCAACAACCCCAGCACTCCCACAAAAGCATCCTGCGTCTGGAACCATTTGCGCCTCGCCGGCCTCCTGACCGGCGATCCCAGTGCCGTAGGCCCAAGCAATGCCGATGGAGGCATCTTCGGCGTTGTCAGCACCGTAGCGCAAGGGGGCGTGGCAGGCATTCCAGGCACTTTAATCGTTTGCGCGGGCAGCATTCGCGGGCGCCATGTCATCCCGCTCGATGCCATGCTCGACAACGGCATCCCCGACACCGGCTCGATGCGGGCAGCGGCGGGCACTCAGGTTATTAATAAAACAGCCGTTGCACTCAATGCAGTTGTAGACAGCGACCCCTACACCGTCTGCATGGGTTTCTGACAGGTCTCATGTAACTCCGCCCTGCAGCAGCCGGCTTTCGGCTGCCAGCAGGGAAGCCGGAACGCCGCGCAGCACGACGATATCGCCATCGTCGAAACGCAGCCCCTCGTCGGGGTCCAAACCCCGTATTCCGCGCCGGCGCACGGCGGAAACCATTACGCCGAGTTCTTGCAAGCCCAGTTCCCCAATCGACTTGCCGACCGCGTAAGC
Organism: Betaproteobacteria bacterium; assembly: GCA_009781175.1. Taxonomy (GTDB): domain Bacteria; phylum Pseudomonadota; class Gammaproteobacteria; order Burkholderiales; family Rhodocyclaceae; genus Niveibacterium. Next base: position 179,814 of record WQYQ01000004.1, read on the forward strand.
ACCTGTCTGCAATACGACCGAATGCAGGCGCTCAAGCTGGGAATCGGGACTTTCCTCCGTGTCGTCGGAGTGGCCGTGGAAATAGCCGCGCATCAGGGTATAACGTTGGGTGCGAATCTCCCGCGCACGGCGAACCACGCGCGATAAAGGCACGCCGACCAAAGCCATCGCGTGATTTGCAAGCGTGATACTGCTTTCAAATATATCGGCGACAACCTCTGCCGCGCCTTCGCGGGACAAGCGCTCGAATTGCCCCTCTTCATTCGCGCGCACGATAACAGGCAAATCGGGACGCAGCTCGCGCACGAGATCCAGTACATGGCATGCCGAAGCAACATCGGCATACGTGACCACGACCGCGGAAGCCCGCGTCACACCCGCGGCAATCAGGGTTTCGCGCCGGGCCGCATCGCCATACACAACCGTTTCACCCGCGGCCGTTGCCTCACGCACCCGGTCCGGGTCAAGGTCGAGTGCCACATAGCTGATGTTCTCCTGCTCGATGAAACGCGCCACAAGCTGGCCTGTTCGTCCATAGCCGCAAAGAATGATGTGCTTTTCGTTGGTCAGGCTCTGCGCCGCGACGCGCGTCAATTCCATCGCGCGCAGCATCCATTCAGAAGCGACGAAACGCAGCACAATCCGGTCGCTCCATTGCACAAGCAAAGGCGCGAGCAGCAAGGACAGGATCAGCGCCGCCACCGCAATCTGGACGAGCGCCTTGGAGCCCAAACCTTGTCCGGCCATCTGCGCCAGCAGCACAAAGCCGAACTCCCCGCCCGCGCAGAGCCATAAACCGGAACGCACCGCATTACCCGGCGAAGCGCCGAAAGCGCGCCCAGCAAACCCGACGATCAGAAACTTTCCGATCATCAGGGCCAGCAACAAACCCAATACCGCAAAGAAATGCGCCGCGATCACGCGCACATCGAGGAACATGCCGACGGTCACGAGGAAAAGACCCAGCAGCACATCGCGGAACGGCTTGATGTCTTCTTCAACGCGGTAGCGATATTCCGTCTCGGAGATCAACATCCCCGCGACAAAGGCGCCGAGTGCCAAAGAAAGGCCAAAATGCTCCGTCAGCCATGCCAGCCCGAGCGTGACGAGCAAAATATTCAGCATGAAAAGCTGCGAAGAGCGCAGCCGTGCAACACGCAAGAACCAGCCGCGGAAAATTCTCTGGCCGAAATACAGCACGACGGACAACAGTACCGTTGCCTTTAGCGCGGCAAAACCCAACAGTTCCAACTGTTGCTCGGGCGGCTTGGACAAAGCGGGAATCAGGACCAGCAAAGGCACGACTGCCAAATCCTGGAACAGCAACACGCTGATCACCATGCGGCCGTGGGCGCTCTCCAGTTCCATCCGATCAATCAACAGCTTCGAAAGCACCGCGGTGGACGACATTGCCAGCGCGCCGCCGAGCACAATTGCCGCACCATGCGAAATATCGAACACCCAGCTCAAGGCAACGCTGATAAGGATGACGGCCCCCACCTGCACCGCGCCAAGTCCGAATACGGAGCGCTTCATGCTGAATAAGCGAGGCAAGGAAAATTCCAGCCCGATCGTAAACATCAGAAACACCACGCCGAACTCGGCCAGCCCACGCGCGGCGGAATCGTCGGGAAGCACATGCAGGGCAGCCGGCCCGAGCAAAGCGCCGACGGATAGATATGCCAGTTCCGCCGGCAAGCGCAGCCTGGAGAACAGCATCACGACGCATACGGCCGCGGTAAGCAAAACTAGGATGAAATCGAGCGTGTTGTCCAAAGCGCGCCCGGTGCAGAGTCCGGCCCCGAAAGGGGCAAAAGCCCCGTCTGTTATAATTAAACGTAGTCTAACCCAAGCCGCCCATGCACGAAATCAAGTCTAAAACGGCATTGACAGCCGATCCGGGATCTTTGTTATCCCTCGCACAAAAAGTGCTTCTTATTGAAGCGCGAGCCGTCGCGGAGCTTGCCGAACGCCTCGATGGCAGCTTCGTCGCCGCCGTTGAACTCGTGCTCGCCGCAGCCGGGCGGGTCATCGTCATCGGCGTGGGCAAATCCGGCCACGTCGCGCGCAAAATCGCGGCCACATTGGCCTCTACTGGCACACCCGCCTACTTTGTGCATGCTGCGGAAGCGGCGCATGGCGATCTCGGCATGATCACGCGCGACGATGTCGTCATCGCGCTATCGAACTCCGGCACCACGGCGGAAGTGCTGATGATCGCGCCCTTGATCAAACGCCACGGCGCGCGCTTGATTGCGATGACGGGCAATCCGAGCTCCGCGCTCGCCAGACTCGCCGATGTGCATCTGGACGCGACGGTCACGCAGGAAGCCTGTCCGCTCAATCTGGCCCCGACCGCCAGCACAACGGCCGCGCTTGCGCTTGGCGACGCGCTCGCGGTCGCGCTGCTCGATGCGCGCGGATTCGGCCCGGATGATTTCGCCCGCTCCCATCCCGGCGGCGCGCTCGGACGCCGCCTGCTGACACGCGTGGCGGACGTCATGCGCGTCGGCGAACGCGTTCCCCAAGTCACCGAGGAGGTCAGCTTCACCCAGGCCCTGCTCGAAATGACACGCGGCGGCATGGGCATGACGGCGATTGTCGACGCCACGAAACGCCCCATCGGCATTTTCACCGATGGCGATTTACGCCGTTTGCTTGGCGCCGATACCGATCTGCGCGGTCTAAAAATCGCGGAAGTCATGAAACGCAACCCCTGGACGATCACGCCCGAGGCGCTCGCCGCGGAAGCCGCCGCCAAGATGGAACAGCGCCGGATCAGTCAAATTCTGGTCGTCGACAATGCCGGCTGCTTGGCCGGCGCGCTCAACACGCACGACTTGATGGACGCAAAGGTGATCTGATGTCACGCGCTCACGAACGCGCAGCGGGATTGCGCTTGATGGCTTTCGATGTCGACGGCGTGCTGACCGACGGCACGATCTGGTACAGCGCCGACGGCGACGCGCTAAAAGGATTTTCCACGCTCGACGGCCACGGCTTGCGCATGCTCCAGATGGCGGGCATCGAACTCGCAATCATCACCGGCCGCCGCTCGCGCGCCCTGGAGTTGCGCTGCGAAAATTTGGGCATCGCGCGCCTTTACCAAGGCGTCGAGGACAAACGCGGCAGGCTCGATCTATTGCTGGCCGAACTCGGACTCAGCCGCGCGGAAGCGGGCTATATGGGCGACGATGTCGTCGACTTGCCGATTTTGCGCGCCTGCGGTTTTGCCGCGACGACGATGGACGGCCATCCGCTCGTGCGCGAGCATGTGGATCTGGTGACCCGGCGCGGCGGTGGACGCGGCGCGGCGCGTGAAGTCTGCGATTTCATTCTCGCGGCGCAAGGCAAGCTCGATGCGCTCCACGCGCGTTACTTACTTGACACGGATCGATGAAGCGCGGTTTTTCATTCTTCCCACTCGTCCTTGCCGGCTTACTCGCCGGACTGACTTTCTGGCTGGAGCATTTCGTCAGCTCGCAAGCTCCGCAGCCGAGCGCCCGTCTGCGGCATGACCCCGACATGATCGCGGAGAACGCGATCCAGGAACGCTTCGACCACACCGGCAAACTTCAGTACGTACTCAAAGCCCGCCGCACGCTCCACTTCCCGGACGATGACAGCACGCATGTCGAAACAGCGCAGCTCGACCACTTCGGACAGCCCGAGGTGCTGAGCATCGCATCCGACACCGGCATCGTCAGCAGCGCAGGCAAAGAGGTTGTACTGGCCGGCAATGTGCAAGGTCACCGCGCCGCGGGGCCACGCGTTCCCGAGTACACTTTCAGCACCACGCAAATTACGATCATCCCGGACGAAGAGCGCGCCTACACCGACCAGCCCGTGCATATGACACGCGGCCGCTCCTTCCTCGACGGTATCGGCCTGCAAATCGACCAGATCAATGGCGTCGCGGTGATTGGAACGGTCCGGGCGACGATCTACCCGCAATCCAGAGCAAACCCATCATGATCCAGCATGTCCTCCGTATTGCCTCGCTCGCCGGCCTGATTCTCGTTGCGGCCACGGCCCATGCCGAACGGGCGGATCGTGACAAACCGGTCAACATCGAAGCCGATCGCGTGACCGTCGACGACAGGAATAAAGTTCAGGTCTTCGAAGGCCGGGTCAAGCTGACGCAGGGAAGCCTTGTTATCTGGGCCGACAAAGTTGTCGTCACCCAGGATGCCGAAGGCTTCCAGAAAGGCGTCGCCACCGGCGGCGAAGGCGGTCTGGCGCGCTTCCGTCAGCGGCGCGAGCGCAAAGACGAATACGTCAACGGTGAAGCCGAGCGGATCGAATACGACGCCCGTACCGATATCGCACAACTGTTCAACCGCGCAAAAGTCGTGAGCGGAAAAGATGAAGTCACCGGCCAGTACATCAGCTACGACGGCTATAACGAAACCTACCTCGTCACCAATGCTCCGAACGCCACCGTGGTGCAAAACACAGATGCGCGCGTCAAGGTGACCATCCAGCCGAAGAAGAAAAGCGATGCCGCGCCATCCCAATAAAGCGCCCGGCAATTCAACCCAGGCTGCTTGAACCTGGCGGCCATGCGCCGCAAATAATGACTGCCGCATACCGCACCCAGCGCGGATGCGGCAATGCACAAAAATTATAATTTTTTGTGATTTTCCACCTTAAACAAAAGTTAAAACAATCATTGCGATGCAGCAAAACAGTTGACGCATGAAAAATATTCCGTAGAATCGCGAATGCTGCAATGCAACATAAACCCTGATCCCCACATTTCCGCAGGAGTGATACCCATGTTTCCCACCCCAGAACAGTTTGCCGCCGCCCAAAAAACCAGGATTGAAACCCTGCTCGCGCTGGCCAATATCGCCTTTACCAGCACTGAGCGCCTGGCCAACCTGAACCTGAGCACTGCTCGCGCCATGTTGGAAAACGGCGTTGCCAACACCAAGTCCCTGTTCCCGATCAAGGACGTCCAGGAATTCACCACGCTGCAAAGCACCCTGATCGAGCCGACGCTCGAAAAAGCGGTGGCCTACTCCCGCAGCATTTATGAAATCGCGACCCAGGCTCAAAACGACATGTCCAAGCTCATCGAAGGACAGATGACGGAACTGAACAAAAACGTTGCGAGCGCCCTCGACAAAGCGGCCAAGTCGGCCCCGGCCGGTTCCGACGTCACCATCGCCGCCGTGAAGTCCGCTATCGCCGCAGCCAACTCGGCCTACGACAGCATGACCAAGGTCGCCAAGCAAGCCGCCGAAATCGCTGAGGCAAACGTTGCCGCGGCAACCGACGCGACTGTCAAGGCAGTCAGCTCGGCCGCGCAGAAGTCCACCAAGAAAGCAGCTGCTTAATTTATTGTTTTACGGACGTTTTCCCCTCCCCCTCGAAAACGTCCAAGTTTGTCTCCCACGACCGTCCCTCGGACGATCGCTTCAAAGCCGCGCTAGCTTCGCGGCTTTTTCTTTTCCTGCGCGCCCGATCAACCTACGGCCTCGGTCGGGAAGCCCATCTCCGCCAGACTGCGCTCAAGCGCCGCCATCGCAGCCAGTACCGCATCCGGCGCACCTTTGGCGCCAAGCTCGATCTGCCGCCGCTGGCCCGGCGCCCAGGTATTCGGAAGGCTGAATACGGTGACGCCGAAACGGGTTTGAATCTCCCGCATCAGCCCTGCAATCTGGCTTTCCTGCGCATCGAAAACCCAGAATGATGCCTCGCAATACGGCTCCGCATGCAGCAAGGCGATCAGCTCCCCGTCCAACACCGCTTCCATCATCGGCCAAGCCATGACCGGAAAGCCCGGGAAAAAATAAGCCGAGTGCAAAGCAAAACCGGGGATCTGGTTATAAGGGTTTGGAACAATTCTGGCACCCAGGGGAAACACCCCCATTTCGAGCCGCGTCGGATTCGTCTCGTCACCGAAACGCTCACGAATTGCCCGTTCCGCATCGGGATGCAGCGCCAGCGGCAACCCAAGCGCCTCCGCCGCCGCTTGCCGGGTATGGTCATCCGGGGTGGCCCCAATCCCGCCAAAAGAAAAGAACACATCGCCGCTCGCGAAACATTCGCGCAAAATGCCGGCGAGCCGCGGACGCTCGTCACCGCAATAACGTGCCCAGCTCAGCCGCAAACCACGCGCGCTCAACAGTTCGAGCGCTTTGGCGAAATGCTTGTCCTGGCGTCGTCCCGAGAGAATTTCATCACCTACGATGAGGATGCCTATCGCCATTTGAATGCTCCAATCCCGGCCCGCGCACCTCGCTTAAAGCGGTCTATAGACCCAGATCCTGCCACATCGCATCGACACGCTGCTTGACCGCCGCATCCATCTCGATCGGCCTGCCCCACTCGCGCTGCGTTTCGCCGGGCCATTTGTTTGTCGCGTCGATCCCCATCTTGCTGCCGAGCCCCGCGACCGGCGATGCGAAATCAAGATAGTCGATCGGCGTGTTGTCGACGAGCACCGTATCGCGCGTCGCATCCACGCGGGTCGTCATGGCCCAGATGACTTCCTGCCAGGAGCGCGTGTCGACATCGTCATCGACGACGATGATGAACTTGGTGTACATGAATTGGCGCAGAAAACTCCAGATTCCGAACATCACACGCTTAGCATGGCCAGGATACTGCTTGCGCATGCTGACGACCGCCAGTCGATAGGAACAGCCTTCCGGCGGCAGATAGAAATCGACGATTTCGGGAAACTGTTTTTGCAGCAGCGGCACAAAAACTTCATTCAAGGCCACGCCGAGCATCGCGGGCTCGTCGGGCGGCTTGCCCGTGTAAGTGCTGTGATAGATCGGATCGCGCCGCAACGTGATCCGCTCGATCGTCATCACGGGAAATTCCGCCACTTCGTTGTAATAGCCGGTGTGATCGCCGTAAGGGCCTTCGGGCGCCGCATCGTTCGGATGAATCACGCCTTCCAACACGATTTCCGCCGTCGCCGGTACTTGCAGCGTGGAGCCAAGACACTTCACCAACTCGGTTTTGGCGCCGCGCAATAATCCCGCGAACTGATATTCGGACAAAGAGTCCGGCACCGGCGTCACGGCCGCGAGAATCGTCGCTGGATCGCAACCCAATACAACAGCGACCGGAAACGGCTCCCCCGGGAAACGCTGCTGATGTTCGCGGAAATCGAGCGCGCCGCCGCGCTGCGCCAGCCAGCGCATGATGACCCGATTCGGCCCCAGCACTTGCTGACGATAGATGCCTAAATTCTGGCGCGGCTTATCGGGCCCGCGGGTGACGACAAGCCCCCACGTAATCAAGGGCGCCACATCACCGGGCCAGCAATGCTGAATCGGCAAGCGCGCGAGATCGACATCCGGCCCCTCCCACACGATTTCCTGGCAAGGCGCCGAGCCCACTTCTTTCGGGCTCATGTGCATGACTTGCTTGAAGATCGGCAACTTCTCCCAGGCATCCTTCAAGCCGCGCGGCGGCTCGGGCTCCTTGAGAAAAGCGAGCAGCTTGCCGATCTCGCGCAAAGCCGTTTTCCAATCCCCTTCCTCACCCATACCCAGCGCGACGCGGCGCGGCGTCCCGAATAGATTGGCGAGGAGCGGAAATTTATGCGGCCCGGCTTCCCCAATCGGATTTTCGAATAACAGCGCGGGACCGCCGGCACGCAATACCCTATCGGCGATTTCGGTGATTTCCAGCCGGGTGCTCACGGGCACCTTGATGCGCTTCAACTCCCCGAGCGATTCGAGTTGAGCAATAAATTCACGCAGATCCTTGTATTTCATCGCCGTCGATTTCCGTCCATCAGCCGGGTGCCGATACGCCACCAGGGAATAACCAGTAGTCGAGCACCAGGCCGACAAAAATTGTTCCGCCGAGCCAGTTGTTATGCAGGAAAGCGCGGAAGCACCGCGCCTGGTCGCGCTTGCGAATCAGGGCATAGTGATAGACGGCGATCCCAAGCGCGACGAGCAGCCCGGCGTAATACACCCAGCCGCGATTGAAGAGATGTCCGACCCAGCCGAACAGTGAAAGGCTGGCGGCGTAGCAAAACATCACCGCCGCGACATCGAAACGGCCGAAAGTGATCGCCGAAGTTTTGATGCCGATTTTCAAATCGTCCGGGCGATCGACCATCGCATATTCGGTGTCATACGCAACAGCCCAAAAAATATTGCCCAATAACAAAAGCCATGCCGCGCCGGGCACCTGGCCCCAGATCGCCGCGAAGCCCATCGGAATGCCGAAACCAAACGCCACGCCCAGATAAGCCTGCGGAATCGCGAAGAAACGCTTGGTGAAGGGATAGCTTCCGGCGAGAAACAAAGCCGGCAGCGAGAGCCATAGCACTAGGCGGTTCAAGGGCAGAATCAACGCGAAGGAGCACAGCGAAAGCACCGCCGCCACAAGGATCGCTTCACGCGGATGAATGGCACCCGTCGCGAGTGGACGGGTGCGCGTGCGCTCGACCTTGCCGTCGAAATCCCGGTCCGCATAGTCGTTGATCGCACAGCCGGCCGAGCGCATCAGAACGGTTCCCAGCATGAAGATTCCGACGATTAAAAGGCTCGGCCGGCCATCGCCGGCAAACCACAGCGCCCACAGCGTCGGCCAGAGCAAAAGCAGGATGCCAATGGGCTTATCCAGGCGCGTCAGTTTTTCGTAGTGATCGAGCCGTTCACTTAGGGTCGTCATAAGTCAGTTCGAGCAAATTTGGCAAAAGCACTTCGGTTACGAGCAGAGGCCGTTCCTGCTTAAGGAAAACGGAGCGGCGCGCCCACAAGCATGCAGGCGCCTGCCCGCTAATCGCGCACGCGGCAAGCTGCCAACGCTCATCCGGCACGCGCAGTGATTGAAAGTATAGCCGCCCGCGTGACACAGCCGGGTCCGCAAACAGAACCGAACCGAGCGGACGGGCCCCCAAGCCAGTGACGAGATGCCAGACGCCGCGCACATGGCGCGGCAATATCGCCGAATGGGCGAATACGACGGGCACGCCATCGGCTACCAACAGCACTTCGCGCACCAAGGCGAGGGAATGCGCGCGCGCACTCAATACCCGGCGTTCGTCTTCCAAAGGCAAAGCCAGATGCTGGCGCAATACGCGCACTTCGAAGCGTCGACAACGCGCGCGAATCCTCGCGGTCAAAGAGCCGCGGTTGCTCAACCAGCCGCGCAGCGGATCGGACGGAGCCAGTGGCACATGGCGCAGCCACTGCTCGCCGGGAGGCTGATAGGGTTTTTGAGGTTTCATGCAGGGCAAAGATGATACCGGAGTTGGCGCGCACAGACAGGCGCCAAAAACCTTGCGTGCTAAACTGCATCGCTCCGGTTTGAAAGACCATGCATGGATCTGATTGCCCATATTTCACGCCAATTCGAGGAAAGCGCACAGGCAAAACTCGCCTCGATCGAGTTACTTGCGCCGCCACTCGCGATGGCTGTCGAAACGCTGACGCAAGCCCTCCTCGCCAACGGAAAAATTCTCGTCTGCGGTAACGGCGGCTCGGCGGCCGATGCACAGCATTTCACTGCGGAACTGCTCGGCCGCTTCGAACGCGAGCGCCCGGAACTTGCCGCAATCGCGCTGACGAGCGACAGCGCCACGCTAACCGCGCTTGCGAACGATTATTCACTCGAACAAATTTTTGCAAAACAGGTGCGCGCCTTGGGTCAGCCCAATGACATATTGGTCACCTTATCGATTTCGGGTAACGCGGCGAACATATTGGCCGCGATCGAGGCCGCGCATCAGCGCGAAATGCGGGTCATTGCACTGACGGGCCAAGGCGGCGGCCGGGTCGCCGAAGCGTTGCGCGCGGACGATATCCATCTGTGCGTGCCGCACGAGCGAAGCGCGTGCGTACAAGAAATTCATATCCTTGCCATGCATTGTCTGTGTGATGGCATCGATGCTCTTTTGTTGGGGGATGCATGAAGTTCAAAACCATTTTCGCGGCACTGCTGCTGGCCGCATCGCTGCCGGGATGTCTTCCGGTGCTTGCCACCGGCACCGCCGTCGGCGTGACCTCAACGATCGATCGCCGCTCTTACGGTACGCAACTCGAAGACACCACGATCGAAACCCGGCTATCGAGCCAGCTTGCCGACAATCTCCCCGCCACCGCCCGGACATCCGTCACCAGTTACAACCGGATCGTGCTGCTCACCGGCCAGGTTCCCAATGAAGCGGCCAGAGTGCGCGCGGGCGAGCTGGTCGGAACGATTCAGAACTCGGTCCGCGGCATCCATAACGAACTCACGATTAGTCCGGCAATTTCGTTTGGCACCCGCACAAACGACACTTATCTGACGACCGCGGTCAGAACGCGGCTGCTCAAAACCAAGGACGTCAACAGCAACCACTTCAAAATCGTCACCGAAAACAGTGTGGTCTATTTGATGGGCCTGCTGACGCAAAGCGAAGCTGATCTGATCTCCGGCGTCATTGCAAAAACCGATGGGGTACGCAAAGTCGTCGTCGTCGCGGAAATCCTGAGCACCGAGCAGGCATACCAGCTTGATCGCCCGGCGCAGAATACACAGTCAACCGCCACGCCAACGCAATAACCCCGCCCAGGTAAAAAACGATGTAACGGCCTCGCTTCGGAGGCCATTTTTTTCAGACAACTCCTCCACTGAATGGCGTTCTGAAACCGATTGACGTTTGGCGCCGAGAAACCCACCCCGAAAGCATGCCAATCGACGCTTGACACCCTACGAGACGATATTCAAAATGATAAACATTATCATTTCTAATCGTTTCCTGATCAGCAAGTGAGAATAACCACTTGTGCCCAGGATTCCGAATCACTAGGCTATGTACGTCTGTGTCTGCAACGCCGTCACCGAGCGCGATATCGCATTGGCCGCCCAACAAGGAATACGTCGCCTGCGCGAATTGCGTCACATTTTGGGTGTAACTTCCGAGTGTGGCCGTTGCGCGCGTTGTGCGCTCGACTGCTTACGCGCATGTCATGGCGAGGACACGGAGCCCAACCCAAGTATTCGGAGAAACGATAATGAAAGGCGACAAACAAGTCCTACAGCTGCTCAACAAGCAGCTCGCGCATGAACTAACGGCAATCAATCAATACTTCCTGCATGCCAGGATGTATAAAAACTGGGGTTACGAACGGCTCGGCGCGCATGAATATGCGGAGTCGATCGAGGAAATGAAACATGCGGATCAACTCATCGAGCGGATTCTTTTGCTCGAAGGGCTGCCGAACATGCAGACCCTCGGTAAGCTCCTGATCGGCGAGAACGTCGTCGAATGTCTCCAAGGCGACCTCAAGCTCGAATACGCCGCTCACGGCGACCTCAAGGAGTCGATCACCTACTGCGAATCGGTCAAGGACTATGTCTCGCGCGAGATCCTTGAAGAAATTCTTGACGCGACCGAAGAGCATATCGATCACCTTGAAACCCAACTCGAACTCGTCGAGCAAGTCGGACTGCAAAACTATCTGCAAGCGCAGATGAAGCCAGCCGACGCGTCCTGAGAATCCGTCGCGAGAAGCTGTAACGCCACGAGTTTGGGGCGTCTTCGCCGCTCATAAAGTTTGTTTCGCTTACGCTCGACTCGCGGTCATTCTGCGCGGAGCGAAGCGTAGTCGCAGAATCTACTATCAGAGGGAAAATGGATTCTGCGACTTCGCGCAGAATGACAGTACGGGAGTGGGAAGGCTTGGAACCTATTCATGATCTTGCCGTGAGTGTGGCAACTGTGCGACCAAGACCTCATGTCTGAAAGGCATCAAGCCGCTTCGAGCTTGGCCATCGCGAGCATCAGCCACTTCATCCCCGCCGCGCCGAAATTGATCTGCACCTTCGCATCCGCGCCGCTGCCTTCAGCGGACACGATCACGCCGTCGCCGAACTTCGCATGCCGCACAAGCTGGCCGATGCGAAAGCCCGCCAGATCGCGCGACTGAGCCGCGACGGAGCGCGGCGCGGCCGGTTGCGCTAGAGACGGGTTGTAATAACGCGTCGCGGTATTCTGAACCCGCGGCGTGAGCCATTTGGTCAACGCCACCGGAATCTCGTCGATGAAACGCGACCGGATCGAATAGCGTGTTTGACCATGCAGCATCCGGCTCTGCGCAAGCGAAAGATAGAGCCGCTTGCGCGCACGCGTCACCGCGACATACATCAGGCGACGTTCTTCTTCCAGGCCGTCCTGTTCGGTGATGCTGTTTTCATGCGGAAACAGTCCCTCCTCCACGCCCGTCAGAAAAACCGCATCGAACTCCAGCCCTTTCGCCGCATGCACCGTCATGAGCTGAATCGCATCCTGACCCGCATCGGCCTGGTGCTCGCCCGCTTCGAGCGAGGCATGCGCCAGAAAGCCCGCGAGCGACGGGTCTTCCGCCTCGGTGACGAAGTTCGTCACGGCATTAATCAACTCATCAAGGTTCGCCAAACGCTCTTCGCCTTCGCGCTCGGCGCGATAGTGCGCACGCAGGCCCGATGTATCGAGCACGTGATTGATCAGCTCGGGCAAAGGCAATTCGCGCGTTTCCTGACGCATGTCCTCAATCAAGCGCACGAAGACCGCGAGCGAAGCCGCCGGCCGCCCCGAAAGGTGCGGAACCGTCGCGTACAGACTCGTATTCAAAGTGCGTGCCGAGTCGGTCAGCAATTCGATCGAGCGAGCGCCGATACCCCGCGTCGGGAAATTGACGACGCGCGAGAAAGCCGTGTCGTCGTCCGCGTTCGCGATCAACCGCAGATAGGCCAAGGCATGCTTAATTTCCTGGCGCTCGAAAAAACGCAGGCCGCCGTAAACGCGATACGCAATCCCCAGCGAGAAAAGCTGGTGTTCGAGTACGCGCGATTGCGCGTTACTGCGATAAAGCAAAGCGATGTCGGAACGCATCGCACCATCGCGGATCAGGGATTGAATCTCCTCGACGACCCAGCGCGCCTCATCGCCATCGGTCAGCGCCTCGTAAAGCCGGATCGGCTCGCCCGCGCCCGCCTCGGTCCACAGATTCTTACCGAGCCGCTTCGTGTTGTTCGCGATGATCGCGTTCGCGGCGTCGAGAATATTGCCGTGCGAGCGGTAGTTCTGTTCGAGCCGGATCACATTCGGCACACTGAACTCGCGTTCGAAGTCGCGCATATTGCCGACCTCCGCACCGCGAAACGCGTAGATCGATTGATCGTCGTCACCGACCGCGAACACTGCGGCGGGCGCTGGCCCGCCGTGCCCAGCCAACAATTTGAGCCACAGGTACTGCAAGCGGTTCGTATCCTGAAACTCATCGACGAGAATATGACGAAAGCGCTGCTGATAATGCGCGCGCAGCGGTTCGTTGCGGCTCAGCAATTCATAGGCGCGCAGCAATAACTCGGCGAAATCGACGACACCCTCTTTCTGACACTGCAACTCGTATTCCTGGTAAAGCGCGGCGCGCTTGCGGCTCCACTCATCCCAGGCTTCGACGGCATTCGCGCGGATGCCCGCCTCCTTGTTCGCATTGATGAAGTGTTGCAGATCGCGCGCGGGGTATTTCTCATCGTCGACATTCAGGGCCTTGAGCAAACGCTTGATCGCGGCAAGCTGATCGGCCTGATCGAGAATCTGGAAAGTTTCCGGCAAGCCCGAGTCGCGGTAATGCGCGCGCAGCAAGCGGTTGCACAGCCCATGAAACGTGCCGATCCACATGCCGCGCGTATTGATCGGCAGCATCGTGCCAAGCCGCAGCAACATTTCCTTCGCAGCCTTGTTGGTGAATGTCACCCCGAGAATATTTTGCGGCGTGGCCTGCCCGGTCGAAATCAGCCAGGCGATCCGTGTCGTCAGCACCCGCGTCTTGCCCGAGCCCGCCCCCGCGAGAATCAGCGCTGGCTGCGGCGGCAAAGTGACGGCGGCAAGTTGTTCTGGGTTCAGATTGTCGAGCAAAGGCATGGCGCAGATCTTCAAGGCAATTGATAATTTTACCGCCGATCGCCGATCCACAGCCCTGAAGCACTCATAACGAGCAGCGCATTTTGATAGTGCATAACTTCTGGTTCTTTACTTGTACCCTCACTCAGTTATATCGATCTGAAAAATACTTCGTTCATATTCCGTATGGCCCTCTTTACACTTCAGCGCGCTAAAACCAATAACCGCTGGAGAACCAATATGCTTCGTCGTTTCCACCTGCCGCAACTCCTGGGGGTCGCGGGCCTGCTACTTTTACCCCTTTCGATAAAAGCTGCGGAATTATTGAATGTCTCTTACGACCCAACGCGGGAGCTGTATCAGGAGTTCAATACCGCTTTCGCCAAGCACTGGGCGAACAAAACCGGCGAGACGCTGAAAGTGCGCGCCTCGCACGGCGGCTCCGGCAAACAGGCGCTCGCGGTCATCGACGGCCTCGAAGCCGACGTCGTGACACTGGCATTGGCTTACGACATCGACGCCATCGCAAAGAAAGGTCTGCTGGCCGAAAACTGGCAATCGCGCTTGCCACATAACGCCGCCCCCTATACCTCGACGATCGTGTTCCTTGTACGGAAAGGAAATCCCAAACAGATCCGCGACTGGAACGATTTGGTCAAACCCGGCATCGGCGTCATCACGCCCAACCCCAAGACATCCGGCGGCGCACGCTGGAACTACCTCGCGGCCTGGGGCTATGCGCTTCAACAAGCCGACGGCAACGAAGCCAAGGCGCGCGAGTTCGTCGGCAAGCTCTATAAGAACGTGCTAGTGCTCGATTCCGGCGCGCGCGGCGCAACAACAAGCTTTGTCGAGCGCGGCCAGGGCGATGTGTTGATCGCGTGGGAAAACGAAGCCTACCTCGCCCTGAAAGAGATCGGCCCCACCAAGGTGGATATCGTCACCCCATCGGTTTCAATCCTCGCCGAACCGCCCGTTGCGGTCGTCGACAAATTCGTCGCGAAACACGGCACGCGTAAAGTCGCGGAAGCTTATTTGCAATATCTCTACTCGCCCGAAGGCCAGGAAATCGCCGCGCGTCATTACTACCGCCCCCGCGACGAAAAAATCGCGGCGAAATATGCGAAACAGTTCAACCCGCTCAAGCTATTCAAAATCGACGATGTTTTCGGCGGCTGGGCCAAAGCGCAAGCGACGCATTTTGCCGATGGCGGCGTGTTTGATCAGATTTATTTAAAGAAATAGCGAATGCGCTGGATCGAATTAGCGAGGTAGGTTGGGCTGAATGCAATGATGCCCAACGCGATTCCGTGGAGCGTTGGGGTTCGCTGGCTCACCCCACCTTGTGGGCTGAGAGGGGGTTCAGCCTCAATCCATCTCTTTTCGCAGCAGGAACTTCCCGGAACGACTCTTGGCGCATATCTGCCTTAGCCAGCTAGGCAAGGCGGTTTCGTTCTTGTCACCGCAAAGGGCGCCATCATTCGTTAGGCCAGCAGCCAGCATGCTTTTTTCAGTTTCCGGCAAATAGTCCATCAAGGCCAAGTAGCCATATAGAACATAACGGTATTCAGAATCTGTTTGCTGCCTCAGCCACTCAAAATCCGGAGAGCCACATTCGGGTTTCTTGCCGGTTGAGCGTAAGCGCCTGAGCACATACTCGGTTTGCAAGGATTTGCCGCCATGTTTGAACCACTGATCAAAAACCTCGCATTCCGCGGAGTTGCTTAGAGAAAGGCGCTCCAGCTCATTGAGAATGGCGAGCCTTAACCCCTGTTTTTCCGACAATTCCGAATCGACAATACGCCAAGGATTAATTGGATCGTTTCTGTAATCGATTTCGTACATATAAAAGCGACGAACATAAGGAAACGCAAAATCACGACGAAGGGTTGATAGCTGCCGCAGAGTTACGGAAAGTGCATCATCAGGCCAAGCGTGGGGCGCATTGAGCACAGAAAGAAGTTTCGCGCGCAAGAATGCTGCACGACGAAGCCCAACATCAAAGCGGGCCTGTCCGTCTTCAAGTTTCGAATCGGACCACGACGCCTTTGGGTTTATCAGTTCTGGCAAGGGAGCATCAGGCACAACATCGGTTTCCAGGCTCTGGATGGTCGCAGCAAGATCCGGGTCGGATGGCGATAAGCTCGCCCACAGACGCATAATCAGCACACAATCATCCGGGCCGGTTCCACGGCAACGGGAGTTACTCAAGAAGGATGCGAACCTGCTACGCAACAGAGGGGCAACCATCTCTGCAATCTTTTGGGGTTGCTTTTCATCTTCCGGATTCCACTTGTTCAGGGCTCCATTCCGTTTGTGAATACAGAGGCCAAAGTCATATTCCTCATAACTCGATGACCTGGCCGCTATCGGATATAGAGGATTTCTTCCGTCGCCCCAACGACGGGAAAATGGATTCTCATTTGGCCTCAACCAAGCGTTTTGCGGCATGCAATTCCATAGCGACATAAAAGCAGCAGGTTCGGCATTCCAATGTTCATAGGGTCCATATAAATACGGGGGGCCGAATCGTTGATTCTTATTTTCGCGTGCATTAGCGACCTCAACAGGAAACCAGGACGATACCTTTGCGATGATGTCTGATGGCTTGTCAAAACTTAGAAGGTCCGAACCCAGACCTGCGAAGATCAGCCCATTTTCCCGGATATTTCTTGGCAGATGGACGACTCCTGGCGTCCGGAAAAGCTTCTCTATACGCTCAGGCGTCGCCTCTCGAACCACGAAATTGGGCACTTCACGTTCATCGGTCTTTACCATGGCTCTGATTTCAGAGATGACCGAATCGAACTCACTGAGATCCGGGGTCGGCGAAGACAAGGAAGCCGGTTCCGCGTAAACCAAGGGCATAAGGAGTAAGCAGAAAGCCAATACGACTTGGACGCGCAGATGGGTTTTCATGTAAAGAAGCTTTTTACGGCAGGGACTGGATTATAGTTCCGGCCCTTAAGGAGCCCGTGTAGATACCGTGCCTGACCGGCATGGAAGCATGCTGGGGCGGGCGCCATTGGGCGCGGCCCTTTTCGCTGGTTGGTCGGGCGTCTGTGGCACAATCGGCCCTCGCTCCGCTACCGTCCAGATCATGAAATTCGCGCTTTACCTGATTGGCTTCATCCTTGTCGCCCTGCTCGTTCCCCTTTTGTTCCTGACTCCCGAGGGCGGCGGCGATTCCCAACGCAACCTACCCTGGCGGATCGAGGTCGACGGCCAGGGCGGCAGCACGGTGTTCGGCCTGCAACCGGGGCGCAGTACCCTGGCCGATGTCCGGGCGGCGCTCGGCGACGATTTCGAGGTGGCGATCATTGCCGCGCCGGGCGAGATCGGCGCGGTCGAAGCCTATTACAGCCAGATCACGCTCGGTTTCGTGCAGGCCCACATGGTGGTGACGCTGGATGTCGCGCCGGAGACGGTCGCCGCCATGCGCGAGCGGGCGCTGAAAGCCGAGCGCATGGAAAGCGCGACGCGCAAGATCACGCTGCACCGGGACGATCTGGCGCAACTGGAGCAGGCGCGGGTCAAGGCGCTGGCGGTGATACCGACGGTCAATCTCGACGAAGCGACGGTCGTCCAGCGTTTCGGCCAGCCGGAGGAACGCCTTCAGGTGACAGAGAAGCGGGTGCATCTGCTGTATCCGCGCCAGGGTCTCGATGTGATCGTCGACAGCGACGGCAAGGAGTTGCTGCAATACGTCGCGCCGCGCGATTTCGCCTTGCTGCGCGAACCATTGCGCGCCGGCGGCGGCAACTGAGCCAGCCCCCGTCAGCACGGCGAATACCGTTTGCGCTTCGCCTTCGCGTACTCAAACGGAATAAGGGGTAAGCGGAGCAAATCCCAACACGGCAGCGATTCCAAACTCTGAAACGTTGGGGTTCATTGCATTCACTCCAACCGGACTCGTTATTGATGCCTCTTATCCCTAGTCTGGGAAATTATGCAAGATGCCACACCAAAGAGATGATGGAACCGGCTATAGCGATCAAAATTACATACCCAAGTACAATTAGCAGCGCTTCCCCGACTCGGCCAATGATATATGAGCCAACCCCCGCAGCAGCGAACACGCTGATGAAGCGTGCCCACTTGGGCAATGTATGACCAACTCCAAAACCAAAAATTACGATGCCCGCGATCACGAGACTTGCGAAAAATCCGATTACAGCGAAAAAAATGTTGAACGAAAATAGCGGCGGCGGAATGTATACGTCTGCGTTCATTTCCTCAACAGAATCGTAGTAGCCAATTGATCCGTCAATTCGCCTTTTCGAGTATCGAGTCGCCATATCTTTACCTCATTTCTCCTTCGCCGCCTACCTGTGACAGTTGCGCAATGTTTTTAATCGAAAACATTCGATATTTCACAAGCTGCTCGTATGCCCTCGTAATAGCGCGCATTGCATCGAGACCTGCTGTCAAGCGCGTCCTGAGGCTGCACTGTTTTTCGTACCAATCTTAACTGGAAATTTCTGGCTTCTGAAGTGCTCCCCATTTTTCGGTTGCTCTGAGTTGGAATTTCCGGAGATGGCGACGTATTTGGATCAGATTTGTTTGAAGAAATGGTGAGTGCTTCGCTCCGCCCCAAAAAGAAACCCCGCCGAAGCGGGGTTTCTTTTGTACATCAAGCGAACGACTCAGGCAATTACATGCCCATGTCCATACCGCCCATGCCACCCATTCCGCCCATGCCACCCATTCCGCTGGCGGGCTTGTCTTCCGGCAGTTCGGCGACGAGCGCGTCGGTGGTCAGGATCAGGCCGGCGACCGATGCGGCGTTCTGCAGCGCGGTGCGCGTAACCTTGGCCGGATCGAGCACGCCAAGTTCGACGAGGTCGCCGTAGGTGCCGTTGGCGGCGTTGTAACCGTAGTTACCCTTGCCTTCGAGCACGGCGTTAATGACGACGGACGGCTCGTCACCGGCGTTGGCGACGATCTGGCGCAGCGGCTCTTCGACGGCGCGCATCACGATGCGGATGCCGGCGTTCTGCTCGTCGTTGTCGCCCTTCAGATCCTTGATCGCGGTACGGGCGCGCAGCAGCGCGACACCGCCGCCAGCGACGACGCCTTCTTCAACGGCGGCGCGCGTGGCGTGCAGCGCGTCTTCAACGCGAGCCTTTTTCTCTTTCATTTCGACTTCGGTCGCAGCGCCAACCTTGATGACCGCAACGCCGCCGGCCAGCTTGGCCTTGCGCTCTTGCAGCTTCTCTTTGTCGTAGTCGGAGGTCGCGGTTTCGACGAGTGCGTCGATCTGCGTAACACGCGCCTGGATCGCGTCGGCAGCGCCGTGGCCGTCGATGATCGTGGTGTTTTCCTTTTCGACTTCGATGCGCTTGGCTTGGCCCAGATCGTTCAGCGTGGCTTTTTCGAGCGACAGGCCGACTTCTTCGGCGATCACGGTGCCGCCGGTCAGGATCGCGATGTCTTCGAGCATGGCCTTGCGGCGATCGCCGAAGCCCGGAGCCTTGACCGCAACGGTCTTGAGGATGCCGCGGATGTTGTTAACGACCAGGGTCGCGAGCGCTTCGCCTTCGATGTCTTCGGCGATGATGAGCAGCGGACGGCCGGCCTTGGCGACTTGTTCGAGCACCGGCAGCAGATCGCGGATGTTCGAAATCTTCTTGTCGTGCAGCAGCACGAACGGGTTGTCGAGCGCGGCGATCTGCTTCTCGGCGTTGTTGATGAAGTACGGCGACAGGTAGCCGCGGTCGAACTGCATGCCTTCAACGACGTCGAGTTCGTTATCGAGCGACTTGCCGTCTTCAACGGTAATCACGCCGGCCTTGCCGACTTTGTCCATCGCGTCGGCGATGATCTTGCCAATGGCTTCGTCGGAGTTCGCGGAGATCGAACCGACCTGGGCGATTTCCTTCGAGGTCGTGGTCGGCTTGGCGGCCTTCTTGACTTCGGCGACGAGGGCGGCGACCGCCTTGTCGATGCCGCGCTTCAGATCCATCGGGTTGTGGCCCGAAACGACGAGCTTCATGCCTTCGCGCACGATGGCCTGCGCCAGAACGGTCGCGGTCGTGGTGCCGTCACCGGCGTTGTCGGAGGTCTTGGAAGCGACTTCCTTGACCATTTGCGCGCCCATGTTTTCGAACTTGTCCTTCAGTTCGATTTCCTTGGCGACGGAAACGCCGTCCTTGGTCACGGTCGGAGCACCGAACGAGCGGTCGAGCACGACGTTGCGGCCCTTCGGACCCAGGGTAACCTTGACCGCATTGGCCAGGACGTTTACACCATTGACGATCTTGACGCGTGCGTCATCACCGAACAGAACTTGCTTAGCTGGCATCTTCTACCTCTATATGAATTCGTTTGGAAAGCTGTGAGAAGCGGGACTTAGGCTTCGATGACGCCGAGGATGTCTTCCTCGCGCAGGACCATGACTTCCTGTCCATCGACCTTGACGGTCTGGCCGGCGTACTTGCCGAACAGCACGCGATCGCCGACTTTCACATCCAGCTTGCGCACTTCGCCGCTATCGAGCTGTTTGCCATTGCCGACGGCCAGCACTTCGCCCTGATCCGGCTTCTCGCCGGCGGAATCGGGAATCACGATGCCGGATGCGGTCGTGCGCTCGGCTTCGATACGCTTGACGATCACGCGGTCGTGCAAGGGACGAATCTTCATACAGGTTACTCCTCGTACGTTGTACTTAGTCTTTGATTAACCGGGCCGGAGGTCGGCCCGAAGAAATTGTTCGGGGTTGCAACGGCCTGACGGCCTATGCTTGTTAGCACTCAACCCTGATGAGTGCTAATAATAGGGATGGCCTGCCGCTTTTTCAAGAACCGAGATTGTTTTTTATTCAGCGCCGCTGACCCAAGGCCGGTGGCGACCAATTCCACCGCTGATGGCTTGGGCGGTATCGCGCCTAGGAATCTATCGCGAGAGGCTGTAAGGCCACGAGTTGGGGCATCTTCGCCGCCTAAATATTTGTCTCGCTTGCGCTCGATTCTCGGTCATTCTGCGCGGAGCGAAGCGCAGTCGCAGAATCCACTCCACTATCGGAGGACAAATGGATTCTGCGACTTCGCGCAGAATGACGGGGCTAAACATCTAACCCTTCACACACACGACTTGACGCAGGGTATGCACGATCTCAACAAGATCGGACTGCGCGGCCATCACGGCATCGATGTCCTTGTAGGCCAGCGGGATTTCGTCGACCACGTCTTTATCCTTGCGGCATTCGACGTGCGCCGTCGTGCGAATCTGGTCTTCAACCGTAAACATCTTCTTGGCCTTCGTTCTGCTCATCGTTCGTCCCGCGCCGTGGCTGCATGAGCAAAACGCGTCCGCGTTGCCGAGGCCGCGCACGATATAGCTCTTCGCTCCCATCGACCCCGGAATGATGCCGAGCTGCCCCTTGTGCGCCGACACCGCCCCCTTGCGCGTGACGAACACTTCCTGGCCAAAGTGGGTTTCTCGCTGCACATAATTGTGGTGGCAGTTCACCGCCTCGACATCGACCGCAAATGGCTTAGCGATGATCTGCCGTACGGCGGCCACAAGGTTCTCCATCATCACCGCGCGATTGCGCCGCGCGAAATCCTGCGCCCAGCCGACGGCTTCGACGTAATCGTCGAAATGCCGGCTGCCTTCTTCGAAGTAGGCCAGATCGCGGTCCGGCAGATTCGCGATGTGCTGGCGCATATCCTCCTGCGCCAGTTCGATGAAGTGCGCGCCGATCGCATTTCCCACACCACGCGAACCCGAATGCAGCATGAACCAAACCCGATCCACTTCATCCAGGCACACTTCGATGAAGTGATTCCCCGTTCCCAGGGTGCCCAGGTGTTTGTAGTTGTTGGTGTTTTGCAGGCGCGGATGCTTTTGGGTAATCCGCGTGAAGCCTTCAAGCAATTCGCCCCACATCGCATCGACCGTGGCGGGCGGGTTTTCCCATGCGCCCTTGTCGCGGCTCACACGCGTCAGCGTGCGGCCATGCGGCACGGCGGCCTCGATCGCGCTACGCAACCCGGCCAGGTTGTCGGGCAGATCCGCCGCGTTCAGCGTGGTGCGCGCGGCGATCATTCCGCAGCCGATATCCACGCCAACCGCAGCCGGGATAATCGCGCCCACGGTCGGGATCACGCTCCCGATCGTCGAACCCTTGCCAAGATGCACGTCGGGCATCACGGCAAGATGCTTATAGATGAAAGGCATGCGCGCGGTTTTAATCAACTGCTCGCGCGCATCGTTCTCCACCGGCACGCCATTGGCCCATATTTTGATCGGCGCGGCATTGGGGGTCTGGATAACTTGGTAATTCATATACGTTTAGTGAATGCGAGCCAAAGTGCGCCGTGTGCACCTGAAATTTGCCACGTTCGCACAAGCGCAGTGAAACGGCAACAATGCCGATCGGCAGCACAAATACCTGGCGCGCTTCAATCTGGATTGGCAAACGATCCGCAATTACTTGACCGCCAATCGATACTCACTGAAATGGGTAGACGATCGGCACGAGCACCACGCAGACGATCATCACCAATATGGTGAAGGGCACGCCAACACGCACGAAGTCCGCGAAGCGGTAATTGCCCGGTGCGACGACCAGGGTATTAACCGGCGAGGAGATCGGAGCCATGAACGATGCCGACGCGGCCAGCGCAATCATGAAGGCAAACGGATAAGGCGACACATCCATCTGCCTCGCAATGCCCACGGCGACCGGCGCCATGAGCACGGCCGTCGCGGTGTTGGAGATGGTGAAACCGATCAACGCGGTCACCGCAAAAAGCGCGGCGAGCATCATATGCGGCTGCGTGCGGCCGGCGAGCGCAACAAAGAAGTCAACCGCCATCGCAATGCCACCAGTTTTCTGCAATGCGGTTGCGAACGGCAGCATGCCGACAATCAAGATCAAGCTTTGCCAGTTGATCGAGCGATAGGCGTTCGGCATATCCACGCAACGGAACAGACCCATCATCAGCGCCGCGATCAGGGCGGCAATGACGTTGGGCACCACGCCCGTCACCATGAGCACAATCATTACCACGAGGCTCAATAACGCAAATAGCGCACGGCCCGGCGCGGCAAGCACCTGGTCGACCTCCGCGGGCAGGTCGTAGAGGAGGAAATCATGCGACTGCGCCTGCTGTTCGCGCAGTGCGCGCCAGGAGCCAATAACGAGCATGGTGTCGCCGAGCTTGAGCTTGGTCTGGCCGAAACGGTCGAGAATATGCTTGTTGCGGCGAATACCGACGACGTTGAGCCTGTAACGCGAACGCACCGCCATCTGGACGATGCTTTTACCGATCAGTGACGACTCGGGCGGCAGCGTCATTTCGACCATGCCGATCTCTTGCGTCCGATCGGCGAAATAGCCGCTGTCGAACGGCAAGCGTTGCAGTTGCATCTGTTCGCACAGGCTGGCGAGTTCGACATCAGAGGCCAGATAGTCGAGCAGGATTACGTCGCCAGCCTGCATGCGGGTATTGGCCTCGGGCGCGAGGATTTCGCGGCCGAAACGCTCCTCGCGTTCAATGCCTACAACCGTTGCGCCATGCGAGCGGCGCAATTGTGATTCGGCCAACTTCTTTCCGGCCAGCGGCGATTCGGACAAAATCCGCAGACGCCGTTCGCGCCCCTCGAGGCGATAGTCGCGCACCAGATCGGCAATCCGACGCCGCGAAACGCTGGCGCTGGTATCAGGCTTCGACGCGGGCAGCCAGCGGCGTGCATAAAGCATGTACCCGATAGCTAGCGCCAGCACCGGAACACCCACGGCGGAGAAGTCGAAAAACCCGAATCCCTGGTAGCCACTGCGCAGCAGTTCACTGTGCACGACCATGTTCGGCGGCGTTCCAACGAGGGTCAGCATGCCGCTGATCAGTCCCGCGACGGACAGCGGCATCATTAAATGCCCCGGTGCAATGCCGGTCCGCTGCGCAATATTGAGTACGACTGGAATGAAGATCGCAACGACGCCGGTCGAACTCATGACCGAGCCGAGTGTGGCGACAATGAACATCAGGAGCACGATGAGCCGCGTCTCGCTCGAACCCGCCCGATGCGTAAGCCAACGCCCAAGCTGATGCGCAACCCCCGTCCGCACGAGCCCCTCGCCGACCACGAAAAGCGCGGCGATCAAGATCACATTCGGGTCGCTGAAGCCGGCGAGCGCCTCCTTCACGTCGAGCACATCGGAAAGTGGCAACGCAACAATAATAAGCAGCGCCACCACGTCCATTCTTGGCTTGTTGAGAGCGAAAAGCGCGATAGCACCACACAGCAGAGCAAGAACAATTTCCAGGTCGCTGGACATTGGAAGAACTCCGTGGGTTGAGGGGTCTTATTTACTCTTTTACGGAGGTTACAGGGAAGCCAAAGTTGCGATTGTGCGCTGTTTTGCGAGGGAAGTTGTAGGAGTTGGCGTGAGGGATCTGTGGGATTGAGGAGCGGGGAGGCAGCTTGATGGATAGAGGACTTGGAAATTAAAAACCCCCGAGCCTTTTGTGAAGCTCGGGGGTTTTTGGAGTGGGGTAGTCTGACGCTGACCTACTTTCTCACGGGCAATCCGCAATATCATCGGCGCGGCTTCGTTTCACGGTCCTGTTCGG